>DATAHU010000109.1:0-273153 GCA_036263015.1 Polyangiaceae bacterium | reverse complement strand
CGCACGCTGACCTTGCCCGCCTTCCAACCAAAACGACCGAGACGCAAATCACCGGTGGCAGGATCGGGCACCAGGTTGGGCCGTCCCGAGATGCCATCGGCGTTGCAGTCCTCAGCGTCGGCCAGACCAAGCAGGGTCTGTTCTGAAATTGCTTCGAGCAGACCAAGTCCGATCACTGGCCGCGGCAAGCGCGGCGAGAGCAACGACGGATCGCCGTCCCAGACGTAGCTCGGTCGTTGGAGTTCGACTTCGTCACCGTCGGGCAGAGAGAAGGTTTCAGCCGTGAACGTGACGTTCACCTGCCCTTCCGGGTCGAAGCCGTCTTGGCTCAACGTCTGCAATTGTCGGCCGTACTTGGGTGCCGGCAGCGGGGCGTCGCTCGTCGAGCTTGCGTCGAAGGTCTTGAAGACCAAGGTTTCCGCGGCTTCGCCGGACGCAGGGGGTGCACCGCGTCCGTTGTGTTCGTGGCAACCAGAGCAGCTCGTCTGATTCGCGAGCGGCCCGGCTTTCGAAGCTTGCTCTTCGAAGGGTGGATTGTTCGGATCGGTGTGTTCACCCGTCACGAAGTCGGTGTGAAAGAGGCGCCGGCCTTCCAAGAAGCGCTGGGCGTCGTCGCCCTGAATGTTGAGCGCCATCTGTTCGAAGTAGAGCTCCGGCTCGACGAAGATGTAAGGAATCGTCGTGTCGCCGCCGCTCTTCGCTCGGTCGTCGGGGCTATCGAACGCGGTCAGCTTGCCGCTGCCGACGACGTAACGAAACGTGTCGCTGTAGTAGCTCGTGCGGCCATCGACCTGGTCTGGGTCATAAAACACGCCGAACTCGAAGTCGAAGCGGTCCCCGATCCGAATCTCGCGGTCGTCTCGGGCGTTGTGATCCGCCGTGTGCTCCCAATGCATCGGCTCGATGCGAGTCATCCCGACGTTCGTGTGGAATACGTTGCCGTCGCCGGTGTACCAGTAACGCAAGTTGATGACTTGGTCGGCCGCGGCATCGGCGATCGGTAGCCACGTCACCTTGATCGTGTTTCCGCCGGCAGGGATCGTATCTTCGACGATGAACGTGTAGCTGCGATGCTCGAAATACTGCGTGTGAAATGGACTGAAGTCGGCCTCGTGCTCATGTCGTCCGCGCACGCGACCGCCCGCCCTCAAGACCAGCGAACCGTCCGAGTTCGTGGTCAGGATCTGCGCCGTGTCACCGGCCTCGGCGCTCGCATACAGGGGCACGATCGGAACCGTCACGCCCGAGCACGTGTCACCGACGAGCGCTTTGCCAGCGCAGGCAGTGGAGGTCTCGGAGTTGGCGTCGTTGATGGGCGCTTCGAAGAAGTCGACGATCGCACTCAAGTCATCGTCGCTCAGCGTCTGGGTATCGAAGCTTGGCATGCGCTCGCCACCCATGCGCACGCGCTGTTGGAACTCGTCAGCCGTGCCCTCGAAAGTGAACAGATTTGGGGCGCTACCGATCTGTTCGCCAGCGTCGTTGTGGCAACCCGCACAGTTGCGCTCGAAACTGGTCGGGACGGGGCTTTCGCTCAAGCACGCGTCCCCGATCTCTGCAGTCGAATTACTCGATGGCTGCGTCGGGATGGGAGCTGCAGGTCCGGCATCGTTGGGGTTCTCGCCCGTGTCCGGGGTTGGGCGGCCTGCTTGGGTTGGCGCCGCAGGTTCACTCGTAGGACGTGCCTCGTCATCACTGGTCGCGGGACTGTCCGTGTTGGATCCACGCGTCGCCGGCATTGGAGTCTGACTTGGCTTCCCGTCGGCCGTGCTTGGCGAGGCTGAGGCGCCTGCATCGTTATTTACCTGGGGCCCGCCGTCTGCGAGATCAGCGGAGTCGTAGAAGGGCGTGTACGTGGGCTCGTTGCAAGCAACACCACAGGTTGCGATTGCGCAGACGAGCGCGCGCTGAGCTGAGGTGCGCGATTTCGATGGATTAATCATGCCAAAATTTCCTCGAGTAGCGCATTGTTCACTCCGCGCGCGTCCTCACCGAAAGACTCCACGTTCAGCCCAAAGTGAGCATTGAGAATCGTGAACCACAGATCGCGCAATTGGCGATCCTCGCCGAGTGCGGCGTACGCCGTGTGAGAGTTGGCGCGAAAGGTCCCTCCGCCTCCAAGTAGCAGCAGAGGCAGATCGAAAGCCTTGTGATCGTGCGTGCGCATCTCGCTTCCAAACACCATGAGCGTGTGGTCGAGCAGCGTTCCGTCACCGTCGGGGATCGCGTCGAGCCGCGTGGCCAAGCTCGCAACCTTGCCCGCCAACCAACAATTGATCGCCGCAAAATCGCGATTGCTCTTCTCGACCAGCTTGTATTGACCCCCATCGGTACCGCGATCGAGATTGCCCTGTGCGTGCTGCGAGGCGTGATAGTGCAAGCTGCTGCCTTCACGATACTCGAGTCCGATTTGCTCGCGGACTGCGGCGGGGATGTTGCGATACTCGAACTCCGAGCGCGCATCGTCGAGCATGTGCGTGATCACCCGCGTCACGTCACATTGCAGCGCCATCACGATCAGATCGTTCATCACATCGGCGTGCGCCTCGTGATCGTAGCCGTCGTCGCCCTGGCTCAGTCCTTGCTGCGGGCCGGGCGGCTCGGGCACTTCACCCGGTTCGGCAATCACGCTGCATTCACCTGTGGCCCCCATGCTCGAACCGACGCGCGTGGCGTCGGTTTCGATCGAACGCAGGGCGTCGAGGTATTGCTCGAGCACTTTCTTGTCGTCGCTCCCTGCACGCTCGAGCAAGCGATTGGCGTCATCCCGAACCGCATCGATCACGCTCTGCTCGGTGGCAGCGCGCGCCGCAATCGCCTCGCTGTCGGCATCCGTGGACCCACCCGAGTTCATCGCGCCTGCCTGAACCAGCGAGTCGAACACGGCTTTGGGATTGACGGAGCGCATCAACGGCTGATCGGGTGCGCTCCAGGAAATGGCCTGGTTGTAGGCGCTACTGCGGCCATCGAAGAAGCCTGGCTTGACCCCCAGGCCCGTTTGCAGCGACGCCTTTGCCGTCTGTTGCCCAGTCACCTTGGCGATCAACTGGTCTACCGAGATACCGTTGATCGCGGCAGAACCCAAATCATTGACGCCTGCGTCGCGGGCCTTCTGATCCGCGTCCACGCAAGTGGTGAACGCCGACATGCAACGCGCATGCGAAGGCTCGATTGCTGGATCGAGGTTGTCCGAGTCCTGATCTTGGCGATGGGTGTAGTTGCCGAGACGGCTCACCATCAAGAGCTTGGATTTCAGGGGCGCGAAAGCTTGCAGCCCTGTTGGCAATTGGAAGTCATCCCCCTCGACGCGGGTGCCAAATGCCGGGGCTGTCTCCCACCAGTCCGTGGGTGCGCCGTTGGGAAAACTACAAATCAAGAAGCGTTGAGCCGAGCCGGAGTTCTGGGCTCGGGCATCGCGAGGCAGCAAGCTTTCGAGCCAGGGGAGCGCCAAGCACACACCAGCGCCGCGCAGCAGGGTGCGCCGGTTCATCAGCGATCGCGCGCGTGAACGACTCCGACCAAACAGGGCTTGCATCAGATCGAATGGGACGGGGCCGAGTGAAGTCATCATGCCGAATTCCGTGAACTCACGACTGTGTGCTATGGATTTACGACTGGGGCGCAACCAGTTGGGGCGTGGACTCTATAGTTGCGGGGAGAACATGGGGTGACTGACGATCCTTCGCAGCAAGTCGTCGAGTGACCCGCTGGCCCAGTCCTTGGTGATCGCGTCGAGCGTGTCTTTGTCGTCGTCAGTGACCCGCTTGCGCAGCGCGTAGCTCGTCAATTTCTCGACTGGACAACGCGCGAACCGCTCGTCGCTCGTAATCGTGGGCACTAGCTCGTTCACATCCGAGAAAGACACCCCGGCGTATTCTCCCGACGCGTCTACTGCACTGCCATCGCCGTATTGGGTGCGGTAGCGTCCAATCGCGTCGTAGTGCTCCAAGCTCAGCCCGATGGGATCGAGCACGGCATGGCAGCTAGCGCACTCGCTGGCCGCGCGATGCTGCTCCAAGCGTTTGCGGATGTTTGCCTCACCGAGTTCGCCGTCACCGGTCGCGCTGAGATCCGGAATGGCCACGTTCGCAGGGGGCGTGATCGTCGTGCACAATAGTCCGCTGAGAATCGTGACAGCGCGGGTCGTCGGTGAAGTGCGGTCGCTGTGAGACGACAGGGTCAGGAACGCGGGTAGTGTCAAAAAGCCTGCTCTCGGCTCTGGATCAGCGGCGAGGAAATCATTGAACTCGGGCACCTCTGGCACGCTCGCGCTCAAAAACTCCGACCAGTCCCGTTCACCCGTGAAGAACCCCGACACGTACTCGTCGGCTTGGGTGGCCATTGCCCCGAGCCACTCACTCTGCCATTCGGAAAAGACGCTCGTGCTCACGTCGTGGCTCGCCAAGCGTCGCAGACCCAGCCACTGGCCGACGAAGTCGCGAATCAACGCCCCGCTGCGCTGATCGTCGAGCATGCGATTCGTTTCGCGCAAGATGTCGTCGCTCGTCGCCAGCTCGCCCTGCGCAGCGCTTTCGAAGAGCTCTGCGTCCGGACCGGAACTCCACAACAAGTAGCTGAGCCGTGAGGCGAGCGCGAAGGCTTTACCCTGGGTGGTGTCCTGGTCGTCGAGCGGCGCTTCGATTCGCAAGAAGAAGTTGGGCGATGAAAGCAGGATCCGGATCAGATGCGCGGTTGCAGCGCTCGCATCGAATCCGAGCTCCGTGCGGGCGTATTGATAGCTTTTCCAGTAATGATCAGTCTCGTCGGTTGGCAGCGGCCTTCGAAACGCGCGAAGCCCAAAGCCCGCGATCAACGTACGAACGCATTGCTCTTCGCCGTCCGGCGAGGCACTCGCCGGATCGCAGTCGAGCACCCCGCTCAGGGCCGCGGGATCGGCGAGCAGGGCCGCGGACAGGTCCTTTGCTGCGCCATAGTAACCCTGCACCAACACCGGAGAAAGGCTGGTCAGGACCCCGACGTTCGTATCGAACTCGCTGCTGCCCGAGGCTGGAAAATAATCTGCCGGTCGGGCGTTCGTGTGCAACAGCTCCGCGACCGTCGTGTTGTATTCGGTCGCGGTCAGGTGGTGGATCGGTAACCTGCCGGGCTTGGTAGTGGGCGTCGTCGAGTCCCCGTCGCTCGAGCCGCTGTCGTCGGCCGAGCCCGGCTCGCCAGTGCCAGAGTTCCCGTTTGGTGCGGCCGCTGCTGAAGTCGGCGCCCCGTTCTCCTCGCTGCCGTTGGTCTGTGGCGAGTTCGGCGCTGAGCTATTTGCACCGGGTGAACGCGTTGGCTGAGTCGCCTGACCGAGCGTCTCGGGCGTGTTCGTAGAACCGTTCGAATCGCGCGCGTCCGCCGACCCCGTTCCGTCGGTGCGTCGTTCGCTCCAAGTTGGATCGGTACCCAACCGCGAACAGCCGACAAGGGCCAGCGCGACCATCAGATATTCGCGTCTCACGCCCCCTGGGTCGCCGCGGCGCTCTGCATCCGTGTCCAAATCTGCAATTGCTGATTCGATTGACCACGATTCGGCCCGCTTGGCGGCCTAGGTTCGAATATCTGTTCGTGGTGCAACGCTGAACGGTGCTCGCCGCTCTACGTGGTGGCGCGTGTTAGGGTCGCGCGATGCGTAGCTGTGCGGCGGCGTTGAGCTCTCTGGTGGCGCTCGGCTGCGAGTCCTCGCCCGAGGTTCTGGTTGGTCGCTTGCACGTATCGCCCAAAACCGAGGACGCTGCGCGGCCCCCAATCGACGCCGCCAAAGCCACGCGACCCGGGGACGGGCAAAGCAAGCCGTCAATGGGGCTCGAGGCTGGAATCGCGCCCGACGCGGCACGGGGACGCGACTCGGGGTCCAATCAGTGTGAAGCCCCTGGTGCATTGCACGACTATCTGTTCACTCTTTCCGGCACTGGCGCGGCTGGCAGCAGCGTGGCCGACGCGCAGGGCGGTGAGGCTGCCAAACTGTTCGGAGGCGCCCAGCTGCTCAGCGCGGCCGAAGGCCGAGGAGTGCGTCTCGACGGAGTGGATGATTTCGTTCAGTTGCCGAGCCGAATGTTGGCGGGGCTACAGAGCACGACCTTGAGCGTCTGGTTTGTCGTCGACGGGGGTCCTGGCTATGTGAGGCTCTTGGATTTTGGACGGGGTAGTACCGCAGAGCCCAGCGAGGGCGATGGCAGCGTCGGGCGCAGTTACCTGGCGTTAACCCCAGCCACGGGCCTCGATCAACCCAAGCTCGCCGCGTTGGCGAGCGCCGATGGTGCGGCCAACGAACTGGCCATTGGGACCGATCTCGAGGTGCGCGATGGAGTGTTGCATCGAGCCTCACTCGCGTTCGATGCTTCCGAGCAGCAACTGCGTCTGTATTTGGACGGTGAGCTTCTCGGCGCTCGGGGGTTGACGTTCGAGTTGAGTCAGGTCGACGATCGCGACAATTGGATCGGTCGTTCACACTACGATGCGGATCCGTACTTGGGGGGCACCATCCGACGCGCCGTGGTCTACGACGTCGCGCTCACGGATTGCCAAGAGCAGCGCGCGTGGGGGCTCGGAGTCACGACGCCTTGAGCGGACCTCGACGCTGTTACGATTCAAAACACCACGCTGATTGCGAGTCGCAGCGCCCCACCGAAGCGCGGGGTTCGATATACGGGTTGTGCAAGATTCTCGATGACGTAGTTCGGGCGGCGTAGCGCCCACTCGAAGTCGATGGCCGATTCGAGCCCCAGCGCTTCGTAAACTCGAAGCAACAAGTGGGGGCTCAGGCCGAGCACTTGGCTCTGCACATTGGCTCGCAAACTCTCGTCGACCCCTGTGCCCAGCGCTTGCGCCCAAACTTGCCGCGCGAGGCCGCACACCCCCCCGCCAACGCGCGGGCGAGCATTCGCAGCCAGTCGCGCGCACAGCTGCAGCTCGAGCCACGAGAAACGAAACCGTGCGCCCGCGTGGCTGCTCGTCGCGGTGGCTTCCGAGATCGGCAATGCGGACCCGGCCAGTGCGACTCGCCAATGCTGCGCTTGTAAACCCAGTGCGACCATCGGACCAACCGCGATCTCTGGGGCAATTCCCCGTTCCGCGACGGCTCCAGCGGAGAGCCACAGCGCCGGACTCGCCTTCGCGGCGGGGCCCGGTGGTTCGTCTGCGTCGGGCGAGGGAGCGGGGCCGTAGCTCGTGACCACGGCTCTATCGGTCAAGTTCGATTGTGTTCCGGATCGCTCGGCGGACCGCGTTGCGCCGTCACCGGGTGGCTGGGCAGGATCGCCCTGCTTGGGGCTCGTCTCGGTTCCTGGGTCGTCCAGCGTCGAGGCGGTAGCCTGATCGCGCGCCACCGCGTCCGCATCGACGGACAGCGCCACCACCAGGGCTGCGGCCTTTAGCGCCTGACTGCAGCTGTGGTGCTCGATGGTCCGTGCGCCGCTGACGGGTTCGAGCAGGACGAGGCGCACGGAGTAGCCCGCAGCTTGCTCGGCCACCACGATCTGGCTCTTCACTACAGCCTTCAAGTTACTGCCCGCTAGCAAGCGGCGCAGCTCGAGCTCGACGCGTTCGCGGCTCGGGCAAAGCGCAGGCGCCTGGTACTCGAGTTCGATGCTTGGCGTGGATGGTGCGGCTCGGACGGCGCTGGAGCTCAACGTCAGCCACACCAAAGGGCCGACGACGCGCATCGATAACAGCCGCTGTGGCTTCACGCGCCTAGACTAACTCTGAACTCTCGTCACCCTAAGCTCTATTGTTGTCCTTTTATCGTTCGATTTGGCAGGCGGACTTGACCCGACTGCACAGCGGTGAGCCCGAATGCCGCGCCAAGTAACGCTGCGCCACGACTTGGCCGCGCGTCAGTTCGCCGCTTCTGCACAGGGCAATGGCGCGAGAGGCCTCGCGCTCGCCGCTGAGGGCCCCGTGAGGATAACGCTCGGCGTGGGTATTGAGGCTGCTGAGAGCTTCGGCGTATTTGCCTTGGGCAAGCGCGTGCTGTGCTGCCGCCAGCAGAGCTACCTCCGCCGCCAGTTCGGTGTGTTTGCCGCTGGCGGTATTAGGTGAACGATCCCTGGCGAGCGCTTGCTGTGGGCGCTCGGCGCTGGGTACGTCGAGCTTCGGAGCAAGTTCATCGAAATTTTGGGCGGGCTGTGAGCCGTTCGTCTCGGCCGCAGACGCCGCGGACTGCGGAGCGCCAGCGTTGACCAGGGGCTGGGGCAGTGGGGGTGGCACGCTAGTTAGCGGTGCGCGCTCGTGCGCTGACCCGAGCACTCGCGCACCATACCAGCCGCCAGCACCCAACAAGGCGACCGCGACGCCAACCTTGGCTGCCGTCACGACCCAAGCCGTGTGCAGTCCGACCGAGCTCACCGTAGGTGCAACACTCCCGCCTGTCACCGATGCAGCGGTCAGCGTTGCGGCTTGCGCGCCACCACTCGCGACCACGTGTACACCTGTGGCGACAGTGGTTGCTGCGACTCCCGCCAGTCCGACCCGCGCCCAGACTGCGCGCCTGACGCGCTCGGCGTCGTGCGCCGTCGGTTCGTCGCACGCCTTGAGCAAGTCGAGCACCCGCCCCGAATCATCATCGAGTTCAGCCACGGCCACCACCTTCGATCTTCGCGCGATGTCGACGCACCGCATCTGCCAGCGCTTGGCGCGCGGCCCGCAGACGCGCGTAAACGGTGTTCAAATTCGTTCCGGTCAATTGCGCGATCTCGGGCACCGGCACGTCCTCCAAGTCAGCAAGCATCAACAGCACGCGTTTGTCTTCGGAGAGCTCGAGGAACAAGGTCCGGGCGGCGCGCACCGATTCGCGCTTGACGAACAGTTCGAGCGGATCTTCGCCAGAAGTGGACAGTTCGCTCGGGTCGAGCAACGGTGAGGTCGAACGCAACGACGGCTCTTTGCGCTGCTGCGAGCGCCGATGAGTGTGCACGACGTTGTTCACGATCCCGAAGACCCAGGTTTTGAGCGAAGATTCCCCGCGGAAGTCCCCCAAACGCCGGTGCACCACGACGAACACCTCTTGGCAGACGTCGTCCAAGGCCGAATCATCGACTCCGAAACGTCGAGCGCAGCGCCACACGAAGGGGAACATTTGCTCGTAGACTTCGGCGAAAGCGGGCGCGTCCGCCCGGGGCTCGACGGGAAGCGGGAGTGCGGCAGGTTGCGAAGCGAAACTCACCCTAGGCGGCCTCTCGCAGACGGCCGTCGCGCGCAGGCACGCCGGTCCTCGTCGGCTGCACGAACGCACGGCACGGATCCAGAAGTAGCATGAGACTCCGTCCTAGTGACCGCTTCACGCCCAATCCGTGTTTCGATCTTTCGGGCGATGTCCCGAGCGGGTACAAGCCGTTGGCGGTTGGCCGGTTCCGCCCGCCACTCGAGCGCAGGCCGAGGCCCGTAGGTCATGAATCCGGAGATCCAGAAGTACAACTCGGAGCAGGCGAAAGATCCGCGCCGCATTTGCGAGCTGCTGGCCACGACGCTCGACGGAGGCTTACCCGAGGCTCAAAGCAAGATCTGGCATCGCGCGCCAGTTTGGTTCATCGAAGACAACCCGATCGTTGGCTATTGGGTGCGCAAGAACTACGTGCAGTTGCTGTTCTGGAGCGGCCAATCCTTCGGCGAGCCGCGGCTACTGCCCGAGGGCAAGTTCAAAGCCGCCGAGTTGCGTTTCACCGACCCGAGCGAAGTCTCCACCTTGGACTTGAGCCGTTGGTTGAAGAAGGCGCGAACCATTCAATGGGACTACAAGAACATCGTGAAGCGACGGGGTGTTCTCGAGAAGATTGGCACTTGGTGAGTGCTGCGACGGCGCGCTGGGGATCTGGCTTTCGGAGGAGCTGGCCTTCGGGGATTTGGCTTTCGGGGAGCTAGGTGGCCGGGAAACTTCAGCAAACGCAAAGAATCCGAGCAGCAGGGGTGAAAGATTTCTTCAGCCCGGGTTTGGTGCGGATTTAGTGACGTTGTTGTGAAGGTTGCGACACAGCCATGACTGAGCGCGGCCACTGCGCGCTAGAGCACACCCCGTATCGCCCCGCTTGTTCACCTGCGGCGGCAAAAGGATTCATGAAAAAATCGGTTCCCTTCGCGACCCTCGGCTGGGTCGTTCCCGCCCTCTTCAGCGTTGCAGCTTGCGGTTCGCCCGAATCCTCCGACACCTCCTCGACCGAATCGGCCGAGACGTCGCAACCGAGTACGAATCCGAACCCAAGCTCGCCGGCGGCAACCAACGGGACCCCTACTGTGGCCACTACCCCGGCCCAAAACTCAGGCACCAAGCCCGGCACGTCTACCCCAGCCACCCCAGGCAGCAGCGCGCCTGGGCCCGCTACTTCAGAGATTGGCGGCAGTAACCCGCCCGGGCAAACTACGACGCCCAAGCCGAGCGACACGACGCCGAGCGACACGACGCCGACCGACACTCCGACTACGCCCGAGACGTCTACCCCCACTCCAACGGAGGGTACCAGCAACACGCCGACCGATCCTGCCACCGAGGTTCCCGACGAACCCTTCTCGTTCTTCGTGACGAGCCTAGCGGCGTTGCAGGATCTCTCGGGCAGCCCCGACGGGTTCGGCGGAGATCTGCGGTACGGTGAAGCGACGGGTCTCGCGGGCGCAGACAAGCTTTGCACCGAGATCGCCGAGCGCTCGATGCCTGGTTCGGGCGGCAAGGGCTGGCATGCCTTCCTCAGCGTGACGAAGGGTGGCCCAGACGATGGCCCGATTCACGCCAAGGATCGCATCGGTCAGGGACCTTGGTACGACCGTTTGGGTCGTGTCGTCGCGCTCGATCTCGAATCGTTGCTGCAACAACGGCCCGACGGAGCTGATCCCGAGATCCTCAACGACTTACCGAACGAAGACGGCGTGCCCAACCATTCCCCCGATGGTGAACAAGTCGACAATCACGACATGCTCACTGGGACCAACGAGCAAGGTGAACTGTACACCGACGGCGATGATGTTTCGGCCTCGACCTGCAACGACTGGACGAGCGCTGAGCCCTCTGGTCAACCGCGTGTCGGTCACCCGTGGCCCACAGGTGCGGGCATGCAAGGTGGATTCGGTGGCGGCATGTCTGGCGCGATGGGTGGTGGCTTCGGCGGCCTCGACACCTCTGACGCCGGTGGCTTTTTCGGTGGCGGTGGTTTCGGCGGAGGTAACATCGGCGACACCGCAAACTGGATGTCTGCACTGGATGAGGCGGGCTGCGCCCCTGGCGTGTTCCTCGACGAAATGGGTCCGCCGATGGCGGACAATCCGACGGTCGGTTCGGGGGGCGGCTACGGCGGCTTCTACTGTTTTGCCCTCAAGCCCTGAACGATTGACCAACCATGAGCATCAAATTCTCCAAGGGCTCGATCCATCAAGTTTTGCTGGGCGCGTCTTGCGCCGCCTTGTGCAGCGTAATTTGCAGCGCGTGCGCCAGCAGCGATGACCCGAGCGATAAGAACAAATCCGACGTCACCACCTCGAGCAGCCATCCCGAGCCGACGACTGCCGCACCCAGTGCTGCGCCCTCGAACGAGCCCTCGAACCCGCTACCGATGAGCGCCGATGAAGTCGTCCTCGTAGAGCCCATGGGTAAACGGCTCGGTCACTTCGACGTCACCCTGAACCAGGACTCGACCAGTTTCAGCGGACTGATGCACTCGGCTCCAGACAATGAAACGGTAAGTTATGACGTGGTGAGCAAGGACGGTGATTGCGAGCTGCGGACGCCCAAGGTGTTCACTTGTGACCCGGTCTGCAGCGCCGATCAGGACTGCACGACCGACCGCCAGTGCGCCCCGCGACCCGAGACGGCGAGCGTGGGTACCCTCACGGTCGACGGGATTCAGAAGCGCGATCAAACCGCCCATTTCACGCTCGAGCCGCTCAACGCAACCACCAATCGCTACAACGTGGCTGGCCTCGGCGCACCTGCCTTCGCGGCAGGCGACGTGCTCACGCTGTCGGCCCAGGGCGGCGCGCTCGAGCCGTTCACGATCAGCGTGGTTGGCATCGACGTGCTGATGGCGAAGAGCGTCGATCCGATCCCGTTCGAACCTGGCAAGCCCGCGGAAGTCACGTGGGTAGCCGGCGATCCCAAGCTCGGTCAAATCGTCCTGACCGTGGACGTGGGGCATCATGGCGGAAGCCAGGCCGAGATCGTTTGCAACGTCGAGGATACGGGCTCGGCGCAGATCGCCGGTTCGCTGGTGACGGGGCTGACGGATCTCGGAGTCGCGGGCTTCCCACTCGTGACGGTCGAACGCCGCACTGCGAACTACGCGAACCTCAGTGCCGGGTACGCCGAGTTCACACTCAGTTCACCCCTTACGCTGAGTCTCGCGATTCCCGGAGTCCAATCCTGCAACACGGACGCTGACTGCGAGAACGGTCAAACCTGCAAGATGCCGAACTTGCAGTGCGTCGATCCCTGAATTCGACCGCCCTGAGCTTCGACCGGCGTCACTCGAAAGTGACGTCGGTCGCGTATTGATTGATGCTGAAAGTGGCATCACCGTCGCTGGCACTCGTGACGGCTTTACCTTGAACGGTGAAGCCTACGAAGTGCACGCCGTCGATGCCATATTCAGTCGAGCGGCCGTGTAAGTCGATCGTCTTGTTCACCTCTGACGCGACGTTCTTGAAGGTCGTGTTGCGGATGATGCTTTGGTTCGCCGCGTCGCGCCAATCCGGGGGCATGGTCTCTTCCAGCGCGATCAAGATCGAGTCGGCGGCTTCGACGCGAATGTCTTCGAACACGGTCCCATCGACCACCGCTGTGTCGTAAGCGTCGATGTTCAAAGCACGCCCGGCTTTGACGACGTCGACGTCACGAAAGACGATGTTCTTCATGCTCTGGCCCATCGTCTTGGTGCCCACCTTGCAGCCGACGGAGTTGCTGTAAGCGACGATCTTCTCGTGCAGAATGTCGCTGGTGTTGACCGTGCCGTTTGGCTCTTCGTTCTTGGTCGCCATGCTGTCGTCGCCGGTGTACAAG
Organism: Polyangiaceae bacterium; assembly: GCA_036263015.1. Taxonomy (GTDB): domain Bacteria; phylum Myxococcota_A; class Polyangia; order Polyangiales; family Polyangiaceae; genus SZUA-265. The sequence goes on along the minus strand of DATAHU010000109.1, from coordinate 260,183 downwards.
AACGCGTTGTACAGGTGGCCGTTGGTGGACTCGTCGAAGTTCACGCCGTCGGTGTTGTTGTATTGCGTCGTCGTTGGGCGGCAGTTGACGACCTTGTAGTTTCGGATCTCGACTTGGTCGCTGCGATAGATCAGGGTGTTCCAGAAGCTGGGATCGCGCACCAGGATGCCATCGATGGTGATCTGGGAGCTCTCTTCGATCTTGAACAGGTTGAGCTTGGTGTCGTTCTGAGCACGGATGGACTTGCCATTGCTGTCGATGACGCCACGTCCCAGAATCTTGGTGTTCTTCACTTGGTACATTCGAATCATGCCGTGTGAGCAATCCTCGATGTTGACGCCGCCGCTACCGGTATTGAAATCGGTTGGATTGTTCGAGCCGTAGAGCAGGGCTCCGCCCGCCAGATAGAGCGTCATGTCGCTCTTCAACCACAGCTCACCCACCAAGTACTTTCCCGGGGGGAAGTAGAGGATGTTCTGTTCGGCGCCTGAAGCTTTGTCGATCGCGGCCTGGATTTTGGTTGTCTCGAGCGTCGCGCCAGTCGCGTCGACATCGTAGTCGGCGATGCTCTTGACGTTGGCATCGCCCAACGCGGGCGGATCGACTTCGGCTTCGTCGAACAACAAGAACAAGAGCTCTTTGTCGTCCAGGGCGAGGATCAGATAGTTCGGCCCCGTATCGAAGCTGAGTGTGTTGCCGTCACGGGTCACATCCAAGTTGCGACTCTTGGGGCTCAAGCGGTAGGCATTGAAGCTCTCGCTCGAGGTTACCGCGACGGACGCAGGCATGCCTTGCGACAAGGAGCAGTGCGCATAGTGCACCTGCATCTCGGGCGCGTACTTCGTCAGGTGCTCGACGAAGACCGGATCGCCGTTGACCGTAACCGTGTACAGATCACTCTCTACGGCACCAGGCGGTGTGTCGTAAGTTATCGCCGTGGCCGGGGCGTTGGGGTCACTCGGCGCAGCGCCCGCATCGAGCTCGCTTGGAGCGCCGCCTGCCGCCGGAACTGGAGACGGCACGTCGCTCGGTGTGCTCGGCGTCGTTCCCTGGGTGCTCGGGGGTTCGGGGGGCGCGCTTGGCAGCGGAGCGCTCGTGTTGGGTACGGCGATCCCGGGACCTCCGCCCACGCCAACGGGCACTGCGCCGGCAGGCATCTCCGAGCTTTCGCTGGGTGAGGGCGGCGCCGGCGTCGACCCACTCGCGGGGCTCGGTGTGTCGGCGGCCGGCGTTGCCGGCGACGATGGCACCGACGTCGTTGGCAGTTCGGATGTCGGCGCTGGGCTGCTGACCTCCGCGGAGGGTTCTACCCCGATCGCCGCAGCATCCGTTTTCGTTGGGCTGCTGCATCCGCTGGTGCAAAGGATCAGCGCACACAAGGCACGCGCAGCTCGCTGATGACAGGTCGTTCGACGAGTTCGGGTCACCCCCTGTAATTCCGCCGCGGCCCGGATCTAGTCTGAAAAAAGCACCCAGCCCGAAGCTTTTGTGTGGGGACCTGGCTTGGCGCGGCAAGGGGCCGAGCTGGATAGGAGTTCTCGGGCGATCTACTCCGACCTACTTGCGCCTCGACGGAGCACAGAGCGGCGAGTTGACTTCCCTTCGAGCAAGAACATTTGGCTCTGCCCGCACTTCGGCGGCCTCGTGGGATCGCGGCTGACGCAAACCCCAGACTGAGCCGTGCGCTCAGCCCTTTTCTCGCCGATGATGCGGTGCCCCGCCAGTTTTGCTGGCTTTTGGAGAGCTCCACGCATGCGTTCATCGATCGTCACCCGCATTTGTTTTGCCTGTCTCGGGCTCGGATCATTGTTTGCGCTCACCCACTGCGGTGAGTCGAAGACTCCCGAGTGCGCTGCCGGCTCGGCCGGCTGTGAGTGTTCCGCCGGCACCTGCGACCCGGGCCTGGCCTGCGAGAACAGCACGTGCGTCACGCAATCTGCGATCGGTCCGAGCGTGCCTACTGCGACGAACACTGGCGTCAGTGTGCCGCCGGCCGGACCTGCGGCAATGACGCCGGGCCCAGGCGCCTCCACGGTGAACACGACGCCCATGGCCACGAATCCGAGTGGGACGACGACGGGGGCCAAGCCCACCCCGCCGATGCCGACGACCACGACGACCAACCCAGCGACTCCAGCGGGCCCGGGCTCGACGACTCCGACGCCCGACACGACGGTTGCACCGACTTCGACGCCCGATCCCGCCATGACGTCGACCGAACCCGCAGGGTCAGACACGACGGTGTCACCGAATCCGACCGAGACTGCGGCGCCCTCGGACACCACGCCGGCCGAGCCCGTGCCCTTCATGGACCAGAATGGAAAAGGGCTGGCAAAGCCTGGAGACCAGACCAGCACCTCGAGGGACTACTTGTTGCTCGGCGACATGCGCTTGTTGAACAACCGCTGGGGCTCGGACGAACTCGGTTGTACGAGCACGACGATGCGCGTCTTCGTGGGGCAGGACAAAACCGTGGGTTGGGACTTCAACCGTCCGACGTGCGGCGGCATGGCCGCCAAGCCTGACTACCCGGAGATCGAATTCGGTGTTCACCCGTTCGGTGCAGGCAGCGATCTGGCGACCTCGCCGGACTTCTCTTCGACGACCCTGCTCCCGATCCAGATCAAGAACGTCATGAGCGCCAACGCGCTGGTCGACAACTTGAACATTCAACTGAGTGCTGCAGCGTCGTGGAACCTGAACATCGAGCTGTGGCTCAGCCAGAACAATCCGCTCGAGACCGCGGATCCCGGAGTCTACGCAGAGTTGATGTTGTTCTGGGGCTGGCAGCCTGGCCGCTGGAAATGCGACATGACCGGTGACTTGCAGGCGGGCGACGACACCTATCACCTCTGCCATCAGAAGGACGATTGGGCCGACGGTAAGTGGCGCTACTTCCAGTTCTGGTGGGGCGCGGGCGACAACACGCAGGCGAAGATGAACTACTCGGGTCGCGTCGACATCAAGGCGTTGCTCGATTACTTGGTCAACACGCGTGGCTACTCTTCGGACTTGTGGGTCACGCGCTTCGAAGTGGGCAGCGAGATCGACGACAACACGAGCGGCACGGTCACGGTCAAGAACCTGACCTTCGAGGTCAACGGCACTTCGAAGTCTTTCGAGTTCGGCCAGTAAGGCCGTATGCTTCCGGCATGACGTCGGAGGTTCCACAGCGGGCGCGCTTTCGCGCCTTTGCTTTGGATGGGTCGCTCTTGTTCTTCCAGCCCGCCACGGGCACGAGCCTGCGCGTCTGCAATGGGCGCACGGCTGGACTGCGTCGGCAAGCGCCGCGCGTCGTCATGTTCGGGATCACGAATCAGTGCAATTTGAGTTGCACGTTCTGTTCACGGGACACGACGCGCGAGAGCCGTTGGACGGTGCCCGTCGCGGCCTCCATCTTGCGCGACTTGGCGCGGGCCGGATCGCTCGAAGTCGCGTTCGGCGGCGGCGAGCCGTTCGCTTTTCGCGGCTTTGCGGATCTGATCGCCGAGCTGCACGAGTCGACGGCTCTGGCGTTGCACGTGACGAGCAATGGCACGCTGCTCGACCGGCGCAGGCTTCAGCCGTTTCGCGGGCTACTCGGCCAAGTGCGCATCTCGATCTACGACGATCCGCGCTGGCGCGTCGCCGCGCATGCGCTCGCCGAAGCGGGACAACTCTGGGGCGCCAACGTCTTGGTCGACCGCGAGCGGCTGAGTCTACTGCCGGCACTCTTGGCCGAACTCGCGACTCTGAATTGTCACGACATTTCGATTCTGCGTTACGTCGGTGAGGCAGCGCGCCAACTCGACGCCAGCGAGCGAGAGCGTCTGGGCGCGTTAATCAGCGACGCGCCCGTGGCGTGTCGGATATCGGTTTGCTTTGGCGACACACTGCCGGTGCCACGGCTGTTCGATGGCGTTGGGGTAGGTGCTGACTGCGGCGCTGGCTACGACTTTCTGACGTTGACACCGGACAAGCGCGTCCAAAGCTGCTCGTTTCGCGACTCGAGTTTGCCGATTGAGAGTGCCCTGGACGTGCTCGCGATCTGGCGCGAGCGACGAGCGTACTTGGCGCGCCCGTCGCGCAGGGTAGGCTGCGCGCGCCAATCCGCTCTGCCAAGTCTGGCTACGCCGCTTGCAGGGCCGCAGCCACCGATGCTGTGGCAATCGTTCTCGGGCAACAACAGCGGCGAGTGCATCTTGCTCGGTAAATTCGAAACCTCCGAGGCAGCGCAGCGTTATCTTGGCGAGCTGGCCTCTGGCTACGCGCCCGACGAGCCGTACAGCGCCGAGTGGCGCGCTTTGTTCGAAAGTGAACAAGTGCAGCTCACGAGCACGCGCGACGATGGCGAGAGCTGGGGGCGTGCACCAAGTTCACTCATCGCAGTTGGACGCTCGGTGCTAGCCCTCGGGTACGACGCGGGGGATGCATTCCCCGAGCTGCGCGCTTTGACGTGGAAACGCGCGGGCTACGTGGCATCGGGTGGGATCCACTTGCATGACTCGCCGTCGCTGTTGGCGCTGATCCGCGGGCGCGATGCCGACGACGTCAGCGCTTTGGCTCTCGAGGCAACGCGCGGCGCGCCAGCGTTCGAGCCACACGTCCATGGGGCGCTGCTCTTTCTGCGATTGCCCGAGGCCACTCGCGCGCCGGGGTCGGTGGGCGAAGCCGCGAGTCGTTTGCAGGTGCTGGCCGCGGGGCGCCCACTCGGGGTCGAGATCTGTAACGACTGGGACGAACGCGAGTTTCTGAGCGCCAAGCAGCGTCTCGGTGTCGAGGTTGCCGCGCTGCCTCGCTTGCAGGTGTGGTTCCATGGCAGCGATTCGGAAGAACGCGCGCGACGCTTCGCAGCGGCGGTGAGCGAAGGAACTGCGCGCGCCTATGGCAGCTGCGTGCTGATCGAGGGCGTCGCCCGTCGCAAACGTCTTGCCGTGCTGGGACTGCGACAAGGCGGGGCCGTCACCGTGCTCGATTCCCACAGACTCACCGTCAATGCGTTCTTCTGGTTCTTGCTGCCTCCGCGTGAGAAGGGCAAACCGGCGCCCAAGGCGCCCGACATCGACTTGGGCGCCTTGGCGAGTTCACTCACTCAGCAGATCGGGCTACAAGTTCACACCGAGCCGGGCCCGAGTTGGCGCAACGGCGCCAAAGCGCGCGTGTGCACCCACGAACCCGGGCGCGCGCTCACGGCCATGGTCGCCGAGGCCGTGCGATTGGGCGCACAGATCAACGTCGGGGTCAGCGAGGTCGATCCGCTCGCCCTGCAGCTGCGCAGGTTGATCGCGGACGTGAGCGCTTGAACACGGGGTCCGGAAGGCGCGGCCCGTTCAGGCTTTGTTCTGCGCTTCGGTGACCCAAGTCCAGTGCAAGTTGCAGACCTGGTAGGCCGTGAAGGAAGTGACCGCAGCGGGCAACTCGAACTCGACAGCCGCGGTTTCGCCGGGCTTCAGGTTGTACTCTTGCCAAGCGAAGATCAGCCCCGTTGCACCGTCGCGCAGGTAGTGATGCGTGATGAAGTGCCCCTTGGGTTTCTTGGCGCTAGGTGCCTCGGTGGGATGCGTCGTCGTGAGCTTGACCTTGTTGCCGTCGAGAGTGACCGTCGGCACGTGGGTGCCTTGCTTGCCCGGTTGATCCTTCGGGTCTTTGGCGGTGTAAAGCCCTTGTCCGCCGGCCTCCAAGGTCTTCGCTTGATCTTCCCAGGCGCTGTTGGCCGTGACGGCTGGCGTGGGCTCGGCGCTCGCGACCGGCTCTGGGCTGGTCGGGGCTTCGGGTGCGGGAGTCGCGGGACCTGCACTGTCCGTCGGAGGTGCGTCTGCGGCAGGGACTTCGGGATTGGGCGTTGTCTCGCCGCCACAAGCGGGGATCACGAAAGCGACGCCGACGGCGCCTGCACCACTCAAGAAGATGCGCCGCGGTACCAGCTCCACGGCCTTGCTCGAACGTTGCGGATGTGTACCAGACTTGGGGGTTGTTACAGTCATGCGCAGACGCTAACAGCTTTGTTGGCGCGATAGGGGTAGCGAAAGTCTCGGAGTCGAAGCCGTTACGTCGTTGACGCGAACCGAAAACAAAGTTTCTCCCACGAGAGATAGTCGCAATGAAAGAAACACACATCGAGTTCGATATGGATGGACGCTCGCACGCAGGCTATGTCTGCGAACCCGCGCCCCACGAGGGGCGGCTGTGGCCGGGTGTGTTGGTATTCCATGGCGGGGGCGGTCTAGGCGCGCATGAGCGCGAGCGAGCCCATCGGCTCGCAAATCTGGGCTACCTCGCGTTTGCGCCCGATCTCTTCGGCGAGGCGATTCAGAGCCGAGAACAGGGAATGGCGCTGATTAACAGCTTGCGCTCCGACACCAAATTGCTCCGGTCTCGCGTGTACGCGGCTCTAGCCCAGTTGTGCGCGAACCCTGGGGTCGACAGCAAGCGCCTGGCGGCCATTGGGTTTTGTCTTGGAGGCATGTGCGCCCTGGAGTTGGCGCGCTCTGGGGCTCCACTGCGCGCGGCGATCAGTTTTCATGGGGGCCTCACCACGGGCGCACCGGCAGAAGAGGGAGCGGTGCGTGCCGCGTTGCTCGTCTGCCATGGCGCGGCGGATCCGTTCGTCACTCGGGAGCATCTGGCGGGCTTCGAGGCGGAGATGACCCGGGCTCGCGCAGATTGGCAGACGCAGGTTTACGCTGATGCGATGCACAGCTTTACGGAACGCCCCGTCGAGGGGCGGCCCGCGCGGCCCGGTTTGGCCTACAACGAGGCCGCAGACCGACGTTCGTGGGCGGCGATGAAGCTGCTGCTCGAGGAAGTGTTCATTTGACGAGAGTAGCGCCGAGCGCCCGTAGCGCCTCCGACCGGGCTCGGGCTCGTGTGCTCGAATGGGCTGCGTTTACGGACCCTAGCGAACGGGGGCAGGCACCCAATAGGCCATTCGCCCCCCAAACCTTCGACGTGTGAATTGAACGCGACGAATTCCGTCCAACCTCGAACTCTCATGGTGTCGAAGCGAGCGAGCCGCGCTGTTGCACGTTGGGGCGTGGCGCTGTTGTCGTGCGCGTTTTGGGCGTGCCATTGGCACCCGCACGCGCCGCCGGCCGAAAAGGCACCGCCGGCCCCAAAGGCGGCGGCCACTCCGAGCGGAGCGACCGAGAACAGTCCCAGCGTGTCTTCGACTCCTGCCGTTTCCCAGCCGACTGCCGTTGCGGCGGTAGATGAACTGCCACGCGGGCAGTTTCTTGCCACTCTCGTTCAAGCCGATGGCACGACTTCCTATACCAGCTTGGAGCTGATGGCCAACGGCCAGCTGCGCGGCTCAGCGTTCACTTCGTGGGATCAAGCGCTCGAAGCGGGGCGTGCCGACGCCGAGGTTGGTGAACTGCGGACCAAAACGCCGTGCGAGCTGAACGGTGCCGAGCCCGGACCTGCGCCCGAGCAAGCAATGCACCGCCTGTCGGGTACGCCGATCTGCATCGAGCTGGCGCTCAGCTTGCTGCCGGGAGTTGGCCCCGCGAGCAACGCGCCTGCGGCGCTGAGTCCTTTCGACGCGAGCCTGCAGTGGTACGACCGCGAACTTGCGGGTGCCGCAGTTGCCGTCGTGCGTCCCGGGGCCGCCAGCCGCGCCAGGTGGTTGCTGGTTTTGAGCGAATACCTGTTGTCCCCCGCGGGACCTTGGCTCGCAGTGCGGGTGGGGGACGTCGATGGCGACGCGCTGAGCGACGTGGCGTTCGTCGCTCAGGGCGTGGATGGCTGTGACCGTGGCCCTTGTCCGCTGTTCTGGATCGATTTGTTGATGTCACAGGTTCATACTCTGGTGAGCCGTGAGCGCGCGACGTTGGTCAGCACCGATGACCTCGAGCGCTTGACCGGGACGCGGCCCTGGACCGATTGGACTTGGCGCGCCCAGCTTCGCGGGGGGCGCTACGAGGTCAAACTCGTGGGCGCGCGGCGCGCCGAGGCGTGGTCGGCATTGGTCGAAAAGCGCGCCGATGGCGGGCGGGAGCTCGCGATCTTCGCCCAACGGGCAGCCGCGAGTTCGAGCCCGCGCTGAGGCGATACAGAGCGTCCCTCAACTGCCGAGCCTGGGCGAACGAGCTGGGCGTTTCTTCGCGGCCTTCTTCTGCTTGGCCAATCCGGGCCTAGAAGCGCGCACCGTGACGCGCTTAGCTTCGCCCTTGCCGATCAGCGACTGCAAGGCAGCGACCATCGCCGGACCCACGTTCGAGAGTTGGTTGCGATGCAACGTCGAAAGGCGCTCGAGGAGGGCGTTACCTTCTGGCGTCAAGCGCAACAGTACCTGACGACGATCGCCGAGCGCGCGCTGACGCGTGAGCAAGGCCCGGGCTTCCAACTTGTCGACGCTCGCCACGGCAGTGTGGTGCTGTACACACAGCCGCTCGGCCACCGCACCGATGGTGGGCAGAACACCCTCGGGCAGTCCACGCAAGGCCAAGAGCAATTGATGCTGCTGCGGCTCGATGCCAGCATCGCGGGCTGCTTGCTCGCTGAAGGCCAGGAATTTGCGCATCTCGTAGCGGAACGCAGCGAGCAATCGGTAACTTGGCGTCGTCAGTTTTGGCAACGGCTTGGCTCCAAAGACGGCTCAGCATTGCAAAGCGTGAACAACACGTCGAGAGCGTTTCGGGGTGCGGCTCGCAGGTTAGGAACGCCTTGCGCGTTTCGCCCTCGTGTCGAGAATCTCGAGCTCGCTCCGTTTGTATCGAGGATCGAGACGTTGGCAAGCCCGGCGTTCGACGACGGCGTGCTGTCCAGGGCTACGAAAAAAACCAAAGGCGCAACTTGTCTCGGGGCTCGTCGCTGGCGTGCCCGGCGCGGCGGCGCCCGAAACCCCTGAGTCATCTAGCGAAACGCGTTCGGCGATGACAAGTACGCATTACATGGAGTAACGTGTACTTGTCATGGGCGGACGTCCGAATCGAGTTCGTGAATTCCGTGAAAAGCGCGGCTTGTCGCAGAGCGCGCTCGGCGAAGCCGTTCGTTTGTCTCGGCAAAGCTTGAGTGCGATCGAGGCGGGCAAAGCGACGCCCGCGGTGGACGTCGCGCTGCGCTTGGGCCGCGCGCTCGAGTGCCCCGTCGAAGAGCTGTTCGGATCCCCGCACGAGCTGTCGGGGCTGCAGGTCAGCTTGGCGGGTGCGCCCGGGACTGCGCGGCTCGCGCTGGCCTGGGTGCAAGAGCGCTGGGTCGGCTTGCCCCTCGCGGGCGATGGCGCGCTCTGCGCGGCCGATGCCCTGGTGCTCGACGCGCGCGGCAGGCGTGCGCACGTCACGCCGCTCGTGCCGCTCGCGCAGGCACGCGAGAACCTGGTCGTGATGGGCTGCGCGGTTGGCTTGGGCCTGCTCAGTGATCGACTGAGCGTCCGGCGCGGCGCGGGTCGCTACCTGTGGTTGCCGGCGTCGAGTGGGGCCGCGCTGGACGCGCTCGCGCAAGGGCTGACGCACATCGCAGGGGTTCACTCGGTGGGCGCAGCGGGCACGGATGGAAACATCGAAGCCGTGCGTCGCGCGCGTGCTTCGCAGTCGCTCGTGCTGGTGACGCTGGCGCGCTGGGAAGCGGGGCTGCTCACGCGTGCCGACGACCAACGGGTGCAGGCTGTGGCAGACGTCGGTTCACCCGGAGTCAGATTGATTGCCCGCGAACAAGGGGCTGCGGCTCGTCAGCTGCTCGAACGGCGCTTGCGCGCCGCAGGCGTCTCGAGCCAAATCGTTCGCTCGGCACCGCTAGTGGCCGCGGGGCACATGGACGTCGCGCGCGCGATCGCGATGGGCGCGGCTGACGTGGGCGTGGCCACGCGCGATGCGGCCATGGCCTTCGGTCTCAGGTTTTTGCCCTTGGCCCAAGAGCGCTACGATCTCGTCGTTCCCGAGGTTTTGCTGGCAGACTCGCGCGTCGAGCGCTGGTTGGACGCACTCGTGTCTCAGGCTAACAGGCGTGAGCTCGCGTCGTTGGGCTACGACGTGACGGATACAGGATCGCGCGTGGCTGAAGTCAAGGCCGCGTGAGCCAGTGTGACTTGGAAGGAGACTCCCGACAGATGTCATTCGAACGACTCGAGGCACTTCGTTTCACTCGGCTCATCAGCCGCCGCACGCTGGGCTATGGATTGCTCGTCTGTGGACTAGCGTTTACCAGTTGTAAGCAAAGCCAATCGAGCTCGGGCGCCGAAGCTCGAGCGAGCGATCCCAAATCAGAAGCCAAGACCAGAGCGACTGAAGACGAACTGGTGATCTTCGCTGCCACGTCCCTGCGCGACGTGTTCAGCGCCATGGGGGAGGACTTCAAACGCTCACGCCCGGGTGTCGAGCTGAGGTTCAACTTCGCCGGCACTCAGGAGCTGCGCACGCAGCTCGAACAAGGCGCTGCCGACGACGTGTTCGCTTCGGCCGATCAGCGCAACATGGACGAGTTGGTCAAGGCGGCGCGGGTCGAGGCCCCGGTCATTTTCGCGCGCAACGAACCCGTGATCGTCGTGTCGAGCGAAGCCGTAAGCGCGATCGCGAGTTTGGAGGATCTACCGAGCGCGGCCAAGATCGTGCTCGGTGCGCCAGAGGTTCCGATTGGCCGCTACACGCTTCAGATCTTCGACAACGCCGCCAAGACTTTGGGGGCCGACTTTCGCACGAAGGTGGAAGCCAAAGTGGTTTCGCGCGAGGTGAACGTGCGCCAAGTGCTCAACAAGATCAGCTTGGGGGAGGCGCAAGCGGGTATCGTCTATCGAACGGATGCACGGGCCGCACAAGGCAAGGTCAGCGTCGTGGACATCCCGAGTAACCTCAACGTCATAGCCCAATACCCGATCGCCATGACGAGCGGCGCCTCACACCCAAAGCTCGCATCCGATTGGATCGAGTTCGTGATCGGTCCCGAGGGCCAGGCCGCGCTGCAAAAGGCGGCCTTTTTGCCACCTTTGGTGCAAACCGCGAGCAACACCGCCGAGGCACGCGCGAGCGCAGGAGCCGGGAGCAGCAGTCAGCCGTGAAGGGGCATCGATTGCAGATCGAGCACGGCCTGTTCGCCGCGGTCGGCGGTCTATTGGTCTTGTTCTTGCTGCTGCCGCTCGTAGCGCTGTTCCACAGGACGAGCATTTCGGATTTCGAAGTCGGGCTACGTCACCCGCTGGTTGGAGCAGCTTTACGGCTGAGCTTGTTCACCACCTTGGTGAGTCTCGGGATCGTGATCCTGTTCGGGACGCCTTTGGCGTGGGCGCTGGCGCGCTCCGAAGGCAGATTTGCCCGTACCGTGGAAACGGCCATGCAACTACCAATAGTGATCCCCCCGGCGGTCGCGGGCATTGCGCTGCTGTTCGCGTTCGGTAGCCGGGGATTGCTGGCGGGCTGGCTCTATCCAAAGGGTTGGTCCGTCGTGTTCACGACGACGGCGGTGGTGATGGCCGAGATCTTCGTGTCTGCACCGTTCTTCGTTCAAGCTGCGCTCAGCGCTTTTCGGCGTGTCGATGCCAAGCTCGTGATCGTTGCACGCACCTTTGGAGCATCACCTTTGCAAGTCTTCTTTCGCGTCGCGATTCCGCTGGCCGCTCGGGGCTTGATCGCGGGTGCCGCCATGAGCTGGGCACGCTCGCTCGGGGAGTTCGGAGCGACGCTGATGTTTGCCGGTAACTTACAGGGGCAAACCCAAACCTTGCCCTTGGCGATCTACACGGCGTTGGAATCGGACTTGCGCGCGGCACAAGCGTTGTCGGTCATCCTGGTCGTCGTGGCGTTCCTACTGTTGATGTCGGTGCGCGCCGTGCTGCGTAGGTCGCTGCAGGGGGTCGAGCCGTGGGCTTAGCGCCGAGCTCGGAACCTGGCCGCCGATTGGAAAAACGCCCGCTCAGTGCCGCGTTCGTGCCGCCTTGGTAGCGGGTGTCGCCGTCTTGGCAGACGCGGTGAGCTTGCGCAGCTGCGCGAGCGCCGCTTGCAAGTGATGGGGGAGGTCGTGCTTCGTGTCGGCGACCCAACGCTCGAAAGCGCTTCGATAGATGGCCACGGCGGCCTCCGCGATCAGGGTCGCATTCGCGGCTGACACGTGCCGCGCTTGCAAGCTCTCGCTGATGCGCACTGCAATGTTCGCAAGCTTGCCCAGTTCGCGTTCGCGAAGTTCGGCGTGCTGTGACAACAGGGCTTGGCGCTGGCGCGCGTGTGCACGGCGCGATTCGAACAATGGCGCGGTCGTCTTCAGAGCCGCGAAGACGACTTCGAATGGGGGCAGGGCCACAGGCGCGCTGGCGATCGCATCGACGATGAGCTTTTCGAGCGCTTTGGCCCCCGAAAACAATACCTCTCGCTTGTCGCTGAAGTAGCGAAAGAAAGTGCGTTCGGTGAGCCCAGCTTTGGCAGCGATGTCGGCGACCGTCGTGTGCTCGTAGCCGCGCTGCTGGAACAGCTCCATGGCGGCCTCTTGCAGCCTTTCTTGTGCATTGGGTTTCCAGCGGGCCATGGCTGTCAGCGTACCTGATTGCAGAGACTGACATCACTTGCTAATGTGATGTCAGTTTCTGACATCAGGAGGATCCATGCGTGTTTTCGTCACTGGCGCGTCCGGTCACATCGGCTCTGCTCTCGTCCCGGAGCTGCTCGCTGCAGGGCACGAGGTCACAGGGCTCGCCCGCAGCCTTGCGGCGGCGAGCGCGCTCGAGGCCCAGGGGGTTTTGCCTTGGCGCGGCGATCTCGACGATTTGGCGAGCTTGGGGCGGGCCGCACGCGCTGCGGACGGCGTGATCCATCTCGCTTTCAAACACGAGCTGGCGTTCAGCGGTGATTTCCCCGGCGCCCTGCGCGCAGAACGCGCTGCGATTGAAGCTCTCGGCGCGGCACTGGAGGGCAGTGGAAAGCCGCTCTTGACGACTTCCGGTACGATGACGTTCGCGTCTTCGGTCAGCGGCCGCGAAGGCACCGAAGCGGACGACGGCCTAGGACCCCGAGTGGTTTCGGAACACAGTGCCCTTGCGTTCGTCGCGCGCGGAGTGCGAGCCATCGCCATTCGTCTGCCGCCGACGGTGCACAGCGACCTCGATCATCGTGGTTTCATCCCGACGCTCGTCGCTGGCGCGCGCGCGAATGGCTACGCCGCCTACGTCGGCTCTGGCCTCAACCGGTGGCCAGCGGCACACACTCGCGACGTGGCGCGTCTATATCGGCTCGCGTTGGAAGTGGCGCCTGCAGGTACACGTTTGCACGCGGTGGCGGATCGGGGTGTCCCCTTCCGCGAGATTGCCGGTGCCATCGCCCGTGGACTGGGCGTCGAAGCGCTCAGCGTTCCAGCAGCGGAAGCCGGCAAACACTTGGGGTTCCTGGCTGGCTTCGCTGGGGCGGACAATCCGACGTCGAGTGAGCGCACGCGTGAGCTCACGGGTTGGACTCCAACGCATTCAGGCTTGCTCGAGGACCTCGCGGAGCGCCATTACTTCGACCGTGATCTTGGGCTATGACTCGCAAGTGAGCCTGTCGAAGAAATTGAATCTCGGGCCTGCCATGCTGCTCCGAGTCATCGGGCGACCCAAGGATGTCGAGCTTGGTGATGTCGCGACGACGAGTGCGAAGAAGTGCGAAGCCTTGATGTTGTTCGCGCGCAACGTGCGTGAGTTGGAGGCCCAGCTCGAGCTCGTGGTTGATTTCGCGAAGGCCGACAAGCTAACTTGGGTGGCGTATCCGAAAGCAAAACAGCTCGATACGGATTTGAATCGCGATATCTTGTGGCAGCGCCTGCACGAGCACGGGATCGACGGAGTTCGTCAGGTTGCGATCGATGACGTGTGGAGCGCGTTGCGTTTTCGTCCAGCGAAAGCCTGAGGGGTCATGTTGAGTCGTTCTGTTGCAGATGCAGGTTTTGGATGCTTGGGGTTGATTTGTGGGGCTGTGGCGCCGTTGCTCTTAGCAGTGCCCGCGTGGGCGGACGAGCCTGCGGGTCTGTCGAGTCAGGAGGCGGCTAGCTCGGGCACCAGCAGCGTGGCCCAAGAAGGATTTCAGAAGGCCACTCTCGACGACTCGAGCGCAGACGCGACGACGCTCAACGCGTCGGCAGGCGGCTTGCTTGCTTCGGGCAATTCACGCTCGATGTCGCTGACCGGACTCTCGACGTTTCGTTTGCGTCGAGGCATTCATCAGTTCGGAGCGCTGGCCGCGGCCAACTATGGCCGCGCTTCCGCGGGCCGCGATGTGCCCGTGACGACGACGATCTCGAACCTTCAGGCTCGAGCCCGTTACGATTTGTTCTTTGCCCGCCACATGGCGGGCTTCTTTCAAGCTTCGGCTCGCCGCGATCGCTTCCAAGGCCTCAATCTGCGCTTGAACCTCGATCCGGGCTTTGCCTATTACTTCATCGATCAGAAACAGCATCAGCTCTGGGGAGAAATTGGCTACGATCTGCAATACGACGTGCGGCGGGACTCGGCGCGCTTGGACGAGGCCACTGGCGATCTGTTGGCCAAGACCGAAACCCGGCACAACGGTCGTCTGTTTGCCGGTTACGACAACCAGCTCAACAAGGCCGTGACGTTCGCGACCGGGCTCGAATATCTGCAGGGCCTTTCGCCGTTCGAGGATGAGCTCACCCGGCACGTCAACTGGCGAGTGAACTGGGACGTGTCGCTGACCTCCAAGATCAGCGACAAGTTAGCGGTCGCCACGACTTTCTCGCTGAAACACGACAACAATCCGCTACCGGGATTGGCTCGAACCGATACCGTTTCTGCGGTCAGCCTGGTCTGCGATCTGTACTGAAACCGTCAAGCGCGTTCAGCCCGGCAGCTCGATCGCGATGAAGAACCCGGCGACCGTCAGCAATACGAGCCCGCCGAGGAAACAGCCCTCGGCGATCAGCTCTGCGCGCCGACTACCGCGTCCGTTGCGAATCGAAACGTAAGCGCAGATAGCGCTCGTCAAGAACGCGACGCTTGCAGTCGCGACGAGGTGTTCGAGCAGAAACACTTTGTCGTCCGCCAAACGCCCGAGGCTGAGCACGGTCATGCAGACGCCCACCATCGTTGCCGACGAGGGCAGGATGTGGATCGACCGATCGGCGGTAGTGAGCTCGGGCCCGGACGACTTGTCGTGCATCAGGCGAGTGTACCCAAAGCCAGTGGATGCCCTTGCAGCAAAACACCTTTGCTCAATCGAGGTCTTGTTTCAGGCGGTCGGTTGCGCCCAAATCTTCTTCATGACCGTTACCGCTGCGCGAGATCCCTCGAAGTTCATCATCTCTGTCATCGTTGGCAGCACGCGCCAAGGACGGTTCTCGGAGAAGCCCGCCAAGTGGATCTTCGAACGCCTGCAGGCGCGCGAGGCGGTCGATGCACGTCTGTTGGATCTGCGCGACTTTCCGATGCCGTTCTTCGACCAGCCCGTGTCGCCTTCGATGCCCGGTCGTGCCCCGTTCACCGAACCCACCGTGCAAAAGTGGACACGTGCGATTGGCGAGTCGGACGCGTTCATCATCGCCACGCCCGAGTACAACTACGGACCCCCCGCAGTGTTGAAGAACGCGATCGATTGGGTGTCACCCGAGTGGAACAAGAAGCCGATAGCTTTCGTCAGCTGGGGAGCGGCCAACGGCGCGCGTGGCGTTCAGCAGCTTCGCGAGATCTCCGTACCCCTTCAACTGCACCCGATCCGAACGTCCGTCTACGTCCCGTTCCCGCTTCTGCTCGAGCACATGCAAGGTAAGGAGCCCGGCGCGGGCTGGGCGGAGTTGGAAGGCCCAACGAAGATGCTGCTCGATGAACTCACGTGGTGGACGCAGTTGCTGAAACCGGCGCGCAGCACGTGAACGTCTTGGAGTCATGGGCTTCGCAAGGTTTTCAGGTCGACGCGCCCAGACTCACTTACGAGCAGCAATCGCTGCGGGCGACCTGCGGCCCCACGCAACGAACAGCGATAGCGCCAACAGTCCGAAGTTGAACGGGGTGTTGGCACCTTCGCCGCGCGACAAATGGAAGACGATGGCTCCCACCATCAACGCGGCGCAGCCCAACGCGCCCGCAACGGCCAGCCCCGGCTTGATGCGCGTTAGCGACGGCAAGAAGATACCGAGTCCACCCAACAAGTCGAAGAGCGCGGTCGCGTAGAGAAAACATGGCGACACTTGCCCCATCCAAGGCATCTTCGCCGCAAGCACTGCGACGGGCGTCACGACCTTCCAAATCGCGGTCCCAATGAACGTCAGGGCCAGCAATGCTTGGACGACCCACAATCCGGCGTCGAGGCCTCGCGAGGTCATCGGTGTGGCTGGCGGCTCGCTCGGTCTCTGGCTGTCGCTCATGCCGTCGAGAGTAAGGCCGAAGTCCCCGCGCGAGAAGCCGGTCGGCACACGTCTGCGGGTCCTCAGCGCTTGCCGAGCAAGGCGTCTTCTTTGGCTCGACGCGCAGCATCCTTTTCGAGCTTTGCCTTGCGAGCATCGATCCGCACCAGCACAATGGTTCGGTCGTTCGGATCAAAGCGAACGTCGACGACTTGCCCCGTGTCCACCCGGTTGGCGTGCGCTTCACTGAAGTACATGACTTCGAGGCCGCGGCCTCGAAACGGGGGTTCACCCTCTGGTCGGACCTCGTACACGATTGAATAGGCGGCGGAGTACTTGCTTCCAGTATTTCGATCGGTGAGCAGAGTGGCCGAAAGGATCGTCGCCTCGGCGCTCTGTCCGCGGGACAGGGTACGACGGCGCTTGAACCAATCGACGCCTTCGTGGGTCCGCCGGTCCAAGAAGTACGCGATGAACAGCGGGAAGCAAAGGCAAGCAGCGATGAACGCGATCAAACCACTGACGTTTGCGAGGCTACCCATCCGCGGAGGATAACACGCCTGCACGCGACTGGGATGGGTTCCGACCCCAGCCATTCACGACCCCGGAACGACATCCAGCTCCGTTCACCTGCCACCGCTAAAGCGGCAGTCTCGGGCGTCAGGCGCGACGGAGGGTGTTCAACCGAGCCGAGAGTCCATCGGAAACGAGCACGTGGGTGCCAGACGAAGAAGGACGGAAGGACTCGAGCTAGGAGGGAGCACGAAGCGCGACCGACAGCCCGAGCCCTGGTCCTCAAGTGTAAAAGAACGCGCCAAAGGCGGTGTGAAATTTGCTCGGTGAGTGCGAGCTTACCGAGGACGTGGGCGCCAGACGAAGAAGGACGGAAGGACTCGAGCTACGGAGGGAGCGCGAAGCGCGACCGACAGCCCGAGCCCTGGTCCTCGGAGGCAAAAAAAAACCTGCCAAAGGCAGGTTTGATTTTGCTCCGAGACCAGGACTCGAACCTGGGACCAATCGGTTAACAGCCGATCGCTCTACCAACTGAGCTATCTCGGAATACCTGTCCGGAGGGACAGGGTGCGCAACCCTATTCAGAGCGCGCTCAGGGTCAAGTCCGAAACGTCCGAGTGCCCGAAAACACTGTGACCTAGGGTCGACCATGTGGCCAGCTGGCTGCAGCACGTCCAGCGGCAGACCGACGCTCACGACCGGTCGCGGACCGTCACGGTTTGCCCGCCGAGTGTCCCCACCGCGCCTCAGCACGCGTACTAGAGCGCCCCCCAAACCCAAAACCCGACCACGAGCCATTGCGCCGACTCAAAGCATCACCATGCTGCGCTCATATGTTCAATTGGCGTGCGGGTGTGTTCGCGGTGGCGCTTGGAACCAGCGTCATGGGCTGCGGCTACAACAGCGTGATCGAGCGCGACGAGGACGCAAAGGGTGCGTGGGCCGAAGTGCAGAACCAGTATCAGCGTCGCGCCGATCTGGTGCCGAACTTGGTGAAGACCGTCAAAGGTGCTGCGAACTTCGAGCAAGAGACGCTGGAACGCGTGGTCAACGCGCGTGCCAAGGTCGGCCAAGTGCAGATCGACGCTAGCACGGCCTCCGACCCCGAGAAGTTGAAGCAGTTCGAGCAGGCGCAAGGTGAACTGTCGTCGGCTCTGTCGCGCCTGTTGATCGTGGCCGAACGCTATCCCGACTTGAAAGCTACCGAGGCATTTCGCGACTTGCAGGTGCAGCTCGAAGGCACCGAAAATCGCATCACTGTTGCGCGCAAACGCTTCATCGACAGTGTCGCGGAGTACAATAAAGAGGTGCTGCGCTTCCCGACGTCGATTGGTGCCTCGATGCGCGGCAAGAGTGTGCGGCCCACGTTCGAAACCACGACGCCTGGGGCCGACAAGGCGCCAGAGGTGAACTTCGAGAACAAATGACGATTCGCTCGACGCAACCCTTGGTCGTCGCGCGTGCTCAGAGCGCCGCCATTGGGAGATGGCGCACAGGACCCGTGTTGCGGCCGCTGGTGCTGACGGTCGGTGCCTGGTTGATGGCCTTCGGGTTGTTCACCTTCGGCCTGTGCCGTGACGCTCGAGCGTTGGACGTACCGCCATTGCAGGGGCGGGTAAACGACGCGGCCGGGGTGTTGCAACCGGCCGAGCGTGAGGCACTCGAACAGCGTTTGCGCGCTTTCGAGAGTCAGACGCAACACCAGTTTGCGTTACTCACGCTGCCGACGCTCGATGGTGAGGCGATCGAAGACTTTGGGATCCGCGTGGCCGAGGCTTGGAAGCTCGGTGCGAAGGGCAAAGACGATGGCTTGATCCTGCTCGTCGCGGTGCAAGAGCGACGTGTGCGGATCGAAGTCGGCTATGGCCTCGAAGGGGAAATCCCCGATGCTTTGGCGGGCCGCGTGATCCGTGACGTGATCACGCCACGCTTTCGCGAGGGCCATCATGCAGAAGGCATCAATCTCGCGTTCGACGTGTTGATGAAGGCCGCAGGGGGTACCGGGGTCGAGCTGCGCGACGTGGCGCAGCCGCAAGCCGGGCAGGGCGGCAACGGTCCAGGACCGGGCATGATCATTTTCTTGGTCGTGCTGTTCATCCTGTTCACCGGGGGCTTCCGCGGCTTCGGTGGCTTCGTCGTTGGACAAGCAATTGGCGGCATGCTGGGCGGCGGGAGCCGAGGCTATCGGGGTGGCGGTGGTGGTGGCTTCTCGGGCCGCGGCGGCGGCTTCGGTGGCGGTGGCGCGTCTGGTAATTGGTGAACGGGGGAATGAGGTGAACGGCCATGAGCAACGCGAATACAGCTAAGCGCGAGCAAGCAGTGTCGCTCGGGCGCAAGGGGAGTCACGCGTGGCTTTGAGCGGATTGGACGCCAAGCGCATCGAACGCTCGATTGCAGAGATCGAGCGTCGGAGCTCCGCCGAGGTCGTCGTTTGCTGGTTGCCCCGCGCCGACGAGTATGCGTTTACCCGCGCCTGTTACTCGCTGGCACTGACCCTGATTTTGACGTGGCTACTGATTGTTCGCTTCCCGCTGTGGCCGCTGAGCTTCCTGATCGCTCTGGAAGGACCGCTCTGGGCGCTATTTTATCGAATCCTGGGCAGCTCGGTGCTGCTCCGCCTGTTGGTCTCGGAGCGTCAGAAGACCCAAGCGCTGTTCAATCGCACGCAGCAGTTGTTCATCGAACGCGGTGTTACCGAGACGCGCCAGCGCAGCGGCGTGTTGATCGTGATCGCCGAGGCCGAACGCAAAGTGCGATTGCTCGCCGACCGGGGGATCCACCAGCAGATGGGGGACGACGGGTGGCGCGAGCAACTGGCGCCGCTGTTGTTATCGATGCGGCAGGGGCGTTACGCCGACGGCGTGGTCCAACTCTTGACGCGACTGGGCGACGTTTTGGCGCTGCACTTTCCCGTCGCGGCTGACGACGTCAACGAGTTGCCCGACGCGGTCTTTCGCGGTCGTTGAACGACCGGCAGTGGCGTGTCCAGGTTCACTCGGCGATGGGCTCACGCTCGCACGAACCAGAGTCGTAGTCGATCCGTTCACCCAATTCGACGACCTCGAAATCGGTCCAGGACAGACCCTTGAGATCTTGGGGTGTCAGCTCGGCCTCGTCCCAGCTGTGCTCGGTGTCCTGATCGCTTTGGCCGGTGAACGTCAGGTTGCCGCCATCGGCCAAGAACATGCCGTACTTCTGTAGCGCCCGCGCCACGACTTGCCCGCCTTTGGATAGCCCGGAGATGTCGGCATCCGCACGCATGCGCAGACGCGCCGAGTAGGGAGGTGAGTCGGAGGGCCCCGAGGTTGCGCCTGTCGAATGTGTGCCCGGGCGCACGAAGATGCTTTCGCGGATGTGCTCGTTGGGCAAGATGAAGCGAATCGCGTGCGCGATTTCCCCGTTGTAAACCTCGTCCGCTGAAAACAACAAGGGCGTGATCGGCAAGCCCGCGGCATCGGCGCTGGTGCAAAAGTCGCCGCGCCCTTCCGGGCCATAAACCTTGTCGATGCTCCATAACGCCATGCAGCCGCCGTTGAAGTCGTTGCCGCGGATGTCTGCGCGCCACATCTCGTAGAGCCGACACTCCGATTCACTGACGACGATCAAGTGGCAATCGCCGTCCGACTCACATGCGTAGCCGTCTTCGCCCTCGATCCCGCCACCGCTGGGGACGGGCATTGGAGCGGGATCGCAATCGCCCTCGTAAAAGTCATCGTTTGGGGTAAACGCCTTGTGCGGTTCACCCGCT
This sequence comes from Polyangiaceae bacterium, assembly GCA_036263015.1. Classification (GTDB taxonomy): domain Bacteria; phylum Myxococcota_A; class Polyangia; order Polyangiales; family Polyangiaceae; genus SZUA-265. The sequence continues at coordinate 239,698 of DATAHU010000109.1, read as the reverse complement.
GCGGCGTGCAGGACGCGAAAGCCGAAGTCGATCTGAAAGCGGGTGCCTGTGTTGTGGTTCGCGTCCAGGTAGTCGATGATCGCATCCGATTCGGAATCGAGCGGCGCATCGGAGATTTCGGTGTTCCAAGGGGCACCCGGTGGAAAGAGCTGTCCCTTGGCGTTGCCGCAAGCGTCGGTGGAGCCATCGGCGGGCGCGGGCGCAGGCGAGTCGGGCGTGGGTTGCGCTGGCGTTGCTGGCTTGGGGGCGGGCGTCGCGGGTTTGGGTGTGTTCGGTGCGGCAGGCGCAGGAGCATCGTTCGTAGGATCGCTCTGTGCGCCATCGCTCGCCATGGGCTTGTCGTCCGAGCTCGAGCTGGAGCCATCCGATGAGCACGCGTTCGTCAGGCATGAACCCAACGCCAGCACCAGGATGCTCCCTCGAGCGCTTACGTCGAATACCGAGCCCAAGGGGACTCGCCAACCTCGAACCTGACCGCAGCGTTCGCCCGAGCCGATAACCATGAGAACCGTGACCTCCGGCAACGAGTCTGCACGACTCGCGGGCTCTAGTCCAAAGCCAGCGAGTTGCTGACCACCACTTCGATAGTTTTCGGAGCAGTGAAGTGTAGGCTCACACGCGGTCGGGTCTTACCGCGTTCACCGACGGCCGTGCTGCGTTCAACCGTTGCGCGATTTCGGAGCCGGAGGTGTCGCGTTTCGACCGTCCTCCGGCCATGGGTGGCGGGGGTAACGGCGGCACAGTTGTTTGCGCAGCTCCGGGTAATGCCGCTGCCAAAACCCGGATAAGTCGTTGGTGACCTGTACCGCGCGCTGATTGGGTGCGAGCAAGTGCAACGTCAATGGAGTGCGCCCACTACAGATCACGGGGCCCGTGGCCATGCCGAAGAAGTCTTGCAGGCGCGAGGCGATCCACGGCGCTTTGCCTTGCTCGTAGTGGATCTCGAGCCGCCGACCGCCGGGTAACGCAACGAACTCTGGCGTTTCTTTGCGCAGTAGAGTTTGGGCTTCGGGTGAACATGCGGCGAGCGCGATGGCTTCGAGATCCACTTGCTCGAGTTCCTCGAACGAGACGCATTGTTGGCACGCCTGTGCCAAGAGCAAACGCTCGCCCAGGGTTTCGGGCAAGGGCAACAGCGCTCCGAAGCCGCTCGAGCGCAAGAGCTCGATGCGACAAAGTAACGTTTCCAAGCGCGGACGCTTGCCGAACAACATCGCCTTGCGCGGCAAAACGGCGTCCAAGAGCAGCGCCGCGGCCCCTGGCGAAGGACGCGCGCGCGTGCGCGTCTCGTCCAGCGTGACCGAGCCGTAGCTCATTCGGCTGACGCTCTCCACCCTTTGCTTTTCTGCGTTGAAGTTCAGGACTTCGGACGTCTCGAGCTCATCCCCGTATTCCTCGAGTAGCCAATCGGGTTCGATGGCAGAGAGCCATTGCACGCGCGAGTTGGTGCCAAAGCTCGAATTTTGCTCCTCTACCTCGAGCGCGACGACGAAGGGTGAAGTGCGCACCACGCTCAGTTGCGAAACACTGGCTTGAGTACCGTTCTTCAGGATCAAGCGATGGCTGCTCGGCTGATGCAACGCGACCTTGTCGTTGAACGCGTGGAGCAAACAGCGGCGTAGACGGGTTTCTGCCTCTTCGCGGCTGCCCGGGGCAGCCACGCCAGACTGTGATTTGGTACGACGCTTCAGCTGATCGCGCGCACGGCGCACGGCTTGCACTCGCCCCGCTTCGAGTCCTATGTTGCGCAGAGCGCTGGCACGAAAATCGTCGTATTCGGCCTCCTCGAACGCGTCGATGCGCTCTTGGACGTCGGATTCGCTCGTGGGCAAATCCCACCCGTTACCTCGCGGGGGCAAGCGGATGTCCCGCTCCGAGAGCAGTGCAGCGGCCAGGCAGGCTTCGTTGGCGATGCCCAGGCGTTCGGCGCTGACCATCATGCGCGCCAACCGCGGCGCTAATCCAAAGCCCAACATGCGGTGTCCGAGCTCGGTGATCTTGCCCGCTTCGAGTGCGTTCAAGCGGACGAGCAGTTCAGTGGCGCTAGTCAGAGCCGCAGCGCCGGGGGCATCGAGCCAGCGCAGATCTGTGGCAGTGATGCCCATACCAGCCAATTGCAGCACCAGCTCGCTCAGATCCAGGCGCAGGATCTCGGGCAAGTCGCGCTCTGGCCGGCGTTTGAAGTTTGCCTCCGAGTACAGCCGGTACACGATGCCGGCGCGCGTGCGTCCAGCGCGCCCCGCGCGCTGGATTGCGGACGCTTGACTCACTTCCTGGACGCTGAGGGTGCTCTTGCCGCTCCACGGCGAGAAGCCTGCGACGCGCGCCAAGCCCGTGTCGACGACGGCCGTGACGCCCGCGACCGTCACCGACGATTCCGCGACGTTCGTCGCGAGCACGACCTTGCGGCGTTCACCGGCTGCGACAGCGCTGGCCTGCTCGCCGATCGGCATTTCGCCGTGCAACGTGAACAAATCGCAGTCGGGGCGGTTGTTCTCGAGCAGCGCCTTGGTCTGCTGGATCTCGCGTGCACCAGGCAAGAACACCAGGACATTGCCGTCGGGCTGGTCTTTGAGCGCGCTGCGCACGGCACTGGCCACACGCTTGTCGAGCCCGCGATCATCGTTGGTGTTCTCGTGCCTGAGCTCGACGTCGAAGCGTCTGCCCTCGCTGGTCAAGCGCGGACAGTCTCCCATGAACGAGGCAATGCCGGCTGCGTCGAGCGTGGCGCTCATCACGACCAAGCGCAGATCTTTGCGCGTCTGCATCGTGCGCAGCAGTAGCGCCAAGAGTTGATCGGTAACCAGGTGCCGCTCGTGGAACTCGTCCAAGATCACCGTATGCACGTGCGGCAGTGAGGGTGACGCGATTAGCTCTTGCAAGAGCACGCCCTCGGTGACGTAGCGAATGCGCGTGCGCGCGGAGGTCTTGTCCTCGTAGCGCACGCTGTAACCGACGCGATCACCGAGCCGGCAATCGAGCTCCGTCGCGACGTAGGTCGCTGCCAGGCGCGCTGCCAAGCGACGCGGTTCGGTGACCACGACTTGACGCGCGTCGTCCAGCTTTGCGAGCAGCGGGGGTACGCGCGTCGTCTTACCGGCACCAGGTGGCGCTTCGATCACCAGGCACTGCGTCCGCTGTAACTGTTCGACGATCTCGGGCAGTAGCGCATCGATTGGAAATGCGGGGCGCATGGTCATCGCGAAGCGTCACGTGCTGGCGCAATGCCGTTCGAAAGTCAAAGGTCTCTTGACGCACGCGGTTCGGCGGATGAGTCTGCGCGCCGTGATCGACGTCAAGACGGAAATCGAAACTTGGGTGATTGAAGCCGGCCGCGCCGCCATCGGCGATCCCAATATGGTGCTCGATCCCATGGTGCGCGGGGCCGATCCGCAGCACGGCGACTACCAGGCGAACTTGGCGATGCGTCTCGGCAAAGAGCTGAAGAAGAATCCGCGCCAGCTCGCGACCGAGATCCAAGCTCAGCTTCTGAATGGCCCAGGCGCCGCTTGGCTCGCCAAAGTCGAGGTGGCAGGTCCGGGGTTTCTGAACTTGAGCCTCAACCCCGAATACGTCGTTCAGCGCCTACGGGCATTGGTCAGCGATCCGCGTCTGGGGGTACCTGCCGAGTTCAAGGCTGAGTCGGGCGCGAGCGCCACTGTCGTCGTCGACTATTCGAGCCCGAACTTGGCCAAGGAAATGCACATCGGGCATCTGCGCTCGACGATCATCGGCGATGCGTTGTCGCGCGTGCTCGGCTTCATGGGTGCGAACGTGATTCGGCAGAATCACTTGGGCGATTGGGGGACCCAATTCGGCATGCTGCTCGAGCATTTGCTCGACACGGGCTGGGACGCCGCTGCCGACCATTCGATCGGCGATCTCAATCTGCTCTACCAAGCCGCAAAAGCGCGTTTCGACAAGGAACCGGAGTTTCAAACGCGCGCCCGGCTTCGCGTCGTGGCCTTACAGTCCGGCGAACCCCAAGCGTTAGCCCTGTGGCGCCAACTGATCGACGAGTCAGTGCGACACATGAACGATGTGTACAAGAAACTCGGCGTATTGTTGACCGACGCCGACATTCGCCCCGAGAGCTTTTACAACCCGCGTTTGCCAGGCGTCGTGAGTGACTTACAAGCGCTCGGCGTGGTGGGCGAGAGTCAAGGCGCGCAAGTCGCCTTCCCCGACGGTTTCAAGAACAAGGAAGGCGAACCGCTGCCCTTGATCGTGCAAAAGAGCGACGGAGGCTTTGGTTACGCCGCGACGGATCTGGCGGCAGCGCGTTATCGCGTGGGAGAGCTCGGGGCAAAGCGCGTGGTCTACGTCGTAGATGCGCGCCAGGCTGAGCACTTTGCCATGGTGTTTTCGGTGCTCGGCAAGGCCAAGTGGGTGCCCGAGGGCGTGTCGCTCGAGCACGTCGCGTTCGGCATGATGCAAGGCAAAGACCGCAAACCCTTTGCCACGCGCACTGGCGGCACGGTGCGCTTGGTCGAGGTCGTCGATGAAGCGATTTCTCGAGCGCAGCGCGTGCTCGAGGAAAAGAACTCCGACTTGTCGGAAGCCGAGCGCGTGCGCGTGGCGACTGCAGTGGGCGTGGGCGCGATCAAATACGCCGATTTGTCGAGCGAACGCGTCAAGGACTACATCTTCGACTACGACCGCATGTTGTCGTTCGAGGGTAACACTGCGCCGTATCTGCAGAACGCATACGTGCGCATTCAATCGATCTTCCGCAAGAGCGGCACCACTGCCGCAGACTTGTCGCCGAGCGAACTCGCGCTCGGCGAGCCCGAGGAGCGCGCGCTAGCTCTGCGCCTCTTCCAGTTGCCCGAAGTCTTGCGCGGCGTAGCGAGCAGTCTGGAGCCGCACCGCCTGTGCACGTACCTCTACGACCTGGCGGCGAGCTTCCACACTTTCTACGAACACTGCCGAGTGCTCAACGCAGAGCCGGCTCAACGCGCCAGCCGTCTCGTGCTCTGCAACGTGACGGGCAGCGCCCTGAAGCTCGGCCTCAATCTGCTAGGTATCGACGTCGTCGACCAAATGTAGGCAGGCTGATGTTCAGCCGCGGCGCTCCGCGTTAGCCTTTGACCCTGATGGCCCAGGTGAGACGGGCTACGCTCTTGAGCACGTTGGGGACGCGACGGAACAGGTTGATCGAAGGGGGGCGCTTCTCGATCACGCGCACCGGGATCTCTTCGATCTTGATGTCGTCGCGGTAGGCCCGAATCACGAGCTCGCTCGCGAACACGTCTTTGTTCACCAAGCACGCGTTGACGATCGGTATCAGGCGCTCCCGCCGGAAGGCTTTGAGACCGTGAGTATCCGTGCCGCGGAAGCCGAGCAGCACGCGCAAGAGCGAGGTGTAGGCGAGGCTCGCTGCGTGGCGCAGCATTGGACGCGCGTCCTCGGCGCCAGAGATCAACTTCGAGCCGATCACCAGATCGGCTTGGCGTGATTCGAGCATGCGCACTGCGCGTTGGTGGAAGTCGGTGTCACACAGATCGATCTCGTCGCACAACACGAACTCGGCGCGCGTGAGCAAGATGCCTTCGCGCAGCGCCTTGCCGTAGTCGGGCGCGCCCGCCGAAGTCCAACGCACCTCGGGATACTTCTCACTGAGCTCCTGCGCGATGGCCACGGTGCGATCCTTCGAGCCATTCTCGGCCAGGATGATCTCGTAGCTCCAGTTCAAGGGTTTGAGCCGCTCGCGCAGATCGACCACCGCCGAATGCAGAATGCCTTCCTCGTTGTAGATGGGGATGACGATGGCAATTTTCGGGATGGCTTCGCTCATGGGGATACCAGTTGGCTGCGGGTCTTGTTCCAAGTGAAAGGGTTTGTAAAGACCGTTCGCAAGGGGTCAGTGAGCGGCTCGCCAATTCGGGCCCGCTCCGACATCGACCACCAGCGGCACTGAAAGGGAGGTCACCTCTTGCATGGCCTTCTTGATACGCTCCCGGGCCTCCGGCACTTCCTCGTGCGGTACCTCGAAGACCAGCTCGTCGTGAACCGTGAGGATCATGCGCGCGCCGGGGGTGACCGGGGCTGCCAAGGCCAACATTGCGAGCTTCATGATATCGGCGGCGGTGCCCTGGATCGGGGTGTTCATCGCGATCCGCTCAGCCGCGAGCCGTCGAGCGCGATTGCTACTCGTCAAATCTGGCACTAGCCGTCGGCGATCGAAAGAAGTGCGCACGCTGCCGCTGGCGCGCGCGTTCTCCAAGGTCTCGTTCATGAAGCGCGTCACCCCTGCATAACGTCGGAAGTAGGCGGCGATGAACTGTCCCGCTTCGAGTCGGGAGATACCGAGGCTCTTGCTGAGCGCGCTATCGCCTTGGCCATAAATCACCCCGAAGTTGACCGCCTTGGCCTGTCGGCGAAGGTCGGCCGTGACCTCGTCGGCATCGATCTCGAAGATCTCCATGGCCGTGCGCTGGTGGATGTCTTGGCCGGTGCGGAACGCTTCGACCAGCACCGGATCTTGAGACAGGTGTGCCAAGACCCGCAGTTCTATTTGACTGTAGTCGGCGCTCACGAGCGCGCAGCCCGCGGGAGCCACGAAGGCCTCGCGAATGCGTTGACCGAGCTCGGTACGGATCGGGATGTTTTGGAGGTTGGGATCGCTCGAGGACAAGCGTCCCGTCGCGGCAACTTCCTGGTGCCAGACCGTGTGCAGCCGCTTGGTCTTCGGGTTGATCAGCCCCGGCAACGCGTCGATGTACGTGCCTTTCAACTTGGCGAGCTGACGGATCTCGAGGACTTTCGCTGGCAGCGGCTGATCCGGGTATTGTTCACTCAGCGCCTCTAGCGTCTCGGCGTCGGTCGAGCGCGAGGTCTTGGTGCGCTTGAGCGGCTTCAAGCCCAGGTCGTCGAACAGCAGTTTTTCGAGTTGGCGAGGGGAGTGAACGTTGAAGGCATTGCCAGCGAGCTCTTGGGCCTCCTTTTCGAGGGCCTGCAAGCGGGCGTTGACCTCGCTGCCGATGGTGGCCAAGAGCGCCGTGTCGATCGCGACGCCCACTTGTTCGAGGCTGGCCAAGATTGGGGCCAACGGCAGTTCCAACTCGCTGTACAGCTTCCACAGCGTGTCCTCTTCGAGGTGCGTCTCGAGCGGTTTGCGCAAGCGCAGCAAGAGCGCGGCGCGCTCCGCCGTGAAGCTGGCCGCTTCATCGATTGGCACTTGATCGACCGGGATCTGCTTGTTGCCTTTGCCACGAAAGCGTAGCTCCCGCGTTGGTAGGTCGAGGTCGAGCTCGGTCTTGACGATGCGCTCGAGTTCGACCGACGCCCCCGAGTCGAGCAGGTACGCCGACAAACGCGCGTCGAAGTCAGCGCGCGGAATTTGCGCGCCGCGCTGCTGAAGCACGACGAGCGTGCTCTTCGAGTCGTACGTCGACAGCGAGAGGCCTGGCTCAGCGAGTAGCTCACCGAGCCAAGTAAACACTTGGCTTTCGGCTAATTGGCGCGGCGCGTCGAGCAAGCGGTGCGCGAGCGGGACGTAGTACCCGAGCTCGGGACTCGAGGCCAAACCGATGCCGATCACGCTCGCTTTCAGAGTCGTCTCGCCGATCAACAGCGGGAAGACTGCGAGCTGCTTTGCCTCGCGCGCGCCCCGCGCGATCTCTTCGAGCAGCGCTGGGTCGCTGACGATCTTGATCTCGACGGGCTGTGCGGGCGCGGGGTTCGGATGGTTCGTCGTTGGCCGCGTGGAGCTGCTAGCCGCAGTGCTCGCGCTGCTATTTGCAGGGTCCGGGCCGGCCGCCGACGCGCCGTTAGCGCCGTCGTCGGGCGGCAAGGCCGCCAACTGTCGGGTAAAGCCGAGCTCCGTGTACAGGGCCCGAATGCGTTGATTGCCAGAGCGTGCGAAGTGCAGCTCCGTCGGTGAGAAGGGCAGCTCGATGTCGTCTTTGAGCGTGACCAAGCGCTGACTCATGCGCGCTTCGGTTTCGTGTTCGCGCAGCGACTCTTTGAGTTTCTTGGCTTTGATTTGATCGAGATTGCGATAGATGCCGTCCAAGTCGCCGTATTGGGAGAGCAGATCCTTGGCCGTCTTCGGTCCAACCCCGGCGACCCCGGGGATGTTGTCCGAAGTGTCGCCCATCAACGCCAGGGCGTCGCGCACTTGATGCAGCTCGACCCCAAAGCGCTCGCGCACTTCCTCGACGCCGAACACCTTGTCACGCATGGTATCCCAGAGCACTACGTCGTCGCCGACCAGCTGCATCAGGTCTTTGTCCGCGCTGACGATCACGGTGCGCATGCCATTGGCGCGGCACTGCTTGACCACGCTCGCGATCAGGTCGTCCGCTTCGAAGCCGTCCTTTTGGAAACACGGGATCGGAAACGCCTCGATCACCTCCATCACGCGCCGCATCTGTTGTTTCAGATCATCGGGTGGTGCGGGGCGCGTCGCTTTGTACTCGGGGTAGAGCTCTTTCCTGAAGGTCGGCGTGCGCGAGTCCATCGCTACCGCGAAGCGCTCGGGACGACATTGGCGCACCAGGCGCTCCAGCATGTTCACGGTGCCGAAGACCGCGTGGGTAGGTTCACCACTCGGGCTCGCCAGTGGCGCGATCGCGTGATAGGCCCGAAAAACGTAACCGCTCAGGTCGACCAGATACAAAACATCGGGCGCGGCCGTCTCGAACAGGCGTGTCGGCATCAGGCGCCGGCTCTAGGAGCTTAGCGGCCCTTGGTCAAGGGCGGCCAGCGCAGGCAAGGGCGGCACTCGCGCCGACGCGGCTCGAGGCCACAGGTTGCCCAAAACGCATCCCTCATCTAGCGTTAGCGCATGGTGCAGCGGAGTGAGCCCCCGGGCGAAAGCACGATCGTCGCCGGCAAGTACCGGCTCGTGGGCTTGCTCGGTCGCGGCGGAATGGGATCGGTTTGGGAGGGCATTCACACCACGCTCGGCACGCGGGTCGCCGTCAAGTTCATCGAAGCGGAGTTTGCAGGGCACGCCGAAGTGCGTGATCGCTTCTTCAACGAAGCCTTTGCCGCGGCCCGCTTGCAGAGCAAACACATCGTCCAAGTTTACGATCACGGCGTCGACGAAGGCGGCCGTCCGTACATCGTGATGGAGTTCTTGTCCGGCGAGGCGCTCGACCAGCGCTTGGTTCGTGAAGGAACGTTGACGTTGCAGGATACCGCTCGGCTGTTGCAACAAGTGTGTCGCGCCGTGAAGAAGGCCCACGAAGAGGGCATCATTCACCGCGACCTGAAGCCGGAAAACGTGTTTCTGGTTTGGGACGAAGAAGACAAACGCGATCTGGTCAAGGTCGTCGACTTTGGTATCGCCAAGTTCACGGACCGTTCGGGCATCAGCTCCGCGACGCGCACGGGTGCCGTGATCGGCACGCCGCACTTCATGAGCCCTGAGCAAGCCCGCGGGCTCAAGAGCGTCGATGAGCGCGCGGACGTGTGGTCCATCGGCGTGATCGCGTACCGCGCGACCACCGGGGTGTTACCTTTTGACGGTGAGGCCGTCGGAGACTTGTTGGTCAAGATCTGCACTGCCGAACCGCTACCCCCGAGTTCACACGTACCACTGCCCGAAGCGTTCGATCGCTGGATGGCGCGAGCGCTGGCCAAGACGCCCGAAGATCGCTTCCGCAGCGTTCAGGAACAAGCCGAGGCGCTGCTGCAGGCCGCGGACTTGGCGGCGGATAGCAGTCTGAAGAGCGGGCAGGGCGAACAGAAGAGTTCCGGCCGCAAGCTCCAAGCCAGCGCCCTCTCTGCCGATACCAGCTCGCCCGTCGCAGCCAGCAACGGCCCCAATCGCTCCGGGGCCCGCGGTTTGATTTGGGCGCTCGGAGCCGTCGCGGTGGCGGCGGCCGGGGGGTTCCTGTGGCGGTCGAATTCAGGAAACGCGGAACCGGGCAGCGCCGCTGCCATTGATTCGGGCACATCGGCTTCTGGAGCCGGGGGCAAAGGTCCGGTCGTGCAGTTGGCGTCAGCTTCGCAACCGCAAGTGAACACGGTCCCGGATATCCCTCCAAGCGGCGTGCCACAGCTCGCGGTCAGTCCGAGTGACGCCCCAAAGCCTTCGGCTTCGAGCACCACCGGCGGCGTGCAGTCCTCTGTTTCTGCAGTGAAGGAGCCTCAAACGGCTCAGGACGGCAGGTCCGGCGATGGCTCACACGGCACGCCTTCGAGCCGGCCCCAAGGGCACGCCAAGCCGTTGCCAGGGGGTTCCCGGCCAGGCCCTTCGAGGCCGAAGGACGAGCTCGGTTACTGACTCGCCGCCCTCGAAAGTCCCCACCGTCAGTCGGGTCCGACCAGGTCTCGAGCTCGACTACCTGTGGTTCCAGGTACGCACCACGCGAGGTCCAGGTCCGCGTCTCCTATGGACTTTCCGAACATTGCCGCTAGGCTTCTGAGGGTGGAGCACGGGCCTACGCAGCGTTTGCGCCGATCGCTTGGGGGGCGCAGTTCTCTAGCCCGGGACGACAGGCAATGACGAAAGCGGATATCGTGCATGCCCTGTATGCGCACGCGCAACTGGGCGGGTTTTCGAAGAAAGAAGCAGCCGACCTCGTCGACTTGGTCTTCGAGACGATGAAGGAAACCCTGGGTCGAGGAGAGAAGATAAAGATCTCCGGGTTCGGCAACTTCGTGCTTCGCGACAAGCGCGAACGCCAAGGGCGCAACCCGCAGACGGGCGATCCCATCACGATCACCGCGCGCCGCGTGCTCAACTTCAAGGCGAGTCAGCTCCTGAAGGAGTCGCTGAACGATGACGGCGAAGTGCTCCCCAACGGCGCGGCACGCGACACGGCCGTGGCAGATCCGGTCAACGGCTAGGTCCTTTCGCGAATTTACGCCACGAGCAGTGGGTGATGCATGAGCGCTCCTGCCGGCAAACCGACGCAGGAGGCGAGTGCCGCTGAGCGGCCCGAGTTACCGCCACTCACTCGCCAGTTCTACCGGATTGGCGAAGTCTCGCGCATCGTCGGCGTGCAGCCCCACGTCCTACGCTATTGGGAATCGGAGTTTCGCGTCATTCGACCGAGCAAATCGAGCCGAGGGCAACGCCTGTACTCGAAGCGCGACGTTCAATGTTTCCTGCGTGTCAAAGATCTGCTGAAAAACCAGGGATTTTCGATCGCTGGGGCGCGCCGACGCCTTGCCGGTGCCGATGCCGACTCGCCTCCAGGCAGTCCCCTTGCTCAGTCGCTGGAGTCGAGCGGCGTGGGCCATTCGCCAGTGCAGAGCGTGAGCGCTCCGCCCAGCGCGCAGTTCGACTTGCCCCTGGCTGGGGCGACCAGTGACGCCCGTCGTTTGCGGCGCGCATTGGTGCGCCTGCGCCGCGAGTTGATCGAGCTGCTCACGGAGTTTCCGTAGAAGTCGCGATTCGATGCGGATTCGGGCGGCCGGACTTGCCTCGTACCCTCGATGTGGCGCGGTCAGGCAACGTCCGGCTGTCTTGACTCGGCGGCGGTGCGAGGCGACATGTGCAGAACGGTTTTGAACCCCTTCTTGGAGGAATTTAGCGATGGCCGACGGTTTGAACAAAGTGATGCTGCTGGGCAATCTCGGTGCCGATCCCGAGTTGCGCGTTACTCCCGGCGGCCAAGCCGTCCTCAAGTTGCGGGTAGCGACGTCCGAGACGTACCTCGATCGAAACAAAGCGCGACAAGAGAAGACCGAGTGGCACCGCGTCGTGATCTGGGGCAAGCGCGCCGAGGCGTTGAACAAGATTCTCGCCAAGGGCACGCGCTTGTTCATCGAGGGTGCACTGCGCACGAGCAGCTACGATGATCGCGACGGCAACAAGCGCTACCAAACCGAGATTGTGGCAAGCAACGTGATCTTGGCTGGTAGAGGCGGAGGTGGGGGCGGTGGGAGTCGCGATTACGACGCGCCGGCCACGACGCGCGACACCCAGGAGCACGGGTACGACACAGGACCCAGCTACGACGATGCACCGGCGCACTCTGGGAGTGGCGCTCAGGGTGGCTCCCAAGGTGGTTTCGGTAGCCCCGACGATGACGACATCCCATTCTGAAGCGGGGTGTTCGCATCGAGTCGCGCGGTGCAATTGTGCCGCGCAATCCGCTCGGGGGTAATATACTTACTGCGTGACGGGACGGCGCCTGGTCAAGGGGGAGATCTACGCGGGCGCTTACGAAATCGTCGAGCTGATCGGTTCGGGCAGCATGGGCGTCGTCTATCGCGCGATCGCGCGGGCGAGCGGTCGCACGATCGCGCTCAAGTTGATGCACGCCGCGCTCGCTCACGACGCCAAGAGTGTTCACCGCTTCCAACGTGAAGCTCGCGCCGGCATGACGATTCGTGATCCACACATCGCGGGCGTCTTGGGGGCGAGCGAAAATCCAGAGACCGAAGAGCGCTGGCTGGTGATGGAGTATGCAGACGGGCGCGACCTCGGAGTGTTCATGCGCGAGCATTCGCCGCTCGCTGCCGGTGTCGAGGCGGAGCTGCTACGGCAACTCTATTCGGCAGTGCGCGCGGCGCACAAAGCCTCGGTCGTGCATCGCGACTTGAAGCCAGAGAACATCATGGTCGATGGCGCGCCGGGGGGTCCGTTGTTGCTCAAGGTGCTCGATTTCGGGATCGCCAAGACACTGCTCAGCGCGACGGCGATTAGCACCTCCCCGGGGCAGGGAACTCCCTTGTGGACGGCGCCCGAGCAAACCCGCATGGACGACGTGCCCAAGCCGACCTCCGACGTCTGGGCGCTCGGGCTACTGACGTTCTTCGTATTGACCGGCAAGATCTACTGGAGCAATGCGCATGGCCGCTCTTCGATGGTCAAGCTGGCGATGGAGCTTGCGCGTGATCCGATCGTCGCGCCCTCGCAGCGTGCGCGCGAACTCGGTATGGACGTTCGATTGCCGGGCTCCTTCGACGATTGGTTTCTGCATTGCGTCAATCGCGACCCCAAGTCCAGGTTCGTGGACGCCAATGCTGCCTACCATGCGCTCACGGCCTGCCTTTCGCGCCGGTGAGCTCGGGGATTCAGGGCAAGCGGTTACGTCGTTGTCCCAGGCCGCCGCGGTTCAAGATTTCATCGACGTAGTCGGCGACGGAAGGGCGTGCTTTGGGTGTACGGCTCGACGGTGGGTTGTTCAACGCGCCTGCTGACGGCGGATTGCTGGGCGGCGGATTGCTCCCCAGGGAGTAGTTCGGCGGAGGATCCGAGTTGGGCTGGGCCGAAGTGAACTGGGCTGAAGTGAACTGGGCCGGGGCGGCATGCGAACCGGAACCCAATGGCCGCAAGCTCGAAGGCGGGGTGGTGTAGGCCGCGGGAGGTATCGTCGGCGCGCGATAGCGAGCCGCTATTGCGAAGCGGTCTCCAGCGCGCGACTCGGCGACCAAGCGCAGATCCTCCCGCGTCGGTTCCATGGCAAAGGTGAATGCTGCGCGAAGTTGCCCTGCCGCTAGGTGGCGCAGCGTGCGAGCGGTCGCCGGGTAACCGGGCACGTGCCCCAGAACCTCGAGCCCGTCACTCCGATCATCGATACGCCAGGCGATGCTATCGGGCGGGAAGGGCGCGACCAAAGCGCTCATCAGGCGTCGAGCGCGCGTGGCGACATCCGCAGCGGGCGGGAACACGCTGTCGCCTGCCTCTGCCGCCAGTAGCGTGCGCGCACCAAGTTCATGCCCGATGCGCTCCAAGACCGTTCCAGAGCCATCACCCAACGCCGCGTCGACGGCCAAGAGCAAGCGGGCTGCGTCCTCGAATGGCACACTGCGCGAAGCATCTCGACGCTGAAAAGCTCTCGAGCGGCCCTCTATCTCACCAATGTACTTGCCATCTGCGTTCTGAGTCGAAACTGCCGAACAGAGCAAGAGGTCGAGCGCTTCGCCGCGAACGCGCAGCAGCAACCGTTCACTGACGGCAGTCCCAAACAACCGCTCGAGAGCGTCCACGGCGTGCTGCAGAAATGCAGCTTGCACTCGATCATCCCCCTGCGCAGACGTGCGCGAAGGTTCCCCTTCTCGACCCATGCCCCGCGAGTGTAACGGGGGCATGGGCAAAGTAAAGAGTTAGCGCACGAGCGTTCGCACTGCGTTGTCCAAGATCCGAAGCCCCACCGCGCCAGCGAGCGACATCAGTGACTCGGGGTGAAATTGCACAGCCGCAACGGGCAATGACGTGTGTTCTACCGCCATGATGACCCCATCATCCGTTTCGGCTGTAACCCGCAGCACTTCCGGTAACGTCTCGCGTCGCGCGAACAGTGAGTGGTAGCGGCCCGCGCGGAAAGGCGATGGGACTGAGTCGAACAGACCCGTTCCGCGACACGTGATTAACGATGGTTTACCGTGCATCGGGTAATCGAGCACGCCGAGTGAGCCACCGAAATGTTCGACGATGCCTTGAAGTCCGAGGCACACGCCGAACACTGCTTTCTTGCGCTCGAGCGCCTGTTCAATTGTTGTGGACAACTTGAACTGGCTGGGTGAGCCAGGGCCCGGAGACAAGACCACGAGATCCGGGTCGAGTTCATCCATTACGCGCGCGTCGAAGCCCGAGCGCAGCGTCGTCACGTCGGCCCCCGTCTGGCGCAAGTAGTTGGCCAGCGTGTGGACGAATGAGTCGTGATGATCGACGAGTAGCACCTTCAGGTTCCGACCGGAGTTGACCAGCACGCGCTGCGCAGGTCCTGGGGCGCTACCTGTGCGCACCGCGTCGAGGAAGGCTGAGGCCTTCACCCGTGTCTCTTGTTCTTCGGCCTCGGGATCGGAATCGTAGAGCAACGTTGCGCCAGCGCGTACCTCTGCGCTGCCGTTCTTCAAACGCACTGTGCGCAAGGTTAACCCGGTGTTGAGATTGCCGTTGAAGCCGATCACGCCGATCGCGCCGCCGTACCAAGCGCGCGGAGACTTTTCGTCGTCCTCGACGCGTTGAATCGCCCCTGGCTTGGGCGCCCCGGTTACGGTTACCGCCCAAGTGTGAGTCAAGAACGCATCCAGCGCGTCGAACTCGGGGCGCAGCGTGCCCTCGACATGATCGACGGTGTGAATCAAGCGCGAGTACAGCTCGATTTGACGGCGGCCCAGCACCTGGACACTGCCCGGCTCGCAGATCCGACTCTTGTCGTTGCGGTCGACGTCCGTGCACATCGTGAGCTCGGATTCGTCCTTGATCGAGTCGAGTAACTCGCGAATTCGATCCGCGTCTTCGACGGCATCTCTGCCGCGTGGAATGGTGCCGGAAATGGGGCAGGTTTCGACACGTTTACCCTCTACGCGTACGTACATCTCGGGGGACGCACCAACCAGATACTCTTTCTGACCGAGGTTCAGAAACAGTGCGTAGGGAGCGGGGTTGTAGCGTTGCAGGTGCCGAAACACCGTCGAGGGCGGCTTCGGGCACGAGAGCTTGAAGGTTTGGCTCAGTACTAGCTCGAACAGATCGCCGCGTCGGAAGGCCTCCTTGGCGCGAAGCACGTTGCCCGCATATTCGCCGGGCTCGTGATCCGAGACCAAGGCGGACTCAGGGGCAGGGGTGAACGGATCGACGCTGCCCTCGCGGGCAAGCCCGCGCGTGCTCTTGCCCTGCGCGCTGAACTCGTAGCGCAGGCGCGATGCCCGCTCTTTCTGGCGATCGACGACGATCAATTCATCTGGCAGATACAGCACCAAATCGCGCTGATCGGCAGGGCGGCTGCGCTTGAGCTCGACCGGTTCGAACTGGAAGCACAGGTCGTAGCCGAAGGCGCCGTACAAGCCCAAGTGCGGATCGTCCGGGGAGCGGAACAAATCGCACAGAGCGCGCAGCACCGAGAAGACCGACGGCTGACGACTGCGCTTCTCTTCCGTGAACCTCTCGGACACCGCGTTCACACGGCCTCTGATTTCGTCCGCGTTCGCGACCAGGTTCGTGATCGCATTGCACGCCGCGAGCCCCGCGCTGATTGGCGGGAGCAAGACTCTGCCGCGATCATTGAGCGCGGTGATTTCGAATGCGTGCTCACGCGCGGAGAAGCTCAAAGGCGGATCGACGAAGCCCAAATCCCAACGGCTGTAGCGTCCCGGATAGTCGTACCCGGAGGATAACAACACGCCTCGCCGGCTATCGAGGGCATCCGTCAGAGCACTCAAGGCCTTTTCCGCGTCGATATCTTCGCGTGAGCGTGAGATCTGGATGCCGCCGAGGGTCGTGTATTCGAAGTGCTGGGCTACCGTGGATTGGGGAGCATTCATGGTTTGGACTTGCGGAGTTTGGAACGAGATTGCGTCTAGGAACGTGAAACAGAGGCTAAAACGAAACAGGCCGCCCTTTTTGGGGGCGGCCTGGATTCGCTTTGCTCTGCGCTGTTACTCTTGCCTTGGCTATTGCTCTGGGCGTTCGCTTGGGCTCTTGCTGCGCGGGCGTGCGTTACCGGCTCGCCCCCAACGGAGTTGGGGTGGAGATGCGCCAGCGCCACCAAAGCAGCGAGCGGGGAGCGGTTTCAAAACGCACGGCCGTAGGCTGCCACAATCGCATTTGGGGTCAAGTCATTTTGCTTTGGGGGGCGCTGCCGAGGGCGCGCTGCTCGCGGGTGACGCGCTGACGAGTTCGTCGGCTTTGGGCGCTGGGTTGGCCACCGCTTTGGGCGCGTCCGACTCGGGCAATGCAACAGTGCGCACGAGATCCTGCATCAAGACGGGGATCAGGATGCGATCGCGCTTGCTGTCGTAGCCGATGTCAGCCGACGACGGCGCGTCCTTCAACACGGCCACGAACGGTTGCGTAAACCCACCGCGATACACGGCTTGGCCTTGCCAGCTCGACACCAGATAGCTGCCATCGGCCAAACGCACGATGCCGTCGAGACCGCCGCCGGGCAGATGAGCGCGCGCCAGTTCCTTGCCAGCTGCGTTGATTCGCACGAACGAATCGCCGCCCATCGTTGCAAACTCGATGCCGTCGGCGTCGACGTTCACCCCGTTCGGTCCCTCGAGCTGTTTACCTTTTACAACTACTACGGCCTTGTCGCCGACCAACTTGTAGAGGGCGTCGGTCCCGCTCGGTTCGAGGCCTTCCTTGCCCGCCTTGCGACCCGAGTCGGAGACGTAGACGGTGCCCTGCGCATCCACGGCGATGTCGTTGAGGAACGTAGCCTTGGGGATGTGAATGCTGCCCTTGGGCGCACCCGTCTTCAAATCGAACTTTCGAACATCTTGGATGTCGCTCACGTACAACACGTCACCCGAGATCCCCATGCCCTTGGGCGCGTCCAGAGTCACGCCGTTCTCGCCACCTGCGATGAACTTCAGCGCTTTGACGCTGCCATCCGGAGCGAGGATGCTGATGAAGCCGTTGTTGTCCTTTTCGGGTGGCGCGCCGTTGATGTTCGAGACCAGGTAGACATCGCTCGTGGCTTCGTACAGCACGCTCTCGGGGGTCTTGAGCCCCACGTCTTTGTACGTCGGAGGCGGGGGCGCCTCGGCCACGGCGGGAGCGGATGAGGCGGGCGCTTCGGACGAGCGCGTGGTATCGACTTGGATAGCAATGGGTTGGACCGGCTCGTCGAGGTGTGTCTTCGGGTTCTCAGCGGGCAACGGATCGGCGCAAGCTTGGCTGGTGAGTGCCGCGACGATGGTGACGGCGGAGCTGAATGCTGCAGGCCTGGTGAATCGAATGTGTGAATTGTTCATAGTTCCAAGACTCCTCGAGCGAGGCGTCATACTGTGAACCCCGACGCCAGTCTAGAAGTGCCAAAGTCGAGTCACGGCGCGATCGTCGGATCGATCGAGCGACCCCTGCACGAGTTGTTTCCGAGGTTGCGAGACGAGGCGCCCTTTGCAGCACTGGCGGAGCTGCCGACGCCGTGTGAGGCGTTGTGCATCGACGGCGTGAGTGATCGGGTCTTCGTCAAGCGCGACGATCGATCCGCGGGCATCTATGGCGGTAACAAGCTCCGCACGCTGGAAGCGCTGTTCGGCGCGGCCAGACGCGCTGGCTTCCAGCGCGTGGTTTCGACGGGCGCGTTCGGCTCGAACCACGCGGTCGCCACGGTCTTGCATGCGCCGCGCGCCGGCCTTGCCAGCGGTGTTCTCTTATCACCGCAACCAGGGTCCGCGACGGCGCTCGACAACTTGCGCGTGGCGGTACATTTCAGCGACAAGCGCGTAATTCTTCCACACTGGTCGTGCATTCCACTGGGGATTTGGGGCTGGCGCTGGTCCGAGCCCGGCGCCTACGTCATGCCGCCTGGGGGAGCCGTACCAAAGGGAGCGCTGGGCTACGTATCAGCGGCGCTCGAACTCGCACAGCAGATTGCGCGGCACGCGCTGCCGGCGCCGGACCGCATCGTGTTGCCGGTCGGCTCGACTTGCACCACCGCAGGCTTGCTGCTGGGAATGCTCCTGGTCAAGCGCTTGGGCTTGGGCTTCGAGCGTGGAGTGCCGAAGATTCACGCCGTACGCGTGACGCCATGGCCCGTCACGAGTGTTTTTCGGATCGTGGATCTCGCGCGGCGGACGGCGCTGTATTTGGCAAACGCAACCGGGCGCCATGAGCTCGCGTTCTCGAAGCGTGAACTGAGCCAAGCTCTGCACGTCGATCCAGGCTTCTTGGGTGCGGGCTACGGGCGGCCATTGGCGGCAGGTCGAGCCACGGCACGGGTGCTGGGCCAGTTCGGCGATACGCTCGATTCGACTTACAGCCTCAAGGCCGCCGGCGCTTTGCTCGAAGTAGCGAGGGCCTCCGACGAGGTCGTGTTGTTTTGGGCAACCAAGTCGAGCGCGCCCTTGCCTGCCGTGCCGAACGACTGGTTGCACGCTCAACCGTCGTTCGTGAAGCGTTGGGTTTACGCCCTCGATGCGGCCGCCAGACACCCGAAGTGAGGGCAGCTCTCGCTTCGGAGTCAGTTGCCCGGGCTAGCTCGATGGCTGGGTGTGAACCCGAGTTCGCTCAAGTAGATGTGTTCGAGCTTCGAGGTCGAGCGCGCGAACTGGCTGCGCGCGAACAGCGCCACGCCGATGCCCATCGACTTCAACAGCTCGGCACGCGGCGGCGCCTGGTCCGAGACGTATCCCAAGCGTTTACCTTGATCGCGCACGCGCTCGGCCACGTGCTGAACGAACGCGGGGAGTTGGCGAAGCACCGGATGATCTTCGTAGCCGCGTGCGAAGCGCTGCGCGATCAACGGCATCACCATCAGCTGCAACTCCATCAGGCCGTAGTAGGCGCGTCTGAGCGAGGGTTGCTCGCGCAGCAGGCGCTGGGTTTCCTTCTCACCCCAGGCCACGTGCTCTTCTTCTTCGCGGCAAATCACGTGCAGCTTCTTCTTCACGCCTGCGACGCGCGGGTCCGAGTCGGGCAGGGTCTGCAGCAGCACATCCTTGAACACGTCGAGCACCATGCCCTCACCGACGGCGTGCTCCATCAGCACCTTCAACGGGTAATAGTTGTTGTGCGAGGACAATAGTTTCAGCGCCCAGTGTGCGGGCACGGGCGTCAGATCCAGGTCGCGAAAAATCGTCGCGAACAGTCGCAGATGGGCGAGCTCTTGGCGCGCCTGTCGGACATAGAACTGAGCGGCCTCGAGCGACTCGGCCGCGTAGAGCGATTTGCCACAGTAGACGCCCGTGGCCTCGCCATACAGCGCCTGCGAAAGGATGAAACACACGATCTCGCGATCGCTCTGCACTTTCAAATCGAACGCCGCGCCGCCGAAGTCGTAACTTGGCCAAGCGCTGCTAGCTGTGGAGGGGGCTGGAGTCGTCATGCACGCTTGTGGGTGAAGGAAGCATCTCACGCTTCCATCGCTGAAGCCACCGCGCGTTTTTTTGTTACGCCTGCAGGAGCTGGCGTCTCGGGTTGTGTCACCGAGTTTCTATGACAGACAATCAACGATCTTGCAGCGCGCAGGTGTGCGTCGTTCAAATGCATCGGCTACACTTTCTGTGTGGGCAAGACGGCGAAGCGGAATCGAATCGCGGCGTGTAAGCCGGTGTCGCTTGGCTTGCAGCTCGCAGGGCTACTCGCCATGTCTGCCACCGCACACGCGCAGAGCGAAGTCTCCTTTCCCGACGAACCGCCGCCCTCGTCTGTCTCGCCTCGGGCTCCCCAAACGTCGGATGCGCCGGTGGCCTCCCAGGTGCCCGAGCCCGCTCCCGTAGCGCCGCCAGCGGCCGGGGCGCAAAGCCCCGACTCGCGCGTGGTGCCGTTGCCTCCGGGCCCGGCCCGCGACGACTCGGCGGTCGTCGGCGGCGCGTCCGAGAACGCCCCGCTCCCCGCCAGCTCGCCGCCAAGAGACGCGATCCTAGATGGATCGAGTGAACAACCGGCTGCGGACGACGCCACGCTGGTCGCGGACGCGGGCCCGCTCTTGCCGGACACCGAAGCGCCGACCACGACGCTCGCGCCCCGTTTTTTCCCCTCACGCCTGCCCTACGAACAGGGCGATCCGATCCCCCCGGGTTACCACGTCGAGGAGCGACACCGTTCGGGCTTGGTGATTGGCGGCGGCGCGGTGCTCGGGGCGGCTTATCTAGCCGGACTTGCACTCGCTGAGCGGTCGATGCCCGGCAAAGATTGGCTTTGGGTGCCGGTAGTCGGCCCATTCGGTGGGATTTTGAAGGAAGACGCGCGTTGCCAAGTGCCGGCGACCGCGACTCCGGGGGCAGTTGAGAGCGCCGACGAGTGCTCCAAGCAAGTCGTCAAGGCTGCGCGCCGGGTAACCATGCTCTTGGTCGATGGCCTGGTTCAGGTCGCGGGCGGCTCGCTGTTGGTCATTGGTGTCACATCCAAACACCGCGAGCTGGTGCGAGAGCACACTTTCTTGCTCACTCCGCGCGTGGCCCGCGGGTCGTATGGTGTAGAGCTCTGGGCCCAGTTTTGATGGCCTGCTACGCTCGACATCCATGAGCGTTGTTCCGAAGACCGCACTCGTGTTGTCCGGAGGAGGTGCACGAGGCGCTTACGCTGTCGGTATCGTGCAAGCCATCGTCGAGGTGCTCGGTTTGTCGCCGAGCGATACGTCGCCCTTCGATATTTATTCGGGCACCAGCGTTGGCTCGATCAACTCCACGTATCTGGCCGCCAACGCCCAACGGGGTGACTTGGGCGTGTACCGGCTGCGCGAAGTGTGGTCGACGCTGGGGGTCAACGAGCACCTGCAGATGAAGAACGACAGCTCCACGCTGCGCGGCATAACCGGCGGCTGGTTCTCGCGTTCGCTTTTGGACTCGAAGCCGCTCGAGCGCTTGGTGATGCGTCACATGTCGTTCGACCACCTGCATCGAAATATCTCGTCTGGTCTGGTGTGCGCGGCGATGGTCTCGGCTTTCAACATCGGCACCTCGCGCACGACGATCTTCTGCGAGAAGAACCCGAACATCGCGGCGCGCCCCACTCACGATCCGCTGATCGTAGAGCACTTGGTGCCGCTGCAACCCGAGCACGTGCTGGCCTCCTCGGCGATGCCATTCGTGTTTTCCGCACAGAAGATCGATTCGCAGTATTTCTGCGATGGCGGTGTGCGTTTCAACACGCCCATCTCGCCAGCGATTCGCGCCGGGGCCGACAAGTTGGTCGTGATTTCGCTCACCTACGAACGCCAAGAGCGTGACCCCGAGAGTCGCCTACAGACGTATCCGAGCGTGCCCTTTTTGGCGGGGCGCTTGCTCAATGCGCTGTTGCTCGACCCCTTCGAATACGATCTCGAAGTGCTGGGGCGCTTCAATCGTCTCGCTGAAGTCTTGAAAGAAACGCTGCCCGCTGCCGAACTCGAGCGCGTCCACAACGTGATGCGCGAAACGCGTGGCGCGCCGTATCGCCAGCTCGACAAACTCGTCTTCAGTCCGAGTGAGGACTTGGGGCGCATGGCGAACGAGCATTTGCGTGAGCACTTGGCCTCGTACAAGGTCGGACCGATGGCGCGTTACTTCCTCAAGAAGGCCGCTCAAGCAGGCGCAACTTGGGAGGCGGATTGGGCCACGTACTTGTTGTTCGATGGCGGCTACGCGACGAAGCTGATCGAGCTGGGATTGCGCGATGGTTACGCTCAGGAGAAAGAGATCAGAGCTTTCTTCGGTCGCGGTCGCACGGGGCCCGGCTGCAGCGTGAGTTAGCGCAACAACCGCATTGGACCAGAACACTACCGCGTCGTCCAAGCGGGGCGAGCCCGGCTCAAAGTCGCTTCACGACTCGGCGCGTTTGCGAGCGCGAAGCACATTCCAGTTTTTCGCCAAATGCGTGATCAATTGGCCGAGCTTTGCGTGCTCGGGCTCGGTGTCGATGCCGATGCCCTGTTCGGCCAACGCCGCGCTCGTCACGGGTCCGATCGAGGCGACCACCAGCCTGGAGAGGCCGCGCTTGACGGCGTCGCTCAGCCCAAGTTCACCTGCTACCTGCATCAGGTGTACCAATTGGCGGGCACTGGTGAACAGAATGGCATCAGCCGTTTGCTCGGCGATGGCGCGCACCGCGCGGCGCAGCGGTTCGACGTCTTCGGGCAGTTGCCAAGCGTAGACCGGCACGCGTCCGACGCTCGCGCCCGCGGCTTTCAGGCCCTCGATCAACTCTGGGTTCGGCGCGCCATACTCTTGGATGAACACGCGCTGTCCCTCGAGCTTCAGCTCCTGCGCCATTTGGCGCAAGAGCGTCTCGCTCGTGTTCGGCTCGGGCGCGACGACGCGCGGCGTCAGCTCGAGCTCCTTCAGCACTTTTTGCGGCTTGGGTCCGCGGCACACGAGGGCGGTGCGGCCCAGAGCGCTCAGCAGCGCCTCGCGCGGGTGCTTGGTCGCCATCGCGTCGAACAAGGCTTGGGTGCCGACGCCGGTGAGCAACACCAGCACGTCGCATTTGCCCGCCAGCAATTCGTCGGCGAAGGACAACGCCTCGGCCTGATCCTCGAGCGGGATCTCGCGCAACGACGGCGCCTGCAGCGCCGTCCCGCCCAGCTTCTCGATCAAGCGCGCGGCTTCCGAGCCGTGACGCGTTTCGAGGCTGATCACGCGGGCGTTCTGCAGCAACGGCTCACTCACAAGAACTCCTTCAGGATCGCCACGGTCACGCTCATCAAGGCAGCCGCGATCAACGCCGACCAGAAGCTCTTGATCTCGAGCTTGTCCGTGAAGGCGCTGGTGACCTTGAGCACCACCGCCGTGACCAGCGTGTGCGCCACAACGCTGAACAGCAAGCTCAGGCCGAGCGACAACACGGCCAAAATCCAGATCAAGAGCCAACCGAGCATCCAGTTGAACAGCCCGAACAGCGCGCTGACGACGAGCGTGCCGGCCAAGCCCCCCTGAACCTTGAACCCCTTCACCAGTTCGGCCGCGACCGCTAGTGCCGCCGAATACAATGCCCAGTCGACCAGTAGCTTCACGCCCGGCACCATACGTCCGACGCGACTTTAGTGGGCTGAAAAATGTCAGCCCTCGCGGAGTGTCGGCGTCTGGGCGTCACGAGACCCCTGAGCTGGCCGAAAAAGCTTCGGACAATTGCCGGGCTGTGCCTATGCTTCGCCCGCCTCGCTCGCCCATCGCGGCGCTCGGCAGTTGAGTCAGGAGAAGTGTGGATGAGACGAATTGAATGCGGGTTGGTCGACTCGGTGCGGTTGACGACGGTCAGCGCGAAGCCAGTAGCGCACAGGCGTCTACTCGCGGCAGCGCTGTTCACGAGCGCGCTCGGCTTCGTCGAAGCCGCTCACGCGCAGGTCCCAGCTCCCCAAGCGAGCGCCTCGGTCGGCGTGGCCCCTGTGACTGCCGCGCCGCCCGCTCAGCCCCCGGCACCGCCCGCTGCGCCGTCGGCCACTGCGGCCCCGCCGCCGGTCGTCGTATCGGGCTCCGTCGGAGTTAACCCTCCACCCGCCGCGCCGCCAGTTCAACCTCCACCTGCGCCGCCGGCTCCGGTCGCACCAGCACCTTTGGCCCCAGCCCCCGCGCCGGCGCAGCCGCCGATGCCCGCCCCCGGCGCGCTGCAACCGCCACCCTTGGCGCCTGCGCCCCAACCCGCTGCACCTCCACCCGGGGTGGCGCCCGCTGCGCCTTGGCCGCCACTTCAGCCCCCGCCCGTCGGGAGCATCAATCTACAAGCGCCACCCGAGGTCGAGCTACCTGCGGCCGCGCCCGACGCGGCCTGGTACGACAAGATCGAAGCCAATGCGTTCGTCGACAGCTACTACAGCTTCAATGCCAATGGCCCCAAGCCTCAGGATCGCAACCGTTTCCGCGCCTTCGACTACGCCAACGGTTTCGGTCTGTCTTGGGCGGGTCTCGATCTGCAAATCCCGACCGAGACGGTGGGCGGCACGATCTCGCTGCGCTTCGGTCCCTCGGCGGCACGCTTGGCCGGCTCCGACAGCGCCGTAGGTTTACAGTACGTGAAGCAAGCCTTCGCGACCTGGCGTCCCGGTGGTAGCGACGGGAAGATAACGCTCGATCTGGGCAAGTTCGACACCATCTTCGGCGCCGAAGTGGCGGACAGCCAGTTGAACTTCAACTACACGCGCGGCTTGTTGTACTGGCTCGTCCAACCCGCTTTTCACACGGGGCTGCGCGCCAACTTCTCGATCGCGGACGAGTTCTGGATCACCGCGTTCTTGGCCAATGGCTGGAACAACAGTTTCGACCAGAACGCCGGCAAGTCGCTCGGTCTGCAATTCAACGCTGCGGTGCCGAACAGCACGCTGACCGACGCGCCGCCGGTGTTCGACGCGCACTTGGGGTACCTCGTTGGTCCCGAGGGTCAGGACTGGGGAGAGATCCCGAACTACTGCCCGGCAGGTCAAGGCTTCGACCCGACTTTCGGCTGCCGCGCGCCCGTCGCCGGTCAACCCACTTTCCCGAGCTCGCGGCGTCGCGATGCGGGCGATGCCAACACCGCCCTCCGTCACTTGATCGACTTGGTCTTGGGTCTTCACCCAACAGCCGATCTGGCGTTCTTGCTCAACGCAGATCTCGGCTTCGAGAAGACGCGCGATGCGTCCGTGTTGTCGTCGAACGTGCCCACGCTACCTGGTTTTGCCAGTCAGAGCTGGTGGGGCGTGAGCGTGATGGGCCGCTATCAATTCACGCCGAAATGGGCCGCTGCACTGCGCGGCGAAATCGTGGGTGATCCCGACGCGCGTATGACGGTGGGTGACGATCCGTACATCCAGAGCGTCAAAGATCTGATGCTGTACTCGGGCACGGCGACGGCCGAGTACGCGCCCGCGTCGGCCTTGCTATTGCGTTTGGACGCGCGCATCGACGCGGCCAACAAGGACGTCTTCCCAGTGGTCGCCCGCAGCTACGATCCGACGCAGTTTACGGCCACGCTGGGCGCCGTGATCAAGACGAACTGAGATCGAGAAGAAGCGTCGCATCACGGTTGACCACGAACCTGGCCCGCCTATAAGGCGTGCCAGGTTCGTTCATTTTCATCCCTGAGCAGTTCGACCCATGGGAATCGACAACGTCATTGCCGCGCTTTTGTTGAGCATGGCTGCGATGCGGCGCCTGGAAGTGCTGGGCGTCGATCGCGCGTTCAACGCGCACGTCAGCGACACCGATTTCACGCGCTGGCGCCAGATGGCGCTCAGCGCTTACAACACGGTGGCCGTGGCTTCGCTTGCCAAGGTATTGCTCAGCTTCGGTTGGTTCTACGTGTTCGCCAAAGTCGATCTGTGGCTGCAGATCGGTGGTCTTTTGATCTTCATCGCCTGGGTCATCACGTTGGTGTGGGCGTGGCGCCAAGCCACCGAGGCGAGCGCTCTGCGCGACGAACTGGGCATTCGCCGCAAAGAGAAGTGACGCGTCGATAGGGGAAAGGGAAGCTGGCCTACGGCGTTAGGTGCCTGCCAGCGTTCGCTCCTGTAAGCTTCGCAGCCCAAACAGCGGCGCTTTGCGTCAGGACTCTACTTGGAGCCGGGCGCGGGCGGTGTCGTGTCGGCAGGGCGATTGGCAAGACACTGTTCGATGCCCCGCAACAGTTCGCTCGGCATGCCGTCGGGCAACACCGGATCGCCCATCACGGGTGTCCCCAAACGCGAGGACGGCCACCACACGCGCATCGCGCGGCCCCTGATGTTGCCGAAAGGCACGCCGGCGCCTTCACCGTTACGCCAGCGCCGCGAATCGTGGCTGTTGTGGCGATTGTCGCCCATCACGTAGACCTCGTTGGGGCCCACGTGGAACGGTCCCTCGCTCCCGGAAATCGCGCCCTGCTCGTAGACCGTGAGGTACGCCATGTCGCCCAGGAACTCGACGTAGAGCTCGCCGTATTGCGCAGCGTGGCCGTCGTTCTTGCCGTAGGGATACAAGCCGACGCGGCACGACGGGACGGCCCAACCGTTGATGATGGGATGGCCCTGGTTGGCCTCCAAAGTATCGCCCGGTAGCGCGATCACACGCTTGATGAAGTCTTGGCCCTCGTGACTCGGATCCGGATCGGGAAACTCGAACACGATGACGTCACCACGATCGGGCGGCAAATGCGGCGCGATGCGTAAACCTGCGAACGGCACCGTGGGCCCGTAAATGAACTTGTTGACGAAGATGTGGTCGTCGATCTGCAGCGTCGGCAACATCGAACCGCTCGGGATCTTGAAAGCCTCCACCACGACCGCGCGCAGCCCGAGCGCGACTACGACGGCGAATAGAATCGCCTCGACGTACTCGCGGGTCTCGCTCTTGCGCCAGGGCGCAAGATAACGATCGACGAGACCGTGCGCCTCTTGTGCCGCATCGCGCAGCGCCTTGTCGCTGAACGGTTCTGCGCCGAGCTGCGCCTTGACTCGCTCCAAAGCCCGCACGAGTCGCTCGCGCTCGACGGGACTCACTTCGCGGGCGATCGCCTTGTCATGGCGTTGCAAAAGGCGTTCTGCCTCGTCCAGAAGTTGAATCGCGCCCTCGACGTCGCGGCGCGCTTCGCGCGACAAGCCGTGGGGAACGCTTGCGCCCAGCGGGTCTACGAAGGGCAGGTAGTGCCGAAAGTAGTAGAGCGTCATTTCGGCGAGCGTGAACAATACGATGCCCGCGGGGATGCTCTGATCGCGGACCGTCGAGGCAAATTCACCCAGCGCCGCCGAATGTTCACACCACGCGACGATCGCCACCGCGATCACGGCGGGCAACACGAGGAACCAAAGCAGCCAAAAAACGTATCGGACGATGGTTTGCTTCTGCACGGGTCGGGTATCCGCTGTTTCTCTGGCTGCGGTCGTTGTAGTGCCGAGCTCGTTCGGGGCAGGGGGCTCGGGTAGCGCTGGTTTCATGCGTGAGGGCAGAACTGTCAAACCTTATTGGTTCTTCCGGGCCGCGCGCAAAAGAGCATCGGGCGCGTTGCTTGGGTCGATACTCCGGGCTTTGCAGCGCGGAGCTCGCGTCTCAAGGCCGATCTCCCACCTGCACCAGGTAGTCGATGCGAGCGGCACGGTCGTCGAGCGCGACGCCCGGCGGGTTGGCTTGCCCGACCCGATTGCTGTTGTCGACCAGCAACGCATACGTACCCGCCGGCACGGGCATGTATTGCTTGAGCACCGCACCGCTGCGCAGGACCGCACCGAACGCGCTTTGCTGCGGCTGGGCGGGGCCGGCGGTGCTGGTGTATTGCTGAATGAGGGCGTCGGCGCTCGGCTTCGGGATCAGCAGGACGTCGACCTCGTTCGCGCCATCGAGCGTCATGGTCAAGTAAAGCGCCTGGTCGTTGCCGTCGACCGTGAACCCGCCGATGTAGTCCTGCTGGCCGGCATGCACCTCGGTGCGGTCGTTGTCGAGCGTGGTCCGTTCGGACTCGACGACCTGAAAGGGGTGAAAGGGCATCTGTCCCGCGGGCACCACGCCAAGCGAGAACTCCGTCTCGCCCTTGTCGTCGCGGCGCACGACCGTGAAGCCGCGGCGCAGTTGGCTTTGCACGACATTCTGCCCCACTTGGTCTGGCGAAACGCCAGTGAGCACGATCCCGGTGCTGGCCAACGACGATTCCACGAGCGTCGTCTTGAACGCGGTCGAGTCGACGTTGCGCGGACGGAAGTAGATGTACATCGCGTCATCGTGCATCTGAAAGTCGGGGCCGTACTCGACGAGCCCTTCGCTCTCGAAGCCCACTCGCTGCGTTACGTTGGTCCACGCAAAGCCGCGGCCCGCGTAACGCACCAGAATGCTCTGGCGCGAGGGTTCGTCGATCACCTGCGATTGACAGCTGGTGGCGAAGAAACGCCCCACATTGGGCTCACCGTCGCGCAATTTGAGCGCCACTCCGCGCCTTTGCATCTCTTGGCAAAACTGCTCGAGACCGAACTTGAGCAAGTCGAAGCGCAGCGATTTGTTGGCGGGGTCGTTGATCACACCCGCGCTCAACACGTTGATCGACCCGAACCCAACGCTCTCCTTGCTCGCGCAGCCGATCAAGCTGGTCGCTGTCACTAGGATCCCGGCCAAGCCCGTGGCTGCAGCGCGCCCGCTCGCGGTCGCTCGACGCGTAGCGCTCTTGCTCCCACATCCACCCCTCACGGACACTCTTGAACGAGACGAGCTCCCAAACCATGCCCTGATCATGACGCTCAGGATCCTACGGCACCGCGGCGTTTTCCATCGCATTCGTGTTCGAGGGACGAAGTCCATGCGGGACGTGAATGGGCTTGCTCCGGGCTTGGGTCCAAGGGAAGACTAGCCGAGCACATGGCGATGCTGCGTTACTTTCCGCGAGACGGCTCTCCTCGGCTGTTCGCGATTCACAAGCCCGTCACGACGATTGGTCGGGGCGAGGCGAACGACGTGCACATCGAGGATCCCAGCGTGCTCGAGCACCACGCTCAAGTGATCTTCAACGGTCGCGACTTCCAACTCGAGGAACTCGCCCGTGACGCCGAGATCGAGATCAACGGCAAGAAGAAGCGCCGCGCGCGCCTGGTCGATGGCGATCGGGTCGCGCTCGGCTCGGTTCAGCTGGGTTTCACCGTCTTCAGCGAGCTCGGGCGGGCCCAAGTTGCTCCGGCGGGACAAACGAACGAGATCGCCGGCCTGCGCAAGCTGTACCAGTTCAGCGAGCGCTTGATGACGAGCCGCTCCGTAGACGAATTGCTCGAGGCCTTGCTGGATGGGGTGATCGAGATAACCGGCGCCGGTAAGGGCGCCGTCCTGATGGTCGATACCACGGAAGGGGCACAGCCGGAGCTGCGCGTGCGCGCATTGCGCAACGTGCGGCGTGAGGCGATCGAAGATCCGGCACTGAGCGACAGCATCGTGCGCCACGTGGTGGAGACGCGTCGCCCGATCATCGTCAGCGACGCTTTGAACGACACCACCTTCGGCAAGAGCGAGAGCGTCGTTGCACTGCAGCTCAGCAGCGTGATGTGTGCGCCGCTGTTGAGTCAAGGCGAGGTGATCGGTGTGCTTTACGTCGGCAACGACGAGATCAAGCATTTGTTCGAACGCCCGCAGCTCGACCTGCTCGTGATCTTCGCCAGCCAAGCCTCGCTAATCGTGCAGAACGCGATGCTGCTCACCGCGCTACGCGAAGACAAAGAGAAGCTCACACGTGAGCTCAGCGACAAACGCTTCGGCGAGATCATCGGCGCATGTCCTTCGATGCTCGAAGTGTTTCGCAAACTCGAAAAAGTCGCGGGCACGGACATCAGCGTGCTCGTGACCGGCGAAACCGGCACGGGTAAGGAACTGATCGCACACGAGCTGCACATCAGGAGCAATCGCGCACAAGGGCCGTTCGTCACCGTCAACTGCGGTGCAATCCCCGAAAATCTGATCGAGAGTGAGCTGTTCGGTCACGTCAAGGGTGCGTTCACTGGCGCCATCGCAAGTCGCCCGGGTAAGTTCCAACAAGCCACCGGCGGCACGCTGTTCTTGGACGAAGTGGGTGAGCTCGCCTTGGCTCTGCAAGTCAAGTTGCTCCGAGCCCTGCAGGAACGCATCGTGTATCGCGTGGGCGATAGCCGCCCAGAAAAGTGCGACATCCGCGTGATCGCTGCCACCAACCGCAATTTGGAGGACATGGTTCGCACGGGCGAGTTCCGAGAGGACCTCTACTACCGTTTGAACGTCGTCAATCTGTGGCTACCCCCGTTGCGAGACCGCGGCGAAGACACGCTGATCATTGCCAAAGCTTTGCTCGGTAAGCACGCCGATGAGCTCGGCAGCTCCGTCAAAGGCTTCAGCCCCGGGGCGCTCACGGCGATTCGCAAGTACAGCTGGCCCGGTAACATCCGGCAGCTAGAGAACCGGATAAAGAAAGCGCTCGTGCTGTGCGACCAGAGTTTGCTCAGCGCTGAGGACTTGGATCTGGGCGCTGAAGCGCAGGCACCGATCGTTCCTCTGGAAAAGGCCAAGGAGGACTTCCAGCGTCGCTACGTGATGGAAGTGCTCGAACGCAACAACGGCAACCGCACGCAGACCGCGCGCGACTTGGGCGTCGATCCACGCACGATCTTTCGCTATCTCGAGCGCGAGCCGATGGGTCAGAGCGGCGCCACCAAGCCGCCGAGTCCGTGATCCGCACGCCAACGCTGTGCCCTGGATGTTCAGGCCCGTCAGGTGCTGGCTCTAGGCAGCTTTTGGAGGACTGCTCGGCGTCGGCAGAGCCTCGTTCTCGTAGGGGGTCGCAGCGGGGGGCTCGTCGTCACGGGCGGGCCAGGGACTCGAGTGAAGTTCGGGTTGCAGCGCCGTACGAGTGTGAACCTGAGACGTCTCGTCCTCGCCGTAGAACTCGCTGAGGCTCTGCTGGTCGATGCCCGCATCGCTGCTTAGGGCGGCGTTCGGCAGCGCGACTTCAGCGACCGCCGAGCCGTTCGCGGCGCTCGTCACTTTGTCTTCGGGATACTCGTATTTCACGCGCGTCCCCATCACCCAATCGAACCACGGGCGCGTGACACACCAATTGGTGTCTTGGTCTTTGCCCATGTGGTGATCGTAGTGGCTGCGCATGTGCCGCTTACCCCATTCGATGTCCTGGTGACACTTCTGGTGCTTGTAGAGGTAGTTGAAACCCGAGTACCAGACTGCAGCTGTAAACCAGGGGGCCACAACGACGAGCGGCGTATGAACCGCCACCACGGCCAGAATCGAGGCGGCCTCGCGCCCCCGCGAATTCCAATCCCAAATCGGTTTGTCGTAACCCGGATCACGCATCGCATTGCGGCGCGCGTTGCGGTGGTGGTTCTTCCAATGGAACCCGAAGAAGCTTCCTTTGCGCTTTCCCAACCCGTGCAGCACGTACTTGTGGATGACCCACTCGACTGCGTTCGAGTACAAGATACCGATTGGGAAGCCGAGCATGCGTCTCCTGACAAGTCCGGGTTTACATAAGTCTAACTGGCAACCCTGGCTTGTCGAGCAAGGCTCCACGTTTGACCGAATTCTGACGAATCCATGACGCGCAGTCGTCAGGCGCGCGTTCGACCGCATGCAAGCCCCCGAAAAGAGCTGAGCCGCGACGCGCGTGGCGGGGCTTTTTTGTCGGGCTGCTAGTTTGGCAGGGCCCGTTCAGGTGTGCGAATCGGGTGGCGCAAACCAGCAAATCATTCCGCGATGGGGTCGTGAACCAGCCACGCGTCGTACGGCACGATCACATGCTCGGGCGACGCCAAGTGCTCGTGATTGCGCGGGGGTAACCCGTGATCGCCGAACACGGCAACCAGCGTTCCTGGCGCTTGTTGCTTGATGAATCGCGCGGTAGCGACGGCCACTTCGGAGGCGGCGCTTTCGAGGTCGGAGCTGCGCCAAGCGCTGCTGCCAAACTCGGCCTCCAAGATGTCCAACTTGCGGACGCTGTGCGGTCCAACCCGCAGCGCGCGAAGCTTGCGGGCCTCCGAACCGCGCGCACGCCACGCGCGTTCGTCGAGATCTCCCAAGGTGCGTCCGAGTGCACACGCCCCACGCGCCAACAACTCCAGTTGCACCGCGGTCGTGCAGGGCAGGGCGGCCCACAACGCGCGACGTTGCACACAGCTAGCATGCCCCAACAATTGTAGTCGCAGCTTATCGTGAACCCGCTGCCCCACATCGAAGCGCATGCCGTCGACCAAGACCAAGCGCATCTGCGCGGCTTCGGTCTCGCGCTGCAAGGCGAAGGTCAATTGTGGAACATCCAGCACCATCGTGGGACGCGGCGCGCCAGAGCGCAGGCGAGCGAAGGCGCTCTGGTAGCAATCGCCGAAATCGCTGCCCCAGCGCTCGACGCTGCCGAGCGTCGCTTTGCTGGCCTTGGCGTCGTTGACCAGGTGCACCAACGGCAGGTAGCTGGCAATGAAGAGTCGTTCGAGCGTGTCCCAGGATTGCGCGCCGCGTGCGGAGTCGAGGGCTTCACGCCAGGCCTGAGCGTGTTCGGGCTCTCGGCTCGGCTCGAATTGGAGACTGGACATCTCGGGAAGCTCTTCAACCGGCTCGGCGCTGACGTCGAGCTGAGCGCTCGGCCCGTCCGTTTGAAGAAGCTCGCTGCGCGCCGGCGCGGATTGGATCCCGCTGTCGGGTTCGGGCTGGCTGTCCAAGTGCCGAGACTCAGCGGCAGTGCCCGATGGGGTCGCCGCGGTGGGCGCGCTCGTCTCACGCAGCAGACTCGAGAGCGGCACTGGGGTCTGCTGGATCCCGACTCCGAGGTCCAGGTCGGCAAACTCGAGTTGTACGCCATGTCCTTGGCTCGCCAACCAGAACCGTAAGGTGGCGCTGTCCGCGGCCCCCAGGGCGCCCTCGACGCTCAGATCCGCCAAGCCCGAGAGGTGCAGATAAAGTCCGCGGTGCCCGAGCAGCCGTCCGCGGTAGAGCTGATCGCGCAGTCTTTCCTCACGCGGGGTGCCGGGCCGCAGCGACGGGGGTGGTGCGCCTTGGCAGTCGAGTTCGCGGTCGATGCAGTCATCGATGAAAATCGCGAGATCGCCAGGGCGACACTTTGGGCCGATTCGCACTTCGACCTGTAGAACCGCTTCAGCGGTGTCTTCGAAGAAGCCTGACGGAATCAACCGTAGGGTCGACGGTTCGGATCCAGAGGGCAACGGATGGCGCGCATCGGCGAGCATCATCAGCGCCTGGCACGTGATCCGCGTCTTGGACAACTTTCCTGGGCAGCCAGCGATTGACGCGAGCGACCTCCCGAAATACATTTGGCGAAGTTCCTTCTGCCGATCTCGACAGGCGCGACATAGATGAATCCCTGACGCGATTGAGCCAGGGAGGCGAGATGAATGGTGGAGCGCTAGGCCCGGCATTGTTCACCGGGAAGCCAGAAGCCACGAAGTCGCCCCCCACCTAGTTTTTTGCTAGGGGTTCACGGGTCGCAACTTCACCATCGGATCGAGCGGTTGGAACGCTAATTTTTGGGGTGCCGGGGTGTCGCTGGGGGTGACAGTCGGTTCAAGATGAGGGGCCGTCTCTGGTTTTTTGCGGCGGTAGGTCCGTGAAGGGACCAGGCGGCAAAGCGCCTACAAATCAAGGTTGTGCGCCGCCCACGGGCTTCCGCGCCGGAGCGCTCTCTACTACCGTGCGGCTGCAATGCAGAGAACGTTCAGTGGATCCGTCGCGCGTCGTATCGCGGGCGCGGTCCTTCTTGGGCTGACATTCGGTGGAGCAACCGTTGGAGACGCCGCTCCCGTTCGGGGCCGACTCACGGGCTACATGGATCTCGTGAACCCCGTTTGGGCCGAGGCCAAAGATCCCGGCGCGCACTCGTTCACCTTTCGCGAGCCGTCACCGACCGTCAAGCCCGAGTTTCGGCGCGCGTTCCCATACATCGCCAAAGAAGTTTGCGTCGCGCTGGTCGGCACGGCAGCACAACCGAAGATCAAAGAGGTCCAAGTCAAGATCGGCGGCGGGCGCACTTCGCCCGTGACCTTGGTCGTGACCCCGGGCACCGAAGTGCACTTCAAGAATACGGACCCGTTCCCTCATCGCCTCTTCGGCGTGGACGTCAAGAACTTCACCGTCGGCGATACGCAGGCGCAAGGTGAACGTGTTTGGACGGTGCCCGAAGCTGGCGTGTTCGAGATCCGCGACGAACTCGTGCCGAGCTTGCGCAGCTGGGTCGTCGCCGATCCGAACGTCGCGGGCTTCGGCTATCCGGACTTGTCCGGCAACTTCTCCGTGGAATTGCCGGTGACGGGTGAATTCAACGTACAGGTCTATTTTGCGGGTAAGGTGGTCGGCACTGCCCCGACCATGAACATTACGAGCCTGCAAGGGCCGATCGATCTGAGCAAGGCTCCGATCAAGTTGGTCGACAAGTCCAAGGCTGCGGCTGACCAAGCCAACGAGGAGAAGTAAGGCGCATGTTGTTGTCGCGCTTCTGGTACGTACTTTTGTCCCTGGTGATCGGTTCGTTGGTGTTCATGCTCTACATTGCGCAGAGCATGCACAATCGCGTCGGCGCGAAAGTGATCGGAGAGGGCCTGTCCTCGGACAGCCAAGTCGTCTCCTGGTACATGCGCACGGTCGCGCGTGAGCGTTCGTCGCAGCTGATTCAGTTCTCGCTCAACCCCGATGTCGTGGGCGCCTTGTCCAAGGCTTCCGCCGATCCCGAGAAGATCGCCAAAGAGACGCGCGACAAAGCCACCGATGGCTTGACGAAACTGATCAAGAAGGTGCCCGAGGACTACTCCTTCGACGCCGTGTTCGCGGTCGACCGTCACGGTCGAGTCGTGGGTCAGGTCGGTTACGAGCAAGCCCGCACGCTGCCCGAGTTCGAACTCGGGGGTTACCCGGTCGTGGCTGACGCTCTGCACGGCAACATTCGCGACGATACGTTCGTCTGGGATCGCATCTACATGGTCGTGGCTCGGCCCGTCGAATACCAGGCGGGTGAAATGCCGATCGGCGCGATCGTGGGCTTTCGCATCGTCGACGATCGCTTTGCTCGAGACATCGCTGCGCGCACTGGCGCCGCGGTTGCGTTCTACAGCGGCGGTGAGCGGATCGCGTCGGGGTCACCGGACTCGTTCGACCGCTCGCAGCTGGACGGCATCATCACCGACTTGAAGCTCCTGCCTGACGACCCCGACTACAAGGAGAAAGGTCGCAGTTCGGTGCGCTACCTCTCGCCCACCGTGGGCGTGGTCTATGCCCGCATGTCGGGCGAGGCTTGGCAACGCGGCGCGGGCTACGTCGTGGGACGAGCTGCCGCGAGCTTGAAGTCGCCGCTCGCCTTCTTCTCGATGGCGGACGACAAGGACAAGGGCAGCGCAAATTTGCTCGTGATCGGCCTGGCGATGTTGGTCGCCATGGGGCTCGGGCTCTTGTTCTCGTTCATCGAGCACACGCGTCCCTTGATCCGCTTCAAGCTGGCGCTGGAAGAGCTCGCCAAGGGCACGGCGGACCAACTGCAGGCGAGCAAGGTCACTGGGGTGTATCGCAAGCTCGTCACGCAGATCAACGACGGGATCGATCACGCGGTAGCCAAGGGCGGTGGCTCACGGCGAGCCGCGGATTTACAGCAAGTGTTGGGCGACATCCCCGATCAGCCCGCGATGAGTGCCTTCAGCTTTCCCGAGCCCGCGGCGGCTGCCGCGTCGCCCGAGACACGGCGCGAGGCACCGTTGCCCAAGGTTCCCGAGCCGCGCGCGAAACCGTCGCTACCCAAAGCGCCGCAGCGCTTCGCCGAGACCATGCCAGAGGCGGGCAGCGTGGCACCCGTGCCTGCCGCAGAAGCGCCAAAGCCCGCAGAGGCGCAGTCCTCGGATCCGCAGGGCGAGTGGCAAGCGGTGTTCCAAGAGTTCTTGCGCGTCAAAGGTGAATGCGGAGAGTCGACCACGAGCCTCACCTACGAGAAGTTCGAAGGCACCCTCAAACGCAATCGCGACGCGATCGTGAACAAGCACGGTGTCGGTCGAGTGAAGTTCACGGTGTACGTCAAGGACGGCAAAGCGGCGCTCAAGGCCAGTCCCGTCAAGGAGTGAGTCGCGCTCTCGGGGCCCTGTGGTTCGGACCGGCCGGCGCTTGGACGCAGCGGTTTCGGAGTCACTCGGCCCCCTAGGCCGCGCGTGTGACCGCCCGGGTGCCAACGCGCGGCAGCCCGCCGAAGGCGCTTGGCGTCGGGGCGTGCGCAGCCTGTTGACTTGGACGGCCAATTTCACCACATCTGCCGCCTCATGACCGCTCCTCGTCTGCACAAGGTTCTCATCATCGGTTCCGGTCCTGCGGGTTTGACCGCTGCGATCTACGCTGCACGCGCCAATCTCGCCCCCCTCTGCGTCGAGGGCTTCAATGCCGGGGGCCTGGTTCCCGGCGGTCAATTGATGTTCACCACCGACGTGGAGAACTATCCGGGGTTCGCGGAGGGAGTCACCGGGCAAGACTTGATGGAGCGCATGCGCAATCAAGCCTTGCACCAGGGCGCCGAGATCATCACCGCCGACGTGCAAAAGGTCGACTTGTCAGAGCGACCGTTCAAGGTGTGGGTTGGCGAAGACGAGAACGTCCTGCACTTGGCCGAGACGATCATCATCGCCACTGGCGCGCGTGCCAACTACCTCGGTTTGCCGTCAGAGGAGGCGCTCAAGAATCGCGGCGTGAGCGCCTGCGCCGTCTGCGATGGCGCGCTGTTTCGCAATCAAGACGTGTGCGTCGTCGGGGGCGGCGACACCGCCATGGAAGAGGCGCAATACTTGTCCGGCTTGTGCAAGAGCGTGACGTTGATTCATCGCCGGGACGAGTTCCGGGCGTCACAGGCCATGCAAGCCCGGGTGACGGCGAATCCGAAAATCCGAATCCTGTACAGCCACGGAGTGCAAGAGGTGCTCGGCGTCGCTGAGAACAGCGTGAGCGGGGTGCGCGTGAAGGATCTGAAGAACGGCGCTGAGCAAGTCATCAGCGTCGGAGCCATGTTCGTCGCGATCGGCCACACGCCGATGACGGATCTGTTCAAAGGGCAGATCGCCGTTCACGAGAACGGATACATCAAGGTCGTGCCCGGCACGGCGCGGACGAGCGTTGAGGGCGTGTTCGCAGCCGGAGACGTCGCAGATTGGGTTTATCGGCAAGCGATCACGGCTGCCGGTACCGGGTGCATGGCAGCGCTCGAGGCTGAGCGTTGGCTCGCCGCACACGGTGGGCACTGACCCGGGCTGGCGGCCTCTGGGTCGCGGTAGGGCGAGCCGACGTCGGCGAGCAATTGGCGGGTCTAGGAACGTTCCCGGGCCCGCAACGCCAGCTTCGGCGCGTTTGAACTCTCGCCCAGGCTCAGGGCGTGTTGCGCGCGGGACCCGGCCTCGAACTCGGGCTGCGCTTCAACGCACTCGCCACGACGCGCGCGATGCGCTCCTGCAGCACAGAAGCCAGGATTGCAACGTTGGGTTCACGCAACATGCTCGAATGACCCCCGGGCACGTCGATCACCTCGACGCCTTCGGTAGCTCGGATGCCCCAACCCAACAAGGGATCGACCGTCTTTTGACTCGAAGGGGTGTCGCTCAAGCGCCCCGCAAGTTCGAACTCCGAATCGGCCTTCGTCGCGCGGAAAAGCAACAGTGAGCCGGCGAACGTTCCAGGCTCGTAGTGCGACTGCGCGAATTCGTAGACCGTCCTTGGGGAAATTCCCCCGAGCAGCGATGGTCGCGGCAAGCCCCGCTTCTCCACCTCTTGTAACAGCCGAACGCGGGCGACGTTCTTGGCGTGCGTCAAGCGCTGTGTAAGTTCGTGACGCGCAGCCCGTGCCACTTTCCGACGCGCGGCCGCCAGCGCCGCACCCAGGCCGCGATTGGTCTCCGAAAACACCGACATGAAGCGGCTGGCTCGCTGTGCACCGATGTCAACCTTCGGGGCCTTCGAGTCGACGGCGTCGAGCAGTACCACGAGACCCACTTGTTCACCCATAGCCTGCAGCTTGCAGGCCATGTCGAACGCAATCACTCCACCTGCGCACATCCCCCCGAGCAGGTAGGGTCCCTGTGGCTGCGCGTCGCGCATCCGACGAATGTAGTGGTCCGACATCTCTTCGATGCTGGTGTGTAGAGCAGGGAAGCCGTCGGCCCCATGCGGCTGCAAGCCGAACACCGAGGTCCCGTTCAGCGCATTGGCGAGGCTACGATAGAGCAGGGTTTCTCCGTCGGCGTCGTGGACGAGGAACAGACACGGCCCTTCGCTCGCTCGAATCGGGACCAGAGAGTCGCTCGCCGGATTCTTCGCTGGCGTTTCGAGCAGGACTGCCAGGGCGCTGGGACTCGACGCTTGCAACAGCGTGGCCGCCGGCAAATGCGTGCCGAACTCTTTGTCGATCTCGCCGAACAAACGCAGCGACAGTAGCGACGTCCCACCCAGATCGAAAAAGCTCTCGTTCGCGCCGACTTCGTCCAGGCCCAGCACGCGTTGGAAGATCAGGCAGAGCTTCTTTTCAGCGGGGGTCTTGGGAGCGCGCTTCTCGGGAGCGCTACCACTCACGAGCGCCGCCAACGCGACGCGATCGAGCTTGCCTTCTGCGTCGAGAGGCAGACGCTGCAGCTCTTCGACTCGCACGCAGAGCGTCGTGCCGAGTTCGTCCTGAACGCTGATGTCCGTCGGTGGTGCGTCGGCACTTGGGTTGTGGCGAACGCAATAAGCCTCTAGCGCTTCGGCGGCAAAGGGCTCTGCGCGCAGCATTGCCGCGACCGCGGGGTGGTCTGGATTCAGCCCCACGATCACTCGCGCTTCGGGTAAACGCAGCGCCGCCTGCAACGAAAGCATGCCTTCTCTGGGGCTGACGGATTCGAGCCCTTTGGCTCGCAAAGCCGCTCCTGAGGTGAGGTTGGCGTTCATGCCGGTGGCCGACCACGGGCTCCAGTTCAGGCACCACACGAGCCGTCCACGGCGACGCTGATCGTGAGCAAAGGCGTCGAGCCATGCGTTGGCCATCGCATACGCGCCGGTTTGGCCCGTCCCGATCGTCGTGGCGGCAGACGAGAACAACACGCAACGCGCGTTGGGATGACGCTCGAGGATTCGGCCAAGCACTTGGGCACCAAGCACCTTCGCGCTCAGCGTCTGGTTCAACGATTGCGGCGTTTCGTCGAGCATCAACGCTTCCCGCGCCGAACCGGCCAAATGAAACACGTCCGCGAGCTCAGTCCCCAACTCACGCTTCGCCGAGTCGAGCGCTTCGTTTACCTGCGACAGATCACAAACATCGGCTTGGCGGTAGATGAGCCGACCCTTTGCCTCCGTCGAGGATCCCGGTTCGCGAAGCTCGGCGAGCGAGATCTCGCTCGCGGGGCGCCGCCCAATGACCAGCACATCACGGCCTCGTTGAAGCAGCGTGCGCGCGACATGCGTCCCGATCCCTCCGAGTCCGCCCGTGACGAGGCACAACCCCGAGCCTTGGTCTTCGAACGGGGTGGCGGCGAGCGGTGCGAGCCCAGCTGCATGCCAATCGATCAATTCGAGCCCCGGCGTCAAGCGCACACCGCGGCGGTAGGCGATCTCTTCGCACTTGGACTCACTCAGCAACTCTCGAGCGACGAGTTCCCCCGCCTCGGCTTCGTTTACCTCGAGCGGTAAATCGAGATGCCTTACGACGAGGCCTTCGACACCTTTGGCGAGTGACTTCAGCAGCGTAATCGTCAAGGCGCGGGACGGCTGAATCGGATCGGCGGGGTAGACGCCCTGAGCTCCGCGCGCGACCGACCAATAGCTGGACGCGAGCAGCTCGCTCTCTTTCAACGCTTTGACGAGCAAGTGCGTGCGACCAAAGTCGTTGTTAGCTCCCCGCGTCAATACGTCGAGCGCTGCCCATTCGTCCGTGCTGACTGGGGCACTGCCGGCCAGGTCGACAATCACGTCGGGTTTGAACGAACGCTCGCGAAGCTTCGCACACAACAGAGAGACTTGCTCCTGACTCGTCCAGTCGAGCGCAAACGCCCGCTCGCCCACCACCGCAAATTCAGTGCCTGCGGTGATCACGACGGTGTCGTCGAGTAGCGCCGTTCCGAGCGCTCTCGAAACCGAGTCTGCCGCGCTAGGAGATGCCGCGAGCAACAGTAGTCGCCCGAGCCGCGCCGTGGCTGCCCCGCGCAACTCGGTCGGATGCCAAATCGGACGAAAGAACCAATTGGGAAGCGTGTTGTCAGTCTCGAGCAAGAGCTCGACACGTTCGACCACCGAATCGAAATCCCCCGCTTCGAAGCGCCGAGCCAGCTCCTTGCGCTGAATCTTGCCGATCGCAGTTTTGGGAATTTCACTCGCGGCCAGCGGAATCAAGAAATCGGGCTTTACGCCGATCTTCTTGCTCAGTCGCGACTGTACCTCGCGCAGCAACTCCGCCACGCGCCGCTCGGGCAGACGCTCATGGCTCAAGAACAAAGCCACGCGCTCAGTGCGTGCACCTCTTGGGCGCACCGCACAGGCAGCCGTGAACGATACCGCAACGCCTGCGACTTGTTCCGCAGCGGACTCGAGCTCACCGGGGTAGTAGTTCGCCCCGTTGACGATGATCGTGTCCTTGCTGCGGCCGGTCAGATAGAGCTGGCCCTCGGCAATGAAACCACGGTCACCCGTCTCGAACCAACCGTCGCCGACGAACACCTGGGCGTTGGCCTCGGGGTTGTTCACGTAACCCGGCGTGACCGCGTCACCACGAACGTGCAGATAGCCGATGGTCTTCTCGGGGACGATTTGCCGCGCGTCATCGACGATGCGCATTGCCATGCCCGCAATCACGGGACCGAGACAAGTGAACGTTATCCCCTGGGGGTCATCAGGGGCGGCCGGTACGAGCGTGCCCGTCAGTGATCGTCGGTCGAAGGACAACGCGGCGTAGGGTCGTTCGATCGTGGGACGGAAGTAGGTGATGCCCGAGCCAAGCTCCGCCATACCGAAAGCGGGACGGACCGCTGAGCGAGCGAGCCCAAACTTGGACAATCGCGTCAGGAACTCTTCGACCGTCGAAGACGAGACGGCCTCACCCGCTGTCAGCAACGATCTCAGGCAAGAAAGATCCCAGTTCTCGGGCTTGTCGTTGAGTGCGGCGTTGATCAGGGCATACGCGAAGTTGGGCGCCCAGCTGTGGGAGATGCGATAGCGATCGATCAAACGCAGCCAATTGAGCGGGTCCCCCAGCACGCGCTCTTTGCTGCAGTAGACCATTCGACAACCCAGGTCGACACACCGCACGTGCCAATCCGAGATGCTTCCGATGTGATCGAAGGGCAGCCAATTGAGGATGACGTCTTGATCCGTGTGCTCGCACAGCAGGTTCGTTCCTCGGCCGCGAGACAAGATGTTGGCATGAGTCAGCGCGATGCACTTTGGCGCGCCGGTACTCCCCGAAGTCAGGGCCAAGAATGCCACGTCGTGGGGCGAGGGTTGGTGGTGCGTCGTATCTGCAGCGTGGGCCGCCAAATCGTCGATAACTTCTACGCGGGTGCTGTCGCCGAGGCTTGCCTTGAGCGCCGTCACCGCCCCACGCCGTGCGCCCTCGACGATTATGGTCGGGCCCCCGAGTAGCCGCCAGACATGAACAAGCTTGTCGAGATCTGCGGATTGCGTCTCGTAGCCCGGCGCCAGCGGGCAGATCACCGGGATCATGCCACCGAGCACGCAGGCCCAGAACGCGGGCACTATGTCTTCGGGCGAACTCAACTGGAACAGCGCATACTGACCCGCTACCGTCGACTGACCGGCTGCCGCGAGCTGCGCGCGCAACCCGCCCAAGATCCGCTCGGCGCGTTGGAGCACGTCCTCGAACGTTGCATGCGTTTCGTCCCCGCGGTCGCTGATGAACGTGATGCGCGGGTCCTTGTACGTGTTGGCCGCTTGCACCAGCGCGCCGCTCAGCGTCGCAGCGGCATTCGACCCCGGGACCGCCGACGGCGCTTGAACGAACGAAGGGACGTCACTCGCGACGGCGGGTGGTGCCTCGAGGTTGGCAAGCGTATCGTTTGCCGTGCTTGCTTCGACTCCGCCCCGCACGAGCTGCGAGCTGTGTAGCCGCCTCGGGTGAACCGCCGAGCGAACGACCAATGCAGCGGCTTGAGCAATGCCCGGATTGGCGAGCAAGTTGGTCTCGATTGCTTCGAGTGTCTGCGCGTTGAGCACGGGCAGCGTCGCCAAGCGTTCTCGGTCGACCCTGCCGTCGGCTCCGTAGGGCAGAGTTCTGAGCGGCACCACTCGTACGCCGTTGCCGGTTAACAGTGTGCCTGCAAACTCGCTTGGGTTGGACTCTCCCACCGAGGCCACGATTCGCTCTTCTTGGCCTGGTGTGCTCGCTACGACATACGCGACCAGAATGCTTCCCGCCCCGTTGTTACGGACGGCTACTGCGCAGTCGACAACGGCGGGATGCGCCAGCAATAGTCGCTCGAACGCACCGGCCTGCTCGTCCCCGATCACCTTGGCGGCGTGCAACATCTTGTGCGCACCGGTTGTGCCAGACAGTGGTCCCCGAAACAACCCCGACGAAGCTTTGATCGGTGAGCCGAATCGGAGTTCATTTCCGACGGGTGACCAGTGAACACTTCAGGAAGCGCTGCTCGATCCAGTCTCATTGTGCAACCGTCGGAGCCCGCGCCGCAGGCACGGATCGATGGCACGGTCGTGACGCGAGCATGGCGCCCGTGTAGGGTGAACATTCTTGCAATGGCCAGCGCTGCGCTGCGGCTAGCGGCG
The DNA here is from genome assembly GCA_036263015.1 of Polyangiaceae bacterium. GTDB lineage: Bacteria > Myxococcota_A > Polyangia > Polyangiales > Polyangiaceae > SZUA-265. The sequence continues at coordinate 197,239 of DATAHU010000109.1, read as the reverse complement.
ACCATGCTCGTGGACATTGCATAATGGCGTCTGCGATCGGGGGTTGACTGGGCGGGCGAGGGGCTGATACCTGGAATTTACAGGTCTTTCACAGGCGCCTCGGAAAGAATGAGATGCAGCCCTCGACGCTACCGACGACGGACATGCCTCGCCAGTGGCCAACGCTGGTCATCGTAATCGTCAACTATCGCGCCGCTAGGTTGCTCGTCGAGTGTCTAGATTCGCTCGAAAAAGAGCTCTCGGATCTGCCCGCTCGAGTGGTGATCTCCGAGAACGATTCTCGCGACGGCTCTGCCGAGTTGTTGCGCAGCACGATTGAAAGTCGTGGCTGGGCGGGCTGGGTGTCACTGCTCGAAGTCGGGTCAAACCGTGGGTTTTCTGCCGGCAACAACGCCGCCATAGCCCCGGCGTTGAGCACACCCAACCCACCTGACTACGTGCTGCTGCTGAACCCCGACACTCGGGTGCTTCCCGGTGCAATCCACGCTCTGCTCGAATTCATGCAGGCGCATCCGCGAGTTGGAATCGTCGGCGCAAACCAGGTGCATCCGAATGGCACCCCGTTGCGATCCGCGTTTCGTTTCGCAAACCCTTTGGGGGAACTCGACGGGACTCTCCGACTTGGCCCTGTCTCCTCGCTTCTGCGTCACTGGATTCACGCGCCGCCGATTCCGTCGGAACCCGGCCCGGCCGACTGGGTTTCGGGCGGCTGCATGATGGTGCGCAAGGCGGTGTTCGATGACGTGGGGCTGATGGACGAGGGGTACTTCCTGTATTTCGAGGAGATGGACTTCTGCCTTCAGGCGAAACACAAAGGCTGGAGTACCTGGTTCCTGCCGAGCGCGACGATCGTGCACATCGGGGGACAGAGCACGGGTGTCACCGGGCTGCATCGCATCATGCAGCGCAAGCCCGAGTACTGGTTCGATTCTCGGCGCCGCTACTACCTCAAGAACCATCAGCCATTGCGGGCGATGGCGGCGGATGCGCTCAACGTCGTGGGACTGTGTCTGTGGGAGGTTCGCCGTATCGCACAGCGTAGGGAACCCATCGATCCACCGAAGTATCTGCGAGATTCGATCCGTAACAGCGTATTTCTGCGTGGCTTTGCGTTGCCGGGCAATAGCCGAGACACGTGAGCCGATTAGTCCCCCGCCCAAGTTCACGAAGCGGGGGCGTGACGCAGGAATCGTCGCTGAAAAAGCGAGCCATCGGTATACTGCGGCCAATGACACGCAGAGGAATCATCCTGGCAGGTGGCACGGGGACGCGGCTACATCCGATCACCAAGGCGGTGAGCAAGCAGCTCGTCCCGGTCTACGACAAACCGATGATCTACTACCCGCTGAGCGTCCTGATGCTCGCTGGGATTCGCGAGATCCTCATCATCAACACACCCCATGAGAGCGAGCAATTCCAGCGCTTGCTCGAGGACGGCTCCCAGTGGGGGTTGCAGATTCGTTACGCCGTGCAGCCCAAACCCGAAGGCTTGGCCCAAGCGTTCATCATCGGTGAAACGTTCCTTCAAGGTGAACCCAGCGCCATGATCTTGGGAGACAACTTGTTCTACGGCCATGGCTTTCAAGACGTGGTGCGCAACGCAACCAAGCAGCAGCAAGGGGCGACAGTGTTCGGTTACCATACGAACAATCCAAGCGCCTACGGCGTCGCCGAGTTCGACGCGACGGGCAAAGTGGTGGGACTCGAGGAAAAGCCCGTCAAGCCGCGCAGCAACTACGCGGTGACGGGGCTCTACTTCTACGACGCGAACGTCTGCAAGTACGCCAAGGAGCTCAAGCCTTCTGCACGCGGTGAGCTCGAAATCACCGACTTGAATCGTGTTTACTTGCAACGCGGAGAGTTGCTGTTGCAGAAACTCGGTCGCGGCGTTGCCTGGCTCGATACGGGCACCCCCGAAGACATGCTCAGCGCCTCCAACTTCATTCAAACCGTCGTTTCGCGCCAGGGCTTGCAAATCGCTTGTCCCGAGGAGATCGCGTTTCGCAGCAATTGGATCGATCGTGAGCAGTTGCTGCGCCAAGCCGCGGCTCTCGGCAAGACCCGCTATGGTACGTACTTGGCATCACTTGCGGAGCAAGATCAATGAAGGTTACCGAGCTCGCTGTCCCTGGTGTCTTGCTGGTCGAACCCAAGGCGTTCGGCGATCCGCGCGGCTTCTTCCTCGAGTCTTGGCAACGCGAGCGTTACGCCAAGGCAGGCATCCCGGCAGACTTCGTTCAAGACAACCTGTCGCGATCGGCGCGCGGTGTGTTGCGTGGCATGCACCTTCAGAATCCGTTCGCGCAGGCCAAGCTCGTCAGCGTGGTGTACGGCTCGGTGCTCGACGTAGCGATCGACGTCAGAGTTGGCTCTCCGACTTTTGGGCGCTGGGTCTCGGCGGAGCTCACGGCGGAAAATCATCATCAGTTGTTCGTGCCCAAGGGCTGCGCCCACGGCTTCTGCGTGATCTCGGAGTGGGCGTTGTTCAGCTACAAGTGTGATGACAACTATCACCCCGAGGCCGAGGTCGGAGTGCGTTACGACGATCCCGATGTGGGCATCGAGTGGCCCGACGTGCAGGCGACGCTTTCGGAAAAGGATTTGCGGCATCCGTTCCTACGCGACATCCCCGAGAGCAAGTTGCCCCGCTTCGGGGCTTGAACGAGCGGGGCAGGCGCGATCAACGCGCTCCTTCGCTAGGTCCGGCAGCGCGCCCCGCATCGAGTTTGAAGGGGCGCGTGATGCTGCGGCACTCTTCGCTGATCAAGTTGCCCGCGCTGAGCAGACGCGCGTGGATGGTGGCAAAAGTGGGCGGACCGAATCGATAGGCGTCGCTCGTGTCCAGAAAGCGACCCGCGAGCTGCTCCACTCGGAAACGCAGCGCCGAATGTGCAGGCACTTGCACCTCACGCACGATCTCTTCGATGGTTGCGCCGCTCTCGTGCGACAAAGTCAACACGAGCTGTGCGCTCAACGCGCGCCCCGGATCGTTTGCCACGACCACGGTCAGACCGGATAACCCCTCATCCACGAACCAGACCGCCTGGGGCGCCCAAATCCGCTTCAAGGCGTGGTAGCCGGACTTCGGACGGCCATCGCTCGCGATGATCCCCCAACCCCAGCCGGGCTCCAGATCGCGCAGCATCCAAATCAAGCTACCCGCGCACGGGCTCAGCGGATCGCGAAAGTGGGTTTGAGTTTGATGCATGGCGTAGGCAACGGCGCGCGCAGCGAGTTGTGCGTACGAGCTTGCGTCATGCTCTTCGAGCGGCAGGCTCTGCGCACCAAAGAACTCGCCCACGTAGTGGCGCGTCACGTCTGCAAAGGTCCAACTGGCTCCGTTATCCTGGGGCACACGCTGTCTCAGCGTGAGATCGGTCGCTGCGTTCTCGGGAGGACCGGCAAAAGCCAAGCACTCGGATGCAAAGCGTACGCCTGCAACGCGCGCATCCTCCAGCGGGCGCAAGTAAGCGCCAACGCCGTAGTAGTGGGTACAACCATCGTGCGGCCAAAACGGCAATCCCTCTCCGCCGGGAGTCGAGTACCAATACGGGATCGCACAACCCCATTGCTTCAGAAGCGTTGGAAGTTGCTCTCTCCACAGCGGATGCCGACACTCCTCGAGTGGTAAACCCATCATCGCGGCCTGCTGCTCCGTTTCGCTACCGCCGCAGAATAGGACGCTCGAGCAGCGCGGGCTCAGGCGCTCCAGGATCTGTTCCACTTCGAGAGACACTTCGGTGTCGAAGCTGGCGTCGCCACGCGGATAGTCCATGTTCGCAAACATGAAGTCCTGCCAAACCAGGATCCCGAGTTCATCGCACAGCGCATGAAACTCGGGCACTTCGTAAGCCAAGGTACCGCTCAAGCGCAGCAGATTCATGCCCCCCGCTTTGACCTGCTCGAGCGCGTCACGCAGCGCTCCGGGGCTCGCCGACAAACTGACGACGTCGAGCGGGGCCCAGCAAGCACCGCGACAGAACACGTCGACTTCGTTAATCCGAAACCCAAAGTGAGCCGAAGCCCGGAGCTCGACTTTGCGAAAGCCTATCCGACCCAGTTCGAAACTCGAGGTGGTGCCGTCTAGCGAGACGCGAACGCTTGCGGCGTAAAGCGGTTGTTCGCCGTGTGTGTGGGGCCACCACGGCTGCGCGTCTGCAACCGGCACGCGGCAGGTGCCGCGAAACGAAGCGCCATCTTGGTGCAACGTGACTTCCACCGTGTGCCCCGCGACCTCGCATGACAGTCGAGGCTTCGCCGAGCCCTCGTTGGGCAGGCAGAAGCGCACGTCGAAGTCGACGTAGGCACCCGTGGCGTCGAGCTCTGGAACGCACTTGGCGCATTCGAGGACCACCGTCTCGACGCTTACGAGTCGTACCGCACGAAACGGGCCAACGATCGGCCAGGGTGGCGTCCAACCTGGCATGCGTCCGAGCAACGAGGTGCGAACGAAGCGCAGGTTCCGTTCCGTTACCAAACGTGTCGGCCAGCGGCGCGGACCCTTCTTGAGTTTGAGCCATGGCAGCAGCGCATCAAAGCGCAAGACCAACGTATTGTCAGGGGCTAACAGCTCCGTTACGTCGAAGGCGTGCCGGCGATACATGTTCTCGGTCCTTCCGAGAACTACCCCGTTGAACCAGAGCGTCGCGATCGTGGCTAGCCCATCGCAAACGAGCAGCAGACGCTTGCCCGCTTGGGGTGCAACGAGCGAAGCGGATCCGGTAAAGGCTATTCGGTAGAAGTGATCTAGAGCGTCGAACGTTTGGTCGACTTGTCGCTTCAGTTGTCCTCGAGCACGCAGGTGAGCGCCAACCGTGGCGCCTTGGCTGGGCTCCCAGAGCTCCTCGGCAATCGCTTCAGGGTCTTCGTACTGGCCAGCTTGGCAGCTGAATTGCTGCCAGCCTTCGGTCAAGGCGACACCTTCGTGAAAGAATTCGCTGACGGATCTGAATACGCCCATCTGTCATTGCGATCTGCTTCGAGAAACTCGCGCCGGCAACAGCAGTTTCACGCCGGACTCCCAATGCTTCTGCATGGCGTCCAGTTGCTCGGTGAAGTCTTTTGGCTTCTTCGAATTGACGACACGCGCCAGGTTCATGAGCACCGACTTGCAGCGTTGACTGATTGCGCTGAAGTGTTCAGCCGCGGCAGGGCCCTGAGGTAGGGAGGGAGCGAGCCAGTTCGTGTGTGCGCCCAGCAAACTGTAACAAGCGCCACATTGGCGCAGCATCGAGAAGGTATAGCCGTGGTACGCGTCCAAGCCCCGCGACAGCAGTAAGTCGACGTGCTCTGGCCACGCGCTGCGCAAGCGACTGAATGGATTGACCTCGGGAACGGTGTCGAGCCGCTCTCGCAGGATACCCAGCGCCCTGCGCTGTAATTCCGCAGCTGGCAGTGCGACCCTGCGCTGGAGCTTCGCGATTTCACAAAAGGGCGGCAGCCAACGGGGATGGCCGCTGCTCAGATCATCGGAGTGCGCCCCACGCTCCGCGAACCGAAAGAGCCCCTCGAAGTCCTCGCCCTGCAGTTCATAGAAGCCGGCGTTGTGAAAATAGCGCAGACGTTTGTCCGCCGGGTCCACGAGCGTGATGCCGATCGTGGTCTTCACATGGTTCGTTCGGTAGTCCGTCGCGCGAGTGTCAGGCAGGTAAAAACTGTCTGCCTCGAGCAAGGGCACTTTCCCCGCGTGTACTTGGGTCACGCAGTGTTCGAGCACGGGTTGCCACAGGCTGAGTTCTTCCACCTGAATTCCGTAAAGCGTCCAGAGATCGCTCGCCGGTTGCTTGAAGAACGTCCACTGATCGTCCTCGAAGTCTGCTCCGACGATGAACCCGAGACACGCCTCGGGTTGGAGACCGAGCCCGTGGAGCAAGCCGATCCAGAGATCGACGTAGCAATTGGTCTCGGCCCAGTCTGCTTGTGCAGAATGCAGGAAGTGCGGCGTGTACGTGCTTGGGTTCAGTTCAGACAGGTTCATGGCCACAACCTGCGGCAAACCGTTTCCGGCCAACGATCGGGATCCAGCCCATGCTGTTTGAGCAGTGCCAGCGTCACGCGTTCCAGCCCGAAGCCAATGCAGGCCGTGTGTGCAACGCCTCCGTCGTCCAGGTGCAAGCCAAAGGTCTTGCTGAAGTGCTCCTGGTGATAGTTGAAAGACGCGACCGCCGTTGGATTCTCACGGCTGGTGATGGGCACGAAGAGTTCGAACTTGAGCTCTTGTTCGCGTTGGCTCTTGCCCATCAACTTTCCTCCTCGGCCAAAGAAGGGATCGTTGGCAACGTCGAGCCACACATCCAGACCAAGGCTCGAAAGCAGCTCTTGGCCCTGTTGCATCCAATTGCGGCGCCACTCTTGCACCTGTTCGGGCGAACCCACGCGAATGTCTTCGCGCATGCGGAACATCTGCAGACGAGCCGGATCGAGCGAGGGTTCGTGACGAAAGACGTAGGACCAGAGCGTTACCTTGTGACCCGCTTCTGGGACTCGACCCGAGAGCGTTGGGTAGAGCGGGTAGCAAGCTGCTGGGCACAGCGCCATGTCGGTCTGTGCCAGCCACGGCGTCCAATCTTGGCCGGCGACCACCGCTTCCAGCAGTGGGACGTGCTCACGGGGTGTGCCCTCGAAGCTGTGCACGGAGCCGCACAAGTGTGGAAAGTTCTCCATGTACCCGGTGCGACGTAGAGTGTTTCGGGGTAACACGGGCGGAAAGGAACGCTCGACCGCGCCTTGCGACTTGGCGATCTCGGTTACCAGTCTATCGACCCCTTGCAAAATCCGCTCGAAGACGTCGGACTTGCCGTAGACACCGACGACTTCGGTTTGAATCAGCAAGCCAGCGTCAACGAGCTGTTTCGAAAATGCCTTGTAGAGTTCGTCCAGATCCATGGCGCTTCAGTTTCCCTTGTGAACCATCAACAACGTGGCGTTGGTCTCGCGCAGTCGGTAGTTGTTGATCATCACGGACGCGGAGAGCGCGTCTCGCAGCAAGCGGGCGCAGCTATACTCGCCGCGGTTGCTGTACGCGCTAATACCCGAAAGCCGCATCGCGTCGAGCACGATGTCCGACACTGCCTCCGAGGCATTGAGCTTCAGGTTGTTCATCTGGATCGCGTACCCGACGCCGTCCAGGGTGCTGTGATCGCCCGCCGCGCGCAGTGCGGCGTAACGCGCCGTCGCGTGCTCGATCTCGCTGCGCATCAGCTGCAGCTTGGCCACGACTTGCGACAAATGTTGCGCCGTGACGGGTAGCTGGCCCGGGGATTTGCGAGCTTTGGCGCGCGCCAAGCTTCTGGCGCGACTGACGGCTTCGGTGGCGATGCCGAGCCAGACATTGCCCCAGAGAATGTGCGAAATGGGGACCATCGAGCGCGTGGCGATGTCGCCAAACGCACCCGGCAGAATCTGCCACGCGGGGGTTTCGCCGTGCACCACCGCAGACGGACTGCAAGTGCCGCGCATGCCGAGCGTGTCCCACACGCCGACCTCTTCCAAGCGATATTGGCCTTTCATCGCGAGCAGCAAGACTTGGTCGTTGCTCTTGGCACTGGCTGAACTGCGTGCCGTGATCAGCAAATCGTCGGCTTGGCACCCGTACGAAATCGTCGTGGCGCGCTTGGTCAACTTGACGCCTTTGTCCGACTGCTCGACGGCCGCGATACTTTGCCGCAGATCGCCGCTCGGTCCAACTTCGCTCGTCACCGACGCGATGAGTCGTTGTTCATCTACCAAGCGCCGCAGGTAAGCGCGCCACTCACGGGAGTCACCCACTTGATCCGAGATGCAGGCGACTTGGATGTGATGCATCGCCAAGAACATGGCGGTCGCTGAACAATATTGAGCGAGCGCAAAGCATTGCTGACCCAACTCGATGATGTTGAGACCCGCACCGCCAAACTCGCTCGGAACTGCCGCCGACAGCACCTTGGCGTCGCGCAGAGCTTGTAAACTCTCCGCGGGAAATCGAGCGTTTGCGTCGACGTCGTCGGCATGGCGAGCCGCTATTTCTCGACCGATTTGGAGCACAGTTTCGAGCATTGGGAGCCTCGCTTCTGAATGTGACCTGGGAGCTTGAATGTCTGCTTGGTTCTTTTGAAATGCGCAGGCCGCGCAGCGACGAAAATCCGAACTTATCGAGTTTGAACGTCCGCCGCCAACTGAGCCTTGAGGAAACGCTGCAATGCGCGCCATGCCCCCATCGGAGTTTCGTGACCGGCCGCAAAGCTCGCCCAAGTCACTTTTGCTCCTGCGGCGCTCATGGCATCGCGCAATTGCTCGGCCGCTGTATAACTCAGATCGTTATCTGTAAGTCCATGAGACTGAAAGACGGGGAAACCTGCCAAGCGCGACAGGCGGCGCGCCCAAATCGGGCCACGAATTCTACCGGCGGACATGAGTGCCAAGGCATCGGCCCTGAGACGTGTGTGCAGCTGCCATTCGATGGCCAACATCGCGCCCTGGGAGAAGCCGCCCAACGTCAACTTGCTCGGCTGGTAACGCTCGCGCAGGGCGCGCACCAATTCGTTGATCCAGCCGCGCGCGGCGACGACGCCGCGTGGAAAAACATTGCTCAAGTCGCGCGGACCCCGTGCCAACGCTTTTTGCCGGACTTCTGAATTGACGGGCCACCAAGTTGCCGTGGCTTCGGCACGACCGAGCACGCCGGGAGCGACGGCCAGCGGGCTGCGCGGCAGAATCACGGCGTTCCCTGACTTGACGGCGATCTCCGAGAAAGGACCAAAGTCTTCCGGCAACGTGGCGTAGCCGTGCAAAAAGATCAGCAGCGGCTGGCGAGCTCGAATCGGCGTGTGCAGCGCTTCGAGGCCGGAGATGCGCGTCGCGAGCATGTCGAATTCAGGGGCTGCCCAACAGTTGTTGTTTGGGGACTTGGCGCGCCGGGATGCCAATCGCGGCCATCCCGGCCGGCAGCGAGTCCGCGAGCACGGTGTTGCCCGCGACGTAACAGCCGTCGCCAACGGTGATCTCGCCGACCACGCAAGCACCAGGGCCGAGCTCCACGCCGCTACCAATAATTGGTGCACGTGTGTCGTTGCGTCTGACCAAGCCGATGGTCACCGAGTGCCGAATCACGATGTCGTCGCCCATCGCCCAGGCACCGATGTACACGGCACCATGATGCTCGATGCGAACGCGCCGACCGAGCTTGGAGTTGTAGGGAATGTCGATGCCAAACAAGCCAGCCACCGCACCGTGAGCGGCTCGGTAGGCGATACCAACCGGAGTCCGTACCACGCGCGAACTCAAGCCCATGCGCCAGTTGCCGAAACGATGAACTGCGAGCGCGAGGAAACCGGGCGCCAGCAGGTTACCGTCGTGGGTTCTCAGGTCCTCTGCCAATAGTTCGAGCAACGAAAGCTCTGGGGGATTCTCGTTGCGTTTCCCATCGCGCAAGGGCTCTTCGTGTGCAGCGCGCTCCCGCTCGAGCTCCGCGATGTTCATGTCGGGATTACCCTTCCTGGAACACCGAGAATCGTCACCCCTGCGGGAACGTCTTTCATGACCAACGTGTTGGCTCCAATCACGGCGCCTTTTCCGACGCGTACAGGCCCAAGGACGCATGCGCCGGATCCAACGTCCACGCCGCTTTCCAAGATCGGCAGCGCCTCGCGCGTCGCTTGGCCGCCGCGCAGTCGTCCGAGCGTCGTGTTGTGTCTGAAGTGAACATCGTCTCCCACGGCTTGGGCGTCGAGAAAGACACAGCCATGGTGCCAAATGCGGACGCGCCGTCCGAGTTGGACGTGCTTGTTGATTTGGACACCCCACACCCAATCGATGGCCACTGCCGCGGCACGTGAGGCACCCGAGAGCAGCGAGCCATAGACCCCATGCTTGCGTTCCGCGTAGCCGCGCACCCGGTGATTGGCGATCGCGAGAAACCCAGGGCTGAGCGTGCTGGAGCCGTGGGTCGTCCAATCCTCGACTACGATTTGCGCCAGTTGTTTGATGGTTTGCGGTGTCGTTGCCGTGTTGCCCGAGCGCGTTTGGCTCGGAAGGTCCCCCAAGGCGCACGTCGCTTCAGAGCTCGGCTTCACCTGTGCTTCGGCAGTGCTGGCTAGGTGGCCGTTCTTGCGGCGCGCGTCGCGATTGGTAGTCGTCATGATTCTACTTGCTCTTGAATTGGCGAGCTGGTCACGAGCGCTAGCGAGCGAGGTTATCGAGATGGGCGAGAAGCCCACCGACAGGCGCAAGAGATGCGGTGCTTGTTCCAAATGGCGTCGACCCCCAACGCGATCTCTGTGTCCGAGTTGCGTTTGCCTGCGGCTTCGCAACAAGCCACTTGCTTGCCGTGGCCGTATTTGGCAAGCAATTGATCCCGTGCTGGGCGTTCGGAGTGCAGGCATGAAAGATCAAGTTAGAGCCCTGGTAGCAAGACATGCGAAACTCAGCATCGATGCGGAGCACGTGACTGACGAGCTGGATTTATACTCGGCTGGGATGACTTCGCACGCAAGCGTGCACTTGATGCTGGCGCTCGAAAATGAGTTTGACGTCGAGTTTCCAGACTCGTTGCTGACGAGGGACGTCTTTCGAAGCGTGGCGTCGATCAGCGCCGCGATCGGGCAACTGCAGGGTTAGGCGCGGTACGTCGCGTTAAATAACTGAACATCGCTCAAGCGTGTTGCAGCTGCCGCGACGACACCAGTTCGCTGGAGCGCATCGCGCTTGGTCTTACCGAGCGGGAATCATCACACCGTGTGGCAACTGGGAACACGCGCTGGTTCGTGTGAGATTTGCGGCCCGGACCGGTGACGTCGTTGAAACGCGCACCGTTGTTCACTCACGGCAAACCGCAGTCTGCTGTGCCGCGCCGCCGTTGACGAAATGCATGACGCGACCCCTCCCAATCAGGGCAGGCGATCTTCCTAACGGCGGCGCGCATCCCGTTGCGCAACAAGTGTCGCGTTCCTCTACTTAGCACCACGCGTGCCTCAGCGGGCACGCTGAGGCGCTGGGCGCGGCAAACCGAGATGGTCGAGTACGAGCAGCAAATCGCCCCAGACCTCGCGCTTGGCGGCAGGCTGACGTAGCAGGTACGAGGGGTGAAACGTCGGCATCACTGGCACTTTGCCGCGATACAAACGCCAATTGCCGCGCAAGCGCGTGATGCTCAGCGGCACGCCGAGCAGGCCCGAGGTCGCCGTGGCTCCCAGCGCGACGATCACCTTGGGCTGCAAGATCTCGAGCTGCTGCGTCAGATACGATTCGCACGCGGTCATTTCATCTGGCTCGGGCTTGCGATTGCCCGGCGGGCGGCACTTGACGATGTTGCAGACGTAAACGTCGTCGCGTTCGAGCCCCATCGCTACGATCATGCGATCCAAGAGTTGACCCGCGACACCCACGAACGGAGAGCCTTGTGCGTCTTCGTCCGCGCCGGGACCTTCACCGACGAAACACAGCCCGCTCTTGCCCGTGCCCCGTGAGAACACCGTGTTCGTTCGCGTCTCGGATAGACGACAACGCGTGCAGCCCCGAACCTCGGCTTCGACCAGGGCGAGCCGCTGCGGCCCATCAGTGCTCGAGGTAAACAGCGCGACGCTGCCAGGGGCGGATTGTGGACGTGGCAGCGCCTCGGAGGCAGCTGGGCGCGCAACGGGAGCGGGGGAGGGAGGTTTCGCCGGCGGCTGAGCTGGCGAAACCTGCACTACCGGGAGCTTCGCGGCCACGGTCGCGTCGGGTTGACGCGGCGCCTCGGGCGCTGCGGCATGGCTGCGCGCGAGCTGGCCGGCGCTGGCGGAGTGCGCGGCGTCGAACGACGGCGCGGGGGGTAAGGGAGCAGGCCCCGCTGCCGTTGTTCCGCGCGGACTGACAGCGCTGGGATTAGCGGGGCGCGCGGTGGCTTCTGTTCGACCCTGATCTGCGATCGCAACGTCCGGGGCGGCTCCGGGCTCCGAAGCCTCGACTTGCAGCGCCCGATACTGCGCGCGGCGCCGCTCGAGCCAAGTCTCGTCGATCGGGGGCGTGGCGGCGGTTCCGATTGCTTCGGCCCACTCCAAGTGCCCCCGCAAGGCGGAGCTGAGCCACTCCAGTTCCGCCCACGGATCGTTTTGCATTTGCGTCCGAGCGTGGCCGCTCAGAACGACATTGTCCAGCCGGCAGTCGGCTGCACCACGAAGCCGCTCGCTGGCAGCATGATCTCGCCCAAGATTTGCAGCATTGGTCCGTAGCCACCCAGATTGAGCCACGCGCCCAAGCCGGCACCGACGAATCCTGGGCCCATCTTCTTGTAGGCCGTCGCGGGTAACACGCAGTAGCCAGCCGCTGCCGTCTGCGCGCAGATCGGATCGGTGCTGTAACCTTGGAAATACTGACCGTCGTCTTGGTACTCGTCGACCTGCACTGCGTGCTTGGCGTCGACTCGACCGAGGCCGAGGCTGGCGATGCCGAACAGGCGCAGACCTTTGTTCATGCCCGAGAACCAGTACTTGGCGCTGGCACCGATGTGCGCGAAGCTCGCCGGGCTCACCTTCGGCGTGCCGCCGAGTGCAAGACCTAGCCGGCCTTCGACGCTGATCTTGTCCGTCAAGGGCTTCTCCGCGCTGAGCGTGATGCGGATCGTGCTCGGCACGATGCCCGACGTGATCGCGCCCGACCGCTGGGGATCGTAATCGCTGCCGGGCTGTCCGAAACTCGCCGGGTTGTGATGCAAGCTCGGCGTCGCTGTCGGCACTCCGTTGGCGTATTGGAACGTCGCGGCGCTGTACGGATAGCTGCCCGAGATGAAGCATTGGAACGTCGTGCCCGACACGAGCGGGTTGCAAACGCCTGTTCCGTCGAGTTGAGGCATATCCAGGCCGACGCCGATGCCGAACAACCAACCCGGCGGCTTTGCTCCAGACGAGCCACCTCCGTCGTCCTCGTCCTCACCTTCGCCGTCATCGGCGTAGTGACACAGGAACTCCTGGCAAGTGCCGCCCGAACAATCCGAATCGGTCTCGCACGACGGCGGAGACTGACAGCTGCCTTCGGTGCACACGAGCTCTTCGCCACATTCCTTGCTGCTCTTGCACGCGTCGCCCCAACCCCCGCCACCCTTGGCGTCGTCTTTTTCAGTGCCGGGACAGGAGGGGGTGCCACGCATCTCCTCCGGGCAGTCTGCCGGATCCTGGCAACGTGCGGGCGGTGGCTTACCGGGCAGAGATGGGGGTTTCTCTTTCGTGCTCTGCACGATCTCGATGGCGTGAGGATCTGCTTCGCTCTGCGAGGTATCGAGTACCTGCGCGCCGGTGGACGTGGCCTTCACGTACCAGGTCAACGTCCCGGCGGTTGCCGTGGCTTCGCAAGGCATGGTGCCGACGAAGGCTCCACCGCTCTTGCCGAGCGTCATCTGGGTCCACTTCTTGGCGCCGAAAGGCTTGTAGTACAACACGACGCGCGAGGCGGCCGTCGGCGTCTTGCACGACACGGGGATGGGACGTCGCGTTTCGACTTCGGCGACGTCCGGCGTGCACTCCATGGTGCTTGCGGGCTCTTCGACTGCGGGGGCTGCAGGCGTTTCTTCGAGCGGAACCGTCTCTTCAGGCGTCGCCGTCGTCTCTTGACCGCCGCCTTGAGCGGCCTCGAACAAGGCCTTCAAGTCATCGGTCGCCAAGTCGCGGTCCAGCTGAACCTTGGGATCGAGGCCCAGTGCTTCTACGAAAGCGGCGCTGGCGCCATCCGAGTCCTGTTTACCTGCGCCACGTACAATGCCCACGTACATCCAAGCCCGGGCTTTGACGCTCGCCGAGCAGCGGTTGCCGCAGGCCTTGATCGTGCCGAGCAACAAGCCTTCGGCTTTGTCGAAGTTCGTCGAGAGGTAGTGAACGTTGATGGCCTCGTCGATCTTCGACATCGCAGACTTGTCGAGAGGAGCGGCTGTCGCCGAGAGCGACCAGGTGACCAACGCGAGGATGGAGAAATGCCTGAATAAACTCTTGAAGTTCACTTTACTGCTTTCCGAGAAACATGCAGCGCGGTGGAAAAGGCGCGCTGTGAATTGCATTGTGCGCTAACGGCGCTCGCACCTCACGGTGCTGGGTTTTCACACCCCTGCCGTTGGCCTTCGGTTCTTATGAATTGGACTCGACGATTGAGCGCGCGATTGTCTGCGCTGTCGTTGGGCACCAAGGGCCGATCGAAACCGTAACCCTGAGACGTCAAGCGTCCGGGCTCGACGCCATGTGCGGCCAGGTACATCTTCACCGCTTGTGCGCGACGGTTGCTGAGATCGTGGTTGTACGACGCGCTACCGACGTTGTCGGTGTGACCTTGAACCTCGATCTTGATCTTCGGGTTCTTCAGCAGGACGTCGGCAACTGCATCGAGCACGGGGAAACTGATGGGGCGAATCGCGTCACGATTGAATTCGAAGAAGATCTGCTGCGTGATGCGCACTTCGCAGTCCGTGATCATCGCCAACGCCGGCTTCTCTGGGCAACCAATCGGCTCCTTCGTCTTCGAGCCGATCTCGTTCGGGCACTGATCGGTGATGTCGGGAACCTCGTCCTGGTCGTTGTCGAGATCGGGGCAACCGTCTTCGTCCTGGAAGCCATCCGGATCTTCCGGATCGTTGGGGCACTGGTCTTGCGCGTCGGGCAACGAATCCAGGTCGTTGTCTAGTTCCGGACAGCCGTCAGTCTCGAGGTAGCCGTCCTTGTCCTCCGGTTCGAGCAAGCACGTGTCGCGATCATCGGTGATGCCATCGCCATCCGTATCGGGGTGGTCGGGGCAGCCGTCTTCGTCCTCGAAGCCGTTGAAGTTCTCGGGATTGTCGGGGCAGCCGTCATCGGGATCGAGATAGCTATCGCCGTCGCGGTCACCCGCTTCGACGAATTGCCGCTCGGTGCAGTACTGAGCTGGCGACAGATCGAGCGCGGCTTTGGCGTTGGGCTTCGCCAGCCACAGGTGATGCTTGGCCTTCGAAATGAAGCCTTGGTCGAGTTCGACCTGAGCAAACTCGATGTTGCTGCGAGCCAGCGCGAGCTCGCGGGGCGCGCAGCGGATCGCGCCGTTGCGTTCGGCCTGATCGACGACCTGTTCGAGCCCGCTGAGCTCACCGCGGATCTGCGCCGCGCCGGTGCAGCCCAGCACGCTGAACCCGGCCAGGGTAGACGCGGCCAGGGCCAAAGCAGCGAGCGGGCCGACGCAGAGGCGAACGCGCATCAGCGGCCGGCCCCTCTGTGTGCGTCGCGACTCAAGCGAATGGCCTTGTCTGCGTGACCTTCACTCGTCTCGGCGAAATCGATGGCGTCGCCGTAGTCTGCTTCAGCCGCTTCAGAGCTGGCCTTCTTCAAGTACTCTTCCGCCATCGTGTACTCGTACGTGGCGTACTTCGCGGCGCCCAGCGCTTTGGCCTCTTCCAGCTTGGCCTGCGCCGAGGAAGATTGAAACGCGTAGATTGCGTTGCCGCAACCAGTGATCGCTGAGCTGAGCAACAGGCAGCTCAGCAACAATGCAAAGCCGACGGCGGCCTTCCCCGAAGTTGTCTCGACAGTTGCCTCGACCGTGGCTGCCATTGTCCTCGTCATCGCGCGGGTTTCAGGGCACGCGCAGGCTACCAATGGCCGTCGGTTTGAGTCAACGGATCGCGCGTGCTCGATCCATTGACGAACCCTCTGTCACTGACACCGCGCGCCATGTTCGGGATGTGCTAGCTGCTGCGGAAATCGCCGCCCACACTGCGACACCCCAACCGCTCGAGCGCCAAGGTCTGCGGTTGTAGTTGCTCGTGACCGGCCCCTCACGTCGCGGGGCGAAGCCCCATTGCCCGAGTCGTCAGGCCCTCAACGGACTACGGATCAGACTGCCAACCAGAATTACAGGCGTCGGTACACGCCCACGACGGTACCAAGCAGCATCGTCGGTCGGAAATCAGACGCGCGCACCAAGATCGGGGCCATGTTCGAATTCGCTGGCTGAAAGCGAATGTAGTCGCGCTCTGGGAAGTAGTACTTGACCGTCGCTTCTTCGCCGATCAAGGCAACGACGATCTGCCCGCGTTCAGCGGTAGATTGCTTGCGCACGAACAGGTAGTCGCCGTTGAGGATGCCGGCTTCGATCATCGAATCGCCCTGCACGCGCAAGCCAAAGACGTCCCGCCCGCCGCGCACCAACATGCGATCGACGCGCACGGTGTCGATCACGTTTTCTTCGGCCAACAGTGGCAAGCCCGCAGCCACGCGACCCAGGACCTGCACCTCGACCGAGTCTTCGGTTTCGCCCGCGTGCAGACCGTTCTGCACCAAACTGCCGAAGGGGCCCGAGCTCGGCACGGCCTGGGGCCCAGAGCCCTGCGACCCAGATGCCGGGGCGCTGTAAGCCGCTGCACCGTGTGGCTGGGGGCCATCCGGGGCAAATCCAGCCTTGCCCCGCTCCGTCTCGTTAACCAGACGCAGTGCACGACTCTTCATGTCTTCGCGCCGCAAGTAGCCTTTGCGCTCGAGTGCCCGCAGGTGATCGTTCACGCCGTTCGTCGAACGGATGCCCATGTACTCACCGATCTCACGCAGGGTGGGGGGATACCCGCGCTCTTCGATCGACTGCCGGATGTATTCGAGCGTTTGCGCCTGGCGCTGCGTGAGTCCCTGCATTGTGGGCCGAGCTTACTGAACGGGTGTTAGGAAGTCAAAAAACTCCGATCCGTTTTCCACAGCTCCACGGCTCCCCTGTGGGCAACCTCCATCGCTTCGATATTTCTAGAATTTTCCAGTTGTAGAGAGAAACGTGAGTTTGTCGTTCGTCTCCCGGAGCCGCGACGCCAACATCCGGACCATCGTCCAAAGGACTTCGTAGGCGAGCTCCTTGTCCATGAAGAGCAGGTCGTCGAACCCGTCTTTGGGGATCGTCAGAACTCGACAGCGCTCGTGAGCTCGCGCGTCTGCCGAGCGGGTGGCTTCGTCCAGCAGGGCCATCTCGCCGAAGATCTGTCCGGGCCCCAAGATCGCCAGCGCCTCTTCGCCCATCCCGGCCATGTCGCGGCTGATGCGCACTTTGCCTTCCAGGATCAGGTACAACTTGTCGCCCACGTCGCCGTGCTGGAAGATCTTCGTGCCGCGCGCGTGGTGTTCTTCGGTCGCGACGCGCGAAATGCGCCTGAGCGCTTCGTGCTTCAGCCCTTTGAACAACTCGATTTCGCGCAGGCGGTCGACGTGGTCCGTCATTCGTCGGCAGCATAACCCCGAGCGGCCCGACCTCGCCACTTCTCTCGGCGTCGGCTCGCGGTGCGAACCTTCGTCGCGCTGCTGCGCGTCTCAGCGGCGGTAGTTGATCGTGAGCAAGATCGAACCGGGTACGGGCTTGCCTTCGGCGTTGAGACTGGGAGTCCAGGGCGGTTCGCGCATTATGCAACGCTGCGCCTCACGTCCGAAGCCAGCGCCCGGATCCTTCGTGACCTTTGCCGAAACGATCTTGCCGCTCGCGTCGAAGAACACCACTACGGGCACTCGCATCGAGTTGATCTGTTCCACGTCGGCCTCCGCGGGCCAGGGGCAATGCTCGAGCCGTGAGGTCGATGGTTGCCGCGGTGGCCGCGACAAGTCGGGCCCTTGGTGGCTCGGCGTGGCCGCGACCGGGGCGCTGCCCTTGCCATTTTCGACGCCTTTGGCGCTCGCGCCGCGCTCGTAAACCGGCTTCTGGCCTTTGCCGGAGCTCGCCGTGACGCCACCGACGTAGCGTTCACCATTGCCGGACACGAAACCGACGTCCCCGGTCAAGTCCAGCGGCTCGTTCGGGTCGGGCTCTGCCGTGAGCACTTTGCCAGCCTCGGCCGCGGGCGGAGGGGGTTCTGCTTTGGGGGGCTCGGGCGTCGGTGCCTTGGCAGCAGGAGGTGGAGGAGGTGCTTTGGCAGGCTCTGGTTCCGGTTCGGGTTCCTTGACCGGCTCCGGCTCGGGGGGCTTGGGCGGCGTCTCGACTTCGATCTCGAGGATGCTGCGGACGCGCTCGTGCACCGAGTGCATCACCAAGGCCGAGAATGCTCGGATCTGCAGCAGATCCGAGAGCTGATAACCTCGGCCTGCAGCCGCCCCGTGAACCACCAAAGCGCTAGCGACCACGATCGCGGCGGCAGAGCGCCAGCGTCGTGAACCCAGCGCGAGCACGGCTCGCCACGGATCTACCGACGTCTGGCTCGATCCCGAATCAGACGCGTGCGCAACGTTCGCTGCTGGCCTCGAACTCGAGACTGTGCGTGAAGGAGGCATGCTTCGGAACTAGGAATTCGTAACTGGCGATGAGTTGTAGTGCAGTCTGAGCGAGTGCGCCGGTGAGGCTCGTCGATCAGGGCTTGGTCGCCGGTTTGTTCGGCGTCACTCCAAAGGCGATCTTGGCGATATTGGCTTGTTTCAACAAATCCAAGATGTGCATCACCCGACCGTGAGGCACCTTTTGGTCGGCGCGAATCACCGCGCGCAAGTCGGCATTCTTGGCCTTTGCGTCTTTGGCGAGCTGTGTCACCAAGTCATCTTCGGCGATGGGCTTGGAATCGACGAAGGCTTTGCCGTCTTCGGTGAGCTCGACGCTGAAGACCAGCTGCACCTGTTCACCACTCGCTGCCTTGGGCAAGTCCATGGGCATGCCCTGTGACACGATGATCTTGGCAGTCACCATGAAGATGATCAGGAGCACCAGCGTGACGTCCACGAGGGGCGTCACGTTGATCCCGCTGATCATGCCTTGATCGTCGTCTGAACTGGCGCCGCTTGCCATCAGTCGTCTTTCTTGCTCTTGGGTGACACGCTCGGCTTCGACTCGCCACTGGCCGTGGCGGGTTCGGCCATCAAGTGCGCGAGCAGCACTCGAGACAGCGCTTCGGTATTGGCGAGAATGCTGCGCGCTTGACGCTGGAACACGTTGTACATGGCGACCGCGGGAATCGCGACGACCAAGCCGACGGCGGTCGCCACCAAGGCCTCGGCGATCGCGGCCATCACTTCTTGAGGAGCCGAGACTTGCGCGGCGTCCGCGGCAGCGGCCACGACCTTTTGATCACCGAGCTTCTCGAAGGCTTGCACGACACCGATCACGGTGCCGAACAAGCCGATGAACGGGGCATTGTTGCCGAGAGTGCCCAAGTACGCCAGGCGCCGCTCGAGTTTCATGCGCTGCAAAGCAGAAGCGCCTTGCATCGCTTCCTCGGCGGAACGAGGTCCACGGTCGGCCTCGAGCAGACCCGCCAGAACCACTGCCGCCTCGGCGCTGGGCGAGGCTTCGAGCTGCTTCTTCGCGGCTTCGAGATCGTTCTGGCGCAGTGCTTTGCGCAAGTCTTGGGCGAGACGACCGAGATCGTCGCGCAGCGACCAGTAGAACCACCCGCGTTCGAGCATCACCGCCACGCTGATGACACTCAAGCCCAACATCAACCACATGACCCACTCCGCACCGAAGTTGGTCATCAACCGTTGGATCCACTCGACAAGATTCATTGCTGCGTTTGCCTCGTAAGCGTCGGGTTCATGGGGCGCGACTTCGCACGGCGAAAGGTCTCGGCCTGCACTTTGGGCCCCTCGCTATCACAAATCTCGACCGCCCAGCACTAGCTGCAGTCCAAATTCGTTTCGCAGTGGGTGTCCCACCTGCCTTTGACACCCGTTGCACAGCCCGGCCCCAAAACCCGTGGGCCCCAAACCGCATTCCGGGCGGGCCTGCTTCTATAGCTCGTGGGGCATGAAATCGTGGGGCGAGCGGAAGAACTGTTCCGCCGAGTAGTGCTGCAGACATGAGACGCGAGGCATGTAGACATCGGCGTAGCGTTCGACTTGGGCGCCAAAGTTGCTGAGCTCCCCCTGTTCCTTGAGCAACGAGCCCCAATAGGGGTGGAAAGAGGTGTCGATGGTTTGTTCGAGCTGCTCTTGCTCCTCGTTCATGCGACCCAAAGTGGCGCGCACCCGCTCGAGGCCTCGCCGAATCCGTCGTTCCTCGGCTTCGTCCGGTGGCTCCTCGTCGTGGCGATGCAACGCCTTCAAGCGCCGCTGGTAGAAGCGCAGCTCGTCCTCCTGACGCGTCCTGCCCTCGTCGAGTTCGAGCTTCTTGCGAATGTGCGCTGCGGAACCTTGATGGGCCGCCAACTCTGCATCGAGCTCTTGGATGATCATGGCCGTGCGCCACGCCGATTCTTTCTTCGAGCGCACGATGTCGCCGTAGATGTGATCCCCGACGTAGAGCACGCGCGCGCCGCGGATGCCGAGCAGCCGTTCGAACTCTTTGAGGTTGCCGCCGCCGTAGATCACCCCGCGCTCGAGGTCATTCACGCCGGGTTGAGGCTTGCCCTCATGATAGTAGTGGAATGGTTCTTCGCCTCGGAACCAGAGCGGTTTGCGGGCCGCGACGATGATCACGTTGAAGAACAACTCCCACGAGCGGTACTCCGGCATCGACTCGCCGAGCAAGTACTCCATCATGCGCTGCGTGTAGGGTAGCGGTGAGTTGGTGAGCAGGAACAGCTTCTTGCCCGCCGAACGCAGCTTGTGCAGGGTGAGCGCCAAGTTGGGGTCGCGATTGACGTAGCGAGGCAAGTCCGCCAGCACGCGCGAGTGCACCGTGCCGTTGTGATGTCCGAGATCGATCGCGCGCCGGATGTCTTCCAGCAAGCGCGGGTAGTCCATGCGCTCTTTGCGGCGCTCCATGGCCTCGATGATCGAGACGTAGCTCGTGACTTCCGAGAGCTCGAAGAGCGTATCGATCCAACGAAACCGTTCACTATCGGGGACTACTTTGGTCTCCCAGTAAGCCGCGCGGATCTCCTCCCGATCGAGCCGCCGAAAGCCGTGGTAGCCTTTGTGAATGGCCGCGAAGCGGTCCATCTTGAGCACGTTGCCGAGTTGGCGATCGATGTGCAGACCGCGGATCGGAAAGCGGCTGTCGTACTTGAGGTTGCGTAGGTACTCCGGGTAACCGAAGCTCACCAAGTTGTCGATCGTCACCTCGACGCTCAGGGCGTCCATGGCCTCCTGCTGGTAAATCGCCAGCGTGTAGTCCATGTCGAAGCCGAGCCAATCGATGTGCGTCAGGGGCAGGTTGCGGTTGGCATAGATGCGCTCGCTGCGCGGCAAGCCGCCGTCTGTGCTCGACGCGTCGCGCAGCGTGATTAGCGGCAGCAGGAGTTGGCGGCTCGACTGAGGTACAGAGATATCGCCCACGCGTTTGTGTTAGCACCAGTCCTCGAGGGTCGCGCGTTTTTTGCGAATCGATCCGTCTGCTTCGGTGGGCAGACGACAGCGCGTGCGCTTGATGTCGAGCGCGAGTTGCACGGCCGCCACCGGACGTGGAACACTCAAGCAGTGACGAAACCACTCTTGGTCCTGGTGACTGGCGATCCGGTGCAGGCCGCGTTGCGTGAGAGTGGCACCTACGTCGAGATGATTCAAAGAACCGTTGGCCGTCATTGGACGGGCGCGTGGCTCGACGTCGACTTACGTAGCTCGAGCGAATTGCCCGAGCCGAGTTCCGTCGCGGGAGTAATCATCACCGGCTCTGCCTCGCATGTCGGCGATCGTGAGCCGTGGGTCGTGAGCGGCTTGCAGTACGTGGCCCGACTGGTGAAGGCCCAGCTGCCCGTCCTGGGGATTTGTTTCGGGCATCAGATGCTGGCCGAAGCGCTCGGCGGGCGCGTCGGGCGCAATCCTCGTGGGCGGGAGATTGGGAGCGTCCCGATCTTCGATTTGCAAGCGTGTGAACTGCTCGAACCGGGCGAACCGCGCATCGTTCAGACGACCCATCTCGACTCCGTCCTCGAGCTGCCCCCTGGCGCCCGCGTCGTGGCGCGGACCGAGCGCGAAGCCAACGCGCTCGTGCAATTCGCGCCGCGGGTTTGGGGGACACAGTTTCATCCCGAGATGAACGGCGAGATCGTGCGTCATTACATCGAGGCGCGACGTGACGTGCTGGCGCACGAGGGTTTTTCCTACGAAGCTCTTTTGGCGGCGCTCGACCACGGCGTGGTTGGCGCCAGTGTACTGCCG
This sequence comes from Polyangiaceae bacterium, assembly GCA_036263015.1. Lineage (GTDB taxonomy): Bacteria > Myxococcota_A > Polyangia > Polyangiales > Polyangiaceae > SZUA-265. The sequence continues at coordinate 175,289 of DATAHU010000109.1, read as the reverse complement.
CGCTTCGTGCAACAATACGTGGCGCCCTGAATCACCGAGACACTCAATCACTGAAGCTAGCGGAGCCAGCTCGCCCAGCGACTAGAGCCGGTGCGCGGCCAAGTTTGCCAACTCGCTGCGTTCACCTTTGCGCAGCACGATGTGCCCCGCCAGCGGCTCGCCGCGCAACCGATCCGCGACGTAACTGAGTCCGTTCGTGGAGCTGTCCACGTAAGGATTGTCGATCTGATACGGGTCGCCGGTGAGCACGATTTTGGTGCCTTCTGCGCAGCGCGTGATCACCGTCTTGACCTCGTGCGGCGTCAGGTTTTGGGCCTCGTCGACGATCACGTATTGATGCGGCAAACTGCGGCCGCGGATGTACGCCAAGGGCTCGATCTCGATCTGGCCCCCGGAGACGAGTGCGTCGATGTCTCCCACCCCGCGCCGACGGGTGCCCGATCCGATCAGCAGGTACTCCAAGTTATCGAAGATCGGCTTCATCCACGGGCCCATCTTCTCTTGTACGTCGCCTGGCAGATAACCCAAGTCTTTGCCGAGCGGGATCACCGGGCGGCTGACGAGCAAGCGCGAATAGGTGCCATCGACGACCGACAACGACAGACCCGCGGCCAGCGCGAGCAACGTCTTACCGGTGCCGGCGGTGCCCACGAGCGTGACCAGCCGCACGTTGTTGTCGAGCAATAGATCGAGGGCGAACGACTGCTCTTTGTTGCGCGGACGGATGCCCATCACGCCTTCGCGCGGACTGTGCAATTTGCGGATGATTCTACCCGTCGTATCGACGCGCGCGAGCGCGGTCTTCTGCGTGTTCGAATCTTGCCTGAGCAGCACGCTGACGTTCGGGTACAAGAGCTCTCGCTCGGGCGAATTCTCTTCGACCTCCAGCTGACCGTGGTGAAAGAACGCTTCCATCCGTTCGACGCTGACGTCGAGTTCTCGGATCCCCATCTCGAGCGCGTCGGGTTCGACCGCTTGATTGACGTAGACCTGGGTTTTGAGGCCCAACGCATCCGCGCGCACGCGCAGATTGACGTCCATCGTCACGAAGATGGTTTGACGTTCGGGCTGAGCGTCGCGAAGCTCGATCGCGGCTTGGATGATCGCATGATCGCCGGAGTTGGGATCCAGCGCGATCGACAATTGCGGTCGCCGACTCGGGACGTAAACCCGCAGCCGACCCCCGTTGTTGATCGGGATGCCCTGGGCCAGCGACCCGTGATTCTCTCTGAGCTCGTCCAACAGCCGAGCCACCTCGCGCGCCGTGCGTCCGCGTTCGGTGCTATCGCGCTTGAAGTGATCGATTTCCTCGAGGACGTGAATCGGGACTATCAGTTCGTTGTCTTCGAACTTGAAGAGGGCCCGGGGGTCATGAACGAGAACGTTGGTGTCAACGATGTAGGTTTTTTCCATCGCGCGAGTCGAAGAAAGCATATACCCAGGGCGTGAAAGAGCGCACGACAACGAAGGAGCGCGGTGCAAGAACCAGGGAGCGACCCGCCCGCCGTCCGAAGCCGGTGACACCGGCTTTCCTCGAAGCCGTGGCGCTGCGCTACCTCGAACGCTTCGATGCGACCCGGGCCAAGCTGCAAGCCCGTCTCGAACGTGCGGCAAAGATGGAGTTCGGGCGCGGCGCTGAAGTGCTCGACCCAGAAAAGCTCCAGGGGTGGATCGAGGAATTGTTGGACCGCTATCGAGCCTCGGGCGTAATCGACGACCGCCGCTATGCCGAGCGCCTGCTCGAGTCCCAGCGCGCACGCGGCGCGTCGGCTCGGGCGATCGTTCACAAGTTGCGCGCCCAGAAGGTGGATACGAGCGTGCTCGAAGAGATCACACGCGGGCTCGATCGTGCGGGCGAGTTGGAAGCCGCCTTGCGACTGGTGAAACGCAGACGGCTCGGGGCGTTCCGTCCCGTTGCCGAGCAGGGTGAACGCTATGCCGCGGACTTGGCCCGCTTGGCACGCGCCGGCTTCGGTTTCGACGTGGCCAAGCGCGCGCTCGGGGCAGGTTGCGACCGTGTCGAGTACGAGCCTGGCGAATACGATGCCGTCGAATAGCTCAGTGAGGGTGCGAACGAGCGAAGCGCTCAAGCGCCAGTCAGTTCGCGCCTACTGACGACTTCGAGTTCGTCACCGACGCGCAGCCAGCCAGGGGCGTGGTGAATGCAGTTCTGCCCAAACGTGACGCCGCGTCCTCCCGCGTCCTCTCCGACGAACCCGGCGCCCTTACGAAAGCTGGCCAACGTGGCCAACGGTTCCTTGCTTTGGGTTAACGACTGTTGATCGATCGTGGTGATCACGCAACGCTCGCAGGGTTTGACGACGTCAAGCGTCAACTCAGGCGCTCGCAGGGTCGTCCATTCGTCTTCTTCGAAGGGTTGACAGTCGCGCACCACGAGATTGGGGCGAAATCGATTCATCGGTAGCGGCTGCTCCAACTTGCGGTTGAGCTCCGCCAGTGACTCCAGGCTGCACATCAGCGCGGGGTAGCCGTCCGAGAATCCGACTTGCGATTCGCGTTTGCTGTAGCGAGTGCTCGTCTTGCGATCCGTCTCGGGGACCAACCGCATCAAGCGACAGGGGGCACCGATCGCGCGCTCGAACCACGCTGCTGCCAGGTCGCCCTCGTCCGCGGCGAGCCCCTCGAAGTCCCAGATTCGGACTCGAGTGAGTGGCGCGTCGCCGCTCGCGATCGAGAGCGGTTCTAGCCCGGGCGCATTGACCGTCAATCCGTCAGCCACGATTTTCGGCTCGACGCGCGCCAGTCGCGGCTGGGTCCTTTGGCTGATGAAGGTGCCTTGCGAATCGACCAGCATCCAACGCCGATCCCAACGCGGTCCATGTTCGTCGAACTCCAGCTCCTTGAGCGACGAGCCCCGGCAGGACTTGATCGGGTAGACGAAGAGCGACGAGACTACCGGCATGAGCCGCAAATATCAGGTCGAGCCGCGGCTGTCGTCTTTCCTGCACGACGCTTTGAACTTGACGCGCCCCGTGCCGAGCGGAAACCTCTAGCGGTGTCTTACGAACGCCTCTTCGAGCATTTTCGCAAGCTGGGCCAGTTGGCGGAGGTCGCGGCCATCGTCGAATGGGACCAGGCGGTCAACATGCCGCCCAGCGCCGGGACCGCGCGGGCAGAAGCCATGGCGGGCTTGGCCCGGGTGCGTCACGAGCTGTTGACCGAGCCGCGCTTGGAAGATTGGTTTCACAGCGCCCAGGAGCAGAAGGATCTCGGCGCTTGGGAGGTCGCCAACCTGAACGAGATGCGGCGCCAGAATCGGCGAGCTCTGGCTGTCCCCGCTGCTTTGGTTGAAGCCGCCGCCAATGCCGACAAGCAGAGTGAACAAGCCTGGCGTCGCTATCGCGCGGAGAACGATTTTACTAACTACGCGCCGTACCTGGAGCGCGTGCTGTCGCTCAAGCGGCAAGTGGGGCAGGCGCTCGCGGACGCACTCGGCCTCGGTGTCTACGACGCGTTGATGGATGAGTTCGAACCCGGGGGACGCAGCGCCGAGATCGACCGCGTGTTCGCTCCGCTGCGCGCGTTCCTCCCCGACTTCACCCGCCGCGTGATCGAGCAGCAGAAGTCGAGCACGGTCTTGGAACCCCAGGGACCGTTCGCAGTCGCCGCGCAGCGTCAGTTGGCCGTGGAACTCATGCCAGCGGTTGGCTTCGATCCGTCACGCGGGCGGCTGGACGTCAGCCACCATCCGTTTTGCGGCGGTGTGCCGAGCGACGTGCGAATCACGACGCGCTACGACGAGCGCAATTTCACCTCATCGTTGATGGGCGTCTTGCATGAATCGGGGCATGGCAAATACGAGCAGGCGTTGCCCGCCCAATGGAATCATCAGCCCGTTGGGCTTGCGCGGGGCATGGTGCTGCACGAGAGCCAAAGTTTGTTCCTCGAGATGCAAGTCTGTCGCTCGGATGCGTTCTTGCGCTTCGTCGAGCCGCGCATCAAAGCCGCGTTCAGTGAACGAGTCCAAGCTCAACCAGCGGCATTCACGCTCGCCAATCTGCGCGCCTTGTACCGCCGGGTTACCCCTAGCTACATCCGCGTGGATGCCGACGAAGTCACGTACCCCTCGCACGTGGTCTTGCGCTATGAACTCGAGCGCGAGTTGATCGGCGGAAGTCTGCAGGTGCGAGAGTTGCCCGAGGCCTGGGATGCGCAGATGAAGCACTTGCTCGGCATCTCCACGCGCGGCAACGACAAAGACGGCTGCTTACAAGACGTGCATTGGCCGTCGGGGGCGTTCGGCTATTTCCCACTGTACACCTTGGGCGCGATGGTCGCGGCGCAGCTGTTCGCCGCGCTCGAACGGCAGCTGCCAAACCTCGACGAACGCATCGGGGCAGGGGACTTCAGCGGTTTGGACGCCTGGCTCCGAGCTCACGTCTGGTCGCTGGCGAGCAGCAAGAGCACCGAGCAAATTTTGATCGACGCAACCGGCGAGAGCCTCGACGCGCAGTGGTTCATCCGCCACCTGCAGCGACGCTACCTGTCCTGAAGGCACTGCCCGCCTTCGTTTCGGTCGGGAGCGCCCCTTGTTGCAGGCGTCCCGACCTTCTCGTTCGGGACACTAGCTCGTTCGGGATACTAGCTGCGCTCGCGCTCGAAGCGTTCGCGCTTGCTTTCTAACTCTTCCCAGCGCGCGAGCTTGGTCTCGAGTCCTTTGCGCGCGCCTGCCAGCTCGGTATCCAACAGGCGTCCCGCGCTCGCGCCGCTCTTGTACAGATCGGGATCGGAGAGCGCTGCTTCGAGGCGAGCGACCTCGGCCTCGGCGGCTTCGATTGCTGGCAGCAAGCCGTCGAGCTCGCGCTGTTCCGAGTACGAGAGCTTCACGGCTCGCGCGCGTTCGGGTGGCTTGGCCGTCGTTGCTGGGTTGGGGGGAGCATTTGCCGTCGTGCCCGCTGCGGATACGGCGGACTGCGGCCCGCCCAGTGCTTGCGCTTGTGCGAACAAGTGACCACGCAGGCTCATGTAGTTGTCGTAGTTGCCGACCACGTGCACGACGCTGCCCTGGCCCTCGAACGCCAAGACGTCGGTCGCCACGCGGTTGAGGAAGTAACGGTCGTGGGTTACGATCAGCGCCGAGCCCTCGAAATCGACCAACATCTCCTCGAGCGCGCCCAGCGTGCTCACGTCCAAGTCGTTCGTGGGTTCGTCCAAGATCAACAAGTTCGTCTCGTTGAGCAGCAACTTGGCGAGCGCCACCCGAGCGCGTTCGCCCCCCGACAGCATCCCCACGCGCTTTTGCAGCTGTTCACCGCGAAAGTTGAAACGCTCGAGGTAGTTGAAGATCGTGACGTCGTCGCCGCCGAAGCGCACGCGCGGCGCGTCGCTGACGTTGGCGATGATACTTTGATCGTCGACCAAGCCGGAGCGCGTTTGATCGAGGTAGGCGATGCGTGTCGTCTTGCCGAGAACCACCTCGCCCCGTTGGGGCTTGCTGCCGGTCATCACCAGGCGCAGCAAACTCGTCTTGCCGCAGCCGTTGGCCCCGATGATGCCGACCCGGCGTTTGCGGCCCAGGATCAGGTTCAGCCCCTGCACCAGCAGTCGACCACCGACCTCGAGATCGACGTCCTTGAATTCGAGCACGCTCGAACCTTGGCGCTCTGAACCCAGGCTCAACTTGACGTCGGCACCGAGTGCAGTCGGCGCGTCTTCAATCGCGCCCTCGGCGCGTTGAATGCGGGCTTTCTGCTTCGTACCGCGCGCCTTGGGCTGACGGCGCAGCCATTCGATCTCGCGACGCAGGAAATTCTGTCGATTCGCTTCGGTGCGCGCTTGCAGTGCTTCGCGCTCGGCCTTGCCGAGCAGGTACTGCTCCCATCCGCCCGCGTAGCTCGTGAGCGTGCCTTGCGAAAGCTCCAAAGTCCGCGTCACGACGCGGTCCAAGAAGTAGCGGTCGTGAGTGATCACCAGGAGCGCGCCCGGGAACGATTCCGTGAGATAGGTTTCGAGCCACTCGATGATCGCCGTGTCGAGATGGTTCGTCGGCTCGTCGAGCACGAGCAGATCGGGCTGGGCGAGCAGTTGCTGCGCCAAGGCGATCCGCCGCAGCTCACCGCCGCTACGCGTTTGCAACGGCGCGTGGACGTCGTTCACACCGAGATGTTGCAACAAGCCGTCGATGCGGTGCTCTTGATCCCAACCGCCGAGCTGTTCGATCGAGTGGGCGAATTCCGCCTGCTGCAACAACAAAGCTTCGGTGCGCGCGCTGTCGTTGACGGCGTCGGCAAGCTCGGCCACGACGCGATCGTGTGCAACCTTCACGTTGCGCCACTCTGCCAGCCCGAGGGCGACCGCGTCGTGGGCGCTGAGACTCAGATCGGCGTCTGGTACTTGATTCAGGATCCCGACGCGCATCGAGCGTTTGCGCATCAGTTGACCTTGATCGGGCGTCTCGACCCCAGCAACGATCTTGGCCAGCGTGCTCTTGCCGCTGCCATTGTTGCCCACCAGGCCAACGCGCTCCCCCACGCTCAGGGTAAACGAAATGTCGGCGAGTACCGAATGTGTGCCGTAGCTCTTGTGCAGGTGGTGCGCGCTGAGCAGGCTGATTGGAGCCTGGGCGTTTGCGTTCAAACTCGATCTCGCACCGGCAAGCGATCTTTGTAGGAGCGCTTTTGGTTCTGGTAAGTCATGAACTCACCGATGAAGCCCAGCGATGTGAGCTGTACACCCATGACCATCAGCATCACGCTGAGCTGCAACAGTGGACGAGCCCCGATCCCGTGCCCCATGAACCAAATGGTCGCGAGGTAGGTAAACATGGCGCCGCCAATCAAGCCGGTGAACAAGCCCATCAACCCGAACAAGTGCATCGGGCGCCGCATGTAGCGCGTCAAAAATAGCACGCTCAACAAGTCGAAGAAGCCGCGCAGGATGCGCTCTAGCCCGTACCGGGAACGCCCGAACGCGCGCGGGTGATGGCGCACCGCAACCTCGCACACCCGAAAGCCATCGGCTGTGGCCAACACTGGGATGAAGCGGAACAGATCACCGTAGATCGGCACTGTCTCGATCACGTCACGGTGATAGGCCTTGAACCCGCAATTCATGTCGTGGAGCACGACGCCGGTAAAGATGCGCACGGTGCCGTTGAAGATGCGCGACGCGATCCGGCGCGAAAGCGGATCTTTGCGTGCCACCTTCCAGCCCACGACCACGTCGAAACCGCCTCGCACTTTCTCGACGAATAGCGGCAAATCCGCCGGATCGTCCTGCAGGTCGGCGTCCATCATGATCAGGATTCGACCCCCCGACTCGCGAAAGCCCGCAGCCAGCGCCATCGCCTTGCCGAAGTTGGCCCGCAACTGCAGCCCGCGCACTCGCGGATCGGCGCGGTGAAGGTCTTGGATTACCTGCCAGCTGGCGTCCGTGCTGCCGTCGTCGACGAAGATCAGCTCGTAGGCCGTGTCATTGCCCAACGCAGCGGCGATCCGCCGTGCCAGCTCCGGCAAGCTCTGGGCTTCGTTGAGCCCGGGAACCACGATCGAGACCTCGGGTGTGCCCGAGCTCTGCACCTGCAACGATCGCACTTGGTTCAGCGGATCCGCTGCTCCAACCGAGGGCTCCTTGGTCGAAGTCTCTACCGAACTCACTTCTCGGTCTTTGCTTCGGCCTCGACGTGCTCGCCGCGCTTGTTCTTGGGAGTGCCAAGCACCAGCACAATCGGGATCAAGATCAAGCAAAACACCAACATCGACACGATTGCCGCGAGATTGACCAACCCGTTGTCCATCGGCGGGACCATACTCAACGGCGCTTGGAGCGCAAGCACTTTGACCGGGCCCTGAGAAGCGCCTTTGAGGGTGCGATCGTGCCGGGATGGCGGCCGCGAAAAGCTGGTGTTATAAGCGCCACCCCTGGAGTTTCGACGATGACTGACGACGTGCTCAAAGAGCTCGGAACCTCGATTGAGAAGGCCCATGACGCGCTGAAGCGAGAGCTCGGTAAGCTGAGAACCGGGCGGGCGCACGCCGGCATGCTGGACGGTATCCGCGTGGATTATTACGGAACACCGACTCCGATTGGTCAAATGGCCACGGTTGCGGTGCCGGAGGCTCGGATGCTCACGGTCAAACCCTGGGACAAGGGCTCGTTGTCTCTGATCGAGAAAGCCATCCGCGAGAGCAATCTCGGGTTGAACCCTCAGAACGATGGCGAGCTGATTCGCGTCCCGGTGCCCCCGCTGAGCGAGGAGCGCCGCAGGGATCTGGTCAAGATCGCCAAGAAGGCTGGCGAGGAGTGCAAGGTGGCCATCCGCAAGGCTCGCCACGAGGCCATCGACATGCTCAACGAGTTCAAGAAAGACGGAGAGCTGTCGGAGGACGAAACCGAGCGCGGTAAGAAACGGGTCGAAGAGGTCGTGAGCACAGGTAGCGGCTGGGTAGACACCCACATACAGGCCAAGGAAAAAGAGATCCTTCAGGTCTGAGCCGGACTTGCGGGGACGTGGCGCCTCGCCTCGGGGCCAACCTGCTCTTCTCGGGGGACCAATCTCGCCTTTGAGCAGGGGAGGGGTCACCCGGCGCGGCATCAAATGGGGTGACTTCAGCGTCCGCGCCGACGCAACCGATGCGTTTTAAGTGAGGTTAGGGCCGGCCACCCATTGCGCGGGGCAGACTGCGCGCGGTACCATCTGACCAATGCGGGCAAAGGCGGCCGGGATTAGCGACGTTGGGCTTCAACGTGAGCACAACGAGGATTCTTTTGCCGTGGTGCCGCAGCACGAGCTGTACATCGTCGCCGACGGCATGGGGGGACACCGCGCAGGCGACGTCGCTAGTCGCTTGGCGTCGGAGTCGATTACGGACTTCTTCCATCGCACAGACTCTGACGACGTCACTTGGCCGTTTCAGATCGAAGCTGATTTGTCGGACGAGGAGAACCGTTTACTTACGGCAATTCGGATCGCAAATCGCCAGATCTACGAGCACAGCGTTCGCTCGCGTGAACTGCGTGGCATGGGAACCACCGTGGTGGGCGCGCTCTTCAGCCCCAAGAAGAAGAAGATGTTCGTGGGCCATGTTGGCGACAGCCGGGCCTATCGCGTGCGCGCTGGAACCATTCAGCAACTGACGCGCGATCATTCGTTGCTCAACGATTACCTCGCGGCCATGCCGGACATGACGGATGAGCAGCGCAGCGAATTGCCGAAGAACGTGATCACGCGCGCACTCGGCATGCAGAATACGGTCGACGTCGACTTGGTGGGGGACGACTCTCAGCCCGAGGATGTCTACGTGCTCTGTTCGGACGGCTTGAGCGGCATGGTCGATGACGCTGACATCCTCTTGGTTTGCGACACCTTGAAGGATCCCGAACAAGCTTGCCGCCGTCTGGTGACGATGGCCAACGAACACGGCGGCGAAGACAACGTTACTGCGGTCGTGATTCGGATCGAAGAAGGCGATTCGCGTGCTCGGCTCGAGTTGGCGAACACGCAGGAAATGCCGAGCATCAGCCCCCGTTCGGAGTAATCGCTGCGCGCCGCTCGAAGCGCGGCGTCCCGCATGTAGAGCGCGGCGTTGTCTCATCTGTCGATGGCAACGCCGCTAGGCGTGGGACACGTTACTTCTTCTTGCAGTTCTTCATGTAGATCGTGAGCATGCCGTCCAAGTGCTTGTCGCAATCCGTTGCGTCGGCGCGACAATCCGAGGTGCTGATCAGACGCGTCTCTTTGGAGTCTGGGCACTGGAACTGAGCGACGATTGCGCCGCCACCTTCTTTGGCGTTGCCGACGCTGACGGTGCACTTGCTTCCGGCGTACGTCTCGGCCGTTTCCGGTGACCGAACGGAGACGTAGCCAGCCGTGCTGGCCCCACCCGTCGTGACGGCCGCCACGGAGATCTTAACGAGGCCGCTGTCGCTCGCGTAATCCATGTTCAGGGTGTAGGCGCCGGCACCGGTCTCTTGAACCGTACAAGTTGCCTCGGCCCCTCCGTCACCATCTTCCAGCATGAAGACGTTCTTCAAGGTCTCGGCCGAGGCCGCGACGGCGACCTGCCGCACGGTCCCGGTCGTGTCGTTCTCGGGCACGGTGCCCGAGAACGCGGCGACGCCGTTGAAGTTCCAATACATCGCGATGCTCGCGGGCGGCGCGACCGCATCCGAGCAACCTTGTAAACCCAGTGCCATTAGAGCCGCGGAAATGCCCGCAGTTGACAGCAAACCGAATGCCACACTCCGTGTGGGTGAAGCCGACCGAAGGGTGCGGAACGTTGGGGCAACCGAGGCGAAGATCTTACGCGTCTGCATTGGAATTACCTGCTCAGAGGTATCCCAAGATTCTCTGAATCAGGCAATCGACTCGTTCCTGCTCGAGGCGCGTGCCCCGTCAGCGCGACGCTTTGGTTTCGATGAGGACGGGAGATTATTCCACGCTGGTCTTGCGACTGACGGCGTGAGGCCGACGACGAGAGGGATGCCAAGGGCGGGACGCGAGAAGGCGTTCCGTGGTGCGAAGGTCCTCGAAAACCCGCTACATAAGGACAGCGACCGCCCAGGTCTAGCGAGGTGATCGCCGTCCCTGGGACTACGGCTGAGCGGTTACTGCCCGGGCAATTCTGCGGAGCACGATTGCCGCAGGAACCTGAGCCAATTTGGGGTGAGTGATGGGAATTGAACCCACGACGACCGGAGCCACAATCCGATGCTCTGCCACTGAGCTACACCCACCATGGGTAGAGCTGGTCTTCTACGATCCAGTTCGCGCGCTGTCTACTCCAACCCGCCGCGCTGAGCAACTGCCAAACACCGCCTCGAAGCCTCGATTCGATACGCCCTTCGTCGGAATCCCCAACGCGTTTGTCTGCACGGCGAGTTTGGGTGCGTGTGCCCCACTGGCTGGTCGTCTGGCTGGTGAACGAAGCCGAAGGGGACCGAGCGCGCGGTTCCGAGCCTGGCTGCTCGCATCGTCCCGACGGCCGTTGACACGCGCTCGGGAACTGTCAAAAATTAACGCTCCGCCAGCGCCGTCGGGTGCGGCTTCGGCTCCGGGAGGTCAAAGCTCATGCGCGTGAAAATCCTGATCGTGTTCGTGGCGATCACTTTGGGCATCGGAGTGGCCATTTCCGTGTTGGGCATCACGCTGCTCAAAGACTCGAAAGAGTCCAGCGCGCAACTGCAGTCGGCCGCAGAACGGGCCGTGAAGTTGGCGACCTTGCAGTGGCAGGCCGACATGCTCGAGCGACAGCGTTGGTTGGACGGTTTGGCCAGCGCAGCGTCGGTGCAAAGGGTGTTCACCCTGGGCACTGTTCAAGCTCGCGCGAGTGCTGCGACCGATGAAGCCAACCGACTCCTCGAGCAAGCCCGCCGTGCAGAGCCGAGCGCAGAGCAGGCGACGTTGCTGTGTTTCGTCGACGCGGGTGGCGTCGTGCTCGGGCGCAACGGTGGGGAGTCGATGCGAGGCGTGGACGTGGGCGGAGAACACTCCGATCAATGGCGACAGGTGACGTCAGGACATTCGGCGAGTGCCATCTGGTTCAGTTTCGAGCGCCGTGAGCAGCAGTTCGTGAGCATGGTCCCAATCATGGCCTCGAGCGGGGAGTTCGGGGGGGCCATCGCGATCGGATCACCGCTCAGCGACGAGGTGTTGACGCGTGCAGCAGAGCGCAGCCTCGGAGTTCCACTGCTGGCATTTGCCGTCGAGGGTCCCGCACACGAGCTGCTCGCCAAGAGTCAGGCTGGCAACCTTCAACCGCTATTGAGTCAAGTCGACAGCTGGCTGAGTGCGGTGGACGTGAGGGCCGGGCGCGAAGTAATCGGAGGACGACTCGACACCGGGCAGGGCGTCGCAACGCTGCGCGTGGCGAGCGCTCCCGCTTCGATTGAGCTCGTCGCCGTTGCGGGTACGAGTCCATCGGAGGTCGAGCGCCTGCTGATCGGCGTGTGGGGTGTGATCGCGGTTGCGCTGGTGCTGGTGTTCTTTGGCTCGAGCTTCATCGCGAGGCCGTACTCGCGTGCGGTTGCCGAGTTGGAAGAAGGGCTGCTGCAGGTGATCAATGGTGACGAGGCTGTCCGATTCGAATCGGATCACCCAGAGCTGGGGGGCCTCGCCGCGCGAATCAACGGGCTGTTGGAGGTCGAAGCGAGCAGTGCAAACAAGCTCGCGAAAGACGACGCGTCAGGCTTCGACGTCGTTTAGAACGCGCCCGCCCAAGCGGCTACAGCCGTCCGGTTGACTCCGGTGCCCAGGTATGGGACACGCCCAGCCAGTCGGCACGGATGCCGTAGAATCAATCATGGGTTTATTGGACTTTTTCAAGAAGCAGGACTCGAACGCTCCAAAGGCGATCGATCCGCGCGAACTCGCACGGCTCACTCGCGTGGTCGGCAACAAGCTGGCGCAGGACTACGATCGCCAAGAGGCGATTGGCGTTTTGGCGGGCATGGCCAGCGCCGACGGAGCCAGAGCGCTGCTCAAGCGCTTCGACTTCGCGATGGAGCCATCGATCACCGATCAGGATGAGAAGGAGTCTGCGGCTCAGGGCATCATCGCGGCCGGACAGGCTGCGCTAGGACCATTGCGCGAGTACTGCATCCGCGCCGAGAGCGTGACTTGGCCAATCCGCATTTTGCGTCAGATCGTCGACGACCGCGCGCTCGTCGACGAGTTGGTCGATTTGCTCGAGCAGTTCGACACTGAGTACGTCCGTAACCCCGAGCCCAAGATTCAGCTGATCAACGCGCTCGAGGAGTTTCCCTCCGAGGAAGTGCGTCTCGCTGTTGAGCCGTTTCTCCAAGACGTGAACGAGAACGTTCGTTTTCACGCCGTTGGCACCGTGTTCGCCATGAAGGACCCGGCGTCTGCACAAGCGCTGATCGAAGCGCTACTCGAAGAAGAGTCGCTGCGCGTGCGCAACCGGATCGCCGGTGGGTTGGAGCAGCGCGGTTGGGAAGTGCCCGAAGCGCTCCGCTCCAAGTGCGCCGAGCGTCTGCCCGATGGATTCGTGCTCGACGCAGCCAAACTGCGCCGCGGCTGAGCCGAATACGCAGCAACAAAATGAAGAACGGCGAATCAGGATTGATTCGCCGTTTTCGTTTGCGCGGTTGCTGAACCCGTAAGCTACGCTTGGGTTCAGCAGCAGTCGCGCGTGGTTACTCGCTGAGTTGGTAGTCGAAGGGCAAGCTCATGCCGAACGACACCACGATCATCTGGTTGAAGCGAAACTCGCGGTCTTTCTCGTTGACCGCGAGGTCCGGGAAGTCACCATTCGGACCCGAGCCGCGATTGTCGAAACCACCGACGTTGCGTGAGAAGGGGATGCCGCGCCACTCGGTGCCGAGGGCTGCCCAGCGACCCATGTAAAACTGGAAACCGATGCCGAACGACGGAGCGATCGCCATGCGTTGCTCCATGTCGAACACCTTGCTGCCAAGCTGCGGAAACGATCCGCACGAGCCCTTCGCGCACGCTTTACGCTCTTGCAGTCCGACGAACGCGGGCCCGCCGAAGATGTAGAAGTCCGTATCGACGTAGATGCTCTGGAAGATCGCGATCTTGCCGCGGAAAGGGATCAGCTGAATCTGCGGCGACGCGACCCACTGAATGGTGCCCAACTGCTGCCGAAAGTCGTGACCGACGTTGACGTTGGTCAAGCGCAGAGCCTGACGCTCGGCAGCGGCGTCGATGCCGGGTGGCGGATTCGCATTGCCGCCATAGATCCCTTGACGGTTCGCGTTAACCTTTTGGATCTCGTCAGACAGGCCCGTGTCGAATTGCAGCGCCTCGGGGCTGAATCCGCCCCAGACACCAATCGCGAGCCAGTCCGTCAAGTTGTAGTTCAAACGCGCACCGGCCAAGATCTGGCGCTTGTACTCGTCGAGCAGAGTGAACGCAGCGGAGGGCGCAAACTCGAAACGCCCTTTGCGGTACAGACGTTGATGTCGCACGGAGCCCGCGCCAGCGAGCGGACCAGTCAACAGAATCTCTTGAGCACTTGCCGGTTTTTCGAATGCTCCGAAGGCAAACCCGGATACGACCGCGACGGCGGCCAACAGCTTGAGGATACGTTCCTTCATGTGTGTCACCTTGATCACTCGCATCACTTGGGCAGCCGATACTCGAACGAGAATGGGAGGAAGATCGAGACCCCGACCTGGGCCTGCACGTTGTTGGTTAGCTTCTTGTCACCGGTCCAGGTGCTCTCTTGATCCTCTTGACCAGCCACCGTGACGGTGTTCTCGAGCTGATCACTGAAGATGTAGTCGCGCATTTCCGCGGTAGCTGCGAACCAACGATTGAAGAAGATGTGAATCCCGAGCCCGGCGTTGAACGCGAGGCGGGGCTCGAAGTTGAACGAGCGATTGTCCGGATCGATGACGGGGATGGGGCGCGTGCTGATGGCACCGACGCCGCCCACGACGTAGGCGTCGTACTGGAAGATGAAATCACCGAAGCCAGAGAACTTACCGATGATCGGCGCGTACGTGAAGTTGAAGGCCGCACCCCACTGGTACTCCGTCAAGGGCACGTTCACGCGAGCAGCGCGGCGGGTTTCGAAGTTGAACTCGCTGTCGACGTTGAAGGGCTGGTAGTAACTGCCGTTCACACCGACCGCTAACACGTTGGTGATCCAGTAGTTCAACCCGACGCCCGGCGCGGAGTGCGAGACGAACTGATCGTTGAAGGTGAAGCCCCAGAACGGCTGCAACTCGAAGCGACGTACGCGCAGCACGAAGATCTGCTGCACTGCGAACAGCGGTTCTTTGATGTTGCGTGCTGCTTCTTTGTCGAAGTCGAGCGTGGGGCACGCTTCGGGATCGATCTTGCAGATGTTGCCCAGACCGCCGGTGTCACCACCTGCGCCCTCTTCACCTTCTTTGCCGATGCCGAGCTCTTTATCGAGGTCGTCACCACCTTGGGCGGCTTCACCACCTTCGGCGCTTGCGCCTTCACCTTCCTTGGCGCCTTCTTCTCCGCCTGCCGACTCGCCGCTGCCGGCAGCCTCAGTGCCCTCGTCCTCCTGTGCGGAGGCCATGATTGGATAACTAGAGAGGGCTGCTGTCGCTGCGACGAGCACAATGCGAATCTTCTTCATCGATGCCTTCTTCCGCTGAACCTGGCGACGCTGCGTGTAACTATCTAGAGCAGGTGTAACTGCGCGAAACTATAGACAAATTCCGTTAGCAAACGCGCGGCGCGACTATATCACCAAGAATTTCGGGGTTTCAATACCGAAAACAGGGATCAACCAATTCAAACGCGATCAACACACTCGTTAGAGGTCATGTGTCGTTGCCGAGTAGCGCCTCGATAAAATCATCCGCAACGAACTCATGAAGGTCATCGGGACGCTCACCAAGTCCGATGAATCGAACTGGCAACTTGAGGCTATCTGAGATTCCTAGTACGACGCCGCCCTTTGCCGTTCCATCGAGCTTCGTGAGCACGATGCCGCTGAGTGGCAGCGTGTCTTTGAACTCTTGTGCTTGTGCCATCGCGTTCTGACCGTTGGTCGCGTCGATTACGAGCAAATACTCGTGCGGCGCACCATCCAGAGCTTTGCCGATCGTGCGAGCAATCTTCTGCATCTCTGCCATCAGATTGCTCTTGGTGTGCAAGCGACCTGCGGTGTCAGCGAGCACGACGTCGACGTTCAGCTCTTGCGCCTTCTTCACTGCGTCGAACAGCACGCTGCCCGGGTCTGCACCGTCTTTACCGCGCACGACTTCGCAGCCGACACGCTGGCCCCAAACCACCAGCTGTTGCACGGCTGCGGCGCGAAACGTGTCGCCCGCTGCGAGCAGACAGGTCTTACCTTGTCCTTGGAGCTTTGTGGCGAGCTTACCAATCGTGGTCGTCTTGCCCGCACCGTTCACGCCGACGAAGAGGATGACCGTTGGCTTGTTGCGCAGCTTCAAACCACCGCCGGCTCCGGGGATGTCGAGAATGCGACGAGTTTCGGTACGCAACGCCCGCCAAACGTCGGTCTCGCTCTTGAGCTGCCCGTTGCCGAGATCGGCGCGGATGCGTTCCAAGATCGCCCGCGTCGTGCCGACGCCCACGTCGGAGGTCAACAGCACCTCCTCGATTTGGTCGGATAACTCAGGGCTGATCTCTTTTTTGCTCGAGAACATGCCGAGCAAACGACCAAAGAATCCGTCAGCCTGGCGCGAGCGCGACAGGCCTTCGCGCAACGTTTTTACGTCGCGCGCGGGCGGTTGCCGACTCGGCCGCGCAGGGGCGTCCGACGGGCTAACGGCTAGATCGCCGCGCTTACGAGCGCCCGAAGGGGGCCCCTCGAGCTCGCCTTCGGGCGTGGTTTTGGCTGGGACGGCACTGGACGACTCTTTGAGCGACTCACTCTTGCCCAGGGAAGCGTCGGCCTGGGCCGCCTTTTCCGCCTGCGCTTTGGCTGTCGTTTCTTTCGTCGTCGAAGCTGTTCGATCGGCGCCGCCCTTTCGAGCTTGCGCGCCTGAGGCTTCGCTCGCGGCTTTGGTTCGCGCTGCAGAGTTCGCTTGATCGAGCGCTTGCTTGGGATCCTGGGGTTTCTTTTTGCGAAACAACAACAGCAGGGCGATCACCGCTACTGCGATCCCAATATAAATGATGACGTCCATGGCTTCCGTGGGTCGGGGCGCGACTATGAAACCTGCGGCGACCCACGTCAACGATTGAGGGGAGGAGCACCTTTCAAAGCGGGAGCCCGGGCCATCAGGGCTCGCTCGCTCTGTTCATCAGGAGGCACCCGTCCGAACGCCGCCGTTTCGACGTCCAACGCCCAGTGCTCGACCTCGGATTCGGCGCGTTCCCTGGCGCGCATCGCTACCTCCTCGGGTGTCAGGCTTCGCTGGGAGTGCCACTGTCGCGTACGAGCCCACTCAGCGAGCTTCTGCAGCAGGTTCCGTCGTCTGGAGATCATGACGATTTCGAGGCGGCCGGGTTTTGGCGGGGGCAGGCGCAGGCGCGAATGATGCTCGGCCGAGATTTCGAAGCGGGCGCCTTCGGGGAGATCCGACAGGGTAGATAAGGAGAAGGAGCCGTTGGCGTCGCTGACGGTGCTTTGGGCCACGACCTCCGCCCCAACGCTGGGCAGAACAATACGCAGCTGCGCGTTGGCGATCACCTCACCCGTGTGGGCATCCAGAACCACACCGTGGTGCCCACTCATCGGGGCACCTGGATGTATGAGTGTGGCACCTGCTTCGCGCACGCTACTTGCGCGGGAGGTGATCGGATCGGCGCGGCGCACCGGCCGCCACCAACCGCGAAAGATCCACAGTCCTGCCCCCGCTCCGAGCAGGAGCCAGGGCAGATGAGTCCAACCGCTAGCGCGTTTGATTTGGAGATCCCACGCGAGCGGCGAGTCCGGCTCCAACCAAGGTTGATCGGTGACGTAACGCACTTCGAACGCAACTTGCGAGTCGCCCGCGGCCAAGAAGCGACTGGCGACTACGGCGCGCCCGTCGTGCACGGGCGCCGAGCCCACCACACGGCCGTTGGCGTGCGCTTCGATCCAACCCGAGTTGACGGGTTGCCCGCGGCTCGTCACCACAACTGCGAGATCGAAGCCGAGCTCGGGTCGCACGGGTTCGGGGGTTGCCTCCCAGCGCAGGTCGACCTTCGACACCAACAGCAGCGGCACTTGGGCTAGCGCCAATGGATGCGCCGCGTCATCACCGAGCAACGCCGTCAGCGTTGCCTGTCCGGGGGCCCCCAACTGATCCGACGACAATGTCAAAGTCTGCGCCCGTTCACTGCCGAGTGGCATGTTGGCCACGCTCAGGGCCGTCGTACCGGGGCCGCGTTCGAGCAGCACGCGCAGTTGGTAGTGCTCGCGCACGGTCGCGCCACTGAGTTCGACTCTGACTTCATGCTCAGGTTGCCAAAGCAGCCAGCGGGCGTCCGCCGTCTCGAGCTTGAGCTGGGGGCGAATTTGCTCACTCAACGCGAAGTCCCGAAGCACCGGCTGCAAGAACTCACTGCCCGCGAAGCGCAGCCGCGCGCTGGTCGCGCCTGGCATGAGTTCGAAACAGAAGTGTCCCTCGAGATCCGTGCGCACCAATGCGTTGCCGTCGCAGCCGCGAATTCGGGGAGTCGGTGGCGTGGTCGTAAGCTCGACAGGCACACCTGCGACTGCCGTTTCGCTTTCGTCTCGCAGCGAACCGACCACTCTGACGAGCTTCGCTCCTGCTTGAACTTGGAGACCCTGAAACGTGGTCGAGCCATGGACCCGTAAGGGGGACGCATGCAGCGTCGAGCTGACGAGAGCCATCCCGCACACACTCAGCAACCACCGGCGCATCGAGGTGCATTCAAACGGGTTAGCGCGCGCGTAGCAAGTCGTAGTGCAAGGTGGGAGCTCTACCATCATGGCGCAGCGTTCCGAGGGGGTGCCGCACAAGGTCCCGGTTAGACGCCGCGGCGTGTGTTAGCCTGAGCAAGAATGTGTCGAGGACTGGTGCGTCTGGTTGCGGCCTTGGTTGCCGCGAGTGCATTGTGCATCGGAGGAGGGGCGTACGCCGATGAACCGGACATACCGCCTCTGACCGAACGACTGCGCAGCAGCGACGACTTCCGCGTGCGCACTCAAGCTGCTCTCGCGCTAGGCGCAAGCGGTAAAGAGGACGCGGTTGCGCCTTTGTGTGGCGCACTGTCCGATGAGAACATGACTGTTCGAGCTGCAGCAGCTGCCGCACTCGGCCGCTTGGCTTTGGGGGGCCAGGATTGTTTGACGCAGCGGCTCGACCAAGAATCGAGCGAGGAAGTCAAGAGCGTGATCCAGCGTGCGCTGACTCGCCTTCAGCCGCGTGCGACGATCAATCAGGACACGCTGTATTACGTCTCGATCGGCGAGGTCACGAACAAGACGCAGCGTGACACGGCGGCGCTAACCCAACGCGTGCGGTCGCTGCTCAGCCAACAACTCTCCAAGTTGCCAGGCTTCGCCATCGCTCCCGACGGTGAGTCCGAAGCGCAGGCCAAAGACGTGCTCAAGCGTTTCCCGAAGGCGAAGGGCATCTTCGTGTGGCCGAAGATTCAGGTCTCGGCTCAGGGCAAAGACATGCGCTTGGATTTCGAGCTCACCCTGTTCAGCTATCCCGGCAAAGACTTTCGCGGAAGCATGGCGCGCAATCTGACCATGCCCGACACGAGCCCCGGCGACGTCGGTTCGGAAGACGAGCTGATGTCGTCAGCCGCAGAAAACCTGGTTCCAGAACTGGCCAAGACCGCCGCACGTATCTAATTGTTAGATTTCTACGGACGTCCGCTCGGGTCGTCGTTTCCCTCAGTCACTCTCACGGATAACAGTTTATGGCAGACGCACAAGCAGCATCCTCGCGCCCGTCCGAGCGGCATCAACGTCGAGTGCGCAATTACCTGCTCGATCAGCACTTCCAACTCAAGTACGCGAGCTACGGCGCGGGGATCGCGTTGATCGTCAGTCTGGCCCTCGGGATCTTGCTGTGGCGCACGAGCGAAGAGACGCTGGCGCAGAGCCAAGCCAGCGTCGAGCTCGGGGCAGAAGTCCTCGCCGAAAGCCGCAAGGTCAGTGACGTGGTCGCGATGAACATCATCAAAGACCCTGTCTACAGCGACAATCCAGCGCTGAAAGCCGTGTTCGAAGCCGACGGTAAGCAACAGGCAGAGAAGCAGCATCAACAGCAAGAGCAGCTGCGCCGCCAAGCCGAGCAGTTACAGAAGCAGCGCTCGCAGGTGGCGATCGCGCTGATCGGCGCATTGGCGCTGCTGGTCGTCGTGTTGTGGCTCGCTGGCATCGTCGTCACTCACAAGATCGCAGGCCCCCTTTACAAGATGAAGCGACAGCTGCGCGCGCTCGAATCGGGCAGCCTAGAAGTCCCGTCGCCGCTGCGGCGCGGTGACGAATTGGTCAGCTTCTTCGAGGCGTTCAACACCACCGTCAGAGCGCTTCGTACGCGTCAGCAGCGAGACGTCGACCGACTCGACAGCGCGCTCAGAGCGCTCGAGGGCGTTGTCGAGCCAGAAAAACTCGCCATCTTGCGCGAGCTCCGGCGGGACATGCAGGCCCCATTGGATCGTAACAGCATGGCACCTGCCGCCGGCGGGGGCTCTTGAAGTGAAATCTGATCCGCGTCAGGTAAACGCCGCCACCGCATAATCGACTCGTGTGCCGGCGTCGCTGAAGATCACTGAAGCGACGTCGAAGCGAAGCCGGGTTACGCTCGGGTCGCGGGCGTAGCGCGCGCGCCACAACAGCTTGGCGGCTCGGCGTAGCCGCTGACGTTTGGTGGGGGAGACACTGCCGAACGGGCTCGTGCGCGCCGTCTTTCCTCGACCGCGGACCTCCACCAGGGCGATCAGGTCGCCAGCCCGCGCGACGATGTCGATCTCGAGCGCGCCCTGACGCAGGTTGCGCGCGACAATCTGAAAGCCGTGCGCCTTCAGGTGATCGACCACCAGTTGCTCGGCCTCGAGAGCTCGTTGGCGTCGCAGTTTTGGATCCACGCCAAACCTCGGCGCGACCCGCGCCCCGGTTTCTCGTGGACTGAGGAAAACCGCCAAGCGGTCTTGCTGTTTACTGCTCGCAGTTCTTCTGCGCGGCGTTGCAACGCGGACCGTTGAGCGCGTCCGACTCGACGTTGGTGCCGTTGCGCACGCAATACGCGCCGGCCAACTGCTTGTTGCCCAGCCCGATGTTGTCGATCAAGTTCTCGCAGGAGAAGCCCTCGGGGCACTCGCAGTAGGGCGCATTGCCGCGGCCGGTGCCGGGCGGGGAATCACAACGACACGAGCAGTAGACCGCATCGTTGGGGCGGCGGTCCTTCAACTGCGCACTGACCGGCACGTTGATGTCCTCGACCTCGTCTGGGGTCTTGCATCCGCCCTTGCCGTTGTCTTGTCCGTAAGGACAGCTGACGCGGCCCTGAAACTTGTTCACGAGGCAAACGCGGGTTTCGCACTGGAAACTGCGGCTCTCGACGTTGACCTCGTCAGGTGAATAGCCGCCAAAAGACGTGCGATATTCGTCTTCCGGAATACAAGGGTCACCGACGCCGATGCCTTGGCATCCGAACGCAGCCAACAACAAACCCACGGAAGCGAACGCGTTGATGATCGTCTGCGAACGATTGACCCTGGCGGTTTTCATAGGACGCGCGGAAGCTAATCGACCGCCGTTCGCTCCGTCAATTGCAAATCGATCTCGCGATCGACGCGCTATGCGCATGATTTCGCACGTTCTACTCTCGCACCAAGGCTTTGCTCACAGCGGTGTCCGAGGCTTTCCAGCCGCGTGTGTGGGCGTCGATTGCGATCAGCTCTGATAAATGCCCTGTAATCGGATTGTGCGGTTCGAAGTGTAGACAAACCGATAGCCGTGCGCGTGCGTCCCATGGATGATCGCTTTCTGCGGTCACACGAAGCTGAGCTTCGAAAGATCCACGAGGAGCAAAGCGCATTGAATCAGCCGTAGCGTAATTTTTCCCAATTCGACGGAAGTCGAAACGCTCCTTGACAAGCCAGATGGCGCGTCTCTAACATCGCCGGCGCCGCGAGCTCATATCTATTTGTTCTTATTATGTTTTTCGCTCCGAGCGTCGGCCTAGGGTCGGTGGGCGCAGGGCTGAGCAGAGCGGCGCGACCCCAAACAACCTAACTAATGAATCATCGGATCCGGGTGTCGGACTATCAGGCAACGCGCTTACAGGCGCTGAAAGTGAGGACGGATGTTGCGTAAGCGCATAGCCGGGATGTGTTTGTTGGCGTCGAGTTTGGCACTGGGGGCGACGTTGTCCACGGCGTCTACCGCTCATGCCCAAGGTGTCATCGATCTCGATGACGACGAAGGAGACGGCGCTGCGGCGCAAGGCTCGGGTGGCGGCAAGGCCGGCGCCAAAGGCAAGGGCGGCAAAGACGCACCGGCCGAGCAAGGTCCCGTCACTGCAGGCCAGATGACGGAAGATGCGGCCGCAGCCAAGAGCCTTTTCGACAAGCAGAAGTGGGCGGAAGCGGCCCTGGCTCTGCACCGCGTGGTCGCCGGCGAAACCGGGGACGATCCCGGCAATCAACAGCTCGCGCAGTACTGGCTCGCCATCAGTCTGTATCGTCTGAAGTTCTATCAGACGAGTTATGCGATGTTCAGCACCATCGCGGCCAACAAGAATCACCTCAAGTTCGGCCAAACCTTGTTGTGGCTGAGCAAGTTGGCGACGCAGCTGCCGGAGCCGGCGGGCATCATCGATAGCGTCGGTCGCTACGGAGACGAAGATCTCGCGCGCTTCAACAATCCGCAGCAGCGTGACTTGTACTACCAGCTCAACTACTTGCTGGGTCGCTACAAGTACCACCACGACAAGGGTTACGAAGAAGCGATTCGTCTCTTCAACCGCGTGAAGCCGAGCAGCCGTTACTACGTGCAGTCGCAGTTCTTCAGCGGCATCAGCTACGTCCAGCTGCGCAAGAGTATCCCGGCGGTGAACGCTTTCCAGCGCATCGAGACCGCGCTGCACGAAGGCGTCGAGGGCGTCGAGGACGAGCGCCGCATGCAAGACTTGGCGTATCTGTCGCAAGCGCGCACCTACTACTCCGCGTCGATCAAACTCGACGCAGAGACGAATGCGCCGTCGATCGATGACAAGAAGCTCAGCGCAGCGGTCAAGTACTGGAACCAAATCGACGTCACGAGCGAGTACTGGCTCGACGCGCTGTTCGAGGAGTCGTGGGCCTACTTCATGGCTGGCGACTACCCGCGCGCTCTCGGCAACATCCACACGATCGAGGCACCGTATTTCCCCGGTGCGTTCTATCCCGAAGCCCAGATTCTCAAAGCGGTCATCTACTTCGCGAACTGCAACTACGAAGCGGCGACCACCGTGGTTGCGCGCTTCAACAAGAAGTACGTGCCAATTCGCGACGAGCTCAAGAAAGTCCTCAAAGACTACGAGGGCGAGGGCAAATCCGAAGAGTTCTACAAGTTCCTGCTCCAGGTTCAGAGCGGCAAGGCCGACCTGCCGCCGGCCATCAAGGGCATCGTCGAGCACTCGCTCAGCGACCGTCAGCTCTTGCGCTACATCGAATACGTCAAGCTGCTCGATAAAGAGAAAGAGACGTACGACAAGGCGCCGGGTAGCTTCCGCACGGCGGGACTCGGTGGTTACATCCAAGATCGTCTGGGCGAAGCGCGTCAGAACGCGATCAAGCAAGCGGGTGAGCTTGCCAAATCGCGTTATCGCCGCTTCATCTCGGAGCTCGAAGAGCACTTGAACAACGGTGAGAAGATCCTCATCGACATCACGGCTGCCCAACGCAACTTGCTCGACGAGAAGTTGAAGGCCGGGCAGGTGAGCGCGGCAGAGTCAAAGATCTACGGCGTCGTCAATCCGGACGAAGAACACGTGATTTGGGTCTTCGATGGTGAGTTTTGGCGCGACGAATTGGGCTTCTATCGTCAGGTCGTTCAGTCCGCCTGCGGGAGGTAATTGGTAAATGAAGAAGAATCGAAGTATCCCGTTTTTTGCCGTCCTGGGAGCGCTCCTGTCGCTCGTGGGAGCGAGCACCGCGGGTGAGGTTGCCAAGCAACGAGCCGCTGAGAAGCTCATCAAGGAGTGCGTGTCGCCCGACGCGTACAAGACGATTGAGACTTGCCCCGCTGGCCCCAAGGAGTTTGGCGGTAAGGGCGGACACAAGACGGCGTTCAGCAGCGCCCCGCCCCCCGAGCAACGCAAGAAGCGCGTAGACGCGTTGGAGCAACGTGGCGCCTCGGAGAGCATGTCCGCGGGTCAGCGCGATACGCGCAAAGCTCGTTTGGAAGCTCGTTCACGCGCGTTGCTGATCACGGAGATCTCCGGCCTCGAGCGCCTTTTCCGCAAGACGGCGAAGGACGACAAGGACCGCGGGCAGCTCGTCCGGCGTTTGGCGGAAGGCTACGTCGAGCTGGAGTCGGCGGCCAACCGCGACATGATCGAAGCGCAGATGAAGGCGGATGACGCCAAGAAGAAGAAACAGCGCAACGCTTACGATGGCGCCAAGCAGGAAGAGCTCAAAGCCAAGAGCATCCTCGGCGAAGCTCGCAACAAAGCCATCGCGTACTACCGCGTGATGAAGCGCGACTATCCGAAGTACTCCAAGGTCGACGAGATCTTGTACTACCTCGCATACGAGTACGAGCAGGCGGGCAAGCTCGATGACGCGCGCAAGGTCTACCTCGAGTTGATCGAGAAGGCACCGAAGAGCAAGTACGTGCCCAACGCGTACTTGGCATTCGGTGAGCTCTTCTTCAACGAAGCCATGGCCGATCCGTCCAAGTGGGCGCTGGCTGCCACGGCTTATCAGAAGGTGACCGAGTACAAGCCGCCAGAGAACACCGTGTTCGGTTACGCCCACTACAAGTTGGCGTACGTGCACTGGAACAGCGGCGACTACGCTGCGGCAATCCAAGAGTTCAAGGAAGTGATCGCGTACGGTGATCAGTTCCCGAAGTTGCCGAACGCGCCGCAATTGCAGAAGGCTGCCCGTCGTGACTTGGTGCCGGTTTACGCCGTCGCCGGGGCTCCGGACAAAGCCTACAACTTCTTCAAACCGCTCAGCGGTGACAAGGGTGGCGAAGATACGGCCACGATCGAGATGCTCAACGATCTCGGTTTGGCGTACGTCGACACCGGTCACTACGCCGAAGCCGTCACGCTCTATCGCGACTTGATGACGCGCGACAAGGGTGACCGTTACTGCGTCTACCAGACGCAGGTCAGTCACGCGATTCAAGCGCTCAAGTCGGGCGACAAGGTCGCGATCCGCAAGGAGCTCGACGAGCAGCTGAAGGTGCGCGACGACTTCCGCAAGTCGAAGCATCCGCCAGAGGCGATCCACGAGTGCGACAACCGCACGGCAGAGCTGCTCGCGGAAACCGCGATGAGCTGGCACTTGGAAGCGGTGGGTACCGGCGGTACGCGCGGTACGGGTGACAAAGAGACGATGAGTCTCGCGTCGCTCTTGTATCAGAAGGTCGTCGACAACTTCACGCAGGAAGACTTCGAGAAGTTCACGTTCCCGCGCATCGTCAAGGAAGACTGGCCGAACATCTACAAGATCAAGTACGCCATGGCTGACCTCCTGTACGTGCAGGAGCGCTGGGAAGACTGCGGTCCCGCGTTCGACGCGGTGGTCGCTGCCAACCCGAACAGCCCCGAAGCGCCCGAAGCCGCATACGCGTCCGTCCTCTGCTACCAGAAGATGTACGATCAGATGCACAAGGGCGATGACGACAAGAAGGGCAAGGGCCTTGCTCCGAAGGACGTCCGCGGCGGCGACAACAAGAAGAACGAGTGGGAGAAGTTCAAGCCCAAGGACTTCAGTGACATGCAGAAGGGCATGGTCACGGCCTTCAATCGTTACGTCTGTTACATCAAGCCGCCCGAGGGCAACAAGCAAGCCTACGATCAGTTCGTCGAGGTCAAGTACGCCCGCGCGCGTACCTACTTCGAAGCGCAGCACTGGGAGGAGGCCGCCGTCGGTTTCCGCGACGTCGCGCTCAACTACTCGGATCACGATAGCGCCATCTACGCCGCTCAGTTGTACTTGGAGTCGGTGAACGTCCTTGGTTCCAAGAGCGATCCACCCAAGCCCGAGTGCTTCACGGCGATGGGCGACGACGTGCCCGCGTTCCTGGAGTTGTTCTGCCAAGACAAGAAGTACGAGGAGAACAAGGAGCAGTGCGATCTGCTCACCAGTATCCAGTGCGACGTCAAGCGTCTGCGCGCCGAGAAGATCGTCGAAGCAGCCGACAAGGCCGGCGGTCCCGAAGCGCTCGTCAAATACAAGGAAGGTGGCGACGCTTACATCGAGTTGTGGCGCACCTACGGCGAAGAACCGCTGGCGGCGGGTCAAGAGTCACGCTGCGGCAAGATGGACGAAGTGTTGTTCAACGCGGCTCAGGCCTACCAAGCGGGTCGTCTGTTGGCGAAAGCCATCAGCGTCCGTCGCCTGCTGCTGAATCCGAAGTACAACCTGCACGAGACGGAGCTCGCGAAGAAGTCGTTGTATCAGCTCGGTCGCAACTACCAAGCGATCGCGGTGTACGACCAAGCTGCGAAGTTCTTCATGTCCTACGCGGACGCCACCAAGTACAAGGGTGAGGACGCCGACAAAGCGCTCAGCGACGCCGTCGTGCTCAACTTGGGCCTCGGTCTGGACGATCCGGCAATCGAAGCCGCGCAGGCGTTCAACAACAACTTCGGCCGTCGCAAGCCGGAGCAGGCTGCGCAGATCGCGTTCGCGATTGCCGCGCACTACGCCGAAAAGAACGACTGGCAACAAGTCAAGGCGAAGCTCGCCGGTACGGCCCTCGGGTTAATCGACAAGCAAGCCACGCTCGACGTCAAAGTCCAAGCGCACGCGCTGCTGGCGCAAGCCTACATGCAGATGAAGACCGAGTCTGCGGCCAAGACCGAATACGGTAAGGTCGTCAGTGCGTGGTCGGATCCGCAAAAGGCGGCTGCCGAGATTCAGTCGGGTCCGGACGATCCTTCGACGAAACAACGTCGCATGGGTCGTGCACTCACCGCGGTTGGCGAGGCGATGTTCTACTTTGCCGAAATCAAGCGCGACGCGGTCAACCGCGTGAAGTTCCCCGAATACAAGGGGCCCGGCGACAAAGAGTCGGTGCTCAAGCACATCAACACCAAGGTCAAGGACTGGATCACCAAGAAGAAGCCTTTGGTCGAGACCGCCAGCGCCGAGTACAAGAAGATCGTCGATCTGCAGCCGCTGCCTCCGCCAAAGTGGGTCATCGCCGGTGGTGCCCGCGTGGGTGACATGTGGTCGACCTTCGTGAAGGAGTTCCGCAAGGCGCCGATTCCGAAGGCGATGGCCGAGGACTACGAGATTCGCACCGCTTACTACGGCGCTTTGGACGACGCGTCCGAGCCGCTCAAGCAAATCGGTAAGAGCGCGTTCAAGACCTGCCTCGAGTACTCGGTCACCTATCAGTACTTCGACGAGTTCAGCCGCTCCTGCGAGGAGTGGTTGGCGGAAGAGTACAAGTCCGAGTTCCACTTGGTCGACGAATTCCGTGGTGCTCCGAACCGCGTCAACTCGGTGCTCAAGGAGAAGCCGTACCCCCTCAAGGCGAACGGCGAGCCCATGATCATCACGACCGACACGGGTCCTGCGAAGGAAGCGAAGAAGCCCGAGGAGAAGAAGGACGACAGCGCGAAGGGCAAGTGAGCCCAAAGCGCTTCGTCGAATGAATCCAGCCCGGGGCTACGGTCCCGGGCGATCCAGACGCTGAGGTAAGTTCATATGAGACAATCCAAGATTTTTGGTGTCATCCCAGTCGTCCTCCTCGTTGCTTGCGGCGGAGGTGGCGGTGCCGATGGTGGGGCCAAGGTTCCCGCAGCAACCGGTAACGGACCCGAGAAGGTCTATCAGGTCGCGGAGCAGGCGCAGAAAGAGCACACTGCTGCGCTCGACGAGTTCGTCAAGGCGGACGCCAAGTCCGACTGGAACGAGGCGAAGTGTAAATCCATCGCCGATAAGTTCGTCAAGGCCTCGGAGGAACAGCAGTCTGCCAGCGGAACCCCGCTGCCTACGGCTCTGTACAACGCTGGCGTGACGTACATGCGTTGCGGCATGGAGAAGGAAGCGCTCGAGCAGTTCCAAGCTGCGAGCAGTGCCGATCCCAACTTCCACCGCGGTCGCGCCCAGATGGCGTTGTTCGACTACCAGCGCTCGAAGGATCTCGACGGCGCCGTGTCGAACTTGGAGCGCGTGATTCGTGACGCGAAGTTCCAGAACGTCGAGGCGCTGGTCAGCGTCGCGGCTCTGCAAATGGAGCGCAACGGCGACACGGCTACGGAAGACGGTGCCAACGACCTCGAGCGCGCGAAGAAGAACATTCAGCGCGCCCTCGCGATCGACGACGGCTACATGCCCGCCTTCAACCAGCTCGCGATCTACTACATGGAGGCCGCCAAGCAGTCTGCAGGTGCGAAGTCCACGGGTCGACGTCGTGGGCTCGTGATCGCAGGCGCGAAGAAAGCCCACGTGAACCAGCAGCAGCTGGAGCTCGCGGCGCTCGTTGCCTCGCAAGCGATCCAGAAGAATGGCACCTACGCGCCGATTCACAACACCGCAGGACTCATCCAAGTCCAAATGGATAACTTCAACGGTGCAGTGAAGAGCTTCGCGATGGCTCGCAACCTGGACCCGAAGTTCTTCGAAGCCCACATGAACTACGCGGCGGTGAACCTGTCGTTCCGTGGCTTCGCGGAAGCCGAGAAAGCCTATCGCGAGGCGCTGAAGTTGGTCCCTGGTGACTACGAGGCGTTACTCGGATTGGCGTTGGCAGTTCGCGGTCAAATCAACGATGCCAACTTCGACAAGTACGTGGCGGAATCGCAGAAGTACTTGGACGAGTGCAAGAAGGTCGATAGCTCGCGCCCCGAGGCTTATTACAACGAAGCGATCTTGACGCAGGAGTTCCGCGCCAAGTCGACGGGTGACGCCAAGAAGTCGATCCCCACGCTGAACGACGCCATCGCCCGCTACGAAGCGTTCATCAGCAAAGCTGGCAGCGCACCCGAGTTGCAGGACGCGGTGAAGCGTAGCCAAGATCGTATCCAAGACATCAAGGACACGATCAAGTTCATCGAGGAAGGCGAGAAGGCTCGCGTCGAGGAAGAGGCCGAGGCCAAGCGTCAGAAGGAAGAGGAAGAGCGGATGAAGAAGGAAGAGGCCGAGAAGGCTGCGGCTGACAAAGCTGCTGCCGACAAGGCCGCTGCCGACAAGGCCGCCGCCGACAAGGCTGCTTCGGACAAAGCCGCTGCCGACAAGAAAGCCGCCGCTGACAAGGCTGCTGCCGACAAGGCTGCAGCTTCCAAGCCCGCGGATGCCAAGGCTGGCACTCCCGCGGCTGCTGGTGCGAAGCCCGCTCCGGGCGCTCCGGCCACTCCCGCTCCCGCGGCGGGTGGCGCCAAGGGACCCGCGGCTCCGGCCGCACCCGCGGCAGCTGGTGCGAAGCCGGCTGCTCCGGCCACCCCGGCGAAGCCCGCACCTGCGGCTCCGGCTGCACCCAAGAAGTAGCGTCGTCTCCGAAGATACGGCGTTCGACCAACGCGCTCGGGACCCACGTTCCGGGCAAACCAAGACGGGTCGCTCCAGCCAGGGGCGGCCCGTTTTGATTGGAACCACAGTTCGACAGAAAGAAGCGGTCGATCCATTCAGCTCAAAGTTTTGAGCTGTGGCAGTGCAAAGTGGACACACCCGAATCGCCTGAGTCAGCAGCTCCCAAAAAAGTCTGCGACCAGACCAAGAAAACCGGA
The DNA here is from genome assembly GCA_036263015.1 of Polyangiaceae bacterium. Classification (GTDB taxonomy): domain Bacteria; phylum Myxococcota_A; class Polyangia; order Polyangiales; family Polyangiaceae; genus SZUA-265. Next base: position 146,030 of record DATAHU010000109.1, on the reverse strand, counting down.
ACTCGGGCTTTCATCGAGTGTCGGCACGCAAGACCGTCGCCTGTGTTCTTCGGAAAAGCAGCGGGTCTCGGTAGAAGCAGTTGTTTTCCAGAAAAGCAGCAGTGTCCGGAAAACGGTGGTGTCCGCAAAACAGCAGCGAATGTAGGGCACAACAGGATTGACGCTTCAGTAGCGGGTCGATACAGTTGCACCGGAATTCGGAGTGCCATCGAGGTCGACTCCAGAGTTAGAGATCCCCAGGAGGCAAAGTCATGGGTCAGCTAAGCAAAAAAGGCTCGAACAACTCTTCTTTCGGTTTGCGCAGCATGGCGGCGGTTTGCCTCGTGGCGCTCGCCGGACTGACGATCTCCAAGGTTGCCTCGGCTCAGGGAGCTCCTCCCGCGGGCGGCGGTGATGGCGAAGGTTACGGCTACGAATTCGAAGACGATCCCTTGAATGCCGGTGGCTTCGGTCCCAACGACGCGACGATTCGCGTGCGCCCGAAGGCTGCTCGCACGACCCTGATTCGTCCGCGCACGACCTTCGTGCCGGAAATGTTGAAGTCGGTCGAGAACCTCTGAGTCAGCGTAGCTGGAGGAAACCCCGACCAGCTGAGCGCAAGAGCGACGAGTTTTTGGGAGTCGACAGGACTCCCGCGGTTTCGATGGTGCGGTTTGTGACGCTCGGTCAACGAGGCCAAGCGAGAAGCTAGGAAGAGAAAGAACGAAATGGCGAAAGCGATACTGACCTTCGCGGTCTATCAAGGCGGGCAACTGGTTGCGCGTGAGTCGATCGCGCAGGACGTGGTGAAGGTCGGCCAAGATCCGAACAGCCACCTTTGCATCAATGACGCAGCGGCTGCGCGGATGCATGCGGTGATCGAAGTGACGACCCCCGAGGAAGTCACCTTGATTGATCTCGGCAACGACACCGGCACGATCGTCAACGGCGCAATCGTCAACAAGGCGCGCCTGAACGTCGGTGACCAGATCCAAATCGGTCAGACCATCGCCGTTCTCGAGTACATCGAGCCGGTGCAAGCGCAGGCTCCCGCCGCGTTCGCCGCGCCGGCCCCTGCCCAGGTTGCTCCTGGCCACTTCGCGGGCGGTGTGATTCCGCCGGGCTCCGCAACGTTGCCCTTTGGGCAAGCTGCGCTCGCTGGACAGAACCCCTTTGCGGCTCAGCAGAACTACGCTGCGCCGAACCCCTTCGGTGGCGGTCACTCTGCTCCGCCGGACGCATGGGGCGGGGCAGCAGTCGCTGCGGTTCCCGATGACGCGCCCGAAGGCACGTACACGTATACGCTCGTCAAGAGCGGTCCCGACGTAGCACCCGACGAGGTCGAGCTGCCTCATGTCGCTGCCGTCGAGGTGATGGTTCTTTGGGGTGAGAACGTGCTGCACGTCAGCCACTTGACCCCGCCGCGTAACTTCTACGTGGGCGAGGATCAGGGCAAGCAGTTCGCCGTGGACTTCTTCGTTCCGTCGGAGAAGCTCGGCACGACTCGCATGCCGGTGGTGATTGGCGACGCCGCGAGCGCAGCGGTCGTAATCCCGCAGGGCGCCGTCGGCACCGTGGAAATTACGGGTCGTCCGGTGATGACTCTGGACGAGGCTCGCGCCCAGGCGCAGCCCTGTGCAGAGCTCGCGGGTGCGTACCAACTGCCGTTGCCCGTCGGTGGCAAGGCGCGCGTACACGTTCAGGACTTGGTGTTCCAGGTGCAAGCCGTCAACGCCGGCAAGCCCATCCCTCACGGCTTGGGCAGTGGCTTCGATTGGAACGTCGCCATGTACTTTGGTCTGTCGTTCCTCTCGGTCGGCAGCATGATGTTGGCAATGGCGTTCTTCGTTCCGCCCATGGGGTTAACGGACGGTGAAGGCATCGACCAAGATCAGTTGATCTTGATCCAGCAGTACCTCGACGCCCTCGCCGAGAAGGAGCAAGAGGAAGAGACCGAGCAGGTCCCCGAGGATGACGCCGATAACAAAGAAGGCGGCACCGGTGCTCGAGCCAAGGGTGAAGAAGGCTCGATGGGTAAAGAATCGAGCAAAGAGACCAACAAGCGCTACGCGGTGCAGGGTCCGCAAGACAACCCCGATCCCCATATCGCTCGCCAAGCCGCACTGCGTGAGGCTGTCGAGTTCGGTATGATCGGCCTCATCAACACCGGCGCTGCCGGTGATCCGAATGCTCCGACGGCGCCCTGGGGCCGTGAAGAGTCGCTCGGTATGGATAGCGTCAGCGCCATGGGTAACATGTGGGGCGACGAAATCGGTGACGCTTACGGCGCAGGCGGTTTGGGTCTCTCCGGTATCGGTGAGGGCGGCGGCGGTACCGGCGAAGGTATCGGCCTCGGCTCGATCGGTACGCTGGGTCACGGCGCAGGTACCGGCACCGGTCAAGGTTTCGGCTCCGGACACGGTCGCTTGGGCGGCTCGCACAAGACGAGCTCTCCGAAGATCCGCATGGGTGCAACGACGGTCAGCGGTCGCTTGCCGAAGGAAGTCATCCAACGCATCGTGCGTCAGAACTTCGGTCGCTTCCGCCTCTGCTATGAGCAGGGCCTCGGTGCGAACCCGAACTTGGAAGGTCGCGTGTCCGTGCGCTTCGTGATCAACCGCGACGGTTCGGTTTCGAACGTGAGCAACGGTGGTTCGAGCATTCCTGACTCGAGCGTCGTCAACTGCGTGGTGCGTGCGTTCTACGGCTTGAGCTTCCCGAAGCCCGAAGGCGGCATCGTGACGGTCGTCTACCCGATCATGTTCGCTCCAGGCTGATAGGAGCGCTGATCGAGCGTGGCGGTGGGCCAGCGTAGTGCTGGCCCATTGCCGTTTTGTGGGGCTTGTTCGCCCCATCGATTTCCGAGCTGGGTCGCAGTTCGCCCAAAGGGGTTCGCCGCGAGTGCACACCCGGGAACAGACGTGTCGATTGGGAAGCCTCGTGCGGGCCGAGTGAAAGTTTCGTCGCGCCCGCCTTAAAGGCCGATCTCGAGTACGCGTGCGACGCTTGATGTTTGGGGCCCAAGAGTAGTACTTCTGCTCTAAGTGGCCCAAGCCTCGAACAGGCATTCGTCGCAGCGGCACGCTCGTTGGGCAAGGACAATCCAAAGACGAGGTAAGTGGTGCAAATGAACACGTGGAAAATGATCGAGGCGGCGCGCCAGCTGGGTGCCAGAGTTGGACTGGGTGCGTTGCTCGCTGCGGTGCTTGGCACTGCCGCAATGGGGACGGCGGGCTGCAGCCGCGATCACATCGAAGCGATCAACCTTGCCAATCAGGGTGACCAAGCGGTGTCGGTCAACGTCAGCGGCGCAATCGCCAAGTACGAAGAGGCGTCGCGTTTGGATCCGTCCAACCACCGCATCTTCTGGAAGCTAGCCATGGCTTACCAGAAGCAAGAGGAGTGGGGAAAGATGGAGTCGGCGTTGTCGCGTGCCGCGGCTCAGGCTCCCCAATTCGCTGATTACTTCTACTACCGTGGCTACGCCCTGGTGCGCAGCGCCGAAGCCGGCGCGAAGGACGCGTACGAGGATGCCAAGCAGCCGCTGCAGAAGTGCATCGAGCTCGATCCCAACTACGCCGACTGTTACCACTGGTTGGCGCAGTGCATGCTTTGGACGGGCAACGACCAAGCGGCGCTCGAAAACTACACCAAGGCGATCGAGCACGACCCCAAGACGGGCTACTTCTATCCGCCGTTGGCCGAGCTGTACACGAACCTGCGCTTCTACGACGAAGCAGAGAAGACCCTGAAAGAGGGTGAGCGCTTGCTCGAGAAGGTGCAGAAGAACAAGAACGCTTTGTACGGCATCTACACGTTACTCTATAACGTCTATCAGGCGAAGGGTGACACCGCTTCCGGGGTTGCCGCGCTCGAGAGTGCCGACCAAGTCGCGGGCGATACGCATCCCGAGATCGCTTACAACTTGGGCAGCGCCTACGCCGTGATGAATCCCCCCAAGAAGGACCAAGCGGTCCGCCTCTTGAAGTCGTTCAATAAGCGCGCGTGCGCGGGTGCCAAGGGCGCAACGACGTTCAAGGAGCAGTGCGAAACCAGCAACGCGCTCGTCGCTAAACTGGGTGGTAACTGAACTGGGTGGTGACTGAGTTGGGCGGCAGCTGAGTTGGACGACAGCTCAGCCCGCTTTGACTCGATCGGGTTGCTGCAGAGCAGGGTTGCGACCGAATCAGGTCGCGACCCGCCTGGGTCGCAGCTGAGTTGGGTGGAGGCTGCCGGCGCCGCCGGAGACGAAGAAAGGGCGCTCGCTCAGGGTCGAGTGCCCCTCGGCGGCAGACCGCTCGCAGAGTTCGGCGGGTCTGTGGTGTGGCTCACGGACCCGATCATCTCGAGTAGCAAAGCCGCACTCCCGAAGGTCGGGGAGCGTTCTGGCAGGGTGGTCTAGGCCCCGAGCTCGACACACCCGACCGGCACTCGAGTGATGGGGCTCGACGAGCCACGACCTGATTGGGGCGTTGCGTCGTAAGCGGGAGTCTGCAGGGCAACGGCGTGTCGATAAGCGCAGGGAGCGCGACGCGGAGGGCGGAGCTGGTGTGGGCGTGCCACGTAACCACGTCGAGTTACGGTCGCTCCTTCGCCAACGCTCAGCGACGCTCTCGTGCAACGCACGCTGGGTGTGGTCGCGTGGGTGTGCGGGTGACCCTTGTCTCGTCAACACCGCGCCGCCGTCATTGGGGGCGGGATTTCACGACGCGTCCCTCGGGTCCGGCCAGGCTTTCGTCATTGCATCGAGTGGTCGCCGGAGGATTGACTAACTCTGCGAACAAAGCCAGCGTTTGCGCCTGCGCAGCAACTGGGTCCATGCGAGCCATCGCCTCGCTATCGATCCACGAGAACCCCGCTGTGCTGACTGACAAACACCGTGGCTGAAGAGAGCAATACTGTGGGCGAAGAAACAACGGCAGATGTGGCGCGAATCCAGGCGTTACGCGATGCGGTCGCGGCGGCAGAAGGCACACGCCCCAACGACCACGTCAAGGCTCTGGTAGCCCTAGCCGAAGCACTACCCGGTGGTGCCGAGAAGGTTGGGCTGCTCGTACAAGCAGGCACCCTTTACACCGAGAAGTTTCGCAACCAAGGCGAAGCTGTCAAAGCTTACGAAGCGGTGCTCGCTGTTGATCCGACGCACCCAGCGGCGATTGAGTTCCTGCGCGAGTCTTACGAGAAACGTCGCGATTGGGAAAAGCTGATCACGTTGAAGCGCAACGAGGCGGAGCAGCTGGAGCCTGCCGCGCGGTTTCTGGTTTACAAGGAGATTGCGCGCCTCGCGAGTGAACGCGTCAAACGCCCCGACATCTGCACCGAGTTGTGGAGTGTCGTGCTCGAAGCAGATCCCGAAGACGTGGACGCGCTCAGGGCCTTGTCGCAGCTGTTCGAGCGCGAGCGCGAGTACGAGAAATTGGCAGACGTTCTCGAGCGTTTGGCGGTCGTAGAGCCAGACGTCGAAGAGAAGCAGAAGGTTCTGCAAAAGTTGGGGCAGGTTGCAGGTGATCGCCTCAAAGACGAGGCGCGCGCGGCCGAGGCTTACCGTCAACTGTTGATTTATCAGCCCGACGATCGGCGCTACCAAGAGCAGCTGAAGAAGCGCTACATCGCGCTCGGCAAGTGGGACGAGCTCGAGATGTTCTACGCCCAGAGCGATCGCTGGGACGAGTTCATCCGTGTGCTCGAGAGCAACGAGTCGCGCGCTCAGACCGACGATGAGCGCATTCGTTTGCTGATGAAGGTGTCCGAGCTGTGGATGACGCAGAAGGGCAAGGGCGATCGCGCCGCGCGCGGTTACGAGAAGGTGCTTGCCATCGATCCGAACCACTTGGCGGCTGCCGAACGGCTGATCCCGATCTACGAAGGCCTGAACAACGCCAAGGGCTTGTGCATGGCGATCGAGGTCAAGCTGGGTCACACCGCGGATGACGCCGAACGCATCGCGCTGCTGCGCCAGTTGGCGGAGCTGTACCAGGGGCGCGCAAACGACAAACAGCGCGCCTTCGAGAACCTGCTGTTGGCGTTTCAGTTGGCACCCGATGACGCGCAATCCCAGGCCGATGTGGAAGCAGCGGCCGGGGCCGTAGAGGGCTGGCCGCAACTAGTGGACGCCTATCAGGCTGCCATCGAGCCCCCCAAGGGCAGCGACGTGATCGCGGCAAACGAGCCGATTGTCTTGCGCTTGCGTCTGGGCCGCGTGCTGGTCGAAGAGCTCGATCAACTCGATTTGGCACTGGCGCAGTATCGCGCTGTTTGCGAACAAGAGCCGGAGAACGAGACGGCGCTCGAAGCACTCGAGACGTTGTATCAACGCGCAGGGCGTCCGCTCGATTTGCTCTCCGTTTACCAGCGGCGCGCAGAGTTGGCGAGTGATCCGGCCTTGCGCAAGCGCATCTTGTTCCAAGTCGCGAACCTCTACGCGTCACAGCTGAACAAGCCTGCGGAAGCCGTCAGCACTCTGGAAGAGGTGTTGACCGAGGATCCCGCCGATCCCGATGCACTTGCCGGTCTCGATGCTCTCTACGAGCAGACCGAGCAGTGGGAAAATCAGGCCGAAGTCTTGATGCGTCGCATTGAGCTTGCCAGCGCCGAAGAGTTGCTCTTGGACCTCAAGTTCCGGCTGGCGCAGGCCCAGGCCGAGCACTTGGCGGAGCCCGAGGCGGCGCTCGAGAACTACCGCGAAATCCTATTCATCAACCAAGCTCACCCAGGGGCACGCGCTGCGCTCGAGGGTATGTTGAGCGGAGCGCTCAAGGCGGAAGCCGCGACGATTCTGGAAGGCATTTACGAGGTTTCGGGTGAGCCCGCGAAGTTACTGCAAGTGCTCGAGATCTTGGTTGCCGCAGTGGCGGACACGGCCAAGCAAGTCGAGCTTTTGCGCCGCATTGCGTTAACTGCAGCCACGCAGCTTGGCGACATGAAGACCGCGTTCAGCGCGCAAGCTCGCGCCGTGCGCACGGAGCCGTCGCACATCGAAGCGCGCGAGGAGCTGGAGAACTTTGCGCGTATCTCCGACGGCTGGGACGGCGTCGAACAACTCTACGCTGCAATCGCCGAAGAACTGACCGATGCAGAGCTCGCGCGAGACTATTGGGTGCGCCTTGCCAGCATCCAAGAACAACGCGGCGAGGTCGACGAGGCCGCTGCGAGCTACGAGCGCATCCTGGAGCTCGATCCGGGCGACGCGGGCGCACTGCTGGCGATGGATGCCCTGTTCCGCAACGCGGAACGCTGGGCAGACTTGGTGGCGGTCTACAAGAAGCGCATCGAGCTCGCGCTGGGCGAGGACGAGAAGGAAACGCTTTACGGCGAGATGGCTGCGATCTTCGAGCACCAGCTCGCGCAGCCCGAGAAAGCCATCGCGGCCTATCGCGAAGTCTTGTCGTTCGCGCCCGCGAGCCCGCTCGCGCTTGGCGCTCTGGACAAGTTGTACGCAGCGCAGGGCAGCTGGGTCGAACTCGCGGAAAACCTCGAAGCGCGGCTGGCACTCGCCGACACCGAGACCGAGCAAGTCGACTTGATGTTGCGCTTGGCCCAATTGCGCGAGCAGCACATGCGCAATGCCGAGCTCGCTATCGAAGGTTACCGTCAGGTCCTCGATCGCGATCCGCAGCATCCGGCCGCATTGCAGGCGCTCGAGCGCCTCGGCAACGATCCACAGAACGAGCAGATGATCGCCGAAATCCTGGAGCCGTTGTATCGGAGCCAGGGTAACTACGAGAAGCTGATCGGTGTCTACGACGTGCAAGAGCGTCGTGAGCGTGACCCGCAGCGCAAGGTCGAACTGTTGCATCAGATGGCCGCGCTTTACGAAGACGCGGCGGCCGATCTGGCGCGTGCCTTCGACACGCATTGCCGTGCGCTGGCGGTCGATCCGTTGAACGATTCCACCCGCGGGGCGCTCGAGCGACTGGCTGGTGCCACGGGCCGTTTTGGCGACCTGAGCGCTCAATACGAGCAACTCGCCGCGGCGCGTTCCGCGAGCGATCCCGAGGTTGCCGCGGGCTTGTACATGGCTGCGGCGCGCGTCGTCGAGAACGAGGTGCGCGACATCGCCAAGGCGATCGACCTGTACCGCAAAGTGCTCGTCATCGACCCCGTAAACCTGATGGCTGCAGATTCGCTGCAGGCCTTGTATCAGGCTACCGGGCAATACGACGAGACGTCGTTAATCTTGCAGCGTAAGTCCGAAATGCTCGCCGATCTCGACGAGCAGAAGGAAGCGCTGTTTCAGGCCGCGCTGATCGAGCGCGACGTGCTCGAACGTCCCGAGCAGGCGATTGGGGTGTATCACCGCGTGCTGGCCTTGGACGAAGAGGACGGGCGGGCGATCGATTCGTTGATCGACCTGTACCTGAGCGCTTCGGATTGGGCGTCGCTGCTTGCGATTCAGGCCAAGAAGGCCGACTTGGTCTCCGATCCGCAAGAGAAGAAGATCATCTATTATCAGATGGGTTCGGTCTACGAACGTGAACTGAAAGACGTAGCGCGGTCCGTCGACACTTACCAACGCGTGCTCGAGCTCGACCCGGATGACATCGAAGCCCTGGGGCGCTTGGATGCCTTGTTCGTCGCCGCGAGCGATTGGAACGAGTTGCTCAGCGTGTTGACGCGCGAGGCTGAACTGGCTTCCGATTCGGCCGAGGCGCTCAGCTACCAGTACCGGATCGCCGAGTTGTACGAGCGACGCTTGTCCGACGTGTCGCGCGCCGTCGAACTGTATTCCGAGATCTTGGGCGTTCATCCTGGGCACGCACCGACCTTGGCGGCCCTCGAAAATATCAAGAACGGCAAGGAAGCTCCGCTCGCCGCGGCGCTCGTGCTCGAGCCCGTGTACGAGGCGATGGGCGAGTACGACCGCTTGCTCAGCGCGCTCGAAGTGCAAGTTCAGAACGCAGCGGACCGCTACGCCAAGGTGGAGCTGTTGCAGCGCATGGCGTTGATCGCCGAAGAGAGCTTGCGCGACTACAACCGCGCCTTCGAATTGTACGGGCGAGCGGTGGCGCAGGACTGCAAGAACGAAGAGTCGCTGGGCGCCTTCGAACGGTTGGGCTCCGCGCTCGGCCTCTGGCCACGCGTTGCGGCGCTCTACACCGAGCAGCTCGCGCAATTGGAAGACGCGGAAGAGCGTGTCCAGCTCGGAATGCGCGTGGCGCAAATTTACGAGGTCCAGCTCGAGGACGTCGACAGTGCCGTGAAGCACTACCGCCAAGTGTTGGAGGCCGAGCCGCACAACGTGGCGGCGCTCAGCGCTTTGGACCGCTTGTTCTTGCAGGCCGAGCGCTGGAACGACTTGGCTTTGGTGCTCGAGCGCCAGGCCGAGATCGCCGATTCGCCCGAAGAGATCCTCGAGTTCAAGTTCCGTTTGGGGTTGCTGCGTCAACAACTGGAAGACGCGGACGGCGCGATCGCAGCGTTCGGCGAGGTGTTGGCGGCGGCTCCCGAGCACCCCGAAGCGCGCGAAGCACTGGAGGGCATGTTCGACACCGGGGCCAAGCAACTGCAGATCGCTGCGATCCTCGAGCCCTTGTATCATGCTGCAGGTGAATGGGCGAAGTTGAACCAAGTTCACCGCGCGCAGCTGCTGGCCTCGACTGATCCGGACGCGCGTTTGCAGTTGTTCTACCGAATCGCCGAGGACACCGAAGAGCACTTGATGGAGGCAGAGGCCGCCTTCGAGGTGTATTCTCAGGCCCTTGCCGAGCACCCCCTGGACGAGCGCATCGGCAGTGAACTCGAGCGCCTGGCGAGCAACATCGACGAGGGTTGGGTCAAGTTGGCGGTGCGTTACGCCGACGCCGTGAGTCAAGAAGGCGTCGCGCCCGACGTGCAAGCACACTTGGGCGGCCGCTTGGCGCGGGTTTACGAAGAGCAACTCGCGGACGTCGAGAAGGCGAAGGAATCGTATCGCTTCGTATTGAGCGTCGTGCCGACGGATGAACAGGCGCTAGAGAACTTGGATCGGATCCACAGCTCGCTCGAAGAGTGGCCGCAATTGGCGGAAATTCTGGAGCGCCGAGCACAGGCGATGACGGATCCGCCCGAGCGCGTGAACTTGTTGATGCGACTCGGCGAGGTCTACGAGCAACAGCTCGGGCAGCTCGACGACGCCGAGCGCGCGTACCGTCAGATCTTCGACGAGCTCGAGCCGATGAACGACACGGCGATCGCTGCCCTAGAGCGGATCTTCGAGCACAAAGAAGCGTGGCGCGACCTGATGAAGGTCTACGAGCGTCAGCTAGAGGGTGCCGTTGGCGACTCGGCGGAGGCTGAAGTGCGAGCCAAGATGGCCCGCTTGTCGTGGCAGAAGTTGGGTCAGCTGGAAGCTGCGTCCGAGGGCTGGCGCCGCGTGCTCGAACTGCGCGGCGATGACCACGAGGCGCTGACCGGCCTGGCGGACTTGTACGAGCATCAGCAGCGCTGGGCCGAGCTCAGTGATCTGCTCGAGCGCCAATACGACGTCGCCAATACCGACGAGGAACGCATCATCACCTTGAGTCGGCGCGCCCGCTTGTTCAGCGAGCGCCTGGGTCGAGACGACGAAGCGCTCGACACGTGGCAGCGCGTGCTCGACATCGATCCGAGCAACGCCACCGCCTTACTGGCGATCGCAGACGTCTGGCGTCGCAGAAACGACGCCCGAGAACTCGTGGTCGCGTTGCACAACACCGTCGACCGCGCCGCCGCGCTGCTCGAGCCGAAGGCGCTCGCCGCTCTGCACCGCGAACTCGGAAAGACCTATAGCGAGGTGCTGCAGCAACCGCACGAAGCGGCGGAAGCTTGGGAGCACTTGCTCGAGGTCGACGCTTTCGATCTGGAAGCGATGGACGAGCTCGAGAAGCTCTATCGCGCCGACCAACGCTGGGAAGACGTCGTCAAGGTCAAGCTGCAACGCGCCTCGGCGCTCGAAGAGCCCGCGGAGAAGATTCGTGAATTGCTCGAGGTTACCGAGTTGTGGCGTTCGCAGATCGAACACTACGACGGTGCTGCCGAGGCGTACTCGCGCATCCTCGAGGTCGATCCGACGCACGTGCTCGCCTTCGACGAACTAGAGAAGCTGCACCGTGCCGCCAGTCGCTGGGAATCGCTGGTCGAGGTTTACCTCGCTCGACTCGAACACACGGAAGAGCTCGGCCCACGCGGTGACCTATGGCGACGCATGGCCAAGGTCTTCGAGGAGAAACTCGACGACAAGGACCAAGCATTCGTCGCGTTGGATCAAGCCTTCAAAGAGGAGTTCCGCGACGACGCTACGGCTGATTACCTGGCACGCATGGCGCAAGCCAGTGGGCGCTGGAAAGAAGTCATCGCCGATACACAACGTCTGCTCGAGCAGCAATCGGACACCAAGGATCGGATCAAGCTCTGCCTGCGTCTAGGCAAGTGGTACGGCGAGGACCTCGGCTTGATGGAGTACGCGAACGCGTACTACGCGCAGGTCGTGCAGATGGATCCGGGCAACGTGCAAGTGATCCGTCAGATGGCGAACATCTATCGCTTGAGCGGTAACTGGGCGCAAGCCACGCAGACCTTGCAACAAGCTGAAGCCGCTGCGGTCAAGAACGAAGACCGCAAGATGGTCTACGTCGATCTCGGTGATTTGCTGCGCAAGCACGTGAACGAAGTCGATCAGAGCGTCGCTTATTACAAGCGCGCGCTCGGCATCGATCCGCTGTTGCTGCCCGCGCTCGAAGCGCTCGAGGTGGTCTACACTGACCGCAAAGAGACGAACGAACTCGTGCCAATCCTGCGCCGCAAGGTGGAGGCGCTGAGCGGTTCGGACGCGCTCGCGCCGACGCGGCTCAAGTTGGCCGAGCTCTACGAAAAAGAGCTCAGCGATCCAGAGCGCGCTGCAGAGGTGTATCGCGCGGTTGCCGATCAAGACGGTACGAACTTGATCGCGCTAGCGGGCCTGGAACGCGTGTATCGCACGCTGCAACGCTGGAGCGAACTGGTCGACGTGCTCGAGAAGCAACTGCAGAGCGTGCAGTCGGAGCGCGAACGCGTGGGCGTGCTGTTGCGCTTGGCGACGTTGCAGGAGCAGCAGTTCCTCAAATCGGACGTCGCAGCGCAACGCTACGAGCGCGCGCTCGAGATCGACCCGACCGAGATCAAGGCCTACGAAGGCTTGGAGAATTGCTATCGCCGCCTGAAGCAATGGCAGAGCCTCGTCAATTGCTTCGAACGACACATCGAAGAAGTGTCGGGACACGACGAGAAAGTGCGTTTGCTAGGTGAGATCGGTCGCGTCTATGCGGAGGAGCTCAATGAGCCCGAGCAGGCGATTGCAGCCTATCAACGCATCGTCGATCTGCAGCGCAACAACATCGGTGCGCTCGATGCACTCGCGAAGCTCTACGAGAAGCGCGGCGACGTTCACGAGAGCATCGAGTGCTTGACGCGAGTCGCCGAGCTGACGTCCGAAGGCGGGCAGCGCGTCGACATGTATTACCGCATCGGCCGCGCCCAGCTCGAGCGCCTGGATGATGCGATCGGGGCGCGCGAGAGCTTGGAGAAAGCGCTCGACCTCGATCCCGCCCACGCCCAAGCGCTGTCGTTGCTCAAGGGCATCGCCCTGCGCGAAGGCGACTGGGATGCCGCGGGTCGCTTGCTCGAGCAGGAGGTCGCGCACACCAAGGCCGAGCGCGCCAAAGCGAAGCTCTTCGTCGAGCTCGGCAAGTTGCGGGACGAGAAGCTCGGGGAACGCGAGAGCGCGCTGCAAGCTTACGAGCAGGCAATCCAAAGCGATCCCGAGAGCGAAGAGGCAGCGGGCCCTTTGCTCGAGAGCTACTACGAGCAAGGCCGTTGGAAAGAAGCCGAGCCGTTGGCCGAGTTGCTCGTGCGTCGCGGTCGCGGCCAAGACCGCGGAGTTCAGCATCGTTTGAACAACATGCTCGGTAAGATCCACGCCGAGTTGGGACACGATGAGCAGTCGCTAAAGGCGTATCAAGCAGCGTTCCAGCTCGACGTCACGTCGCAAGAGAGCGTGCGCGGGATCGCCGAGATCTCGTATCGCTTGAAGGATTGGCCCACGGCGCTCAGCAACTACCAAAAGGTGCTGACCGCGCTGGGTGACGACGAGCTCGATCAGCGCACCGAGGTCTACTACCGCCTGGGCTGCATCAAGCGCGAGCAAGGCCAGCTCAAGCAGGCCATCAACAACTACGAGAAGGCACTGGGCCTCAATGGTGAACACCGACCGACGCTCGATGCCTTGATTGAGGTCTACGAGAAGCAGGGCGATTGGAAGCAGGTCGCCGAGTACAAGCGCCAGATCCTCGATTCGATTTCGGATGAGGGCGAGCGCTACAACCTGCTCTTGGACATCGGCGAAGTCTGGGGCAAGAAGGCCGAGAACACGCAGAAGGCGGTCGAAGCGCTCGAAGAGGCACAGACCTTACGTCCGCGAGATCACGTCGTCTTGCATCGCTTGCTGCAGATGTACCAGAAGCTCGAAGAGTGGTCGAAGATGATCGAGACCATCCTCGCCATCTCCGAGCTCGAAGAGGATGTCGAGAAGAAGGCTCGCTACTACTTCACCGTGGCGCAGTTGTATCGCGACAAAGTCGAGGACGCCGATCGCGCGGTCGAGTACTTCAACGAGTCGCTCGATCTACATCCGGGCTATCTCGAAGCCTTCGAGCGTATCAACAAGATCCTGACGCACTCGAAGAACTGGAAGCAGCTCGAGCGTAACTACCGCAAGATGCTCCATCGCGTTGCCGGCAAGGGCAAGGCGGAGTTGGAGCACGAACTGTGGTACCAACTGGGCTTGATCTATCGCGACCGCATCCAGGATCGCGACAAAGCGATCGACGCGTTCAAGATGGCTTCACACACGAAGCCCGAAGAGCTGCAAGATCGCCGCATCCTGTCCGAGTTGTACGAGGTCAGCGAGCAGTACGACGAGGCTATCGTGCACCAGCGTTACATCCTGGAGCAGGATCCGCTGAAGCTCGATCCGTATCGTTCACTGTACCGCTTGTTCCTCTACAAGCGCTCGTACGACGAGGCTTGGTGTGCCGCTTCGGCAATGGTGTTCCTGCACAAGGCAGAAGCCGAAGAGCAACGCTTCTTCGACGACTACAAGCCGCAGGGTATCCTGGCCGTCAAGGGTCGTTTGAGCAACGAGCACTGGGTGAAGTACCTGCTTCACCCGCGTCTGAACCCGTTCGTCTCCAAGATTTTGGAAGCGGTTGCGGGGGCGGCGCTCAAAGCCAAGATCACGCAGCTCGGTGCGAACTACAAAGCGCCGGACAAGAAGTTCAAGCAGGACGTCGCGTCGTCGACGATCACGTTCGCTCGTACCTTCGGCTGGGGCGCGCAGGTACTCGGAATCCCAATCCCCGAGTTGTACGTGCGCAACGATGCGCCTGGCACGATCGAGGCGCTCGCCACCGATCCCAAGGCCTCGGAGGCGGGTCGCGGAGTACTCTCGGGCTTCCAACCGCCTGAGCTGGCGTTCATTTGTGGCAAGCACTTGGCCGGCTATCGACCGGAGCTCTACCTCAAGAATCTGTTCCCCGGCCAGAATGACCTGACGGTCATGTTGTTCGCGGGCGTGATCCTGGGTGCGCCAAACACGCCGCTGCCGCCCGAGCTGGCCTCCAACGTCCAGACGACGGCCAAGGCGCTCAATCCGTTCCTCGACGCGCAGGCGCGCGACTACCTCCGCACGGTGGTGAAGCGCTTCATCGCTGAAGGGGCAAAGGCTAACATCAAGCAATGGATGGCAGCAGCTGAACTGACGGCGTGTCGCACGGGCCTCTTGATCTCGGGTGACCTCGAGATCGCGAAGAAGATCTTGAGCTCGGAGCGCGCGACCCCCGAATTGCCAGCGGCCGAGAAGATGAAGGATCTGCTGACGTTCATCATGAGCGACCAGTACTCCGCGCTGCGCCGCGCGCTCGGCATCAACATCCCCGCAGAATGACGAAACGGCGCACCCGCTCGGGGCGCGCCGTTCGACCGTGCCTGGGGCAGTACTGACTCGCTGCCCTGGCCGCCGGGCCTCACAGTCCGGCTCAGGGCGGCGCGTTCTGCGCAATCTCCCCACATCTCGTGCCGATGCTGGGGGTCATGAGCGAAACTTTTTCCCTCGAACCTGAGTCTCGGGCACTGCAGTCGTCGGACGTTTCGGACGAACCCAGTGTTGCAACTTGTCCCCCGTCCAGTGGCGATCGCGCGCGCCCACGCTGCGGCGTTTGGTACGTCGAAGTCGCTCTGCCCACGGGCACGACGGTGCGCGTCCTGGGCCCTGGACGCGCACTGACGCTGGGCAATGCCAGCGGCGTGGATCTGCGGGTCGATGATCCGTCGGCTGCGTTCCGGATCCGCCTGACGGCACGCTACGAGGGCTTGCACCTGAGCGACGAGAACAACTCGAGTGCCATTCACTTGGGCCGTGCACGAGTCAATCGCGCCTGGATCACCGAGTCGCGGTGTGGCTTCGTGATCGGGCGCACTGCCGTGAACGTGCGCTGGGGGCAGGAGGGCGCCGGCATCGACTCCGACGCCGAGCCGATCCCGGGCTTGATTGGAAACAGTTTGCCCATGCGGCGCCTGTGTCGCGAAATCCGCCGTTTCGCTGAACTCGGCGCGCCGGTTTTGCTGCACGGCGAAACCGGGACCGGCAAGGACGTCGTAGCGCGTGCGTTGCATCGCCTGAGCAACCGCCGTGGCGAGTTCGTCGCGCTCAACGTCGGCGGGCTGAACGAGAACATCGCGGACGCGGAACTGTTCGGATATCGCCGTGGGGCGTTCACCGGGGCCGTTCAGTCACGCGTGGGTGTGTTCGAGGCGGCCGCCGGGGGCACCCTGTTCTTGGACGAAATCGGAGATCTGCATCCCAGCATTCAGGTCAAGCTGCTCAGGGTGATCGAAGATCGGCAGATTCGTCCCCTTGGAACCAATGAGTGCGTGAACGTAACGGCCCGTATCGTGTCTGCGAGTTGGGCGTCGCTCGAGGAGCGACTCGGTGAAGGCGGTTTTCGGATGGATCTGTATCATCGCATCTCCACCATCCGCCTAGAGATCCCGGCGCTGCGTCAACGCAAGGGCGACATTCCGCTGCTGAGTGAACACCTGCTTGCGCGCTACGCCGATGAGGTGGGGCCCAAGTCGCTCACGCCCTCGGCTCTGGCCAGGCTGCTCGAGTACGAGTGGCGTGGCAACGTGCGCGAACTCGGCAGCGTGCTGTATCGCGCGGCCGCTGCCGTCAAAGAGGAGGCGTTCATCGACCTGCCCGTAGTGGAGCGAGCGTTGCCGAATCCGATCAAGCGGCGGCCACGGGGACTGTCGCGCGAGGATCTACAGCGACTGTTGGAGGAGAACGAAGGCAATGTCAGCGCCGCCGCGCGTGCGGCGCGCGTGCCGCGCAGCACGTTTCGAACCCTCTTGAAGCGTCAGACTCTGCGCCCGAAACAGGCGGCCTGAGCGATTCGGCTGGCTCGAGCGCCGATCGGGAGCGCCGCGGGGCCCGAAAACTGGCCAAAGACGGGGGAAAGCGGCAAGACGACCGACGATGCCGAGTCGAAGCCATTGCACTGCCTGGTGCGCGCTCGGCTTGTGGCTAGGAGCGTGCAAAGGGGCCGCGGTCCAAGAGGGGAGCACGGGTTCGCTCGACAGCACACCCGCGGGCGCCCCGGTCGCCGCCGCGCGGCCCGCGGCGTCGCTTGCCGCTGCAATGCCGAGTGCGACCGGTTCGAGCCAAGTTCCGCCTGCCGGGGGCGCGGCGAAGTTGGTTCAAGTCGAGCGCTACGGTTCCAAGAATTCCGCGCGCGTCGTGGTGTTCACCGATCACGCGGTGCCCTACAAGACCGGCAAGCTGGCGGCACAGGACGGCAAGGGTCCCCGGCTTTTCGTCGACTTCGCGGGCGTCACTTACGATGGCGTCGCTCAATACGACGTGGGGGGCTTGGTCGAGCGCGTCCGGCTCGGTCAACACGATGACGGAGTGCGCGTCGTCTTGGACTTGGAGCGCACGGCTCAGGAGAAGGTCTTTGATTTGCCAGAGCCGTTTCGCGTCGTGATCGATCTAGCCACCGACTTTGGACCGGGTCGGGGCCGAAATCCGAAACCCGGAGCGCTGAGGCGTGTGGTTCTCGATCCCGGACACGGTGGGCACGATCCGGGCGCGACCGGACTCGGTGGCTTGCACGAGAAGGACGTCGCGCTCGACGTCGCGCACCGCGCAGCGCCACTGATTGCGCGTGAACTCGGCGTGGATACGTTGCTCACGCGCGACACCGACGAATTTGTGCCGCTGGATGAACGCGTGGCGAAGGCCAACGCGTTCACCGCCGACCTGTTCATCTCGATTCACTGCAACGCCAGCGAATCGGCGGAGAGCCACGGGGTGATGTCGTTCGTGCTCGACGCTTCGCGCGATCAAGTCGGCGAGCGACTCGCCGCGCGCGAGAACTCCGCTTCGACCACGGCCGTGCAGAGCTTCGATTCGGTCGTCGATCGCTTACTCGATCAGCCGACGGCCAAGAGCTCGATGCATTTCGCCTGGCTGTTGCAGCGAGCCAGCATGGCGTCGCTCAATTCGCACTACCAAGGCATCGCCGATGGTGGCGTCCGCCCTGCTGGCTTCTTCGTGCTCGCAGGGGCCCACATGCCGGCGGTGTTGTTCGAGACCTCGTTCATCTCGAATCCGACCGAGGAGCTGCGTCTGGACTCCGAGCGCTATCGGCAGCGGCTTGCCGACGGAATCGTGAACGCCATCCGCGCTTATCGCGACGGTCGCTGAGGCCCGCTGTCACGACAAGGCCTAGGTTGCCCTTGGTCCGTTGGCCAATTCGGTGCGGTGCGGGGCATCGACGAGGCGTTTGATTGACTGGGGGGGATCTCGTTCTTATGCTTCGGGCCCCTTTTTGGGGGTAGTCGGCCAGTTCGGCGGAAGGAGCCCTTAAGATCGCATGACCGCAACGACGATGAGCAAGGAGCAGCTCGAGGCTTTTCGTAAACAACTCGAAGAGAAGCGAGATGAAATCGTTCGGCGGGCGCAGCAAACGCTGCAGCAGGACATGACGCTCGACGCTGACGACCTGCCGGACGAGATGGATCTCGCTTCGAGCGAGTACCTTCAGGCGTTCACGTTTCGCTTGCGGGGCAGGGAGAAGAACCTGCTGGACAAGATTCAGCGCGCCCTCGAACGCATCGACAACGGCACTTTCGGCATTTGCGAGGAGTGCGACGAACCGATCTCGATCAAGCGCTTGGAAGCGCGTCCCGAGACGACTCTGTGCATCCGCTGCAAGGAAGAGCAGGAACGCGTAGAGCGTGACTTCAGTTGATTGAGTGAGCCAACGCCGAGGCGCCCGACTGCGTTCATCGACGCAGTCGCTCGGCGTGGCCTATTTTGTGGCCCCAAGTGAACGAGCGAGATAGGGCCCCGTCGGAGCGTGCGGGTTGGCCGCGAGCTGCTCCGGCGTTCCTTGCGCCACGATTTGGCCCCCGCGGCGCCCGCCTTCGGGACCCATGTCGATGACCCAATCGGCGTGCGCGACGAGGTCCATGTTGTGCTCGATCAAGATCACGCTGTTGCCCTGGGAGACGAGCTCGCTGAGGCTTTGAGCGAGCAATTCCGTATCGCTGAAGTGCAAACCGGTGGTCGGTTCATCTAGCACGTACAGCGTGTTGCCCGTGTCACGCCGCCACAGTTCGCGCGCGAGTTTCAAGCGTTGGGCTTCGCCCCCCGACAGCGTCGTGGCCGATTGCCCGAGCGTGATGTAGCCGAGCCCCGCCGCGCGTAGCCCTTGCAGCCGTTGGGCGATCTTGGGCAACGTCTGAAACAGATCGCTCGCTTGCTCGACGGTGCAGTCGAGAACGTCCGCGATCGACAGACCCTTGTACACGAGCTCGAGCGTCTCGCGGTTGTAGCGCTTGCCGTGGCAGGCGTCGCACTCGACGTAGAGGTCCGGCAGAAAGTGCATCTCCACGCGCAGAACACCATCACCCTGGCACTTCTCACAGCGTCCCCCTTTGACGTTGAACGAGAAGCGCCCCGCCTTGTAGCCGCGCGCGCGCGCTTCGGGCAACGTCGCGTAGAGCTCGCGTAAGAGCTGCAACAGACCGGTGTAAGTTGCAGGGTTCGACTTCGGCGTGCGCCCGATCGGCGCTTGGTCGATGCTGATCACCTTGTCGATCTGCTCGAGCCCGCTGACGGTCGCACGAACGTCGGCGCGAGTGCGGTACAGCGCGGAGCGTGCCGCCGCCACTAGCGTGTCGAGCACCAAGCTGCTCTTGCCGGAACCGCTGAGCCCGGTAACCGCGGTCATCAAGCCGAGCCCGATTCGCACGTCGACTTGCTTCAAATTATGCACGCTAGCGCCCTGGATCTCGAGCCAGCGCGAGGCCTTCCTGCGCGCGGACCATTTGTTGGCGCGCGTGTCGGACAGAAATGGCCCAGTGATCGACGCGGGGTTGTCGCGCAGCTCGGCCGCGGTGCCTTCAGCCACGATGCGTCCCCCGAGCGCGCCAGCGCCAGGCCCCATGTCCACGACGTGATCGGCGGCCAAGATCGCATCGCGGTCGTGCTCGACGACAATCACGCTGTTGCCGTTGTCCACCAGGCGCCGCAATGCCGCCAAGAGCTGTTCGTTGTCTTTGGGGTGAAGTCCGACGCTCGGTTCATCCAGCACGTACAGCACGCCGACGAGCATGGCGCCGATCTGCGTCGCGAGCCGAATCCTTTGACCTTCACCGCCGCTCAGGCTCGCAGTCGGACGATCCAGAGTCAGAGTGCCGAGACCCACGTGTTCGAGGAAGCCGAGACGAGCCACCATGGCAGCCAGCAGGGGCCGCGCGATGGCCGAGTCCTTGGGGCCCAAGCGCGGCGCGCTCTGTAACTCGCGCATGAAGGGCAACAGCTCCGACAATTCGAGCGCGCACAACTCAGCGATGTTCCTGTCGTGGATCGTCACGGTCAACGCTTCGGGGCGTAAGCGCGTGCCTCGGCAAGCTTGGCAGGTGTGCTCGGAAACGAAATCTGCCGCCAAACCAGGGTCGAACGCGCCGTCGAGCGGCTCCTGCCGCTCCCCTTCTTCCTGAGCGCCTTGCCAGTAGCGGTCGAGCTGCGGCAGCACGCCCTCGAAGCCAGCGGCCTTCGCCTTGCGCGCGCTGCTCGGCGCGGGACTGCCGTGAAGTACGGTTTGGCGCTGGGCCTTGGAGAGTTGTTCGAAGGGCGTGTCGAGCTCGACGCCCACGGCCTGTAAGTTGGCGAGGGACTGCGCCAAAGCCGCCGAACCGCGCCGTCCCAACGCGGCAATGGCGCCTTCACGCAGGCTGCGTTGGGGATCGCTCACGACGCGTTCGGGATCGATCGCACGCGTCGTACCGAGTCCGTTGCAAGTCGGACAGGCTCCGCTTGGACTGTTGAAGGAGAACAGCTTGGGTTCGAGCCGAGGCAGGGTGATGCCGTATTCCCAACTCACCAAGCGGTCGCTCATCGGTGTGGGCGCTTGCCCATCGGCGAAATCGAGGAGCACGGTGCCTTGGGCCAACTTCAAGCCGAGTTCTACCGAGTCAGTGAGGCGCGTGCGCGCGTCGCTGCGCACCGCGACCCGGTCGACGATCAAGTCGAGATCGTGTTCAGCGACGTCGACCGTGAAGTCTTCGGACAGATCGCGCGCAGTGCCGTCGATCTCGACGCGCACGAAACCCTGACTGCGTAGACGTCGCAAGTGATCACCAAGGTCACCGTGCTCACGCCTCGCGATCGGGGCCTTTACGATCACCCGCCCGCCGCTGCCGCGATCCAGAATCGAATCGACGATTTCTTGAACCGTGTAAGCTTGGAGCACTCTGCCGGAGCGGGGACAATGAGCCGTGCCGACGCGGGCGAACAACAGTCGCAGGTAGTCGGCGATTTCGGTCATGGTTCCAACCGTCGATCGCGGGTTTTGCCCGAGCGAGCGCTGCTCGATGGCGATCGCGGGGCTCAAGCCTTGAATGCTCTCGACGTCGGGCTTCGGCAATTGATCGAGGAACTGCCGCGCGTACGCGCTCAGCGATTCGACATACCGGCGTTGGCCCTCGGCGTAGAGCGTGTCGAAGGCCAATGACGACTTGCCCGAGCCGCTGGGCCCCGTGATCACGACCAGACGATTACGCGGAAGATCGCAATCGACGTTCTTCAGGTTGTGCTGGCGAGCTCCGCGGATCTGAATCCAGTCGAGTAGTGTCTCGCTCGAAGTGGGTGGTTTGGCGTCGGCACGAACCCCGGGCATCGTGCGCTTGCATGTCACGAAGGATCGCCTGGCGCATCAAAAATGACTCGTCTACACGAGCTGCGTTTCTGGTTCACGAGTGCTAACAGCAGCGCCATGGGCTGGATCCTCAAAGGCCTGATCGCGAGCGTGATCGTGCTCGTGACCGTCGGAGTGTGCCGTTGGCTGGCTCTCGAAGGGCCTCCCGAAGCGGCCATCGCGGCGCCGCTGCCGACCACGCGCGCTACCAGTCCAGCGGGACCAGCGCGCAGGCTCGACCGCCTAGATGCGGGCCAAGCCACCGACGCCGAATTGCGGAGTGCGGCGCACGAGGCCGACAATTCAGAACGAGACGCCGGCGCACTCGATCCCCTGCCGACGCCCCACCCACAGACTCCGGTCTTGTGCCCGCCAGGGATGAACTGGGCCGGTGGGCTCTATTGTCCGCCGGGGGCAACCGGGGGTGACGAATGCACGGTGCAAGAGCGCGAGGTCAATTTCTGCATCGACGTCTTCGAGTATCCGAATCTCGAGGGCGTCAGACCCGCGGTCATGGTTTCATTCGACGATGCCGCACGGCTCTGCGCCAAGGAGGGCAAGCGCTTGTGCAAAGACAGCGAATGGACCTTCGCCTGCCGTTGGCCCGAACGGCTGATTGAGTGCAACTTCGGCAAGACCTCGAGGGCCGTGCATTCCCGCACGCTGTGGCAACGCTCGGAGATCGCCGGCGAGATCGAAGCGAACGATGGGCGACGGCCGAGCGAGCCATCTCGCTGTGCGGCGTCCTGGGCGGCATTTGACCTGTTGGGCAACGTCCAAGAGTGGGTTTCGAGCGAAAGCTCGGCGGGCTATGTCGCGGCGTTCAAAGGCGGACGTTACAACCAGAGTTCAATCGGCTGCGAGCGGACCGTTCAAACGCGTCTCACTGGCAATCGCTATCCCCACACCGGTTTGCGCTGTTGCCGAGATCCGTTGGTCCGCGTCCCAAGTGCCCCGTGAGCCGGGTTGCGACCTCGCGGTGCATCGGGTAGGTTGCCGCAGTGCCGAGCGCGAGCCAGTGCGCAGATGAAAGTCCCGTCTTTTCGAGTCTTCCGTATGGAAGAGTTCCTCGGGCCTATAGCTCAATCGGTCAGAGTCCCCGGCTCATAACCGGGTTGTTCCAGGTTCGAACCCTGGTGGGCCCACTGGACCCTTTCATCCCAATCGAGCGTTTGTCCAACGCGGCAACGCGCACTCTCTGCAAGCCGAGCGTGCGCAACTACTTTTCCTTGCAGCCAACGATGGCTGCAGCCTCTTTCAAGGAGTCCGTAACTTCGTGAGTATCGAAATGCAGATTCAAGCCCTCGAGGCGCTCGCCGTGATCGACGAGGAACTCGGTCGCCTCGAAGGTGAACTGCTCGAAGAGCATCGTGTGCTGGCTCAGAAGCGTGAACAGCTCGGGCAACTCGAAGCCAAGAGCGCGGCGGTGCACAGCGGGGTTCGCGACATGGAGCGCACACGCAACGAGCTGATTGCCGAGATCCGGCAGATGAGCGTGCAGATGGATCAGTCGCGCGACAAGCTGGGGCGTTCGCGTTCCGAGCGCGAGGTGAACGCCGCTCAGCGTGAAGTGGAAGAGCTTCGCAAACTGTATCGCGATCGCGAGCTCGAAGCGCAGAAACTCAACGCTCTGATCGAACAGGCGCGCCAAGATCTCGAGAAGAACGAGGCCGAACGCAACGCGCTCAACCAAGAGCTCGGAGCCAGTGCGGGGGCAACCGAAACGCGTTTGGGTCAATTGGGACGCGAAGCTGACGAGCGCAAGCGGCGACGCGAGGCGGCCGTCAAGGACGTACCCGTCGTGCTGTACCGTCGCTACGAGACGATTCGCAAGCGTCGCAGCGGCGCCATCAGTCACACCGAGAAGGGCACCTGCAGCGCTTGCCACATCTCGTTGCCGCCCATGATGTACCAAGTGTTGCGCCGCGCCGCGCAGTTCGACCAGTGTCCCAACTGCAATCGCATCATCTACTTCCGCGCGGACGCGCCCGTCAGCGAGGCCCCCAAGGAGGGGACGGAAGGATAAGTTGAAGGCCTGTCCCGTCTGCCATCGCCTGTACGCACTCGGTGCGGGCTTTTGCCAGGCAGACGGCACAGCGCTGGTTAGCGCGGGCAAAGTCGAGATCGCTCGCGACCCGCGGGACGAACGCGTCGGCAGTGTCTTACTAGGCCGGTATCGCGTCTTTCGAGTGGTCGCCGATGGGGGCATGGCGCGGGTTTACGAGGCGCTGGACGAGTCGCAGCAACGCAGCGTAGCGCTCAAGATCTTGCATCGCGAAGTGCGTGATGATCCGATCACCGTAGAGCGCTTTCAACGCGAGTTCCAAGTCGGGTCTGAGCTCGGGCATCCGCACATCGTCGAGGTCTTGGACTTTCGGCGCGCGGTAGACGGCAGCCAAGTGCTCGTCACCGAATTTCTGCACGGCGAAGAGTTGCGCTCGCTGTTGCGACGCGAAGGCGGGATCTCGATCGAACGCGCTGTGCGCATGCTTTCGCAGGCAGCACTTGCCCTCGATTTTGCACACGCACGCGGTTGGGTGCATCGCGATCTGAAGCCCGAGAACTTGTTCTTGTGTCAAACCGCCGAAGGCGACGTGCTCAAGATCTTGGATTTCGGCTCCGTGAAGGACAAGAGCGACGGAGCAAAGCCATTGACCGTGCTCGGTACCACGATCGGATCTCCGTTCTACATGTCACCCGAGCAAGCGCAGGGGCTCGCCTCGGTCGATGGACGCACCGACGTTTGGGCTTTGGCCGTCGTCTTGTACGAAGCCTTGAGCGGACAAGTGCCGTTTCAAGGGCCCAACGGTCCGAGCATCTTGATGCAGATCTTGCTGGCAGTGCCCGAACCGATCTCCAAGCTCACGACTGCGCGCGGACTGACGTTGCCCGCGAGCGTAGACGACGTCCTGTCGAGAGCGCTCGCCAAGGATCCGGCGACGCGTACGTCTAGCGTCGGCCAGTTCGCGGGCGAGCTCGGGCAAGCGTGCGGCCTTGTGGGCACGCACACAATGTGGGCCGCCACTGCCCAGAACGAGTTGGCGCGAGCGCTTCAGTGCATCCCAGCGAGCGGCGCGCCTGCGCTCGTGCATCAGCCGTCGCCTCGAGCGCCTTCTGCGATGCGGGCTCCCGCTCCGGTCCAAGCGCGCGTCGCACCGCTCGCGTCAGAGCCCGATATCGTGGCACGCCGAACCCCGCGCTGGATGCTGTGGCTCGGGTGTCTTGCACTTGGCTTCCTCGTCGCTTTGCTTGTCGCATTGACTCGATGACAGCCAATTCGTGTTAGCCTTGCTGGATGAGCAAGGTCGCCGTATTGGACGAACTGTCGGCAATTTCAGACCAGGTGAGGGAGCAGTTTCAGGGCGAACGTCGGTTGCTCTCGTTCAAGCAGTACCTGGAGCTGTTTGCGACCGATCCACAGCGCTACGGTCGCGACGCCGTTCAATACGTTCGCGACGCGTTTGATCACTTTGGCCGGACAGAAGTGCTGAGGCCGTGGGGCAAGCAGACGCGGTTCAAGCTCTTCGATTTGGATTTTCGCGGTGACGCGAGCGAAGGCGCCGCGCTCGTAGGGCAAGAACGAGTACAAGGCGATCTGTATCGTATCTTGAGCAACTTCAGCCGCGAGGGCCGGGCCAATCGCCTGCCCCTTTTGCACGGTCCGAATGGCTCTGCCAAGAGCACGGTTGCGCGGTGCCTGATGCTGGCTCTGGAGCACTACTCCAAAACAGAGCAGGGCGCGCTGTACCGCTTTCATTGGGTCTTCCCGAGCAAGCGCTCGACCAAGGGCGCGATCGGGTTCGGCGACAAGCCCGGTGAGGCGAGCGCTGCCGACAGTTATGCGCTCTTGCCCGACGATCAGATCGACGCCCGCTTGCTCGACGAGATTCGCGATCATCCATTGTTTCTCTTGCCGGGTACGGCGCGGCGCGAGCTGCTGCGCAAGCTGCTCGGCGTTCGCATCTCGCGCGACGGCGGCATCAAAGAGTCGGGCAGCGCTTTGCCTCGCGTCAATCAATGGATCTGGGAAGGGCACCTGTCGCACAAGAACCGAGCGATCTTCGATGCACTTCTATCGAGTTACGACGGCGATCTGACGGAGGTGCTGAAGCACGTTCAAGTCGAGCGTTACTTCGTCTCGCAGCGTTATCGCACCGCGGCCGTCACGGTGGGTCCCGAGTTGTCGATCGACGCGAGTGAACGTCAAGTCACGGCTGATCGTTCACTTGGAGCCTTGCCATCGAGTTTGCAGACGGTGGCGCTGTTCGAGAGTCACGGTGAACTGATCGAAGCCTCGGGCGGCGTGCTCGAGTTCTCCGATTTGCTCAAGCGCCCGCTCGATGCTTTCAAGTATTTGCAGATCACGGTCGAGACGGGTGAGGTGCAATTGCCGTCACAGACGATTCGCACCAACTGTGTGATGCTTGCGAGCGCCAACGAGGTCGAATTGGCTGCGTTTCGCAAGCACCCCGAGTTCGAGAGCTTTCGCAGTCGCTTCGAGCTGATTCGCAGCGGTTACCTGCGCAGCTGGCGCGACGAGCGAACGATCTACGACGAGCAAATCGCGCCGCACTTGCAGACTCACATAGTGCCCCACGCCACGACCATGGCGGCGATGTTCGCAGTCTTGACGCGCCTCTTGAAGCCCGATCCCGATCACTACCCGCGCGAAGTGAGGGACTTGATTCGCGGTCTGAGCGCTGCCGAAAAGCTCGATCTGTATGCGACCGGTACGACGCCGGAACGTTTGGACGCGGAAAAGAGCAAGGCTCTGACGGCGCTGATCCCCGCCTTGTACACGGAGTCCGAGACCGAAACGCACTACGAAGGGTTCCTCGGCGCGAGCCCGCGCGAGATGCGTACGGTGCTGCTCGATGCGGTCCAGAATCCGAACTACGCCGGCCTCTCGCCGTTTGCGGTGTTGGAACAACTCGATCGCCTGTGCTCTCGCGAAGTCGAATACATCTGGCTGCAGCTGGAATCGAAGGATGGCGGCTATCACGACCACCTGGGATTCCGACGCATGCTCCGCCAGCGATTGCTGACGACCATCGAGGATGAGCTACGGGTGGCGAGTGGCCTCGTCGATGAAGCCAGCTACAAGGAGTTGTTCGATCGTTATCTTTACCACGTGAGTCACTGGTCAAAGAAAGAGAAGGTCCGCAACGCGATCACTGGGGACTTCGAAAACCCGGACGAACGCTTGATGGAAGAAGTGGAAGGGCTGCTGGACTTTCCGGATTCGGCAGCCGATCTACGTCATTCTTGGATGAATCGAGTTGCAGCTTGGGCCATCGATCACCCAGGTGAGCCGATCGACAACACCGTGATCTTTGCGCGCGCGATTCGGCGTTTGCGCGACTCGGCATTTCAAGAGCGCCGTCAGACGCTCGGCCGCATGTGTCAATCGGTCGTGACGCTGTTGCGTGGCCAAGCGTCGGACTTGAGCGACGATGATCGCCGCGAGGCTACCGCAATGACGGAGAAACTCTGCTCGCAGTTCGGCTACGAAAAGGACTCCGTCGTCGATAGCGTCGTGGTTTGGCTACGTGAGCGCTTCAACTCCTGATGAAAACCGCAAACCTCGATCGACAAGCGCGAGCTTGGGGCGCCCAGGTCCCGCGTGATACGGAGAACAGATGGGCGTGACGGGTTACGCTGCTCTGCTTCGAGCCGTCAACGTGGGGGGCACTGGCCGGCTCGCGATGGCAGACTTGCGCGCTCTGTGCGAGGAGTTGGGCTTCGGCTCGGTCGCCACGTACATTCAGTCGGGCAACGTCGTGTTCTCCAGCAAATTGGCGGAAGCCGCGGTGGTTCGCGCGCTGCAGGCCCCGCTAGCCAAGCTCGTCGGAAAGCCGGTTGGCGTCGTGGTGCGCACGGGCAAAGAGTTGGAGGCCGTGTTGAAAGCCAATCCGTTCAGCAAGGCCGACCCCAAACGGGTTCTCGTCTTGTTCCTAGCCAAAGCGCCTTCGAAATCGGTCCTCGACGGGGTGTTGACCCCGGGGGGCGAGGAGCTCGCGTTGGTCAAACGCGAGGTGTTCATCCACTACCCTCAAGGAATGGGCGTCAGCAAATTGAAACTCGCGCTGCAGAAAGAAGGCACTGCGCGCAACCTCAATACCATCGCCAAGCTCGCCGAGATGATCGCCGCGTTTGGGTGACGCAATCGTGCGGCTCCGATGGCGCAGCGAAGTCAACGCCTCGAGTTTGCCGCGCGTCGCTTACGCCGAGAGCCCGGTTTGCGTCTCGGGTGTAGTGTCGCTGGGTTTATGAATCGGTTGCCTGAGCTGCCACCAGGCGCTGCCGAGCGGCAAGAGCGCCAACATCCCCACGGCCCAAAGCGGCTGCGTGATCGCGCCCGCGAGGTTGAGCAAAACGAGCAGTGCAGACGAGACCACTCGCAGCGCGAGATAGGCCGAACGGCGCGAGCTCGAAAGCCATGGCACGAATAGATCGCTAGGTAACAGCAGCGCTAGCGCCCAGTTGAAGCGAATCTCGGAGAAGCTGCACAACAAGGCAGCACTCCAGGTCAGCAATCCGCACGAGCCTACGACGCTGGTTGCGAGCCATTGGCGTCGCGCACGCAGCGCACTCGAGCCCCAATTGAGCAGCACACCGAGGCCAAGCGCCAGCACGGCAAGCGTGGCGCGACCGACGTTGACACTCGTGGGCAGCGTGACGTCGCCCGGATCGTTCACGACCTGCGGCTCTGAGCCCAGTGATTGCATCGCATCCCTCAGACGCGTCGGCAAGAACTGGCTTTGCCAAGCACTAGGGATGCTGTCGTTGTCGGGAGAACCGAGGCCGAGCGCCAAGAGCGTGAGCTCGGGTGCCTGCCCGCTCAGCCCGAGCTCAACCAGCTCGCGAAACGTTTGGTGCTGCTCCAGATGAACGTTCGCGAGCCGCCCACCGAGCGCACGGTCGAGTCGATCTCGGAGCTGGGTTGCGCAATTGGCCCAATAGGGGTGGTACTCGTAACTCCAATTGGCGTCGACGAGCGCGCCAAGTTCACCCGCCAACGCGCGCGCATCGCGTTCAGAGACAGGGACACGCTGTGACTCGAGCTTGCGACCTTGGGCCGTCAAAGCAAGGGTTGCCGTCTTCTCCGAAATGCGCGTCGCAACGAAGCGCCCATGACCGCGCAGCATGGACCAAGCGAAGCTCGCCGGTGTTTGGGCCACCGCGATTCCAAAGTCGAAGCAGGTTCCGCTGTTCAGGTCTCCCGCAATCGGCGCTTCGCTCGTGACCGCATTCAAGCCGTCGATGCCGCGAAAGCACAAGAGCGAGTGCCCATAGCGCTGACTGAGCTCAGCGCCTGGTCCGACCGTGTAGAGCAAGACTTCCACGGCCCCAGCGTTGGCGTCGGGCGCGAACGTCAACGCAGTGAAGCCTACGGCCGCCAGCGAAACGGCCGTAGCACTGCAGATTGGAGTGCGCCCGCTCGAGCTCAAGTGCCGTCCATGCGCGGCAGTTCGATCGGAGCTGCGGGATCAGCGGGGAGCTCGCGCACGGTGCCGAAGCCCTTGTCAGGATTGATGACTTTGACTTTACCGAAATGGGTTAACGGTGCCGCGAGCCGTTCCGCGTCGCCGGCCACGACGATCACGAACTTGTGACTAGCGAACGCGCCGTTGGCTACTCGGCCCGCGTCTTCAGCGGTGGTCGTCGCCAGCGCTTGGCGGTACAGATCGTAGTAGTCGTTCGGAAGCTGGAAGATCGCCAACTGCGCAACCATGTCGGCCATGGCTCCCACCGACTCCATGCGCAACAAGAACAAGTCCGAAAGGTAGCGTGCGGCGAGCCCCGTTTCATCGGCGCTCGGTGCTGCGGTCGCGATCTTGTCGGCGTGCTCGAGCAACGCTGCGACGGCGAGGCCTGCCTTGGCGGTCTGGGTTCCCGCTTGTAAAACGATGGGCGAAGGTCCTTCGGCGACGCGTTCGACGACCGAATACGTGGAGTAGGCGAGTGATCGCTTTTCACGGACATCCGCGAACAAGCGGCCCGAAACGCCGCCGCCGAGCACCTGATTCATCACTCTGAGGCGCGGATAGTCGACGCTCTTGCCGTCAGGACCGAGCGTTGCGACGCGAACCTCGGCTTGCGAGCTCTTGGGGCGATCGACCAAATAGACGTCGGCGGTGTCTGGCTCGGTCGTGGGTATGGCCATGACGGCCGCCGCTTTGCCGCGGTGCCAACTCGCGAAGGCTTTGGCCGCACTCGCCTGTACTTGCTCGGGGCTAACATCGCCCGCGACCACGAGCACGCTGTTGTTGGGGGTGATGTTGTCTTTCACCCAGCGTTTGACGTCGGACAATCGGAGGCTCGCGAGTTGGGCGTCCGTCGCGTCGTAGACGGAGTAGGGGTGTTCGCCCTTCGCGTTCGAGAACAACGCCTTGTACAGCACCATGTTGGCGACCCAGCCGGCGCTCGTGCGAGCCGCGCTGCTCACGCGGTCGCGTTCCCGCTGCTTGAGCTTCGTGAACTCGGTGCTCATGAAGCGAGGCTTCTGAATGACTTGGCCGAGCAACTCCAAAGCGTCGTCGAAGCGATCACTCGTTACGGATAAAGAGAACGTCGTCGATTCGCGGGAGGTGACGACCTCGAGACTGGAACCCAGCGATTCGATCTTGTCGAGCAACGCGCTGCTGGTGAGCGTTCCGGTTCCGCCGACCTTGAGCATCTCGCCGGCCAGGACAGCCAGCCCAGGCTGCTTGGGTGACGTCGCTTGCCCGGCTCGCACGACCAACGTGATGCGCGCCAACGGCAATGTTCGCCGCTGCATCAACTTCACGGACAAACCGTTTTCCAGCTGCGAATCGACGAGCGGCGGAAACGAC
Source organism: Polyangiaceae bacterium (assembly GCA_036263015.1). Classification (GTDB taxonomy): domain Bacteria; phylum Myxococcota_A; class Polyangia; order Polyangiales; family Polyangiaceae; genus SZUA-265. Next base: position 115,960 of record DATAHU010000109.1, on the reverse strand, counting down.
CAAGGCGGAGGCGCACTGGCTTCGGGCGGACGTTGGCGTTGCTCGGGGGGCAGTGTCTCGTAACTGTCGAGGACGGGCGCCGCAGAGCTGGAGGGTTTGGCGGTTACGGTTGGCGTCGCCGCAGCGGGCTGTGAAGTGGCTGCGGGCGAGCAGGCGAAGAACAACAGGGCAGCAGCGCAAGCGCATTGCTGAGTTAGCTGACGCAGAACGAAAGTCATGGTGTTGGCCTCGAGGCGAAGATCAGTGCTGGGTGGGGAGCGTGGGGGGCGCACTGGGCGGCGCTTTGCCGACTGCCGGCGTAGCTGCTGCCGGAGGAGTTGCTGCCGGAGGAGCTGCGGGGCTGGCAGGCGCGGCGACCGGTGCAGGCGCAGCGCTCGGGGTTTGGGCAGTCGGCATGGGTAGCACGATCACCGTCGAGCGACGGCTGGGAGTCAGGAACTTGGCCACCGCCGCTTGGACTTGTTCTGGCGTGACGGCGAAGAAATGCTCGAGCTCCTCGTTCAACAGTCGCGCATCACCGTAGAACAGCTCGTAGCTGCCAAGTTGCATTGCGCGTTGTAAGTTACCCTCTAGTCCGAACAGCAAGAAGGACTGTAAGCGCTGCCTGGCTTTGTCGAGCTCGGCTGCCGTTGGTCCTTGGGTGGCCAACCGCGAAATCTCCTCGTTCAAGCGCGCTTCGACCTTGGCTTTGTCTGCGCGTTCAGTCAGCAATGCTTGAAGCTCGAACAAGTCCGGCCCGCGATGATCATTGGTCCAAACGCCGATGTCGCGAAGTAAACCTTCATCGCGCACCATCTTGCTCTCGAGTACCGAGCTGTCTCCGAAGCCGAGAATGGTGGCGGCCAAGTCCAGCGCATAGTGCTCGGGGGCGCGCGACTGAGGGATCACCCATCCATATAGGATGCCCGGCGTCTTGGCGTTGGGATCCTGGACCTCGAGGCGACGCTCTTGGGTTTGTTCCTGCAGCGCACCCGGCGTGAAAGCAGGCGTGGTGACCGCTTTGGCGTCGCCGAAATACTTTTGGATGAGCTGCAGCGCCTGAGCGCTGTCGAAGTCCCCGGCCAGACTCAAGGTCGCGTTGTTGGGCGCGTAGTATGCGGCGTGAAAGGCGCGAATCCAATCGAGTTGGGCTGCGTCGAGATCCTGCATCGAACCGATCGGGTCATGCTCGTGCGGCCAGTAATCTTTGAATACCAGCTCACGCAGACGCATGCTGCCTTCGGCGTAGGCCGCGTTCGAGACGCGCATCCGGTACTCCTCTTGCACGACGCTGCGCTGGTTTTCGAAGTTCTCGGCCGTGATGGCCAACGACTTCATGCGATCGGCTTCGAGCCAGAGAATCGTGCTCAGCCCGTTCGAGGGCACGATCTCGAAGTAGTTGGTTCGATCGACGGACGTGGTGCCGTTCAACGTGCCGCCGCGTTGCGTGACGAAGGTGAAGTGTTCACCCTTTCCGACATTGCGGCTGCCTTGGAACATCATGTGCTCGAACAAGTGCGCAAAGCCGCTGCGCCCGCGCACCTCGTTGCGTGACCCCACGTCGTAAGTGACCGCCACGGCCACGGTGGGCGAGGCGTGGTCTTCGTTCAACACGACGCGCAAGCCGTTGGCCAGGGTGACGCGCTTGACGACCAGTGCGAGCTTGCGGTGGTCGCTACTCGCAGCTGCAGGAGGCGTTGGCGCGGCCGTCGTGTTGCCGGGCTCGGCGGCTTTCTGTTCACGCGGCGCCGGCGCTGCGCTGGCAGTTGCCGCCGGTTGCGCGGCGCCGGCGTTGCCCACGCTGGCGACGCCGAGCAGCGCCAAGAGCAGACCATTGCCGACGAGTCGGTGCGCACCTTTGCGCACCTCTACCGCTCGAAATACAGCCGGTTCCAGAGATCGGCAGCGAGCGGCCGCGCCGACGTCCGGTGGGGTCCCCAATGAAGCGGGTCTACTTGCCTCTGCATGCTCAGAAGTCGTCATCCGAAGCGGCATAACACAGCTCGCGCGCCCCATGACAGGGTCTATAATCGAAGGGATGTCGCAAGCGATCGACGCACTAGCGAGCGGCTCTTCAGTCTCGATCTCCGGGGGCCAAAGGGGGCGCGAACTATTCACGCCAACGGCACAACAGATTGACGCGTCGCGGCTGTCGGACTTCGCGCGCTTCTTGGAACGCACGCGAGGGCTGCGCTTTGGCGATTACAGCGCGTTGCAGCGCTGGTCGATCACCGAGCTTCGAAGCTTCTGGCAAGCGATCGCCGAGTACTTCGACGTGCGCTTCCGAGCCCCGGCCAGTGCCGTGCTCGAGCCCGATCGCATGCCAGGAGCGCACTGGTTTTCGGGCGCGAAGCTCAACTACGCCGAGCACGCTCTGCGTGCCGACCCCCAGCGCGTGGCGTTGTTGGTTGCAAATGAACAGGGTGAGGTGTTGCCGGTGTCTTACGCCGAACTCGCGCTGCGCGTGGCTCGCTGTCAGCATGGGCTGCGGCGCTTGGGTGTCGGCAAAGGTGATCGCGTCGTGGGCTACCTGCCAAACTCGATTGAGGCCGTGATCGCTTTGTTGGCCTGCGCGGGGCTCGGCGCGATTTGGTCGAGCTGTCCACCCGAGTTCGGGGTCGTCAGTGTTCTCGATCGCTTCGTCCAGATTCGGCCCAAAGTCTTGATTGGCGTCGACGCGTACACTCATGGCGGTAAGGCCTACGCGCGCAGGGACGAGCTAAAGCAGATCCACGCCGGGTTACCCGCCGATACGAAGCTCGTGATCGTGCGCCCAGCGACTGCCTTGCCGCCCGCTGCCTCGAGCTTCGACGAGCTGCTCGCGAGTCAAGGGCAGGGCGCCCAAGAGGTTAGCTTCGAGGCCGTCGATTTCGAGCACCCATTGTGGATCCTCTACTCTTCGGGAACCACGGGTAAGCCCAAGGCGATCGTGCAGGGGCACGGAGGGATCCTGCTCGAACACCTCAAGGTCTTGGCGTTGCACCACGACATTGGACCGAACGACTGCTTCTTCTGGTATTCGACGACGGGCTGGATGATGTGGAACTACCTGGTCTCGGGCTTGTTGCTCGGGGCCAAGATCGTTCTGTACGACGGCAGTCCGACCCATCCGGATCTCGGGGCCTTGTGGCGCTTGGCCGAGCGCACCCAGATCACGCACTTCGGAGCCAGTGCGCCCTACTTCATGGCTTGCCGTGAGCGGCGTGTTCAACTCCGAGTAGTGGCTCCAGGGCTACGAATTCGAGCGCTTGGTTCGACCGGTGCGCCGTTGCCGCCCGAGGGCTTCGAATGGGCGTTCAACGAGCTGGGACCTACGGTGCCGCTGGCCTCGGTGTCCGGCGGGACCGACGTCTGCAGTGCGATCGTGCTCGGCTGCCCTTGGTTGCCCGTGCGGGCAGGCGAGTTGCAATGCTCCGCGCTCGGAGCCGACGTCTGTGCGTTCACTCCAGACGGTAATCCGGTCGTCGGCAGCATGGGTGAACTCGTGATCCGTTCGCCGATGCCGTCGATGCCGCTGTTCTTCTGGGGCGACGAGGACGGCTCTCGCTATCGCGCGAGCTACTTCGAGAACTACCCTGGAGTGTGGCGTCACGGGGACTGGATGCTGCAGTTTGCCGACGGCGCTGCCGTGATCCTCGGGCGCTCGGACGCCACGTTGAACCGGGGCGGCGTGCGCATGGGCACCAGCGAGTTCTATCGCGTGGTCGAAGAGCTGCCGGAGGTTGCCGACAGTTTGGTGGTGGACCTAGCGCGGGAAGCTGGGCGCTCGGAGTTGTGGTTGTTCGTGGTTCCACGCGCAGGGTCGTTCGATGGCGTGGAGCAACGTATACGGGCGGCCCTCAAGAGCGCGCTTTCGCCGCGCCACGTGCCGGACGTCATTTGTGAGATCACCGGAGTGCCGTACACCTTGAGCGGCAAGAAACTAGAATTGCCCGTCAAGCGCATCCTCGAAGGGGCCCCCGTCGAAAGCACCGTCAATTTGGGGACTCTGCGCAACCCCGAAGCGCTGCTCGATTTGGTCCGACGCGCTCGGGCGCGTCACACGACTTGAACTGAGCCACTGAGCTTCAGTCGTCGTCCGCTTCGCCGAGCAGCGTCTCGTGCGCGTGGAACAGCTGATTGCCGAGCTCCTCGTAAGCCGCGCAAACCGCTGACCAGTGGCGTGTGTAGGATAACGGCAAGTCTTTCCTCAAACGTTCTAGCTGCGCTCGGGCGCGGCTGTCCTCGGCGTTCATCCAGATTTCTCGCTCCCGCGCCGAGTCCCCATCGATGCTGGCTGGCTGCTGAACGCCATTGAGCACCGCGTCGAGACCTTGTGAAGCGAGCAGGTGCAAGCGTTCGAGCGCAGCCATCTCGCGATCTTGCGCACTGACGCCCCACTCGATCCCGCGTTCGACCATGCGCTGCATCCAGGCCAAGCTGTCGCGCACGTTGAGCAGGGCCAAGCCGATGCCAAAGCTCGAATCGGTGGCCTGTACTTGTTTCTGAGCTTGCGCGAGTTCACGCGTGACGGTGCGCTGCACCGAATCGAGTGACTGCTCGCTATCGCTCGCGCCGGCTCGATCACCCGTCGCCCACAGTCCGCGGATGCTGCCAAGCGCGTCTTTCAGATTCGTGAGCGCAATCACGAACGATTCTTGACCGGCGATGCCGGCAGAGGCCGTGGCGTCTTGGGTCGCCGTCTCGCCGGTGCCCGAACTACTCTTTTGCGTCGGGCGTTGAGCTTCCAGCCAGCGACTGAAGCGCGGCAGCGCGAGCACCATCGCGCTGAGCGCGACCGCATGCGAGAGCAAGAAAGCCAACGTCAGGTGCGTAGCCACCGAGGGCACGAGACCCTGGTCACCCAGTTCGATGTGGCTGGGGGCGCTCGGTACGATCCAGTCGGCCAAGTTCGCCCAAAGGCCCACGCTGCTCGCCAAGAACAACGTGCACACACCGCCTACAATCAGATGCCCAATCGCCCAACGTCGCGAGGTGCCGCCGAAGGGCCAAGCCACGATGCTGGTGGCCAGCGCCACACCCAATGGGGCACCCGAGAGCACTGTGAGCCCTTGGTGAACACCGACGATCTCCGTCGATTCCGCCAGACCCAGCACGAGCGCGAAGGCCGGCCCAGGTCCCTGAAGGATGGCTGTGAGAAATGTGCCGGCCAACACCGATAGCGCGGTGTGCAGCACATCTCCGCCCGCGTGACTGAAGACACGCACGACCTCGGGATTCGACACCAACGGCTGGAAACCCGTGCGCAGCGTCTCGAAGCCAAAGAACAGCAACCCGAGACCGAGCAGAACCTTGGCCAGCGCGCGGCGATGTCGATCGGCCGCGAGCGACACCCAAACCACGCCGAGCGCGACCAGCAGCACCGAGACGCGACCGCCAAACGGCACCACGATCGCGATCACGGCTGAGCCCAACTGCGCGCCCAGAATGATCGCCAGAGCGACGGTGACCGGCAGCAAACTGCTCATCAACAGGCCGACCAACACGCCCGTGGTCGTGACGGTGGACTGGGTTGCCGCGCCTGCCAGTAATCCAACACCGAAACTCCGCCAGCGGCCGCGCGTCAGTTTGCCGAGCAACTCGCGCAGGCGATTGCCGGTGTAAGTGCGAATGCCGCGCGACAGGGTTCGCAGGCCCAAGACGAACAACGCGATGCCCGCGATACCCATCTCGACGACCTGACTCAGGTCGAGGGCGCGCAACCAAACGTCTCGCTTCTTGCTGCGCGCGTCACCCTGGGTCAAGCGCACGCTGACGCGGCCCTCGTGCAAATCGCGCGGCACTCGCACCACGAGCGTGGACGGCGATTGCTGCAAGATCTCGGAGTCCTGTTTGTCGAGCGTGACGTGCAAAGGTCCCGCGCTGGGATCATTGCCGCTGAAGGTGATCGCCAGCGCGCCGCCGGGGGAGATCTCCAACGGCAAGATTCGCTCGATGCTCAATCGATCATTGGGCTCGGGGGCGTCCGCATCCGGGCGCGAGCGTTCGCGCCAAGACAGCGCCAACAACAAGCAGACCAAAAGCGTCAACAACCAACCTGCGCGCGATTGCCAGACTCGCAAGTTTTCGGATTTGGGACGATTACGCGCCATCGGTTTTCGAGCGGATCTGTTTCAGCCGTGAACCGCCCGCGATGCGGCGACGAACTTGCTGAAGTCTTCCAGCGTCGTTCCGATCTCGGTCAAGGTTTGCTCTAGCCATTCGGGCAACGAGGCCCGGCTCTTCACTTCCAAGATCGCGCAGTCGAGCACACCTTTGGGCGCACCCAGACTCTCGCGCGTCAGTGCTGACTTGCGGGTCCACAGATCACTTGGCGCCGTCAGAAACGTCACTTGTCGATCGAGCGTCAAGCGCAGCGCGATCGCGTCATCTTGCCAGGCGACGCGTCGGTAATTCACGATGCAATCGACGCCGAACGGCTCTCCGTAGTACTGGCAGAGATCGGCGATCTCGAGCAGCGCGTTGCGCGCTTTGTCGCCGTGACGCGGCGCTTGCAGTTGGATCATCTCCGGAGTGATGCGCCCATCCGACAAGAACGCCGGGACGTCGGCTTTCGGAATCGCGAAGCGGTGCTTTTTGACGTGATGCCCGTCTTTGTGTTTGAGCTCGAACCACATCACCGGATCGAATCGAACCAGCTGCTCGGGCCTCCTGGCGACGTGAATCATCGAAGGATCGAGCGTGTAGTATTCGCGTGAGCGCAACTTGACACTGGCGTCGTGCAGCGACGCCTGATTGAACAAGTGGCGAGACGGTGTGTCGAAGTAGACGGTCGTGGAGAACTGTTGGGCTCCCGGTAACTTGACGGCACCAGGGGGGAAATGACGGGACGCCCGCGCACCGATCTCGCGCGCCAGCAGGTTGGCTTTGTCCAACGCGACGCGGAACTTCTGCTCGCTGCGGTCCGCAGTCATGAGCGCGTCGTTGCTGAGCGTCGAACTCGCGAGCGGATCGCTCAACGGGGAGCTATTCAACGCGACACACTCGTTCAAGCCGGCATTGTCCGATGCGGGGGCTCGCTCGAGCTCGGTCGCGCCGAGCTCGGAAACGGGAGGCCAAGATGTGGATGCCGCAGAAACCATGGTCGAGCGTTAGGGAATGTCGTAAGAGACGAGTTCTTCGGTCGTCAGCGAGTCAGGATCAATCTCTTTGATTTTGCCGATGCCCTTTGCAAACCAGTATTGACCGATGTCACCCGTGTCCGGTCGCTCGCGTTGCACCATCAGACAATTCTCGTAAGTCTTGTCGTCTATGGTGACCATTGCAGCGGTATCGAGCACCTCGAAATTCTGCGTCCGCTCCTCCATCACGGTTCCGGAGGAGTCCGTGTCGGTGTGGGTGTACGTCACGGAGTCCTTGAACCCGACGACGCTCCAACGCGTGTCGAAGCGGGTGAAGCCAGGATCGTAAAGCGTGCGACTACGCAGCGCTCCAGCGCGCGATTCTTCGCGCTTGATGCGCATGACCGAAGTATCGACGCGCTTCCACCACTGCACCGTCGTGTCACCTTGACGGTCCGCGGAGTCGGTCAGGACGAACGTTCCTTCGTCTGCGCCCGTTCCCGCCGTCATCGTCGTGACTTCCGTCCACGGCTCTACGTCGGTCTTGGTGTGGCGATAGGTCCAAGTGGCGCCCTCCACCATTGGGAAGTAGGCGTCGATGTCCGATAGCGCCGGGCCGCTCGGCGTCGGCGAGCCGCTGTCCCCGGGAGCGTCCGGCGACGTCGCACTGGGTTCGGGCCCAGGCTGCTGGGGTTCAGGCTGCTGGGGCCCGGATTGCTGGGGTTCAGGTTGCTGCGGCCCAGGCTGCTGGGGTTCAGGCGTCCCAGTTCCCTGTGGCTCGCCGCTCGAGGGCTCGGAGGAGGGCGAAGTGCTAGGCTCCGACGGCTCGCTATTGCTGGGCGTGGGGTCTGGCTTCGGTTGAGACGGGGTTGGCGTCGACGGTTCTTCCGTAGTGCCGCCCGTCGTCGGGCCGTTGGTCTTGGTGTCTGCGGGATCCTTTTGGGAGCAGGCGCCGATCAGCGACACTGCCAACAGGCCCAGAGCCAAGAAGGGCAGCGCAGTCGAGCGCGGTCCTCGCCGGCCAGGGACCAAAGGCCTAGGGGAATGCATCATCGTTAATTGTGCCAAAAGCCCGACTTGTAAGGCGGTCGAAGACGCAAAATCGTTTCAATTTCGAGCGGGTTCGGTCTCAGATTCGTCACGTGGCACAGGGCGAGAAAAGTCCTGCCGGGACGTAAGTACGATCCAGCCGTTTCAGCCCTCGGAGTCGAGCGAGGCCCGCATGCGATACCACTCGGGCAAGGTTGGATACTCGTCGAGCCCGCGGCTGCGGCGAGCCGTATGCAAGTCGCCTCGCCCGAGCTGTTCGCAGCGCTGTCGCACTTGGTCGCGTCGTGCACTCGGCGCGACGCCCTCGAGACTGTGGATCACGGTCGACGGTGATGATTCGATGAACTGCTCGCGCAGCGCCCAAGACGCTTCGTCGTCGAGCCCGCGCACGCTGTCGACCACTTCGCGGCCTACGTCCAACGCTTGTTGCCGCAGCTCGTGTGCCAGCGCGTCACTGCGTCCCGCGACCGCTGCCAATACGGCCTTCGGCGTGCGCGTGACGTAATAGCGAAGCAGCTCGTTGGTGCGCTCGTCGTTCAAGCCGCGCAAGGTGCCCAAAGCGTGCAGGGGAGCGCTCTCGAACATCTTCATGCGACGCTTCCAAGCGTCCTCGTCGCTGGAAAACGCGATGCTCGCGGAACGCGGCCCGAGCTCGGACTGCTTCCAAAGGCTCTCGCGCATCGCTAGCGCGAAGGCATCTTGGCGACCGGTGAGGCTGCCGAGTACCGCGCCTGGGGCCTTGCTCACGAAGCGCTCGCGGATCGCGTCGGCTTCGGGCGAATCGACGAACTTCAGCGCGTTGATGGCCGCCGAGGGCGCTCGCTCGGCGAAACGCAAGCGCAGATCATCAGCGCCGCTCAAGGGCTTCTTCGAAAGGCTGCGCAGCGCATATTCGGGCTGTACCTCGGCCGCTGCTTCGCGCAGCGGGTCTTCCGGATCGAGCCCCCAGGCGACCAACTCGGGCTCTTGCGCCAGGTATTTGCGCCTCAGTTCACGCGCCGAGATCAAGCCGTTGGTCAAGAACAGGGCCACGCTCGGTGGCACGAGTTCGAGGCCTTGCTCCAGGCTGAGTTCGGGCGCGACCTGCCACACTGGACGGCTGTCGTCGGGGCTCTCTGATTGTTCGGGGTGAACACCCTGCTGCAGAAACCGCAGCACGCGCTCGGCGACGACCTTGGGCGTGGCTCGCTCGGCGTGGAACACAGGGTAACCGCGCTCTTTTGCGATTTCGACGTAGCCCTGGCGGATCCGCTCCTTGAAGCCGCTTCCCGATAGCCCCTTGCGACCACCGCCGTCGGGTTCGGGGCGCGTGCGAATCTTCTCCAGGCGCTTGCGGATGCGGCTCGTGCGGGGGTGAACGTCGAAGACCAGCGTGACGTCGGGCGTGATGCCCAAGTTCGCCGCCTCGGTGCTGGCTTCGCACATTTTGCGGTCGAGCTTGCGGGCGTAAGCCCCGAGCACCACGGGAGTCAGCAGCGAACGATCGATCAGCACGGTCTCGCCGCGCGCCAACGCGGGCTTGACGAGCTCTTCGAGCACCTGAGCTTCGCGCGCGCAGTACAAGAGCAGTTCCGCGGTCGGCGTCAGATCGAAGTTGGTGGCATCGCGAGTGAGCCGTCTGATCATCCGCGTCGGCACCGAATCATGCTCTTTACCGGTGCGGGGGAGGAAGATGCGCTCGCCGCTTTGGCGCAGCGCCTCGGCGACCAACGCTAGCGCAGTTGTTTTTCCGGCTCCATCGACGCCTTCGAAGGCGATCAGGCGGGGTTTGGGCATGGCGTTCCTAAGTATCAGAGTTTGGTGAGTCGAGGGAACAGGAGATGTGTCACAAAGTTTTGTCGTCTCGGAAGAATGAGAGTGCGCAAAGACTGCTGGCCGCAGGTGATCCATTCACTATTGGCAGCTCAAGTCAGCGCTGCACGACTGCCCGCTCGGGCAGTCGTCCGAGGTATTGCAGGAGGTCAGTCCTTCTACACTGACGTCGAAGGTCGTGCTGCTGCGCACGGCGAAGTCGACGCAGCCCGTGCCGAGCTGAACCGTCTCACTCGATTGGCGTCGAAGTTCGAGTGTGGGCCAACCGGACAGACCGCGATCGAACAGTCCGTCGATCAACGTCGACGGGATCTCCAAGCTGCCGTCATCGGCACTTTCGCAGCGGATCCAGCCGGCGCTGCTGCCGTGGCGATTGACGGTCAACAGCAGAACCACCCCAATGCGATCGGCCACGGCTGGAGGAAGAGCCTGGACTTGCCATTCGATCTTGGCGGCGCTTTCGCGTTTCAGGTGAACACCTGGTGTGGAACTGCGGAGGGGTTTCACACCAACGCCGTGTAAGGTGAACGAAGGCAGGGCTCCACCGCTCGCGTCCAGCGCGATGGGTGCATTGGGTTCGAACCCCGGATGCGGGAAATTCGGTGGATTGGTGTACGTCAGGTGGGCACTGGGCTGCATCTGCAGCGGCGCGACCAACCCAGCCACCACGACCCGACCCACGTCCTGATTCTTCGGAAATGGAACACACCCCGTCATGGCGCAAGTTTGGGTCGCGACGTCACACGCATCGCAACTCCAGATCGGGCGCTCCAGGAGTTTACAATCGCCCGCCTCGGCCACCACGCGCAGGACGTCGCTCGGCAACACGGCGTCTGCCACGCTGCCTTGGAAACCCGTGTAATCGTCGGCCAAGAGCAGCGTGAAGTGCCCGATGGCGTCAGTGTCCGGGCAAACGCCGTAGCTCCAGTCCTCCCCGGCGTCAGCGGCACGGGCGTCCTCCGTTTCGCGGCTCGCCCTTGGAGCATTCGGAGCCTCGTGCTTTGACTCAGGGGAGGAGCAGCACACGTTCAACACGCAGCCGATCAACGCGCCACCCCGTCCGAGCGCAGTGGTTCGGCCGCGCCGCGGATGGGGTTCGACGGGTTGCACGTCGGTTCATCAAGCACGCCCTCAGGCGCGCAGCAACGCGCGCGCGATCACGATGCGCTGAATTTGACTCGTGCCCTCGTAAATCTGCAGCAGCTTTGCGTCGCGCATCAATTTCTCGACGGGGTAGTCGCGGACGTAGCCGTTGCCACCGAAGACTTGCACTGCGTCAATCGCGGTTTGCATCGCGGCATCCGCCCCGAACGCCTTGGCGTAGGCCGAAGCAATCGGATCGCGCAACCCTTGGTCGAGGTTCCAGGCTGCTTTGCGATAGAGCAAGCGCGTAGCCTCGGTGCGGATCGCCATCTCCGCCAACATGGCTTGGACCATTTGGTGTTCACCAATGGGCACTCCGAAGGTTTTGCGCTCTTTGGCGTACCGCACCGACTCTTCGAGGCAACGTTGCATCAGGCCCGTCGCCATGGCGGCGATCTCGGGGCGCGTTTCATTGAACGTCTCCATCGCGAGCTTGAAGCCCTGTCCGGGAGGCGCGAGCAAGTTCTGCTTCGGTACGCGCGCGTTTTCGAAGTGCAGCGCAGCGGTGTCGCTGGCGCGCTGCCCGAGCTTGTCTTCGTGCTTGCCCACGCTGACGCCGGGCGTATCGCGGTCGACGATGAACGCCGCGATGCCCTTGTGCTTCAGCGTTGGATCGACCGTCGCGAAAACGACATAGAACGAAGCCAGGCCGGCGTTGGTGATCCAGCACTTTTCCCCGTTCAAGACGTAGCTGTCGCCCACGAGTTCACAGCGGGTTTGTAGCGCAGCGACGTCCGAACCAGCGCTCGGCTCCGTCGTGCAGTAGCTGGCGAAGATGGGCTCTTTGGTGAGCCAGCCCAAGTAGCGCTCTTTCTGCTCTTTCGTGCCCGCAAGCAGGATCGGCGTCAGCGCCAATGTGTTGGCCAACATGCTCGTCTGGATGCCGGTGCATCCGAACGAGAGTGCCTCGCACAACAGCGAGTTCTCGACTTGGCCCAGACCCGCGCCGCCGAACTCCTCGGGCACGGTGACGTTGACGAAGCCGAGCTCCCAGGCTTGCCGAAAGACCTCGATCGGAAACTGTGCCTTGTGGTCGGCTTCGGCCGCTACGGGGATGATGCGCTCTTCGGCAAAGCGCCGGGCTTGAGCAAACAGCGCTTGCTGTTCGTCGCTGAGACCAAAGTCGAGCATCGTGAGTCCCTTCCTGAGGCGCAGGCGCGCCGATTCGAGTGTCGCCCTGAATCTACAACGCGCGCGAGCGAGGCGCAGCCTGTTCCGTCAGCACGCGTCCAATGCGATCGCGCGTGATGCGACACGCGAGCTCATTCAGGTCGGAGCCCGCAAAAGAGCGACCGAGGCGTGCTGCGACGGCGAGTGTGGTGCCAGAGCCGCACATGGGGTCGAGCACACTACCGTGCGGTAACGTCGATGCGCGCACGATGCGCTCGAGCAAGCTCTCGGGTTTCTGAGTGGGGTAACCCGTGGTCTCACTGGTCAGTGGCGTATTGGCTGTCATCGCTGGGCAGTCCGCCCACACGCTGCCGATCCGCCGACCTTGGTCGGCGTAGTAGCGGTAACTGCGACCGTTGATCACGCGTTCCCGATAGCAGCGCCCCTCGGAGTCGCGTCGCTGGAAATGCATGCGCAAACTGGTATCGCTGAAAGGTTCACGCAGGCTCGGATCGTCTCCGTTCCAAATCAAATGTTGCCCGCGCTTGTAGACCAAGATCGTCTGATGCGTGATGCTCGGCGCTGTTCGCTTCTTGCCGCCATTGCCGGGTAGCCAGACGATCTCAGCGGCAAAGTTCTTGCGCCCGAAGATTCGGTCCAAGCAGATCTTGGCGTCGTGGATCGCGCGGTAATCGAGTTGCAGCCACAGACTGCCCTCGGGTGCGAGACACTGTTTGAGCACATCGAGTCGCGGCTCGAGCATTGCCAGGAAGCCGTCGAGGCCACCCCAAAAGTCGACGTACGCATCAGCGCCGTTCGCGCGGTCGCCCTGCTGTTCGCGCGCTTTGCGCGTGCCCCCGGCGTTGAAAGGGGGATCCAGATAGATCAACTGGAAGGGCCCGAATTGGTGAGCCAGTTCGGGAGCTCGCTCGATGCAATCGCCGTGGCGTACGCGTTTTCTCAGATCATCCACTCGTCAGGACCTCAGCCTCGTTTGTATCGACGAGGGGGTCCTGCTGCCCAATTTCCTGCAAGTCTCGGTCGCTCAGCACCAAGACCGGTAAGGGCGGTAACCAGGGCCAGTACGGGCCTCCGCCATCGCATCCCGCGATGCTCGAATCGGGCGTGCAGCTGATACGCAAGTGCATGTGGTCGTCGTGCGGCAAGCTATCGCTCGGCTGCAGCATCACGGTCTCGGCGCGCCAAACCAAATCGTTCGGCTCGCCACGGGCGCGCGCGTAATCGATCAGCAGCGCTTCCACCGGCCGGCTGCAGAACAGCCACTGCACGTAAATGTCCTTCGACTCGAGCAGCGCTTTGACCAGCGCCCATTGCCGTTCCACGTCGAGTCGATACAGCTTGCCCGTCTGGCTATCCACGGCCAGGCCGTCCGCGCCGACGTGCACGAACCCGACCGACTCCAAGGGCACGCCCTGGGTGTTCTGTAAGAACCACAATAAGTCGACGTCGCGACCGTTGCGGTGCGAGTTGTGGCGCGGGATCTTGCCCCCCCGACGTTCGGACAAATCGCCCAGGACGAGCCGAACCCCCGGATAGGCGGCGTCCAACTTGGAAGTCAGCGCCGTGAGCCCCCGGATGAAATCGGGTTGGGCGAAGTTGGCCGTGCCCAGGCGCCGAAAGCGCACGAAGCCAGGGCCGCTAACCGGCAGTTCGAGGCTGCCCGTCTGCACCCCGAAGTGTGGTAACCCGACGGATCCATGAAAGCCCGGCACGAGCGGACTCGGCGTGCCCAGGCAGGCAACGCTCATCAGGGCGGCTGCGACACACGTCAGCGAGCGGGTCGATAGGATCAATCGGGCAATCGCGGCTCTCACAGCGCTCCTTCGCGCTCGAGGTAGGTTGCCAGCTGCATTTCGAAGTCTTGTAACGCAGTCGCCGTGGCGAACTCGTCGGCCAGCACCAGGTCACCTTTGACGGCCTTGAGGACGCTTTGATCGGTGAACGCTTGGACCGCGTTCTGCAGCACCGGCTTGCTGACGGCCTCGGGACGCTCGATCTCGCCGGCCTGGACCATGCGCTGACCCGTTGCGATGGCTTTGCGCACCAGTTCTTTGTCCGGCAACGCGCCGTCGAGCAACGCCGATAGGGTGCGGGCCAAAATCCGATAACCCTCCAAGAAATTGCGGGTCATGGCCGCGTAAGCAAGCAGCCACTTGTGACCACTCCAGCCGTCATGTCCGGGCCCCGGCTGCAGATTGCCGTCCGCGGTGAACTCTAGTTCACCACACACCACCATGGCCCCGATGCAACGATCGACCGTGGCGTCCAACTCCGAATCGGTACCGATTCGGAATTCGTTCTTGAGCAAGCGGGCCAGGTACTGCACGCGGTTCTGCAGCGCGGCTTTGTCGATGCTACCGCGCGCTTCGGCCAACATCGCGGTGGCGAGCAAGGCGCGTTCCGCGAAGAAATGGATGATGATGTTCTTCGAAGTATCGAGCTCGACGCGCTTGCTATCGATGATCGTATAAACGCTGCCCGAGCCCGCCGGCGGCTTTGCCGCTTTGCTGCGCCGCGCCGACGGCTCTTGCGTCGCGTGAGCGTCAATCAAATTGGCGTCGAGGAACATCTGCACTGCACCGCGAATCGCCTCTCGGCGCAGCACACCGGTATTCGTCGCGAGCCCGGGCGCGGAACGCGCGCCCATTGCGTGAAGGATCGACAGCAAGCGTTCACAGTGTAGCACTAGTTTGTCGTGCGTGATGCTGCGTCGATGATGATTCAGCAAGGCCAACGCCGTCAGCGCGCCGGGCGTAACCGCCGTGACGCGCGCGATCTCGTCCATTACGTTGTTGCCGAGTCGCACGACGAGGTTGCGGGTTTGCTTGGGAGTCAAGCTTTGGAGCGAGAATCCAAGCTGCAGGGCGATCTCTTTGAGCGTTTGCGGCGTGCCGAACTGTAGGTTGATGCGTCCGTAGCGGTGGCGCAGCACATCGGTCGCGCTCAACAGCCCGGCGGCATCTTCTTGCACCTTGTCCCCGCCGCTGATTTCCTTGCGGTACGATTCAGCTTCGACGATGCGCTCGTAGCCGATGCTGATCGGGACGAAGAAGACGTTGCGAGAGTCTTGCCCCAGCACCGCCGAGACGATCATGCTGAGCAGGCCGAACTTCGGCATCAACAACTTGCCCGTGCGGCTGCGCATGCCCTCGAGGAACAGTTCGATGGCGTAACCGTCTTTGATTTGGCGTCGCACGTAGGCGTCGACGACCGCCGTGTACAAGCGATCGCTGCCGAAAGTGCGCCGAATGAAGAACGCACCTCCGCGACGGAAGATCCCGCCCATTGGGAAGAACGACAGGTTTTCACCCGCGACAATCAAGGGCAGCGGCAACTTGGCTTTGAAGAAAACGTAAGACACCACCAAGTAGTCGATGTGACTCTTGTGGCTCGGCAACAGGATGAACGTGCCTTCGCGGTTCAACTCCGCCAGGCGCTTGAGCCCTTCCTGATCGACGTCGAGGCCGTGATAGATACGTTGGAAGATGCGGTCGAGCACGACCTCCAGCGCTCGATGCGTGCGGCCGCCATCGGGCAGTGCCTGCATCTTCTGCAGCATCAAGTTGGCTTGTTCGAGCGCGTTGCGCCGCTGTTCTGGTGTGGCGGCTAGTTTGCCGAGGGCGTTCTGAAAGCGCCGGCTGCGCAAGATCTCTTGGCGCACCCGATCGGGCGCCTTGTCGACGGGACCTGTTATGCTGCGCCGCTCGCGCTCCAAACGCCGCAGCATCGAGTAGGCGAGCTTGTTGCGCAGCGTCGCTTCCGAGGCGTCGGGCCACTCTTCCAAGAATTCTTTGAGGTTGAGTGGCGCGCCCGAGCGCAGGCTGCCGTTGCCGTAGCTGGACAGGAATTGGCCGAGCACACGCATCGAGCTCGGCCACTCGCGCGGACCGAGCAACGCATCGAGCGGACGTGTCCCGCGCGTGTCGGGGCGCCGCGTCCACAGGAAGATCTGCGGCACCAGCAGGATCGGACGGTCACTTGCGCGCTGCAGCGCCACGAGCGCGTCGATCAGCTCGTCACCGTCGCGAATGCCTCGCCGCAAGCGTGCACCTCGCGCGGCAATGTCGAGCACACCCGGCGCACGACGCAAAAACAACAGCGCCGCGCTGCCCGGCTGCTCGAGCGCATCGATCAGACGGTCGGCGGGGGCAGGCCGAGTGCGCGCAAAGACATTGCTGATTGCGTCGCGGGCCAGGGGATTGAACACGCCGAGTCCCAGATCGTTCGCGAACCGAATCGGGGGCAGCGAGTGCACGTGCATCAGCTGATCCAGCGCCAGGAAATCGACGAAGCTGGTGCTCCTTAGAACGTGGACCACCGTGGCACCGGTCGCGTACTGACGTTGCTGCTCCAGCCAATTGTCGTGCAGCGTAATTCGTGAAAAGAGGCGTGCAGCGAGCGCCTTGTACAGCGGATTGGTTGGACGGGGATCTGAAGGCTCTGGCATCACAACCCGGCCGGCTCCTAGCATAACCCCCCTGACGGACGACAAACAAAGGGCCAGTTCGGCTTCGGGACTCGCGATCCCGCGAGTTTTCCCTCGCTCCGGGGCTCGGGATCTGATCTAAAGGCCGAGCTCCGATGCCGCGTTTCCTTCTAGCATTGTGTGCGCTGCTCGCCGCATCGGGCTGTCGCTGCAATGCAGCGTCCGAGTTGCCCGAGCTGACGGAGCCGTCCGCGCCGACGCGTCAAGAGCAGGCGCCAGCCCGTTGCTCGGAGGTGCCCGGCCGCTCGGCGACCCTCGAGAGCCCCGGACCGAAGGTGGATCCCGAACAAACCGATCCCCCGTTTGCGGTCGAGCTCGGGCGTGCCGACACCAGCTCGACGGGCATCCTGATCCCGTTTCTGAGGAGTGATTCGAAGCACACGCAGGCGGGCTTGTTGCGCTTGCAGACCGGCGATTGGCAAAGCGCCCCCGTCGATCTGGGCACCGTTCACTCGGCGGTGCCAGCACCAAAAGTGACCAGGGCGGCGGATGCCGTATTCGTTGCGGTGCCGGATGGGGACGCGTCCGGTGGTCAGTATCGCTTGGGGCGTCTGCTCGGCGACAAGGTGGCCTGGCTCGCCGAGGTGGATGAGCACGGTGACGATTCACCGAGCTTCGACTTCGCGGCCGTGGGAAACCAGCTCTTGTTCACTTGGGACGATTGGGACGCGCGCTTGGGCAAGAGCACGATCGAGACGGCGCGAGTGGACACCAGCGCCGCGACCCATGACCCACGGCTCGTTCGCGTCAGCCCCGCGGAGACCGATGCGCACTCACCGCGGCTGCTGGTCAAGCCCGACGGCTATTGGATCAGCTGGATTGCGATGGGTAAACCCGCAGCCCCCACCGATGATGATGCGCCGCTTCCGAGCAGCAATGCGTGGCTCGAGCTGTTGCGCCTCGATGCCCAGGGCAATCCCTTGACTGGGATTCTGCCGCTCACGCCGAAAGCCGGACACGTGACTGCTTACGACGTCGTGGCCGCGCACGATGGTCGGCTGTTGTTTTCGGTGCGCGATGACGGGGGCGGCGCCGAGTTCGATAGCGCGTCGATCCAGATGATCCGGGTGTCGGTCGATGGTGCGATCGACAGTGAGCTGGTGGCGATCGACGACTTGGGCGCGGGCGCGCCGAGCTTGCTGTTCGACCCCGATCCCGGCAATGGCGCTCCGCACGGCTGGCTCGCGCTCGCGAGCGCCAACGGTTCGACGATTCTGGCCGGCTTGATGCCGAACGGCACCCCGACGGAACCGCCCGACGCCGACCCAACCCTGGCGTCGGCCGAGCCACTTGCGGCACTTCGCGGCGAAATCCTGGTAGCGCGTCCACGCGGACGCGACGTCGACCTCGGCATGCTGCGCTGCGTCCCCAAAGCAACCGACTCTGCTGGAGCAAGCCCGAGCGCGGCGCCCTGAACCCACGCCCTACGCTCGACCCGTGCGGGACGCCCCGTAAGGACAACCGCGGACAAAAAGAAAAACCCACCGAGTGAGGGGGGGACTCGGTGGGTCCAAAAAAGCACAGGGACCGAGGGAGGGGAGGGAGTGGTCCCTGTGACGAACATCTCGCGCGTGTGCGCTGCTCCCACATATTGCAGCTCTCGTGCCATGATCGTTGCTTAAACGTTTCGCGACCTTGGCTGTACTCCTGCGGCGCCGCTCTCGTCAGCTCCGAAAACCGACATTTCAATACTGAAAGGTTTCAGCGGTGGGCGTGTCGATTCGAGCCGCTCGGATTCGAGCTCAAAGCTCCGGGGCTTGAGGGTAGCTGCCGAGCACTTTCACGCGCCGTGTTCCTTGGCGCAACTGCTGCAGAGCGCGCGCTACCGGTGGGTCATCGACGTGCCCCTCGATGTCTGCGTAGAAGAAGTACTTCCAACGTTCACCGCGCATAGGCCGCGATTCAATCCGCGACAGATTGAGCTCGTTGTCGTCGAAGATTGCGAGCGCGCGCCTCAGCGCTCCGCGTTCGTGGGGAGCGTCGAACAGCACGCTCGTCTTGTCTCGGCCGCTAGCTGGGGGCAATTTGCGCCCGAGAACCACGAAGCGCGTCGCGTTGTGCTGTTGGTCTTGAATCCCCCGCGCGAGCACCAGCAACTCGGACGGCTCAGCTGCGAGTTCACTTCCAACGGCAGCATTCTCTGGTCGTCCGCGGCACTCGGTGGCGCCCGCGGCCGTCGACGGTGTGGTGACGAGTTGGGCGTGCGGTAAGTTCTTTCGGAGCCAATGCTTGCATTGCGCGAGCGCGTGCGGGTGCGAGAGCACGCGGCGAATGCCCGCCAAAGGCCCCTGACCCATCAGGCACTGCTCGATTTCGATCACCACCTCGCCGACCACGAGCAGATCCTCGGTCGCCGCCAAGGCTTCGAGCGTCATCGTGACGCTACCCTCGATCGTATTTTCGATCGGCACCAAGCCCAGATCGGACGGATTGTCGTTCAGCGCTTCGAACACGTCGAGCACGCTCGGTTCGGGGACGAGCGTCTCTCCCGCCTTGAACATCGAGAGCGCTGCGGCGTGCGCGAAGGTGCGTTCGGGTCCGAGAAAGTGCACCACCCTAGGCATCGCTGAGATCACTCCTGGATCAGTTCGGTCAGGCGCTGAAGTTTGAGCGCGAGCTGCATGTCGCCCTCGATGTTCAACTTACCCGCGAAGAACAATTGCTGGCCGTTGACCTTGCCCTCGAACATGTCGACGAAGTCGCTGGCGGCCAACCCAATCGTGCACTGGGCCTCGCCGTCGCCTTCGCTGATGGACACCACGTCCTTGAGCTTGATGATCCAAGTGCCGCCGCCCGCACCGCTGAGCACGAACTTGTAAACGGCGTCGATCGCCTTGGCAGCCTCTTCGCGATCGGCGAGGCGTTCACGCAGTTGGTCGATGAAGTCCCGAGCAGTCGTCGTCATGAAACACAGACTAGAACGCCTTTCTGTCTCATGCCGCAAAATCTTTGCGTCATCACGTGCCGACGAGGTGGCCGAGATCTGAGGCGAGCCATGCTGCTCGCCCCAAGTCCGAGGGCTGTGCTCGGGCTCGCCTCAGCGCTCGTCGAGCGAGGGAACGTCGCGCACGCCGTAGCCCGTGTAGATCTGACGCGGCCGCGCAATCTTCTGCTCTTGGTCGAGGAGCATCTCCTCCCATTGAGCGAGCCAACCCGCGGTGCGCGGGATCGCGAACAGTACCGTGAACATGTCGACGGGGATGTCGAGCGCTTCGTAGATCAGACCCGAGTAGAAGTCGACGTTCGGGTACAGCTTGCGTTTGACGAAGTAATCGTCGGCGAGCGCGATCTTCTCGAGCTCGAGCGCTACCTTGAGCAGCGGATTGCGCATACCCACGATGTCGAACACGCGATCGGCCAAGCGCTTGATCACTTTGGCGCGCGGGTCGTAGTTCTTGTAGACGCGGTGACCAAAGCCCATCAGGCGACCACCGCTGCCGTCCTTGACGCTCTTCATGAAGTCATTGACGTGATCGACGGAGCCGATTTGACGGAGCATCTTCAGCACGGCGGAGTTGGCGCCACCGTGCAGTGGGCCATACAGGGCTGCCGTGGCGCCCGCGACGGCGGAGTACGGATCTGCCTGCGAACTGCCGATACTGCGCATCGCGCTCGTCGAGCAGTTCTGTTCGTGGTCAGCGTGCAAGATGAACAGCACGTCGAGGGCTTTGACGATGTCGGGATTGGCGACGAACGGGTTGTCTCCCACGCGCTTCATCATCGCCAGGAAGTTCTCCGTGTAGCCGAGTTCGTTGTCAGGATAAACGAACGGCTTGCCCTGCGAGTGCCGGAAGCTCCAGGCTGCGATCGTCGGCATCTTGGCCAACAAGCGAATCATCTGCAGGCGGCGGTTGGCTTTGTCTTCGATGTCACCCGCCTCTGGATAAAACGTGCTCAACGCGCCGACCGTGCCCACCAACATCCCCATCGGGTGCGCGTCGTAGCGGAAGCCGTTGATGAAGGTGCGGACGTTCTCGTGCACGAAAGTGTGCATCTTGACTTCTTCGGCGAACTCCGCGAGCTGCGTGCGATTGGGCAACTCGCCGTTGAACAACAGGTACGCCACCTCGAGGAACGTCGCTTTTTCCGCCAACTGCTCGATCGGATAACCGCGGTGACGCAGGATGCCCTTGTCACCGTCGATCTCGGTCACGGCTGACCGACATGAAGCGGTGTTGGTGAACGCGGGATCGTAAGTCATCAAGCCAAAGTCAGCATCGTTGACTTTGATCTGGCGTAAATCCATGGCGCGCACGGTGCCGTCTGTGACGGGCACCTCGTAGCTCTTGCCAGTGCGGTTGTCGGTGATCGTGAGGGTGTCGCGCGAAGACATGTTGTGAGTGACTCTAACTGGGTTGTAAGGGCAACGTGGCGATTTCTTGGTGCCGTGTTCGGATGATGGTCGTCTCGGGGGGACTTTCGCAAGTCCGACACGTCCGCCCGAGGCTCGGCAATCAGCCCCAGGGTCGTTGTCGGGGATGTTTCGGCGCTCCGCGTTCGCCCGACGACGTCAAAAGTTGGGCCCGACAGCCCAGGTCCTGGCATGGGGCGAGCATGTTGGCGAATGGGCGACATTGGGCACTAGCGCTGCTCGCTTTGATCTCGGGCTCGGGTCTGGCGTCGAGTTGCGCCAAGGCCGAGGTCCAACGGCCCGAAGGCAATTCTGAAAGATTGCTGCATGACGAGCTGAACCTGGGCCCGCTCGAGCAGTTGCCCGTCCCCGACGCTGATGGTCCACCTCTCGCGCCCTTGTCGTTGGAGGTGCCCGTGCGCGCAGCCCCGAGTCGCGACGCGCACGAACTCGGGTACTTGAGGGTGGGGGCGCGCGTTGCGCGCTCCGAGCGCCCGGTGTCGCTCGAAGGCTGTCCGGGAGGATGGTACGCCGTACGTCCCATCGGGTTCGTGTGTGCCGAGGGTCAAGCGACGATTGATCTGGAAAACCCCGTTGCGCGAGCGCTTCAGGTCGAGCCGGACAGATCGCATGCGATGCCTTACGCGTATGCGTTCCTGCGCGCGGTCGCTCCCAACTATTTGCGCGTGCCCACCAAGACCCAGCAGTTCGAGCGCGAGATGAGCTTGGAGCGCCATCTGCGAAGTTGGAGCAAGTTACGAGAAGAGTGGGACAAGCTCGACATCGGCGCCAACGACGTGCCGCTCGATGAAACCGGTCTAGCGCTTGGCGCTCGTCCCGAACAACCCTTGCCGCTCGACATCAGCCAACGCTACGGGGGCCCGGGGGTTGCGAACGAAGCTCGCCCATGGTGGCTCCAGGGTAACGAACGCAAGATCCCGAATCTGTCTGCTTTCAATGCACCGAGCTATGCGGACATCGCAGGACGCTCTCAGCGTCACGCGGGCCTTGCGTTGATCGGCAGCTTCGTCGCCAAAGACGGGGAGTTCGAGCGCAGGTTCGCGATCACGACCGACGCGCGCTTGGTGCCTGCCGACAAACTCAAGGCCGATACGGGTTCGACCTTCCACGGCGGAGACATCTCCGACGTCGGCTTGCCCGTCGCATTTCCGGTGCGCCCTGGCGCGTCGTATTGGGAGCTGAAGAACGGCGACCTGGTGCGCGCAGGCCGCCCCGAGCTGCGCGAGTTGATCCCGCTCAACGGCAAGATCCAACGCTTCGGTGGGCAACGCATGGTGCAAGCTCGCAATGGCAAATGGCTCCGCAGTGACGACGTCCGTGCGGCCGTCAAACCCACGACGCTGCCTTGGTTCGCAGCCAAGAAGCGACACTGGATCCAAGTTTCGTTGCTCAGCCAAACCCTGGTTCTGTGGGAGGGCGCGACGCCGGTTTACGCGACGCTGGTGTCGACGGGGCGCGACGGCATGGGCGATCCCAAGACGACCTTGAGCACGCCCACCGGGACTTTCCGGATCCTGGAGAAGCACGTGACCACGACCATGGACTCGCAGGTCGCCGATCACGAATTCGAACTGCGCGACGTCCCTTGGGTCATGTACTTCCAGGGCGGCTACGCCCTTCACGGCGCTTACTGGCACGACGACTTCGGTCGCGCGCGCTCTCACGGCTGCGTAAACTTGGCACCGATAGACGCGCGCTACGTGTTCTTCTGGAGCAGTCCAGAAGTCCCCGAACATTGGCATGGTGCCATGGCTGGAGACGCGTTCGACAAAGGCACCATCGTCCAGATTGTGCCGTAAGACGGATTAAGCTGCCCGCGCCGCAAGCCTCGTCAGCCGGCAGAAGCATCGACTGTCGCTTCGAGCCATGTGTTGCTCTCAGGGGTCTAGGCTCAAGGAGACGGTCTTCTTTGCTTTCACGGGCTCGCCGTCGAAAGGCGGAACGTGCATCGCCGAGAAGGCGTCTTGAATGCAGCGGTGCTCATCCACGTGCAACAGTCCGCCGCCGATGTTCAGCTGTGCGACTTCGCCGCTCGGTGCGAACTCGGCTTCGACGCTGCCGACCAGCGCGGGCACCGGTCGCGCAAAGCAGTGGCGGGCTTGCAATGCGGCGTCACGAATCGCGTCGCCCGCGCTGGCCTGATTGAACACCAGACGCGGGCGCTCGTAGTTGGGGGCGATCAACGCCCCGAGCAAGAGGCCCAAAATAAACACTCCGACGATCACGGCCCAGCCCTCGGGCTTGATTGGTATGCGTTTGAGCAACGCTCGTGACTTGCCAGCGCCTGCGGCGGATTTGGGCGGTGCGGTTTGCGGGCGCTCGTCGTCCAGATCTGCGGTTTGGAGTTGTCGGACACTGGGTGGTCCCGAAAGTGGGAGGCCTGGACGTGACGCGCTAGGGGCGACTTCGCCCGGCGCATACGAGCGCCTCACAACGGGAGGGGTTAACGGAGTGAGCGAGCCCACTCTGGGTTGCGGCGGCGCCGGAACGGCGGGTAGCCCGAGCCCTGGCGGTGCGGGCGTAACGCTTGCGCTGCCGGGCGCCAGGAGGCCCGGCGCGGCGCCGGGTGACATCAGTGCGGGGTGTGCGCCGTGTTCTGTGCGCGCCAAGCCCAAGTCTTCGAACGACGGCAGCGGTATGGTCTCCGCGCCGTCCGTGCTGGCTTCGATTGCCGGCGCGACTGATTCCGCATCGTTTGCCGAGCTGCGTTCGAAGCCGGCGTCACTGCCGCGATCCGCCGCGCCATGATCGGAAGCACGAGGGGCACTCTTGTCATCCCCGCCGCTCACGCTGCCATCCGGCTGAACGACGATCAGCGCACGGCAATGCTTGCACTTGAGACGGACGACCCCGTGACGGAGCTTCTCTTCACTGATCGTGTACTTGGCTGAGCACTGATGGCATGTAACCCGCATCGTCCAGGAACCGTTCCGAGAAGGCCGCCTCTATTAACACGCTCCGTGCGGCACTGCAGGGCATTTCGTGCGGCGTCGGGCGAGGCATTTTGGAAGTGGCGTTGAGCTTGACCCTTGGCTCTCGACCCCGGCCGTGGTTTGGTGTGGTCGATGTTTTCCGTCGACATCCTCGTAAAGGCAGCCATCGAGACGACGAAGATCAGCATCCCTACGATCGCTGACGCCGTCCTACACCGAACGAATTTCAAGGTCTGCGACGGTCGCCTTCACTCCTGGTCCAAGAATCTTCTGGAGCAGGCGCGCATCACGCTCCAAATTACCGGCAGGGAGCACGTTTCACCCGGTACGACCTATGTGGTGATGAGCAATCACCAAAGCCACTACGACATCCCGGTGATGTTCCAAGCTCTCGGCATCCGGGTGCGGATGATCGCCAAGACCGAGTTGTTCCGGATCCCGGTGATGGGGCGCGCAATGATCGACTCGGGCTTCGTGGAATTGGATCGCAGCAACCGTCGACGAGCGGTCGAAAGCATGAAGATCGCCAAGCGTCGCATGTTGGACGATGGGCTGAGCATCTGGATCGCGCCTGAGGGCACACGCTCGCGCGACGGGCGCCTTGGGGAGTTCAAGACCGGTGGCTTCTATCTAGCCCTCGATGCAGCAGTGCCGATCCTGCCGGTCACCATCGACGGCAGTATCGACGTGCTTCGCTCCGGCGACACCGTGGTCAACAAGGGACGCACGGTGCAGGTGCGCATTCACCAGCCGATCGATGTCACGACCTACTCGCGTCCGCGCATGCGTGACTTGATGGATCTCGTGCACAGTAGGATCGCATCGGGGTTGCAAGCCCCAGCGGCTGATTCGGGCGTGCTGACCGCGGAGTTCACGCCCTGAACCGGGCTTCCGACGCCCTCTGACGGGTCGGGAGCGCAGCTTTGGGGGCCACGCTCCACGTCGTTGCTCGCGCGCAGCGCGTCAGCGGACGATGCCCGCGACCTTCGCGGTCTCGAGCTCCGAATTACCCATCAAATACTGATCGATACCGCGCGCGGCTTTGCGCCCGTCGCTGATCGCCCAGACCACCAAGCTCTGACCGCGTTGCATGTCGCCCGCGGCGAACACGCCCGGCACGCTGGTCATGAAATCTTTGTCGATCTGCACGTTGCCGCGCTCGTTGATCTTGACGCCGAGCTGCTCGAGCAGGCCTTCCTTTTCTGGGTGAACGAAGCCCATGGCCAAGAACACCAAGTCGGCATCGATGTCGAACTCGCTGTCCGGCACCTCGACGAGCTTGCCGTCTTTGGGCTCGATGCGGCAGCAACGTAGGCGCGTCACGTGGCCGTTTTCGCCGATGATCTCCTTGGTCGAGACGGCGAAATCGCGGTGGCCGCCTTCCTCGTGCGACGTCGAGGTGCGCAACATCAGGGGCCACAAAGGCCACGGGGTGTTGGCCGCGGGCGAATCCGGCGGACGCGGCATGATCTCGAAGTTCGTGACGCTGACAGCGCCTTGACGGTGCGAGGTGCCGATGCAGTCACTGCCCGTATCGCCACCCCCGATCACGACCACGCGTTTACCCTTGGCCACGATCGCGATGTCGTCGGGCACGGTCTCGCCTGCGACACGACGGTTCTGCTGCTCCAAGAACTCCATCGCGAAATAGACGCCCTTCAATTGGCGGCCCGTAACGGGCAAGTCGCGTGGTTTGCGCGACCCACCGCACAGGCAGACGGCGTCGAAGTCCTTCTTCAGTTGGTCTGCAGTGATGTCCTTGCCGACGTGGACGCTGGCTTTGAACACCACGCCCTCCTCGGTCATCTGCTTGACGCGGCGCTGCACGATGCTCTTCTCGAGCTTGAAGTCTGGAATGCCGTAAGTTAACAGCCCGCCGATGCGGTCGTCGCGTTCGAAGACCGTTACGTCATGACCCGCGCGGGCGAGTTGCTGTGCCGCGGCCATGCCCGCAGGGCCCGAACCCACCACGGCGACCTTCTTGCCGGTGCGAAGCACGGGCTTCTGCGGCTTGATCGCGCCGGCCTTGATCGCAACGTCGGCGATCGAGCGCTCGATCAACTTGATGCTCACCGGATCGCTGTTGATGTTGAGCACGCACGACGCTTCGCACGGCGCAGGACACACGCGCCCCGTGATCTCGGGGAAGTTGTTGGTGGCGTGCAGCGCATCCGCAGCTCCCTCGAAGTCCCCGTGATAGACGTGGTCATTCCAATCCGGGATCAAGTTGCCCAGTGGACAACCCGTGTTGCAGAAGGGCACGCCGCAATCCATGCAGCGCGCACCCTGAACCTTGATGTCCTCTTGCAGCACCGGCAGCTCGAACTCGCGATAGTCCTTGATGCGTTGATCTGCCGGACGCTTGCGCGCGTTCTGCCGATTGTACTCGATGAAGCCTGTGACTTTTCCCACGGTTGCTCGTCTCTGCGCTGGAGTGCGTTCTAGTCTGGTTTTCTAAGTCTGGGTTGTTTGGGCCGGGCTGCCGCTGCTCACGTGCCGCGGCCCTTCGGGGGTTGGGCGGCTCAGTGCGTAACCGTCGCGCTGCTGCCCTTGTTCTCGCCCTGCATGGCGCGGTCGCGCAGTACGCGTCGGTATTCCTTGGGGAACACCTTCACGATTTTCTGCTTCTGGTTGTCCCAATCGCCGAGCACGCGTTTGGCCGCGGGACTGTCCGTGCGCGCGACGTGCTCTTCGATCAAGTCGCGAACCAGTGCCAGATCGACGGCCTCGGGTGGCACCAAGTCAATCATGTCCAGGTTGCTGTTCTGCTCGAGCTTGCCCTCGCTATCCAACACGTAGGCGATGCCGCCGCTCATGCCGGCTGCGAAGTTGCGTCCGGTTTTGCCGAGCACGACGGCGATGCCGCCCGTCATGTACTCGCAAGCGTGATCACCGACGCCCTCGACGACCGCGGTCGCGCCGCTGTTGCGCACACAGAAGCGTTCACCTGCGACGCCGTTGAAGAACGCTTTGCCGCCCGTCGCGCCGTACAACACGACGTTACCTACGAGCACGTTCTGTTCCGGCGCGTACTTGCTGCCCTTGGGGGGGCGCACGCTGATGATGCCACCGGCCATGCCTTTGCCGACGTAGTCGTTCGCGTCGCCGATGAGATCGAAGTCCATGCCAGGCGCCATGAACGCGCCGAAGCTCTGACCAGCCGTGCCCTCGAAGTTGATGCGAATCGTGCCTGCGGGCAAGCCCGCGGCTCCGTGGTGAATCGCCACCTGACCCGCGAGCTGCGTGCCGACGGTGCGCTCCGTATTGCGGATCACCTGGCTGAAGGTGACGGCTTCGGGTTTACCGTTCTTGGGCTCGAGCGCGGGCTTGCAGCGCTCGATCAGTTGCACGTCCAGTGAGCGCTCGACACCGTGATCTTGCGCCTGCGATTGCACGACGCCCACGTTGGGGCCCGGCTTGGCGCCGGACAACACTGCTCCAAAGTCGAGCTTCGACACTTTCCAGTGTTTACTCACGTCACGCACCTTGATGCGCTCGGTGTGACCCACCATTTCGGCAATCGTGCGGTACCCGAGTTGCGCCATCAGGGCGCGCGCCTCTTCCGCCACGTAGAACATGAAGCGAATCACGTGCTCGGGCTTGCCTTCGAACTTCTGCCGCAGTTCGGGATCTTGAGTTGCGATGCCGACGGGGCAGGTGTTGAGGTGGCATTTGCGCATCAGGATGCAGCCCGAAGCGACCAGCGGCGCGGTTGCGAATCCGAACTCTTCCGCGCCGAGCAGCGCGGCGAACACCACGTCGCGACCGGTGCGCATTTGCCCGTCGGTCTGCACGCGCACGCGGCTGCGCAAATCGTTCTTGACGAGCACTTGGTGCGTCTCCGCCAAGCCGAGCTCCCACGGCACGCCTGCGTGTTTGATCGACGTCAGCGGCGATGCGCCAGTGCCACCGTCGTGGCCCGAGATCAGGATCACGTCGGCGTGCGCCTTGGCCACGCCAGCCGCGACCGTGCCGACACCCGCTTCAGCCACCAACTTGACGCTGATGCGCGCCTTGGGGTTCACCATCTTGAGATCGTAGATCAGCTGCGCCAAATCTTCGATCGAGTAGATGTCGTGATGAGGTGGGGGGGAGATTAACGTTACGCCCGGAGTCGAGTTACGCGTCTTGGCGATGATCTCGTCGACCTTGTGACCCGGCAACTGCCCGCCTTCGCCGGGCTTGGCGCCCTGAGCCATCTTGATCTGTAGCTCATCGGCGTTGACCAAGTAGTGCGTCGTTACTCCGAAGCGCGCAGAAGCAACCTGCTTGATCGAGCTGCGGCGGTCGTCGAGGAAGCGTTCTGGCCGCTCACCGCCTTCGCCGGTGTTGCTTCGGCCGCCGATGGCGTTCATCGCGCGCGCCAAGTTTTCGTGGGCCTCGCCGCTGATCGAGCCGAAGCTCATTGCGCCCGTGGCAAAGCGCTTGACGATTTCCTTCGCGGGTTCGACCTCTTCGAGCGGGACTTTCGGACCACCCGAATTCGCGCCATCGAGATCGAGGTCCCACAAGCTGCGCAGGGTGATGAAGCCCTCGGCCTGCTCGTTGATGATCGCGGCGTACTCCTGATAGCTCTTGGCGTCTGCCAAGCGCACGGCGCGTTGCAAGGCCCCGATCGCGCGCGGCGACCACAGGTGCCGTTCACCTTGCGCGCGATAGTGATAGTTGCCACCCAAGTCGAGGCGCGGTGTTCCCTTCTGCCGCGGGAACGCCTTCTGGTGGCGCATCAGACTCTCCTGGGCGAGCACCTGCAGATCGATGCCCGAGATGCGCGACGAGGTGCCCGTGAAGTAACGCTCCACGACGGCGGGGGCCAAGCCGATGGCTTCGAAGATCTGCGCGCCGCGATAGCTTTGCAGCGTGCTGATGCCCATTTTGCTCATCACCTTCTTGATGCCCTTGTTGATGGCCTTCATGAAGTGCTTTTGAGCGAGCACTGGATCGACGACGCCGGGCAAACCGCCATCGGCGATCATCTGACGCATGGTGTCCATCGCCAGGTACGGATTGACCGCCGTGGCGCCATAGCCGAGCAGCAGACAGAAGTGGTGCACTTCGCGCGGCTCGCCGCTCTCCACGATCAAGCTGAGCTTCATGCGCGTGCCGGCTCGCACCAAATGATGGTGTACGGCAGCCGTTGCGAGCAGGGCGGGGACCGGCGCCCACTCTTCACTCGTGCCGCGATCGCTGAGCACGACGCAAGTGTACTCGTTCTCGATCGCGACGCTGGCCTCGCGGCACAGCTCGTCGAGGGCGGCTTTGAGCCCCGCGTCACCGTCCTTGACCTTGTACAACATGCGCAAAGTCGGTGGCTGGCGCTGGTGAACGAGGCGCGCGGCTCTCAACTTGGCGACATCGTCGTTCGACAGAATCGGGTGCGAGAGCTCGAGCATCTGCGCCTGATCCGGCAGCTCGTGCAGGACATTGCCTTCGCGGCCAATGTACGTCTTCAAGCTCATCACGAGTTCTTCGCGGATCGGATCGATCGGCGGATTGGTGACTTGAGCGAAGTGCTGCTTGAAGTAGGTGTACAACAGCTGCGGCTGATCGCTCAGGATCGCCAGCGGCGTGTCCGTGCCCATCGAACCGGTAGCTTCGGCTCCGGTCGTGGCCATCGGCTCCATCAAGATTCGCAGATCTTCGAGCGTATAGCCGAACACCTTCTGCAGCGTGGTCAAGGGCAGCGCCTCGCGCGGCAGCTCGACCGCCACCTCGGGCAGCTCCTTGAGCGAAAGCTTGTTGCTCTTGAGCCACGCACCGTAGGGCTTGCGTGAGGCGAGCGTGGTCTTCAGTTCCTCGTCTTCGACGACGCGACCTTGCTCGAGATCGACCAAGAACATCTTGCCCGGCTCCAACCGACCGCGGCGTACGACGCTCTCGGGCGCGATCGGCAACACGCCCGTCTCCGACGCCATGATCACCGTGCCGTCTTCGCTGATCAGCCAGCGCGCGGGACGCAAACCATTGCGATCGAGGATAGCCCCGATGCAGCGGCCATCGGTGAAGGCCAGGGCTGCCGGACCATCCCACGGCTCCATCAAACACGAGTGGTACTCGTAGAACTCGCGCTTCAACGCCGGCATCTGGTCGTCGTTCTGCCAAGCCTCCGGCACCATCATCATCATCACGTGCGGCAGCTCGCGGCCCCCGTGGAACAACAATTCGATGGCATTGTCCAACGACGCCGAGTCACTCGCGTTCGGCGTGATCACCGGCCGCATGTGCTTCATGTCTTCGCCGAAGACGTCCTCGCCGAACATCTGCTCGCGCGCGGTCATCCACGCCAAATTGCCGCGCAGCGTATTGATCTCGCCGTTGTGGCAGAGCATGTGGAACGGCTGCGCGAGCTCCCAGGTTGGGAAAGTGTTGGTCGAGAACCGCTGGTGCACCATGGCCAGCGCACTGACCATGTCTTCGTCGCTGAAGTCCTTGTAGAAGACCCCGAGCTGCTCGGCCAGTAGCAGTCCCTTGTAAACGATGGTGCGGGCCGAAACGCTCGGCAGATAAAAGCCCGAACCCGCGCCCAAGCGTTCGCGTACGGTGTTCTCGGCCCACTTGCGGATCGTGTACAGCTTGCGCTCGAACACGTCGACGTCGTCGCACGTGGAGCCGATGAAGACTTGCTTCATCGCGGGCAGAGTGCGGCGAGCTTCGGGCCCACACTGTTGCTCGTCGATCGGCACGTCGCGCCAACCGAGCACGCGCTGCCCCATGCCCAAGATGCGGTCCTCGAGCAGTTGCTTGGCCTGCGCTTGCGCCGCCGGGTCGGTCGGCATGAAGACGAAGCCCGCGCCATATTTGCCGGGCTCGGGCAAGCTGAAGCCGAGGCGCTTGGCCTCCTTCGCAAAGAACTTGTGCGGCAGCTGCAACAGCAAGCCGGCGCCATCGCCCGTCAGAGGATCGCAACCGCAAGCACCGCGATGCGTCAGATTCACCAGGATCTGGATGCCTTGGCGGACGATTTCGTGCGACGCCCGGCCATGCAGATTGGCCACGAACCCGAACCCGCAGGCATCGTGCTCGAACTTGGGGTCGTAGAGACCGGAGCTAGGAGGCAAAGTCATGGTCGGTTTCTTTTGCTTTCTGGTTTTGTGGACGGCCCGGCGGGGGCGGTGTCGGGGCAGCTTCGGGCGCAGGGGGTGATACTCGTGGGGGCGCCGCGGGGTTCGAGGCTCATCGGAGGGTGCCGCTTCAAGCGCACGCTTCGGCGTCGGCTGTGCTTCCGATTGAGTACTCTGTCGTAACGGCAGTCCTGGTTGGGCGAGGGGCATTCATGGCGGGGCCGAGGATGGTCCGCCAGGTACCCGGGCTCGCCGCGGGACTCAAGGGGGGCCATTGTGAGCACTTGTGTCAGCGTCTTCAAGCGAAACTCGTTTTTCGCTCGCACGTTGTTGCGCCCCTGTTTCGTCCAGGATCTCCAGCGCACGGTCCGGACCCGGACAACCCCCGTTCACAGGGCCTTTCCAGGCCTTCGCGCTCTCAGGGCGACGAGTCTTTGCAGCAACGCAGCCCCGTTTCGTAGCCCCAGTCGTCCTCTCGATGAAAGTGAACGGTTGGCCTGCAGCGGTCGCGGACGGGGCCCCACCAGCCGCCCTTCAGACCGCCGCGGTGCGGGTAGACTCCATCGGCGACGGTCACCCACTCGTTGGCATTGCCGTTCATGTCGAAAACGCCGAACGGCGAGACACAGTCCTTGAAGCTTCCCGAGGGCTCGCGCTGATCGACGTGGGCCAAGGCTTTCAAGCATTCCGGTTTGCGTTGGCACTCATCCCAATGCGTCAATGCGCCTGCGGGCGGCGTCACGTACAGGCGGTCCAGGACACAGCGCGTCGGATCGCGTTTGAACCCATAGGTGTACGGAAGCATTTGTTCGCCTTCGCAGGCGAACGTCCACTCGCGGTCGGCGCACAAACGCTTGCCAACACTGGCGCACAGCTCGTTGGCATCGGTCCAGCGCGTCAACACGCGCGGCTTTTCGCCCGCGCGATTGGGCCACTCGTAGCGGTCGATGCAGAAGCGCAGCAGTTCGCGCGTGCTGGACAAGCACACGCTGGGGCTCGCGTAACTGCCGCAGCGTTGGTTGGCCTCCTCGTGCTCGACGTCCTCGGGGTGTGTCTCCAAACAGCGTTGTTCGACTTCGGGACAGTAGGCCCCGTCGACGAGCAGCATGTCTTTGGGACACGCGGGCGCGTCGGACGCTGCGGCCTGCGGGAGGCCCGAGGCCGCGGGGGCGCTTGCTGCCGCGCTGGCCGAGGCTCCGCTGCCAGAAGCGGAGCGATCGTGACAAGACGTGACGGCAAACCAGGCCCAGAGCGTGCCCAGCCACGCGCGGCGATAGCCGTCTCTGATGATCACCCGGTACAGTCTCCCTGCCGGGGCCTCGACTCTGTCACGTGCGGTGCTGCTCGCGGCGGCGGAAGCGGTTTGGCGCGTCGCCTTGTGAGCCGCTGGATTCCGTCATGTCGTCGGTGTGGACCTGATCGGCGTTGACCGCGCCGATCGTGCACGTGCCGGTGAACTGAACCCCTTTGTCGATGAACACCTCTGGTGCCATCAGGTTACCATTGACCTCTGCCGGTACGTAGAGCTCGATGGCGCGCGTTGCACGAACATCTGCGCGAATTCGCCCGCCGCGGATGATCACGCTACCCGCAAGAATATCCCCGTCGACTACGGCGCCTTCACCGATGACCAAGGTGTCGTCGCTGACGATCTCACCCGAAAAGGTTCCGTCGATTCGGACTCTGCCCTCGAAATGGAGCTTGCCGTCGAAGCGACTACCGCGTCCGAGCAACGTAGTGAGCTCTGTGGGGGGGAGTGTGCGTGACATCTTACCGTCGACTTAGCGGTTTTGGGGGGTCTTGGCAATTTCGACTTGGAATTCGAGAGCGACGAGCTGCCCCGGAACGACAGAGCCGATATCGGCCTTGGTGGGTAGGCTTCGGGCACTGCCTCACTGGGCTGATGTTCCTGGGTTTTTTGTGTGCGAAGTTCTTCGGCATCCTGCCGAAACCTCGCTAGGATTTGGCCTATGACCGTAGCGGGAGCGATTGTCGAGGTCGATGCAGAAAACACTGACGGGACCTCGACTCGCGCACTGGACGTCGACGCGCCCATCCGAGTGCTCGTCGTAGACGACGAACCCCCGCTGCGGCGCAGCGTGGTGCGCATGTTGATGGCCAAAGACATGCAAGTTGCGGCTGCCGAGGACGGGGCGCGAGCCCTGGGCTTGCTTGCCGCCGAACCGTTCGACGTCGCGCTGATCGATCTGATCATGCCGAACATGCATGGGCTCGAGTTGCTCGCGGCGATCAAGCGGCAACACCCCGAGGTCGAAGTCGTGATGATGACGGCGTTCGGCGACGTCGAGACCGCGGTCAAAGCCGTGCAGGCGGGCGCTTACAATTTTCTCACCAAGCCCTTTCGCTCCAACGACGAAGTCGTGCACGTGATTGCGCAAGCCGCCGAGCGCCGCAATCTCAAAGCCCATGCCGAACGCCTCGAGCGTCAATTGTCCGCGACGGGTGAAGGGTTCGGATCGCTGATCGGTAGCTCGGTGATCATGAAAGACGTCTATCGTCGAGCTCGCGACGTCGCGGCGACGAAGGTGACGGTCTTGATCTTGGGTGAGAGCGGTACCGGCAAGGAGCTCACCGCGAGAGCCATCCACGAGCAGTCGCCGCGCAAGAACCGGCCGTTCGTCGCCGTCAACTGTTCGGCGATCCCCGAGGGCGTCGTGGAGAGCGAACTCTTCGGCCACGTCAAGGGCGCGTTCACCAACGCCACTGCACCGCGCGCTGGCTTGTTCGAAGCCGCCAACCTCGGCACGATCTTTCTGGACGAAGTCGGTGACTTGCCTCCCGCGGCTCAGGTCAAGCTCTTGCGCGTGCTGCAGGAAGGCGAAATCAAACGCGTCGGCTCCAACGAAACGCGCCTGGTCGACGTGCGGGTGGTTGCGGCCACGAACTTGGATCTCAAGCGCAAGATCGACGCAGGGACGTTCCGCGGCGATCTGTTCTATCGTTTGAACGTCGTCGCCATTCACCTGCCGCCGCTACGGGAACGGCGCGAAGACATTCCCGCGTTGGCTTACCATTTCCTGCAAAAGCACGCGAAGCGCGTCGGTAAAGAGACGCGACGAATCTCGCCGGACGCGATGCAGATGCTGACGTCGGAACCATGGCCGGGCAACGTGCGTGAGCTCGAAAATGCGATCGAGCGCGCGGTCGTGTTCTGTAAGGATACGGTCGAGCCACGCCACCTCGGCTTGAGTCGACAAGTCCCGCGCGCGTTGGCTGTCGACCGCGACCTGGACGCATTCGGCGTCGCGGACGGAACTTCCGGAATTCTCGATCTGCCTTACCGTGAAGCCAAGGAGCACGCGCTGGCCGAGTTCGAGAAGCGCTATTTCGCCGCGCTCAAGGAACGGACCGCATCCAACGTGTCGGAAGCCGCGCGTCAAGCCGGGCTCGATCGCTCGAACTTCCGCCGCGCGGTCAAGCGCGCGGGGATCCGCTGGCGCGATGATGGCGACGAGAATGCTGGCCCTTCGTCGTCGGGGTTGTGATAGGCCGCTTCGGCGATGTCTTTGGCCCGGCGCCAACAATCAAACAGTCTGCGAGCTTCTGCCTCGACGCTGAGGGGAACCGCATTGATTGCGACGTGCGTTCTGGTGGCGAACACAGCGGCTGCACAGTCGGACCCGAGCAGCGCAGACTCCCACGCCTCCGACTCGAGCTTGCCTGGCGCAACTCAACCAAGCTTGCCGAGCCCAACGACGCCCGGGGCCACGGCGCCTGGGGCCATCGTTCCGCGCGCTGGCGCCCGCGATCCGCTAGGCCTCGATCACACCGACCCGGGGCCCACCGCGCCCCCCAGTTCAGCCCCTTCGAACCCCAACGCCGACGTCGAGTCCGCACCCACCGCTGGGGCCAACGCACAGGTCGCTAGCCTCCCCACGCGAGCGGTGCGGCGTCTGACGCTCGAACAGTGCCAACGTATGGCCGTCGACCGCTATCCGTCGATCGCCGAGGCCCGGGCACGCATCTCACAAGCGGAGGCACAACTCTGGTTGGCGCGCACCGTGGCCTTCAGCGACTTCGAGACGACGGCGGGCATCGCTCTGGCACCAACGGTGCGTGGAACCCAGACTTTCAGTCCGAGCACGGACGTTTCGATCAGCAGCAATATGGGACTCGCGTGGCAAGTGAATGCCAGTGGCACGGTCCCGATCTGGACCTTCGGCAAGATCGACGCAGCGGCGCAAGCGGCTCGCGCGGGGGTGCAGGTCAAAGAGCACGAAGCCGAGAAGGTGCGCAACGAGCTCAAGCAAACCGTGAGGCAAGCTTACTTCGGGGTTCAGTTTGCCCGCGACGCGCTCAGTCTCTTGCAAGAGGCGGAGCAACGGCTCGACAAATACTTGCCGAGCGTGCAAGCCGCGGTCGACAACGACGACGCGGACGAGGTTCCGCTCTTCAAGATGAAGATGTACCGCGCAGAGCTGGCTGCGCGTCACAGTGAGGCAGAGCGCCAGGAAAAGGTTGCGCTATCGGGTTTGCGATATCTTATCGGTGAAGGCAGCGGATCAGACGTGCTGGATGAACCGATGCCCGAGCCCAAGAACTCGCTGGCGCCACTGGCCCGCTACCTAACGGCAGCTCGCTTGTATCGCCCCGAGATCAACATGGCGCACGCGGGCGTCTTGGCACGCGAAGCTCAATTGCGGCTGGAGCGAGCCAAAGCTTTCCCGGATCTCGGTGTGACGCTGTCCGTCGGTTGGTCCCAGGCGCCCGAAGTCACCGATCAACTCAATCCGTTCGTTCGCGATCCTGGTAACTTCTTGCACTACGGATTCGCCTTCGGGCTCAAGTGGAAGCTCGATTTCTTGCCCCAGGCCGCAAAGCGAGCCGACGCTCAGGCCAAGCTCGACGAGGTTCGCGCGACGGAACAGTTCGCGTTGGGTGGCGTGGGCGTCGAAGTCGAGAAAGCGTACTTGGAGGCCGTCGACGCCGAACGGCGCTTGCAGGCCTACGGAGAGTCTGCGGAGTGGGCGCGTCGCTGGATGATCACGGTGCAGCAGGGCATCGATGTCGGCACGTACAAAGACGAAGACATCGTTCAACCGGCGAAAGAATACGCCCTGCGGCGCTTCACGGAGATGAACGCCGCCTATGAATACAACGTGGCGCTCGGGCGCTTGGCGCTGGCAACCGGTTGGGACGCAGCGCTGACTGGCGCTACCGAATGATGAAATCAGGTTCCGCGTGCGCGCTTCAGACCAAAGCGCGGGTGCGGGTGTCGCGTTCGTCGAGGATCTTTTCCACGCTGAGCAGGGCGTTGTCCATGCTCTCCTGGACCATATCGGTCAGCGTTTGAAGTGAACTCTTGAGTGCCTCGTAGTAACGCTGACGCTCCGTCAAATGAATGATCGCCGGCGGTAGGTCCGAGCGCAGCAGCACCAGGTTGACGAACAGACGCGTTGCCTTGCCGCTGTCCTTCTCGAAGGGGAAGACGCGCAGCAGATCGAAGTGGAGCTTGGCTGCGACCTTGACGGCGCTCTTCATCTTCTTCGGTTCGGGCCCATTGAGCC
This sequence comes from Polyangiaceae bacterium, assembly GCA_036263015.1. Classification (GTDB taxonomy): domain Bacteria; phylum Myxococcota_A; class Polyangia; order Polyangiales; family Polyangiaceae; genus SZUA-265. The sequence continues at coordinate 79,404 of DATAHU010000109.1, read as the reverse complement.
AGTCGAAGATCTGTCGCACGCGGGGCGCGATCTTGTCGGGCGCTTCGTACTCGTGGAAGTAGAGGCGGTGCTGAGGGATCTCGCGCCGGTATTTCACGGTCTTCAGATCGCCCTCTTCGGGATGCAGCGTGATGTAGATGCTCTTGAGCATGTCGAGCGTCACCGGCTGACGCTTTTTCTCGCCCAGCTCACGCACCATGTCGATCGCAGCCTTGTGGCGGCGAATTCCATCACACACCGACTGCAGGCTGGAGTCGGGCACGACTGTGAGCTCGGGGTTAATTCCAGTGCGCAACTCGTCATAGGTGTACACGACACCCTCGAGCGCGCTGTCGTGGTAGATCCAACTCATCAAGTAGTTTTGATCGTACTCGCGACGGAACTCTTCATCCGTCTTGCCCAAACGCTCGAGCAGCACTTCGTAGCGCTCCTCCAAAGTCTTGGGCTTCGACTCTGGCGGCGGGGGCGGCAGCGTGGGCAAACGGTACTCGCGTGCCGGATCTTCCATCGGCGGCGGGGGCACGCTGCGCAGGTTGGCAAACTTGCTAGCGTGCGAAGTCACGCCGCCGACGCGGGTGCCCGACTGATCCGGGATCGAAGAGGGGCTGTACACGCGCGCGGTCGTCGCCAAGCGTGAACCTGCGGCGCGCATGCGCGAGGACTGACGCGCGATGCGCCCCTCGAGCGCCTTCTTGGCGGCTTCGCGTTCTGCGCGCAAACGCAGTTGCTCGCCCTCCTTCGCCTTGCGGTACGCCTCGCGCGCGGCTTCGCGCTCTTGACGCTGACGTTCGCGTTCCAAGTCGCGTTCGCGTTTGATCCGTTCTTTCTCGGCGATTCGCTCGAGGCGCTGGCGCTCCTTTTCGGCTTCCCGCTCGAGCTTGGCGCGCTCTTTGTCGGCCAAACGCTCTAGTCTGAGGCGCTCCTTTTCGGCGTCCTTGTCGCGCTGAGCGGCGACCTTCTCGGCCTCGCGCGCGGCTTTCGCGTTGGCGATCGCGTTGGCCTTCTCCTCGGCTTGCAGGCGCTTCTGCTCCGCCTTTTGCGCGATGACCTCGTCCTTGGCGCGCTGAATCTCGAGCTTCTTCTCTTCCTTCTCGCGCTGTGCGTCGAGTTTCTCTTGCTCGCGCTGTGCCTTGAGCTTGTCCTTGTCGCGCTGAGCCGAGAGGCGGGCCTTTTCCTTCTCTTGAGCGAGGCGGGCCTTTTCCTTCTCTTTTTCCTGTTGGACCTTGAGCTTGTCCTTCTCTTGCTGGGCCTTGAGCTTGTCCTTCTGCGCGCGAACCCGAGCGAGTTCCTTCTCCCGCTGGCTCGCAGCGCTGCTCTTTGGTGCAACACTCTTGCCGGTCGTCTTGGGCGCAGCACTCTTGGGCGCAGCACTCTTGGGCGCGATGGACTTGCTCTTGGCGCCCTTGGCAGACTTGGGGCTTGGCTTGGTCTTGGCCGATCCCTCGCTGGAACGGCTCGAACTCTTCACGCTCGAGGGCTTCGTTGAGCTCTTGCCAGCCTTGTTCGCCTGCCCCTTGCCTGCGCTGCCTGAGTTGGCTTTCGCGGCGACTTTGCCGGCCGCTCCGGCCTTAGGTTTGGGGAGTTTTGCTCCCGCGGCCTTCTTCTTCTTCACTTGGGCAGCCATGTTTCGATGTGTCCGAGCCCGCTCGCCGGCATGCAAATCTTATAGATATTCAGCAGTTGCCGTGTAGGCCCGCTGTGCGGACGTTGCCTTCCACGGTCCGGGCTCAACGTACCTAGTCCGACGTGGATAGGTCAAGTTCCGCGAAATGAAAGGACCTTGACTCCGAGCCGCGATGCAACCTGCCTCACGCATCCTCAACGGACGGTGTGCCTCGGGCTACCGCCGGGGATGGGGTGCGGTGAACGGTCAGCGGGCGCCGCTAGCAACGGTTCGGGCTAGTCCCGTCCGACCACGTGCTTCGTGTGGGGCGCAGATAGCTGGCTGAGGTCAGCCGTTCACACGAGGCTCTGGGTCTGGGCCGCCGGCGCGCCAGTAGTCTGGGTAAATTTCGCTAGCCACGAGCGGTCGATCGCGTTGGGTCAGCACGTCGACCCCCTCCTCGGTGACCAAGATCGTATGTTCGAACTGGGCCGAGAGCTTTCCGTCGACGGTTATCGCGGTCCAATCGTCGGCCAAGATCTCCACTTCCCAGGTGCCGAGGTTGATCATCGGCTCGATCGTGAAGATCATGCCGGGTCTGATGCGTTCACCTCGGCCACGCTGCCCGACGTGGCTCACCTTGGGATCTTCGTGGAATTTGCGGCCAATTCCGTGTCCCACGAAGTCGCGGACGACGCCGCAACCGTGACCTTCGGCAAATTCTTGGATGGCTGCGCCGATATCGCCCAACCGGGCACCGGGTTTGACTTCCGCGATTCCGAGTTCGAGGCAACGCCGAGCAATCTCGGTGACCTTTATCGCCTCGGGTGACGGCTCGCCGATGTAGAACGTTGCCGAAGTGTCACCGTGATAGCCGTTGTAGATGTGGGTGACGTCGACGTTGATGATGTCTCCCTCGCGCAACACTTGAGGTCCCGGGATACCATGACAGACGACCTCGTTTATCGAAGTGCATACGCTCTTTGGGAATCCTAGATAGCCGAGGGGAGCGGGCACGGCACCTTTGGCCAACGTGTCTTCGTGCACGAAGCGGTTGATGTCTTCGGTGGTGATCCCTGGCCGCAGGAACTCACCGACGAGATTGAGTGTGTCGGCCGCGAGGCGACACGCATCGCGCATCAGGGCGATCTCGCGCGCGGACTTGACGTTTACGGAACGGCGGGGACGAAGCAACATGGCAAAAGAGAAACCTATTCAGCGTAACTTACGGACGGCGTCGGCGAGGCTTGCGGAATCGACCTCGGCGCGAAAGTGTAAGACCGATTCTCCGTGGGCGCGATAGCGTTTGACGAACAAGATGAACTTGCTGCCGACCATTTCGGCATCCATCGAGTGCAGCAGGCTGAGGGACGGGCTGCCGAGCCCGACCGTCAGCTCGAGATTGGGCGACAGGGGTTCCCCGACAATCGTCTCGCCCATGGGTTCCACGACGAGCACGTACCGCACACGCCCGTCGATGGGCGTCTTCGTCCGGGTGACGGTCGTCAAGCGCGCGCGCGCCACGCTGTCCGCCTTCCCGACCAAATCCGCAAAGGTCTCCTTGGCGGTCGGAGGCTTCCCCAGCGACTCCACTCCAAAAATCTCTGGAGCCAGCGAGTCGTTGTACAGCGCGGCTTCCGCCGCCGTGTATGGAGGCAACTCATCGACTGGGGTCTCGCTCGGCGACTCGGCTCCACCGCAGGCGGCTGCGAGCATCAGGGTGACGAGGGCGAGCAGGAATTTGGGGCGGCTGATTGGTCGAAGTGGCACGGGGGCGCTTACTTTCGCGGCGGTGGCGCGGAGGGCGATTGCACCCGTGTCCATTGGACCGCTCCTTCCGGAATCAACTCGCCGGAGGAGACGGTAATCACCGCGTTGGGGGCTGCCCGGCGCAAAGCGGGCTCGACAAGATGTTGAATCACGAGCTGATTTCCTGGGCATCCGGAGAAACTTCCCCGCAAATGGAGATGAATTTCCTTGGCGTCCAGCTTCGCCACGAATAATTCCCCCGAGTCCTCTGCGATGAGCGGCCCGACAACTTGAGACAGTACCTCGGAGAGCGAGTCACTCATAAAATCTGCAGGGCGAGCCTACCACGGCTCTTGACCGAACTGCGAGCGCTCCCTAGGGTGCTCGCCCCTAATCCCAGAGAACGAGAGATGGCTGTACACATTCGCCTTGCCCGATTTGGTTCGAAAAAGAGTCCCTTCTACCGAGTCGTGGTCACTGACGAACGCAATCCGCGCGACGGACGCTTCATCGAGAGCGTCGGCACGGTCGACACGAACTTTGCTCCACCGCGCATCGCGTTGGATTCGGCTCGCGTCGAGTACTGGAAGGGCAAGGGCGCCAAGCCCTCGGCCACCCTCACGCGCCTGATGAAGACGATGCCCGCCCCCGCGGCTGGCTGAGTCGAGCGGTCGAGATTTTCGAGGGCGTGCCGATGTCGTTCAAGCAGCTCGTCAAGACGATCGCGTGTGCGCTCGTCGACGATCCCGACCAAGTCGAGGTCGATCAGATCGAACAGGGTGACACGTCGATCCTCGAGTTGCGCGTTGCGCCAGAGGACATCGGCAAAGTGATCGGCAAAGACGGTCGCACGGCGCAGTCGATCCGCGCGGTGTTGCTCGCTGCTTCCGCCAAGGCGGGGCGACGCGTTCAACTCGACATCCTGGATTGAGGTGCCCGCTCGCGGCGCACACCAGCCGACGAGTGATCGTCGGATGCTCGAGATCGGACGGATCAAGGGGGCCCACGGTTTACGCGGCGATCTCACCTTGGTTCCGCACTGGGCTGGCACCGACGCCTTCGGGTCGCTCGGGCATCTGACGCTGGTGCAGGGCTCCAAGAGTGAACGTTTCGAGTTGGTCAGCGTGCGCCCTGCGGGCAAAGGTCTGATCGTTCACTTGGGCGGGCTCGACGAGCGCGACTCGGCAGAGAGTTGGCACGGCGCTAGCGTGCTTGCTGAGCGCGCCGAGTTACCCCCTCTCGAGCCGGGCGCTTACTATTTGAACGATTTGATCGGGGCCGAAGTCAGCGCGCCTGATGGCTTGGTGGGGCGCGTGATCCGGATCGCTTTGCATCCGAGCGTGGATGCTTTGGTGATTGAGACCCCCGACGGCCGCGTCGTCGAGCAACCACTGATCGATCACTGGCTCGGCGTGGTGAACGCGGAGCAAGGCTCGATCGAACTCGTGAGTCGCGACGGCTTGGTCGAGTGAGGCGAGCGATGTTACGCGTTACGGTCGTCACGCTATTCCCAGAGCTGTTCGAAGCATTCGCTCGCACTAGCTTGGTCGGCAGGGCGGTCGACAATCGATTGCTCGAACTCAATCTTCACGATCTGCGCCCCCACGGCCTCGGGCGGCACTTGGCGGTAGACGACACGCCTTATGGCGGCGGTTCGGGCATGGTCTTGCGCGTGGACTGTTTGGTCGCGGCATTCGAGGCCGGCGGCGCAAAACATCCAGCTCCGCCAAGGCGCGTGTTGCTCACCCCGCAGGGGCAGCCGTTCACTCAGCGCACGGCGGAGCGTTGGTCCGGGCTCGATGATCTGATGCTCGTGTGCGGTCGCTACGAAGGCTTCGATGAGCGCGTTCGTTCGTTCGTCGATGAAGAAGCTTCACTCGGTGATTTCGTGATGACCGGTGGTGAAGTCGCCGCGATGGCGATGATCGAAGCAACCATACGACTGCGACCGGGTGTGCTCGGCAACGAAACCTCTACGGCCGAGGAGTCATTCAGCTCTGCACAGTCCGGGGGCCTCGAATATCCGCAATACACGCGTCCCGCCGAGTTCCGCGAATTGGCGGTGCCGGAAGTCTTGAAGCAGGGCGATCACGCAAAGATCGCTGCTTGGCGTCGTGAGCAGGCTCAAATGCGCACCCGGGTGCGCAGGCCCGAGCTGCTGAGCAAGAAGGAAAGCGTGTGAGAAAAGTCGCTTGTGCGCTGGTGCACTATCCGGTGCTCGATCGTGAGCGCAAAGTGGTCACTTCGGCGATCACCAACATCGACATGCACGACATTTCGCGCAGTGCGTTGAGCTTTGGCCTGAGTCAATTCTACGTCGTGCATCCCGTCACTGCTCAGCGCGTGCTTGCCGAACGCGTGCGTCGGCATTGGGTGGAAGGCGCGGGAGGTAAACGCATTCCCGATCGCAAGCCGGCGCTCGAGATCATGCAGGTGTGTGAGAGCGTCGAGCAGGCGAGCGCGGCCTTTGCTCCGGACACCGAAATTTGGACGACCAGCGCGCGGCGCATCGACTTGCGGCCTTTACCTCTGCTCGACGCGCGCAAGCGACTGCAAGAGCCCGGGCCGCCAGTGCTGATCGTGTTTGGGACGGGCTGGGGCTTGGCGCCCGAAGTCCACGAACGGGCTGCCCACCACCTCGAACCGATCCCTTCGCCTCGCCCAGATGGTTACAATCATCTGAGCGTAAGAGCTGCCGCTGCCATCCTGTTCGATCGCCTGCTCGGAGCGTGATCAGTGTGGGCGGTAGGCTTACGTCGCTGCGCGCGCTGGGGTGCGCAGCGTGGTCCTGCCTGGTGGTTGGAGTACAGCCCCGGACCCATCGCGATGCTCGCCGGGGTCCTGGCCTCCAAGCAACGCCATCGCGCCACAGCATTGATGGAGTGGCTTGGCCAACCCAAGGGCGCAAGCTGGCAGCTGCTACGCAACTATGGTCATTGTTTGGCGGAATCGTTCGCGACACAGCGCCCCGCAAGCGTCGAGGTGATCGGTCGTGAGCACCTGCCCGATGCCAGCGCTCGCGGCGTTGTCTTGGCGACGGCCCACACCGGTGCATGGGAGGTGGCGGCAGGAGCTTTGCACCAGGAGCACGGCATCGCCGTGCGGCTCGGGCTCGAACCCGAAGTTCATCCGGGCGTCTGGGCTTTGCATGAGGCGTCGCGGCGTGAACGCGGGCTCGAAGGCATTGCGCTGGAAGCGAGTCCCGCTTCGGCGCTTGCCCTCTTGAACCAAGTGCAGGGCGGAGGGCTCGTAGCCCTGCAAGTCGATCGCCCGGGGCATTCCAAGCGAACACTGTCCAGCGTGCTGCTCGGACGGCAATTGGCCTTAGCGGAAGGTCCTTTTCGAATTGCCAAACTGGCTGGCGCTCCGCTAGTCCCGGTCTTCAACGCGCGGCTTGGCTTTCTGCGCTATCAGATCGAAGTCTTTCCCGCGATTCACATCCCCGCCAACGCCACGCCGGCGCAGCTGCTCTCGGCCGCCCAACGCGTCACCGACTGCTTCGAAATCTTCCTTCGTCGTTTCCCCACTCAATGGTTCCACTTCGTCGACTCGCCGCTCGCGCCACGGATCACCTCGAGCGTCGAAAGTCTCCCAGTCCGACAATGAGCGGTCGCGCGCTCTTCGTGACCACGTTTTCAACCCGGACGTCTCGTGTCTAACTCTGTCTTCATCGGTCAATCCGCCCTCAAGGGCTCTTTCGCGAAGTACGCGGAGAAGCTGAATCTCCTCGAAGTTCTCGCGGAGCCGCATCGTTTGCCGAAACTCAAAGTGCTCGCCGAGTACAAGAAGCAAGCACCGCAAGGCTTCGAGTTTTCGGTGGTCTTCTCGCCCAAGGCACTCGAAGAGGGGGGCAAGCCCTTGTTCGAATACGGCATCGAACTGAGCAAGACCTTGGGCGCGCGTTGGGTGATCGTGCGCAGCCCCTCTAGCATTCGACCCGGAAGCAGCGGTGAGCGCAGCCTCGGCGCCGTGTTCGAGGAGCTGAAGCGACGTTGTCCAGATTGCGAGATCGGTTGGGAACCGCGCGGGTTGTGGCAAGGTTCAGCTCGTCTGCGCTTGGCCGCCCAGTGGGGGGCTCATCTCGTGTGCGATGTCCACGACGTCGCGCCGAGTCCGGTCGTCTATGTTCGCCTATTGCGCGTAGGCGTGGGCGCACGCAGCAACTCGCGCTTGCTCGAAAAACTCGCATTGACGTTGCTTCAAGCGGAGCGCGGGTACGTCGTGGTCGACGGCGGTGGTGCTCTGGCGATTCGCCAGGAGCTCGAAGAAATCTTGAGGGAAGCCGCGGAAACGGACGACGATGAGTTGGACGACGACGATGCCGAGCTGGGCGACGTCGAGTTGGACGATGCGGGTGACGAGTACGTCGGCGGCGAACTCGGCGAGGACGACGAAGAACTCAGCGAAGACGAGGACGACGAAGAAGACGAAGAAGACGGCGAGGACGATGAAGACTTCGATCTGGATTCGGTCGACGACGAGGACGACGAAGGACTCGGCGAGGCAGACTTGGACGATGACTTCGACGCCGATGAACTCGACGACGAGGACGGGGCAGACGACTCGGACGAGGGTACCCCGCGTGTGACCCCCGCAAAACGGGTGCGGCGTCCGCGCGCTAGCGGTCCTAGGAAACCGGGTCGCAAGGGGCGGCTACAGTGAGTTCGGCGCGCGTAGCCGCGACCGACTCCATCGCCCGCGAAGCTGCAGAAAACGCGCAGCTCGAAGGCGGCTCGGCGCTGACCTGCGTCTTGGCGGGCTACTTCGCCGTCGTTGGGGCGTCACCTGCCGTTTTTGGGGCGCCGATGTCGCTGTTGCTCTATGGGTTTGGCGCAGCTCGGGCATTGGATGGACGCGTGCGCCAACCGGGCACGGGGGCCAAACGCCCGCGCGGTTTCAGCGTGGGAACGGCGATTCCCGACAGCGCGCGGGTCGCGGTGCCCACGGCAACGACCGCGGCATTGGTGGCGTTGGGTTACGATCGGGATCGACGTCTTGGGCAAGTCGTGCAAGCAGGGATTCGCACGGCCAAGGCTGCCGGCGCAGAAGGTCGCGTGCGTTTGCTCGAAGCGGTCAAGAACGGGGGCGCCGGCGCGTTCACCGATCCGATGCTGCATCGGCCTTGGCTGCACGTCGCGGGGCAAGGGCAGGGGGGTATGCTCACCGCAGCCGACTTCTCGTTGGTGGCCGATGTCGACAAAGCCGCTGAACGACAAGGGTCCAGACTTCGCGTGGGCTGGGACAATCAAGCGTACGACACGGAGTCGGGCGTGATTGGCGCCGTCGATCGTCAAGGCGCTGGCGCGATTCTGATTTACGCGCCGCTACGTGGCGGTCTCGAGATAACGGGATGGGACGTGCTGGCCCCGATGTCCGCTGCCCCCATTGTCCGGGGTAAACCCAGAACCCGCCCCGGAACGTTCCTGCCGGCGGCCGCTCCGATCGAGATCGAGCTGGACCCTAGCGGCAAACTTGCAGCCATAGGGACCACGAGGCCGCCGAGTGCAGGGGCGCCTTTGTTTCGGTTGACCCCCTGAATTATTCCCCGCCAAAGCCCTGCCGAGCAGAGTTCACTCACCAACTGCCGAGGCCACGCGGCACGTCCAATGAACGCGCCGTGCTCGAGCCCAGATCAAGCAGCCTCAGCGCTTCAGCCCGAGTTTGGTGCTCGGCAAACCGAACGCCAAACAATCAATTCGGCAACCGCGGTCGCCAAAGGAGCGCGGCAAACCGAGCTCGCGTAAACCGAGCTCGCGTAAACCGAGCTCGCGTAAACTCAGAGCTGGACGCCGTTTTGACGGGCAAACGCCATCACGCCGATGCGGTCGATCGAACGCAAGTCGCGCGTGCTGATCTTCAGCGTCACGAAGCGTGCGAGCTCGGGCACCCAGAGACGGCGCTTCTGCACGTTCACGTGCTGCCAGCGTGGCGTCTTGATGTTGGAGTGAGAGACGTGGCGCGCACGGAGCTTGCGCCGGCCGGTGATTTCGCTTCTAGCCATGACGGGGGGCGGAACCTAGCTCGGTCGATCTTTGGGTTCAACCGCTTTGCTTCCGTATGCCTGGTTTGGGTTGGCTTCGTGGCCGAATTAGACGCACGGTCAGGCGCTGGCGGGGCGAAAGCGGCTCAAGGCCTGCACCAACTCCCGGCAGTACTGGCGTGTTTGCTCGAACCCACCCGGCCGGCGGCTGAGCGTCAGCTCGTCCATGTACAGCCGGCGGTTCAGCTCGACCTGCACTGCATGAATCTGACGCTGGGGTTGACCCCAGAAGCCCGTCGTAAACCCGCCGCGATAAGGCTGGTCGTGAACGACGCTCCAGTTGCGGCGTTGGGCTAGCTCTTCTGGGATCCGAATCATCTCCGCTTGGGCGGTTGTTCCGCCTCGGCTACCCGGCACGACGTCCGCGCGGTCGTTACCGCTATCGAGATGTCCGACCCGTCCGCTGCTGGGCATCGAGTGGGCCGCCAACACGAGCGCGAAGCCAAAGCGGGCTCGTTTGGCTTCGACCATGTCGCTCAGGGTTTGATGGTACGGACGGTAGTACCTCACCATCCGACGCTGAAATTCTTGATCATCGAGCGGTTTGGCGAGCACCGCTTGCCCATCGGTGGAGCGGCGCCAAATCAATCCGTGAGGCAGCGCTGGCGCATCCTTGGGTGCCGAACTCACTGCTGCCGCGTCGATGTCCGTCTCTGCGCGATTGAGGTCGCAAACGTAACGACTCACTTCGGCGACTAGCACGGTGGCGCCAAGTTCGGCCGCATCGGCATACAGCTCATCGACGTAGAGGTCGGCGTCTTGTCCGACGCAACGCGCAGGCGCCGTCAGGGTGGCGATGGACTCGGGGTCGAGCGCGATCGAGGCGTGCGGTATCTCGACGACGAGCGGAGTTTCGACCCCCAGCGGTTCAACGACACGGTAGCCCACTTCGACGGCGTTTAGCACGACCTCGGGGCATCCCCAAGTATCCGCAAGGCCAAACGCGTTCAACCGCGCGGGTGAGTCTTGCGGTGGGTCTTTGTCAGCAGGTCTTGCGAGACCAGCGTGTAGACCTGCGTGGTGGCTATGTCGCTGTGACCGAGCAGACTCTGCACACTGCGTAGATCGGCCCCGCCCGCCAGCAGGTGGGTCGCGAAGGAATGCCGCAAGCGGTGCGGGTGAACGTGTTCGTCGATGCCGGCTTGGCGCGCGCAACGCTTTACCAACTTCCAGAACATCTGCCTCGAATAAGGCGTGCCGCGCCGCGACGGGAAGACCAAGGCCTTGCGATCGAGTTCTCGTTCGCGGCGGAGCCGTTCGAGGTATTCGACCAGGTGCAGGATGGTTACTTCCGCCATCGGAACCAAACGTCGCTTGCGGCCTTTGCCGAATGCGGCGACCACGCCGCGATCGAGGTCCAGGTCGCCCAAGTGCAAGTTCAACAGCTCACTGACGCGGAGCCCGGCGGCGTAGCAAAGACTGAGCAGCGCTCGGTCGCGCAGTTCGCGTAAGCTGCCCGATTTGGCGCGCTCGATCAGCGCCAGGACCTGATCGACCGCCAGCGGGCGGGGTAGCCTGCGCCCAAGACGCGGGCGCGCTACCAGCGCGCTCGGGTCAGTTTCCAGCAGGCCCTCTTGGCGGAGGAATTTGAGCCATCCCCTCAGGGACGACAAGTGCCGCGCCGCGGTGCGCGCACTCGTGCCGCGTTCTTCTAGGGCACGCAACCAATCTTGAATGCAGCCGCGCTCGATCGACTTTGCCGTGTCGAGCCCTCGTTCCTCACAGAACAGCGTGAAGCCATTGAGATCCCTGCCGTAGGCCGCGAGGGTGTGGGCCGACAAAGCGCGTTCGACTCGCAAGTGATCCAAGTACGAATCCACCAGCGTGCCGAGTTGCATGGGCAGGCCTCAAGTCGATACGACGGTTTCGCCGCGCGCGGCGCGCACCAAGCGACCGAGCACCGGGCGTGGGTCGTCGGCGCGCATCAGGGTTTCCCCGATCAAGGCGCCATCCGCCCGCGATCGAAGCAGCTCTTCGATGTCGGATTCATTGCGTACGCCCGAAAGGTGCAAGCGCGTCACGTGCTCGGGCAACTCGGCGATGATCTTGGCTGCCCGCTCACGATCCATCTCTAGCCGATCGAGGTCACGCGCGTTGACTCCAATGCACTGAGCGCCAAGTTCTACGGCAAGCGCTGCTTCGGCCGGAGTGTGTGCTTCGACCAAAGGGAAGAGTCCAAGCCGCAGGGCGGCTTGCAACAGAGCTTCGAGTTTGGCCGGCTCGAGACAGCGCACGATCAGCAGGATAGCGTCTGCGCCGTGGGCACGTGCAATTTCGAGCTGAATCTCGTCCAAGACGAACTCTTTGCACAACAATGGGACGTCACACGCTTCGCGTGCGCGTTCGAGGTGTAGGAAACTGCCGTCGAAATAGCGCTCGTCGCACAAGACGCTGATCAGCGACGCGCCGGCGTCCGCATAAGCCCGGGCTCGCTCGGAGACGTTCAAAGTGCGGGACAGCGCGCCTGCCGAGGGCGAGCGCAATTTGATTTCCGAAATCAGGCTGAACCGACCAGTGACGCTTCGGCGAAGCTCGACCGGACGCGGCTCGAATTTCGAGCCGGGCGGGACTGTCAGCGACTCGATTTCGCGTCGCTTGTTGTCGATGATCTGTTGCAACACGCCCATGGTTTGTGGCCTCAGCTTTGCGTCTGGGGTGCTCGTTTGAGAGCTGCTTCACGCCAGGCCTCGAGCTTGTGCAAGGCGGCACCGCTCTCGATGGTCTTGACGGCCAGAGCCAGTGCTTCGGGCGGAGTCGAACCGGTGGCAACGACCAGGGCCGCCGCGGCATTGAGCAGGAAGGCATCACGGGATGGATGGGGCTCTCCCGCAAGCACGAGCCGCATCACTTTGGCATTGTGCTCGGCATCACCGCCGCGGGTAGCCCCGGCGGGACTGATTTCGAGTCCGAAGTCACGCGGGGTGACACACAGCTCGGACAACGCTCCATCGGAGAGCTGGGTCACGTTGGTGGGGCCGAACGGGCTGATTTCGTCCAAACCATCCTGGCCCCAAACGACCCAGGCGCGCACGCTGCCCAACTGTTGCAGGGTTCGCGCGAGTTGTGGCCTCAGGTGATCGGAGTAGGCCCCCAACAATTGATGCGTTGCGCGCGCGGGGTTAGCCAGCGGCCCGAGGCAGTTGAAGATCGTGCGGACGCCGAGTTCCTTGCGCACTGGACCCGCGAAGCGCATCGCCGGATGGTGTGTCGGCGCCAACATGAACGTGATGCCGACGTCGCTCAGCACTCGAGCCGCTGCGTCGGCGGAAAGCTGCAGCGGGATCCCGAGTGCTTCCAGCACGTCAGCGCTACCGCTCTGACTCGACGCGGCGCGGTTGCCGTGTTTGGCAACAGGCACGCCTGCGGCCGCGCACATCAGCGCGGCGCCCGTAGACAGATTGAGGCTGCCCGAACCATCGCCGCCAGTGCCGCAGGTGTCGAGCAAGCGTTGATGGTCGTGTGTTACCGGTAACATGACGGCGCGCATGGCTTGTGCCGCCGCGGCGATCACTTCGGCGCGGTCATCGCGCATGCGCAATGACGTCAAAAAGCCTGCGATCTGTGCTGGATTCCAGGCCCCGGCAAAGATCGCGTCGAAGCTCTGGCGTGCGAGCTCGGCGTCGAAACGGTCCTGCACCAGAGCGTCGAACGCCTCGGCGAAGCGCAAGGTCATGACTGCACCTGCCGGCGGCTCGTTGCGTTGCAAGGGGCATCCCCAAGGCTCACTGGCGCTTCTCTCGATGTCCGGCGCATAAACTCTCCAGCCAATTGCCCATCAGTTCAGGGCCACACTCACTTAGTATCGATTCCGGATGAAACTGAACACCCTCAATTGGGAAGTGCCGATGCCTTAGCCCCATGATCTCGCCCCTTTCGCTCCGCGCACTGACCTCGAGGGGACTTGGCACTGTGTCGGGGTCGACGGTGAGCGAGTTGTAGCGTGCCGCTAGAAAGCTCGACGGCAGGCCGCGAAAGAGGCCTTTGCCATCGTGCCGCACCGCCAGCGCTTTGCCGTGCAGGGGCTGTGCTGCGCGCACCACGCGGGCGCCAAAGTAGTGGGCGATCACCTGATGGCCGAGGCACAGTCCGAGGATTGGTGTATGTCCTTTGAAGCGCTCGAGCAAGGTCAGCGCTTGGGCAGCTTCATCGGGCCGCCCCGGTCCAGCGGAGATGACCACGCCATCCCAATCGCGCTGCGTCGTCGCGGCAGACTGGGCCCCCAGCTCTGGCGCGTCGTTCGCGACGACTGTGCATTCGGCGCCCAGCATCCCGAGCAACTGCACCACGTTGAAGGTGAATGAGTCGTAGTTGTCGAGCAATAGGATGCGAAACGCCCTGCGCGCGGCTGGAGAGACGATACGTTGCACGGAATTTCGCGATGGACCTGCGCTCAGGCTACGCTCGCGCCATGAATGGTTCTTCTGAGACGGTGGGCGCGGCCGAGCGGCGAACAGTAGATCGAAGATCGGCTGATTTGTTCTTCAACAAGTTCCTGGACGGACATCCGTTTCTCTGCCGGACGTTGGACGTCTCCGAGCGCGGAGCCCTGGTGGAGACATTCGCCGAGCCGGCTTCGGCGGCCACGCGCTTCCCGGTGGAGCTTAGAGTGCCCGGCGGCAAGCAGACCCTTTGGCTTTGGGCGCGCTGCGTGCGCCAGACAGGGCGCTTGCAGGCACTCGAGTTCGTCTCGATGTCGCCCCCAGCGGAGCGCCATCTCAAGCGTTGGTTGGAACGAGCCGCGTGAGGTTGCCTAACCCGGTTTGACGCGTCACACTGGAACTCTTTTCGCAGGTCGATGTCCGGCCGATGGGCAGCGCAACACGCGTCCCCCCGATCGATTTTCGATGTTGCCGAAGGCCGGTCAGATGGGTACCGTCTCGGCCGTCCGAATTCTACCGTGGCGGTAATAACGCCACATTCTCTCGTGAGCCGAGGAGCTAGATGGCCGCCGCAAAAATTGATCTGAAGGCACGTTTGGGACGCAAGTCCGGGGCACCGGAAACCGGCACGCCCGCTGCAGCGATTCCGGGTGGGGCAATTCCGGGTGCAGCTCCCGTCCCCGGTATGGGTGTTCCTCCCCAAGGTGCAATGCCGGGCTCGATGCCGCCTGGTTTCGGTGGGTTCCCCCAAGCGGGTCCCGGACAGTCGGGCGCACCTCCCGCCGGTTACGCTCCCATGCAGTCCCGCCCCGCACCCGCGATGGGCGGCCCCATGCCTGGCGCACCAGTCGCTCGCGGTTCAATCCCGGGCCCAGCGCAGCCGCGGCCAGTGGGTCCTGCGGGCGTGCTCGGACCGTCGATTCCCCCGCCGCCTGGTTTTGGACCCAAGCCGCAAGCAGCAGCTGCTGCCGCGCCTCAGGCCTCCATGGCGCCGGTACAACCGAAGCAACCCGCGCGGCCTCAAGCCATCAAGATCGAGATGGGCGAAGAGGTGATCCAGGCGCAACGCGCCGGACGTTCGAAGACGATGATGCTCGCGGCAGCGACCGCAGTGATCGGACTCGGAATTGGCTACGGCATCGGTGGCTTGGCCAAAGGCAACGAAGGCGCGAAGGCCGCCATCGTCGGCGCCGAAGCCCTGGTCAAGGAGATCGACGCCGCCAACATCAAGATCGGCGAGATGAACGACGTGCTGAAGTCCGCCGCCAGCAAGGTGCGCGACAACGAGTTCCCCTCGGCTGAAATCGAGAAGCTCGGTGGCATCGACATTCCGTTCGACGGCACGAACCTAACCAACAAGGGCATCGGACGCTTCAACCCGCAAGCGGTCACGATGCTGCTGCAGTACTCGAACGCGGTCGCGGCGATCGAAGATCAACGCGATAAGCTGCGCCGCTTGTTTGGTGCCGCCAAAGACAGCTTCGACGCTGCGGCCAAGCAAGCTGCCAATCCCTCGGTGCACTGGGCCGTTTCCATCGGTGATGGGCCCGGAGGCAAGTGGGCCAAGATCCAACCGCTCGCCGACAAGGCGTTCCCCGCAGCCACCAAAGAGAAGAAGTGGCCCGACTCGCTCGAGATTGGCAAGAGCAAGTTCGACTTGTACTCCAAGGGTGATCCTGGCGCGTCGAACTACTTCCCCGTTGATCCGGGGACCGAGAAGTCGGTTTGTCCCGAGAACCTCCAGTTCCGCTTGATCGGCGCGCTGATGGACTTGGGCGGCACCATCTCGGGCGATCAGACGCCGGGCCACGAGGTGGACGGCGTGATGGCGCAGGGTGACAAGCTGATGGATCAGCTCAAGAAGATCGGCGGCGGGGGCGTCTGAGCTCTGCCGCTGTGGCGGACGGCTCTGCCTGAAGGGCTGAGTCTCCCGAGCAAAGAAGGCCGCCCAATGGGCGGCCTTCTGCATTTCGGGGCGGCATGGCCCCCGCGTCGCCCCTCGCGATGAGCGACGTCGGGTTGGTTTATGCCGACACGCGCAGCGGGGCCGAGCGAGTGATCTCTACGGTCGTGATCCTACGTTCGTCTGCAGCCTGCACCAAGAAGCGGTGACCCTCGCGCTCCAGGACAGCGCCGACCGGAGGCACACGGCCCATGGCGTCGATGATGTAGCCGCCCAAGGAGTTGTACTCCTGGTCATCTGGCAGCGCGGTACCCAGCTGCCGATTGAGCTCCGCGATCGGAATACTCGCGTCGACCACGAAGTGATCGCGCGACAATTCCACGACCAGCGAGTCGTCCTCTTCACGGTCGTGTTCGTCGCGGATTTCTCCGACGATCTCTTCCAGCAAGTCTTCTAGGGTGAGAACACCCGCGACCCCGCCGAACTCGTCGAGCACGATCGCCATATGATGACGTCCTGCGCGCAGTTGCTGCAGGACGCTCGCCGCGCGCTGCGTCTCGGGGACGTAGACGGCGTGGCGCAACAGCTCCTTCAAACGCATCGACTCGATGGGATGGGTCGCGGTGAAGAGAAAAAGGTCTTTGACGTGCAGCACACCGACGATGTTGTCGATGCTGTCGCGATAGACGGGATAACGCGAATGACCCTCCTTGAGGATCAACTCGAGCAGTCGTTCGGGGCTCGTCCCGAGCTCGATGGCATTGATCTGTGGGCGTGGCACCATCAGATCGCGAGCTTGGGTGTCGCCGAACTCGAGCACGTTGCGAATCATCTCGGACTGCTCGTGCCCGAGTGCGCCACTCTGTTCACCCTGAGTGACCACCAGCTCGACCTCCGTCTCCGCCAACTGCGGGCTCGGGATCGAATGCTTCAAAGGACGCGCCAACAGACGAGTCAGGAGCACCACCGGATCACACAGCGGCGCGACCAACCATTCGAGCGGCCGCAGCACGGTCAAAAGAGTAGGGGCGGCGGCTTCGGCCCAACCACGGAGCAGCGCGGCGCCCAGCTGTGAAAGGACGACGTAGGGCACGATCACCGCGGCCAGCGTCAAGACTGGGTTGTTGATGGTCGGCAGCAACAGCAGCGTCGCGGCCGCGACGCCGAGCGCCCGCAGTGCCCGCCAGCGCGACTGAATGAAAGTGTCCCGGCCAGCGTAGCGGGCGAGGGCAGTTCGCGGAAACCCTTCGCTCCTCTCGAGCAGTGCCGCGATCCGCGACTGCGGGATGTTGGAGATCGTGCTCGCAGTGAGCGCGACGACGGCGGAGACGAATACCAGGGCGTAGCCCGGTACGAGGGAGTTCGGTTCTGGCGGTTCCAATGTCTGTCGTCGGATAGGGGAATAGCCCCAAATGGCCCCACCCGACACGCGGCAGCCTAAACGCTGGGAGGGATTTGAGCAACCCGGCCCTCGGACGGACCGAAGTGGGCTCATGGCATTCCGAGTTTCCGAAAATCCAGGCGCCCATAGCTTCAGCCCCGAGCGAGTCCCGCACGCGCTTCGGGGCGTTCCCACAACTGTTGGATTCAAAAAGACTATCGAATACCTGGCGGGTGGGTTGCGGGCTCGAACCCTGGTCTTGGAACGGGCCAAACCAGAAGCTTGGGCCGGCCGTACAGGACCAGGCGGGGCCCCAGGCGACTCCAAAGTAGGGACGCTACGGACAAACTGCGTCCCGAACCCAGACGGCAGCACCCTGACCCTGCGGCGGGAGCACGGCTCGGCTCATGAGTCCGACAAGGAATCGGACGCGCAAGACGGATCGAAGCCGGCTCGTGATGCGCCGGGTGAGGGAGTTGCCGAGGTATTGCTGCAGGTCGACTTGGACCCGCTGGTGCGAGTGCTGGCTCAACAAACTCATCGAACGTCGGAGAGTCAGCCGTACGCGGGTCTGCCGGACGCAGCGTGTCTCGAGCAAGCTGCAGAGCGCATCGTGCGTCGCTGTTCGGTTGGACGGGACGGGGGGCTGCATCGGGTTAGGTTGGAGCTGGGTGCGAACTTCGAGGGCACCGAGGTCTGGCTGGAGAGTGAACAGGGCCACGTCAGTGTCCGGATCCGCAGCGAGGAGCCGGAGCGTGCGCAGGCGTTGGCCGCGGTCTTGAAGCCGCGTTTGGGACGCCGCGGGATCTCCGAGGTAAACGTGGATTGAGCCCCCGCGCATTGGGCGTCGAGGCGCGTCGCGCGCGGGAGTTCAAGGGTTGACGAAGCCGCGCGTCACGCGCGCCGAGTCGGGCAGCGTCTCTCCGATCGCGACCAACTTTCCGTTGCGTGCGAACCAGGCGGCGATGCCAGCGACCGGCGAGTCGAAATCGTCCGCGCTGAGCGGTAGACCCACGCGCGCGCGGCGTTCACCTGAATCCGTCAAGGTTGCGACGCGAAGGACGCGAGCGGCGGCTTCGTCGATGCTCATCAAGCCGACGGGCTCGGGGCGTGGCCAAGACCAGGCTTCGGCCAAGCTGAACGACCCGCTGCGCGTTCGGCGCAACTGCTCGAGGTGGCCTGTGACGCCCAAGTGCGCGCACAGATCTCGGGCCAGAGCGCGAACGTAATAACCCTTCGACACCGAGAGCGACACTACCAATCGCTGATCGTCGAAGCTCAAACACTCGAGCCGCTCGACGCGGGTTGGTCGTGGTTCCAAGACGACCTGCTCGCCGCGTCGGGCTCGCGCATAAGAACGCTGCCCGTCCTGTTTGATTGCGCTGAACGCGGGCGGCACTTGAAACGCGCGTTCGCGCTCGGCGGTCAGGGCCAACTCCAAAGCCGAAGCGCTCCTGGCTGACCAACCGTCGGTCACCGGCGTGTCGTCCAACACCGTGCCTGTGTTGTCGAGCGTGTCCGTGGATGATCCGAACCGGATTGTCGCTTCGTAGGCTTTGTCTTCGTGAGTCAGGTATTGGGCTAGCTTAGACGCTTCACCTAGCACCAGCACCAAAACTCCCGTGGCAAAGGGATCGAGCGTGCCCGCATGTCCGACCCGTTTGGTGCCAAACAACTTGCGCGCCTGCGCCACGACCTGGAAACTGCTCGGCCCGGCAGGCTTGTCGACGATCAAGACGCCCGACGGCGTGGGCTCGGGTATCGTGCCGGACACTTCCAACCTGTTGTCGGTCACTGGTTTACGTGTCTGAGTGCGCGGGTGCTCATGTCGGACGCACGGAGCGGACTGGCGATTCACGTTCCCAGGCCGCCGCAACCGTGAACAGCCGCTCTTCGGCGAAAGGCGGGGCGAGCAGCTGCACGCCAACCGGTAGCCGTTTTTCAGCCTGAGCTTCGAAGCCCGCGGGCACACAGATCCCAGCCAACCCGGCGAGGCTCGCAGGAACGCTGTACACGTCCGCCAAATACATCTTCAGCGGGTCACTCGTCTTCTCTCCGATCGGAAAGGCCGCGGTTGGGCTGGCAGGCGTGATCAACACGTCGGCACGAGTGAACGCCAAGTCGAAGTCATTGCGAATCAGCGTCCGGACGCGCTGCGCTTTTTGATAGTAGGCATCGTAGTAACCGGCGCTCAGGGCGTAAGTGCCGAGCATGATTCGGCGCTTGACCTCGGCCCCGAAACCCGCGCCGCGCGTCTGCTCGTAAGTGCGCGCCAAGTCGTTCTGCTGCTGCACGCGCAGGCCGAAGCGCACTCCGTCGAAACGCGACAGATTGCTCGAAGCCTCTGCCGTCGCGATCAAGTAGTAGGCAGAGATCCCGTATTGGGTGTGCGGCAGACTAACGTCGACGATCTGCGCGCCCTGCGCTCGAAGGTTGTCGATCACACGCGTGATCACTTCGCGCACTGCAGGCTCGAGACCCTCGGCGAAGTACTCACGCGGTACACCAACGCGCAGTCCCCGGATCTCTCGCTCGCAGGCCTGTTCGTACTGCCCGACCGGCTCGGTCGAACAGGTGGAGTCCCGGTTGTCTGGCCCTGCGATCACTTGCAGCACACGGGCCGCCCCGCGCACGTCGCTGGTCATCGGCCCGACTTGGTCGAGGCTCGAGCCGTAAGCGATCAAACCAAAGCGGCTCACTCTGCCGTAGCTCGGCTTCACGCCGACCACGCCACAATGACTGGCGGGCTGCCGGATCGAACCTCCCGTGTCGCTACCCAGTGCGGCGGGTGTACAACCGGCCGCGACGCAGGCGGCACTGCCGCCGCTCGAGCCACCGGGGATCCGCGTCGGATCCCACGGGTTCTTCACGACCCCGAACGCGCTGTTCTCGTTCGACGAACCCATCGCGAACTCGTCCATGTTGGCTTTGCCGATCACGATCGCGTCGGCCTTGCGCAAGCGCTCCACCACGGTTGCGTCGTAACCGGGGCGCCACGCCGTCGAGTAGTTCTTGCCGTCCTGGGTCAGGACCTTCGAGGCGGCCGCGGTGGGCGTGTCCGTCACGCACAGCGCGTCTTTGATCGCGATCGGCACGCCGGCGAGCGGACCCAGCGTCTCGCCGCGGCGCTGCCGCTCGTCGAGGGCCGCCGCGTGCGCCAACGCTTCTTCTTTGCTGACCCACAACAGCGCGTTGAGTGAAGAGATCTCCTCGGCGCGGCCCAGCGCGATCTCGACGCTCGACGTTGCGCTCAACTTTCCGGATTGCACTTCGGAAGCGAGCTGACACACGGAACGGTCACCGTCGGTCATCGGCTCAGCCCTCATCCACGAACGCTGGTACCGCAAAACCACCGCTCAAAACCCGCGGCGCGGGCGCGAGCGCCAAATCGTGAGGCAGGCTCGGCGAAACGGCATCTTGCTCCAGCGGCAAAGCGTTCACCGCCAGGTAGCGCGTGGGCTCGACGTGGTCCGTCGCGAGCCCTGCCAGCTGTTCGACGTGCTCCAGAATGTTTCCGAGATCTTGCGTGAAGTGCTCGACCTCGGCTTCAGTAAGCTCGATCCGCGCGAGAGCGGCGACGTGCCGCACGTGGTCTTTCGTCAGGGCCATCGCTGCCTTCTAGTCTCGCGGGCGAGCGCGCTGCAACCGTCAGCTGGTACGAGAAGAGTGTCTCGGTTCGAAATGGTGTGGCGCCTGGGTTAGTGCGTCTGCTCGACGCTGGCATGCCGATAGGGTAGACATGGCCGTCCGCGAGGGACACGCCCGTTCGCTTCCAGGCAACTGGCCGCGAGTTCGGTCGAGTAAGCACCAACCGCCAATGTTCAACGAATTCGTTCAAGGCGAACTGGTCCCGGGTACTTCCTATCGGGTAGTCAGTTGCATTGGCCAAGGGGGCATGGGCTCGGTCTACGAAGTCGAGCACAACGAATTGGGCAAACGCTTCGTGCTCAAGGCGCTGCTGCGTGAGTTTCTCGGGCGCGGCGATCTGGTCCGGCGCTTGCGCAACGAATGGCGTGCGCTCGGCAGTCTCGAGCACCCGCACATCGTGAGCGTCACCGACGCGGGCGCGACACCAACGGGCGTGCCGTATTACGTGATGGAGCGCTTGAGCGGAGAGAATCTCGCCGAGCGCATCAAGCGCCAAGGGCGGCTCGAGCTGGGCGAAGCGCTTCGGATCACGGTCGAGGTGCTCGACGCCCTGTCCGCAGCTCACGCGATCGGCGTCGTGCATCGCGACATCAAGCCGCCAAACATTTTTCTGCGCCGACACGGCGGGTGCAAGATCTTGGACTTTGGAATCGCCAAGCTCCTGGACGGCGATGCATCGATCACTGGACGCGGTGTTGCGATCGGCACGCCGCGCTACATGTCGCCGGAGCAGGCGTCGGGTGAACCGGTGGACGAGCGCGCGGATCTGTACGCGGTGGGCCTCGTCTTGTTCGAGATGCTGAGCGGTCAGAGCCCGTTCGAAGGCTCGAGCGCACAAGAGGTGTTTCTCGCGCACGTGACCAAGCTCGCGCCGCGACTGAACACGCTGGTGCCCACGATCCCCGCGTCGCTCGATGAGTTGGTCGCGCGGCTGCTCGCGAAGAAACCTGCCGAGCGAGTGCGTAGCGCCAAGCGCGTCGCTGAGATCATTCGACAAATCGTGCACACGAGTCTGCCGCGCTTGAGCGGTTTCGAAGACACCGACGTCGTGCCCTTTTCGTCGCAACTGACGGCGGAGGAAGCCGTCGCCTCCGATCGCCCCGCTGCCTCGAGTCGCGCCACCAAGGAGAGCCCGGGAGGCGTTCCGCGCCCGCCCTCGTCGCGTGGCCCGCGTTCCGGGTCCCCTGGGGCAACCGAGGTGCTCACTTATCAGGATCCCGCGCCGCCGACGCGCACGTCCGCGCCGCCGATTGCGGGCCTGGCCGAAGTGGCGGCCAGCCCAGTCCCGTGGGGACTGACTCCGATGCCGCAATTTCGCGGCTATTCACCCAAGGCCCGGTCGCTGTTCATGCGTTGGGGGTTAGCTGCCGTGGGATTGCTCCTGAGTGTCGTGCTCGTCCGCGTAGGCCGTTCGAGTCTGTCGTCACCGGTGAACGGAGGCGAGACCCTGGCAATGACGCCGGCGTCGAGTGTCGGATCGGCCATCGATACGCCCCGCTCGAAAGCGTCACCCGTCGTCGCCGCAGCGGGCGCGCCCCCGACGGTTTCGGCCGTCACCGGATCCGAGGCGGAGCGAGCGAGTGCCGACCACTCGCCGAGCAACGCTCAGAATACCTCGCCCTCTACGCTGATCCCGAACCGTGATCGTCCGGTTGTTGGCGTCTCCAAAGGCAGCGCGCCGAGCGAAGGGTCGCACCACGCCGTGGAATCCGGTCCCGCGCGCAGCGTCCCGTTGCAGGGGGAACCGCCGGCGGAGGAGCGAGTTACGCCGCCCCGCGAAACCGAGGACGAGGTCGGCGTGATGCCGGCAGCGGCTCGCGCAAAGCCGTCCCCAGCGCCCGGTGTGACGCCCAAGGCGGATTCGCCGGGTTCGAGCGAACGTCGCTTACCCACCTCTGGGTTGTGATCCGCGCTCGCGGTTCGCTCTGGTCCGAAGGCACAGGCCAACTGGCCAGAAAAACGGGCTCTGCCCACAGGTGCGCTTTACTCTGGCTTCGAAGGGCCGTACGTTCCGCGCCCCAAATCCACGCCCTGCACGCGTAAGTTCCGCATCTCGGTGCCTCCGGGAATGGCTCAGCCGTTCACCGAGGGTCGATGCGAAACGCCGGGCGATCGCACAACCAAAAAAGGAGAACGCACGTGTCCGAAGAATCGACTGAAATCACCAAAGAATCCTACGCCAACTCCGTCCCGGGTGCAGATCCCGCTCGTCGTTTGTCCGACCCCACGAACCCGCTCAGCGTTCGTGACCTGTTCGAAGCAGGTGTTCACTTTGGACACCAAACGAAGCGCTGGAACCCGAAGATGCGTCCGTACTTGTACGGCGCGCGCAACGGCATCCACATCATCGACCTCGATCAGTCGGCTCAGCTGCTCAAGCGCGCCTTCCAATTCGTGATGGACGCGGTCTCGCGCGGCGGACACATCATCTTCGTCGGCACCAAGCGCCAAGCGCAGGACATCGTGAAGGACGAGGCCACGCGCGCAGGTCAGTACTACGTCATCAACCGTTGGTTGGGTGGCACCTTGACCAACTTCCGCACCATCAAGGGCGGTCTCGAGCGCCTCAAGACCCTCGAGCGCATGGCCGAGGACGGAACTTACGAGAACATCTCCAAGAAGGAGATCTCGCAGCTCGAAAAAGAGCGTTCGCGTTTCGAGAAGTACATCGGCGGCGTGAAGGGCATGGGCTCCTTGCCCCAGGCCGTGTTCATCATCGACCCAGCGCAAGAGTCGATCGCCGTGTTGGAAGCCAAGAAACTGCGCATTCCAATCATCGCCGTGACGGACTCGAACTGCGACCCGAGCTCGGTCGATTACCCGATCCCCGGCAACGACGACGCGATTCGTTCGATCCGCTTGATCACGGGTGCGATCGCCGACGCGTGCTTGCACGGCGCGGCGCGCCGCAAAGAGACGGGCCATCGCGACCGCGATGGGGGTCGTCCGGCGCCCGAAACCGTCGTCTACCGTCGCTAAAGCAGCGCCGCGCGTGGGCCTGGCTCCTTGTCGGGCCCCGCGCCGAACTCCGCGAAAAAGCGCGCCGAGTTCACCGCGCCGGATCGGGTGCCAAGCTATTGCACCGGGATCAAGGGCGCGCCCGATGGCTCGAAAACCTCTGGATGAGGGGTCTAAGGCGAGCCGCGTTCGACTCTCAATCTATCAGAGCAGCAAGGAACAATAGTTATGGCACAGATTAACATGCAGCATGTCAAAGAGCTGCGCGACCGCACTCAAGCCGGCCTCAACGATTGCAAGGTGGCCTTGCAAGAGGCTGAGGGCGACATGGAGAAGGCCGTCGAAGTGATCCTCAAAAAGGGCTTGGCCAAGAGCGCCAAGCGCGCCGGTGCAGTGGCCGCCGAAGGCGTCGTGGCTGCGCGCGTGTCGAGCGATGGCCGTCGCGGCATCATCGTCGAAGTGAACATCCAAACGGACTTTGCCGCGCGCAACGCCGACTACTTGGCGTTCGTCGAGAAGGTGGTCGAAGTGGCGCTCGGCGCCAAGCCTGGCAGCGACCTCGGCAGTCTGCCGTTCCCCGGTGGTCAGGGCACGATTGAAGAGAACCGCCAGGCCCTCGTGGGTCGCTTGGGCGAGAACATCACGATCCGCCGCTGGGCGCAGCTCGAAGTCAAGTCGGGCCTGGTTCACCCGTACGTGCACATGGGCGGCAAGGTTGCGTCGCTGCTCGCGATCGAGGCCGATGCCGCAGTCGCGGCCAAACCGGAGGTCAAGGCCTTCGCCGACAACACGACCATGCACATCGCGGCGATGGCGCCCCTGTGTCTGACGCCGAGCGACGTGCCCGATTCCGAGAAGCAGAAGCAATCGGTAATCTACGACGCGCAGCTGGCCGAAGAGGGCAAGCCCGAGAACGTGCGTGGCAAGATCATCGAGGGCAAGATCGCCAAGTGGATGAAAGAAGTCTGCTTGCTCGAGCAGATCAGCGTCGTCGACAGCGAGAAGACCATTGGACAGCAGGTGCAGGCCTTGGGCGGCATCAAGATCACTGGTTTCGTGCGCTACGATCGCGGTGAGGGCATCGAGAAGAAAGAGGACAACTTCGCCCTCGAAGCCCAGAAGATGGCGCAAGGGTGAAGCTACCCGTCGGCGTTGCGGGCGTAGGGCGATGGGGCAAAAACATCGTCCGCGCCTTGGAGCGCTCGAGCGACTTTGAATTGGTTGCAGTCGCCGAGCCGCGCAATGTCGGGCTCGGCGTGCCGCGTTTCGAGTCGCTGAGTGCATTGCTCTCTCTGCACCAACTGAGCGCGGTAGTGATTGCAACGCCGCCCGCGAGCCACGCCGAATTGGCGCGGCTCGCACTGTCGCGAGGGGTGAACGCCCTGGTCGAAAAGCCGATGTGCACCAGTCGCATCGAAGCCGAGCAGCTGCGGCAAGACATGCTCGGGGCAAATGCACGGCTGATGGTTGGGCATCTGCTGTTGTTCCATCCCGCCGTGCGCGGTCTCGAACGGCTGATCGAGCACGGGCGCGTGGGCAACGTCCTGCGCGTGCAAGTCGAGCGCTGGAGTCAAGCCGGACAAGATCCCGAACGCTGCCCCTGGTGGACACTCGCGCCACACGATTTGGCAGTGCTGTTGCGTTGGTTCGGGGTACCGCTGGCGTTGCAATTGAGCGAGCAGAGCTCGGGCCAGATTTTGGCGCGACTGCGTTACGCCGCGGGGGTCACGGCCGAACTTTCGCTGTTTACCAAAGCCGCTGAAAAGCGTCGGCGTATGTCACTGACGGGTTCACTTGGCAGCGCCGTCTTCGACGACTTGGCGTCGCACAAACTGGTGTTGCTAGAGGCGGGACATGCAAGGCCCGTAGCGATTTCCAGTGAGGCGCCGCTGGACCTCGAGCTCAAGCATTTCGCCCAAGGTTTGCGCAGCGGCGGACGCTTCGATGCGGACGTCGAGCAAGGGGCAGTGGTCGTCGAGATTCTGACTCGAGGTCAGCAGTCCCTCGACCATGGTGGCGCTTGGATCCCTTGCGCGCCCGAAGTTGCCCGCTACGGGAGCTGAGATGGAGGGCGCCCAGGTTCACCCGAGCGCGGTCTGCGACGAGGGCTGCAGCATCGGCCAGGGCACGCGGGTTTGGCACTTCAGTCACGTGATGGCTGGAGCCCGCATCGGTCGGGATTGCGTGATCGGTCAGAATTGCTTCATTGCCGATGGCGTCACGATTGGGGATCGGGTGCGAATCCAGAACAACGTCAGCGTCTATCAGGGTGTTATCCTGGAAGACGAAGTGTTTTGCGGTCCGAGCGTCGTGTTCAGCAACGTCGTGCGCCCACGCGCCGCTTATCCGAGCAAGCCCAACTACGAAGTCACTCGGGTTCGCAAAGGAGCCACCCTGGGTGCCAACGCCACCATCGTCGCTGGTGCTGTGTTGGGTGAACATTGCTTCGTGGCGGCAGGTGCCGTCGTGCGCTCGAACGTGGCCGCGTTCGAGCTGGTCGCCGGTGTTCCGGCGCGCCATCTAGGGTGGGTGAGTGTGCGTGGCGAATCGCTCACTTTTGACTCACGAGGCGCTGCGCGGTGTCCGATTGGGGGCGATCGGTATCTGCTTCGCGACGGTGAACTCATCCAGGTCGACTAGTTCACGAGTGGGTTGGCCGGCCAGGGCGCCAAGGCGATGAGCTGCCTGAACGTTCCGGCATGTAGCGGCTGAGGCTAGCGCTAGTAGCGCAGCGCATTTGGGGCTACACCTCCAAAAGACACCGGTAGGCCATTGCAGGGTCCCCGGGGGGTAACGGGTTCACTTGGGGTTCGCAATTGAGCACACCACAGACCGCTAGCGGCAAGCCACGCGTGTTGGTGATTGACGACGAGCGAGCAATCGTCACGGCCTTCGTCCGATTGCTTGGCGCGCAATACGATGTCGTCGGTTTGGTTGACGCGCGCGAAGGGCTTCGGCGCATTCTCGACGGCGAGCGCTTCGACGTGATCCTCTGCGATCTGTTCATGCCAGGCATGGGGGGCAAAGAGTTCTACGACGAACTCGCGAGCCAAGACCGCGCCACGGCCGAGCGCATCGTGTTTCTGTCCGGCGGTGCGTTTACCTCTGACGCGCAGGATTTCCTCGATCAGGTGCCGAACCCCACCGTCAGCAAGCCCTTCGACGCTGAAGCCTTGCTCGGGTTGATTCGCTCGATGACGACGCGCTGAGCGTCAGCGCGGCGCTAGGCGTCTTGTCCAAAGCCCGATCAAACACACGGGAAGTAGCAGGCCACACGGTGCGTCGAGTCCGGGCTCACCGGTAAAAGCTCCGGCGCTTCACGGTCGCAACGCCCCGCTTCGGCGCGCGGACATCGCGGGTGGAACGTGCAGCCAGTCGGTGGCCGACTCGGGTCAGGGCTTGGGCCTTCGAGCACGACTCTCAGACTGCGTCGCGACGACAGCGGGACGTCGCCAGCATTGAGCAATGCGCGCGTATAAGGATGTAAACTCTGCTCGTACACCTCGGTCGCACTGCCGGTCTCGACCACGTGTCCCAGGTACATCACCAGGATGCGGTGGCTCATGTAACGCACGAGTCGCAAGTCGTGGGAGATGAACAACATGCCCGTGCGATAGCGCTCCTGAAGATCGAGCAACAAGTTGACGATCTGAGCGCGGGCCGAGACGTCGAGCGCGCTCAAGGGCTCGTCCGAGACGAGCAGTTCGGGGGCCACGCACAGCGCCCGCGCAATTACCACACGCTGCAGCTCGCCCGAGCTGAGTTCACGCGGATGGCGGCGGCTGACCTCCGCACGCAGCCCAACCTGTTCGAGCCAATGCACCGCCTCGCGCTGCAACTCCTTGGGCGGTGCATCGTTGCCGCGGATGCGCAGCCCTTCGGTCACCGTTTGCCAGATCCTGAGCTGCGGATTTACCGAGGTGCGCGGATCTTGGAAGATGGGCTGCATCTTGGGGCGAATGGGTCGCAATTGACGCTCACTGAGCTCGGTGATTTCCTCTCCGTTGAAATAGAGTCGGCCAAAGTCCGGCACCAGCAGCCGCAGCACCGTGCGTCCTAGGGTCGTCTTGCCCGAACCGCTTTCGCCCACGATGCCCAGAGTTTCCGCACTTCCGAGCTCCAGCGACACGTCCGAGATCGCGGTCGAGAACGTGGGCCGTGTAAACAACGAGCCGCGATGACGAAACACCTTGGTCAGGTTGTCTGCGCGCAACAAAGGGGGCGTAGCGACGACGCTTGGAGCCTGTTCTGCTGCCGGGACTAACACGAAAGCTCCCGCGCAAAATAGCAGCGCACCCAATGGCCCGCTTCGATTTCTTCGAGCTCGGGATTGCGTTCATCGCAGCGCTCGTAGCCCGGGGGCAGCTGTGCGCGGTACCAACAGGCTGCCCGAAAGCGACAACCACTGCCCTCCGAGTCTACGCTCGTGGTCGCCAGCACGGGCAAGCGCCGATGTTCGGGCGGACCGCTGATCTCCGCGGGGATCGCGCTGTCCCACAGCGCGCGCGTGTAGGGATGCGAGCGCAGCGCCAGGACGCGTTCGCGCGGGCCGCGCTCCACGATCTGTCCTGCGTACATCACCAGCACGACGTCTGCCGAGCGCTCGACGAGCGTGAGATCGTGCGTGATGGTCAGCAGACTCAAGCCGAGCTTTTCCTTCAACCGCGCGAGATTGTCCGTCAACGCCAACTGCGTCGTGGGATCCAAGCCCTGCGTTGGTTCATCCAAGACCAGCAGTGTCGGGCGGCACAACAGAGCGCTGGCCAACATCAACAGCTTCTTGTCTCCGTGGGCCAACTCGTGCGGGTACTTGCGCAGCTTCTTCTCTGCTCGAGTGAGGCCCACCTCGGCCAAAACTCGGGTCACGCGCTCTGCGAATTCGGAACGCGCCGTCGGCCTGTGGATTTTCAAAGGCTGCGTCAGCCAATCTTTGACGCGCGAGACCGGATTGATGGCCTGACTCGGCTCTTGCAGTACCAAGCACAGCTCGTTGCCGCGCAAACGATCCAGCTCACGTTCCGGCAGTTTGAACAGTTCGATTCCGCGGAACAGAATTCTGCCCTGGTCGAGGCGAGCTTCGGGGGGCAAGAGACACAGCGTAGAAAGGCCGATCAGACTCTTGCCGCTGCCGCTCTCGCCGACCAACGCGACCGTCTCGCCAATGTTGACCTGAAAACTGACGTCGTCGACCACGGGACGCCAAACGCGACCGCGCGGAAACGAGAGCCGTAGTTGCTCCACGACGAGGAGCGGATCGGTCAAGGCGCGACGCTCTTTCGCGACGTGGGCTTGCCGTAGAGTTCCAACCGAGTCTGCTCGAGCGCGCTCGGCGACAACGAGACCCGTACGCCGTCGGGCGTGCGCGCTTGCAAGCGTACGCCGTGAGCAGCATTGGACTCATTCAACCAGCTCTCGGCGAGCCGCGTGACGTCGATGCGCGCCGCCATGCCTGGCGTGCACAGGGTCGTCAGTTCGTCACCTTGCGCACTGGGCGTGGGATGCGGCCCAAGGTTGCTCTGCCCAGCCGCGCCCCAAGTCGTGCTTTGCCGAGCAGCGACGATCAGCGTCCCGGTATCTGCCCGAGGGTCCGTGGGCACGAGCAAGAACGCCGCCTGCAGTTGAAGACGCACCGACGAAAGATCGAAATCCAAGAAGAAATCGGCAGGCTCGTCCGGTTCGGTCGAGACGCCTCGCGCGTTCGGGAAGAGCACGAGCCGTGCGCTGTCCGGCGCGACCACGCTGCTGCCAATCGCGACGCATTGATTGGCCAGGCATTCGCTGCTCGCGTTGCAATCGCTCGGCACATGGCAGGCTTTGGGGCCCGTCGCGCAGCCGAACGCGGCCGCCGCGACGAGGGGCCACAACCAAGCGTGCGGCGTTTCAAAGCGACCCCTGTGAGCGAGCAGACCGTGAGCCAGCATCTGCTTCGTCATTTACAGCGCTTTGAGCTTTGCGCCTCGGAAATTGCGCTGCATTCTGGGGCGATGTCGATCCCGCCCGAACCAGGGAACTCCTCGGCAATCAAGGCTCCAACCGTCACGGTGGTGGGGGCCGGTTTGGCCGGCAGTGAGGTCGCGCTACAGCTCGCTGCCGCGGGCGTCCAGGTTTTGCTCTTGGAGCAGAAACCCGAGCGACGCACGCCCGCGCAAAGCAGCGACGATCTGTGCGAACTCGTCTGCAGCAATTCGCTGCGGGGCGCCTCGTTGATGAATGCGGTTGGGTTACTCAAAGAGGAGATGCGCCGGCTCGGCTCGAACATCATCCGCGCTGCCGAGCAGACCCGCGTGCCCGCCGGTGGCGCGTTGGCGGTCGATCGCGAAAAGTTCTCAGCGCTCGTGACGCAGCGCTTGCGTTCGCATCCCAACATCACCATCCAAAGTGCGGAAGTTGCCCGCATCCCCGAGGCTCGGCCGCTGGTCATCGCGACGGGACCGTTGACTTCGGATGCCTTGGCAAGCGAGCTGTGTGCGCTGCTCGGACAAGGACAACTCGCGTACTACGATGCGATTGCGCCGATCGTCAGCGCGGACTCCATCGATTGGGAACGCGTGTACGTCGCTTCCCGCTACGACAAGGGTGAGACCCCTGAGGATCAGCAAGCGTACGTCAATTGCCCGCTCGACGCCGAACAGTACCGCGCGTTCGTCGCTGAACTTTGCGCGGCCACGAAGGTCGCGCCCAAGGCTTTCGAAGACGTCCGCTACTTCGAGGGCTGTTTACCGATCGAGGTGATGGCGGAGCGAGGTGAACGCACTTTGTCGTTCGGACCGATGAAGCCCGTGGGCTTGCCGGACCCGCGCACTGGGCGGCCGCCGCACGCCGTGGTTCAGCTGCGCAAGGAAGATGAAGCGGGGACCGCGTACAACCTGGTCGGTTTTCAGACGCGCATGACGTGGGGCGAGCAGGCGCGCATCTTCCGCACGATACCCGGGCTCGAGGCCGCGGAGTTTCTGCGCTACGGCGCGATTCATCGCAACACGTTCGTCAATGCCCCGACTTGCCTCGACGAAACCTTTCGCGTCAAAGGCGCGGGTGAGATCTACCTCGCGGGGCAGATCACGGGCACCGAGGGCTACGTCGAGAGCGCCGCGGGTGGCTGGCTCGTTGCACATTTCATTCTAGCGCGTTTGAGCGGCCGAGAGCCGGAGTTGCCGCCGCTCAGTACAGCGCACCGCGGCTTGATCGTGCACACGCAACGGCCAAATCCCGATTATCAGCCCTCGAACATCACCTTCTCGCACGTCAAACCGTGGGAGGGAAAACGCTTGGGCAAGCGCGACAAATATGCCGCCATGAGTGATCGGGCGCTCGTCGACCTCGGTCTGTGGGCTGCGCGTGTCGGAGTGCCGTACACTTCGGGCGCAACGGCTGCGGCCGTCGAGGGCTCGGCGGGCTCAGACCAAGTCGCGAATGATGCCGTCGGCGAATAACCATTCGGAGCGAGGGATCCAAAGCCTGTCGCCCTCGCGTCGAAGCTTACCCTTGGCTTGCAGGCTCTCGCAGCGGCGTTGACGGCCGTCTTGCCATAGCAATTGGCCAAAGTCCCGTTCCAGCTGTGCCAAGTTCACGCCCTTGGCCAAGCGTAAACCCAGGAGCAGTCGCTCCAAGAGGCGGTCTTTGGCGCTCAGGGTCTCGTAGCTGTGGAAGGGCTGACCGCCGCCCGTCGTGTTGGCGTCCGGCTCGGGCCAATCGCGCTCGCTCATGTAGCGCTCGGGCACCGGGGTGTTGCGGTAGCGCCAATGCCGTGAAGCGTCGCTCAGCGTGCCCCAAGCTCCGCATCCGAGCCCGAGATAGTCGCGACCTTCCCAGTAGCCGAGGTTGTGCCGCGCCTGCTCGGCGGGTTTGGCGTAATTGCTGATCTCGTAGTGTTCCAAGCCATGAGCGGTCAGCGCTTCGTCGACGAGGGTGAAGGATTGGGCCACGTCGCTCTCGCCCAGCAACGGTAATCTGCCCCGGCGATGCAGCGCCCCGAACTGCGTGCCGGGCTCGATGGTGAGCGCGTAAGCGCTCACGTGATGTACACCCAGGGCGGCAACGGTCGCGGCCTCGCGCGCGGCGTCCTCGGGCGGTTGGCCCGCGACACCGAAGATCAGGTCGGCCGAGACGCGCGGTATTTCCGCCTCCAGTGCCGCGCGGACCGCGTTCAGGCCGCCCTCGGCGTCGTGCAGACGCCCCAGAAACTTTAGACGCTCGGCGTTCAGACTCTGCACTCCGATACTGACGCGGTTTACTCCGGCCAATCGCAGCTCGCGTCCGAGCACGACGTCGAAGCTCGAGGGGTTGCACTCGACGGTGATCTCGAGCTGGGTTTCAGCAAAGTTGAAATAGCGCGGCAGCTGTTCCACGATGCTGCCGATCTCGCGTGCACCCCAAAGCGACGGCGTGCCGCCTCCAAAGAAGACAGAAGCCAGTTTTCGGCCTGCAATGCGCGGCGCGCGAACGGCGAGTTCAGCCAGCACGGCTCGCGTGTATTCGAGACGCGGGATGTTGGGCCGATCGCGGGCGATACTCAGGAAGTCGCAGTACGGGCACTTCTGTAGGCACCAAGGGAAGTGGACGTAGATGCCGAGGGTGTCCAGTGATCGAGCTTCGCCCGGCTCTGGACTTGGCAGCGGTTGTTCGAGACTCATGTTGGATTTGGGCGCCACCTTGGCGTTCCTAGCGAAGGGTGGTAGTTTTTGCATCCCGCCTTAGACTTTTACCCCGGAACTCCCGCTTTGCTGGCCTCAGCGGCTCTAATCGACAGAGTGCACTCCTACCTGCCCGACGCCGACCTTGGCGTCCTGCAGAAGGCGTATGACTTCGCCGAGAAGGCGCATCACAACCAGATGCGCAAAAGTGGTGAACCGTACTTCGTTCACCCGGTGGCCGTGGCCACGGCCTTGGCGGACATGCAGCTCGACGTTGCCAGCGTCTGTGCCGGGCTACTGCACGACGTTTGCGAAGACACCGAGACTCCGATCGAGGAGATCGGGCGCCAATTCGGCGGTGAGGTGGCCGAACTCGTCGACGGGCTGACCAAGCTCGGCAAGATCAACTTCTACTCCAAGGAAGATCGCCAAGCCGAGAGCATTCGCAAGATGGTCGTCGCGATGTCCAAGGACGTTCGCGTGCTGCTGGTCAAGCTCTGCGATCGGCTCGACAACATGCGCACCCTCGAGCACATGAAGGCCGAGGCTCAAGAGCGCATCGCGCGCGAGACGACGGAGATTTACGCCCCGCTCGCCCATCGATTGGGCATGAACCAAGTCAAGAGCGAGCTCGAAGATCTCTCGCTCCGTTACTTGGATCCGCACGCGTTTGCCGAAATCGAGAGCAAACTCAAGGCCGGACACAAAGAGCGCAGCAAGTACATCGAGGGGCTCAGCCGCACGTTGCGACATCTACTCGGTGAGCGCGGACTCGAATGCAAGGTCTTGGGCAGACCGCGTCACGTGACCAGCGTGTATCGTCGCATGCGCGACTTGAAGTGCGAGTTCGAGCAGCTGCACGACTTGATGGCGTTCCAGGTTTGCGTCGAATCGGTG
The DNA here is from genome assembly GCA_036263015.1 of Polyangiaceae bacterium. GTDB lineage: Bacteria > Myxococcota_A > Polyangia > Polyangiales > Polyangiaceae > SZUA-265. The sequence continues at coordinate 46,216 of DATAHU010000109.1, read as the reverse complement.
AGTGACTGTTACATGGCGCTTGGCGTCGTTCACTCGCGCTGGTTACCGGTGCCGGGTCGTTTCAAAGACTATATCGCTTTGCCCAAGCACAACCGTTACCAGTCTCTGCACACGACCGTGATGGGGCCTGGGCACAAGCGCCTCGAGATTCAAATCCGAACTCACGAGATGCATCGCGTGGCCGAGAAGGGCGTCTTGGCGCACTGGGAGTACCGAGCTCAGGCCTCGGGCCGCGTGCGACCCGAGGATGCTGCCAAATACTCGTGGTTGCGGGAGCTCGAAAATCTCCGGGATTTGAAGGATCCCGTCGAGTTCCTCGAGATGATCAAGAGCGACTTGTTCCCCGACGAGGTATTCGTGTTCACCCCTAAGGGCGATCTGCGAATGTTCCCGCGAGGAGCCACGCCGATCGACTTCGCCTACAGCATCCACACGGAGTTGGGCGATCACTGTTCGGGCGCCCGCGTCAACGGCACGGCCGTCGCCAATAGCTACAAGCTGCACAACGGCGATGTGGTGCACGTGTTGTCGGAGCAGACGGTGACGCCCGCCAAAGATTGGCTGGACTCGTGTACGACCACGCGCGCTCGTAACCGCGTGCGCAGCGTACTGCGGGCTCAAAACCGCAAGAAGAGCATCAATCTCGGGCGTGAGCTGTTGGAAGGCGAGCTTCAGCGTTCCGGTATGAGCTTGACCAAGTTGTTCAAGACCACCGAGTTGCTCAATCGATTGCTGTCCGAGGTTAAGGTTCAGGATACCGAGGATCTGCTGTTGTCGCTCGGCTTCGGCAAACTCGACGCACACGACGTGGTCGAGATTGTCGAGCACTTGAAGTCCGACGCCGCCAATTCCAACCAACCGTCGCCCGAGTTGAAGACCGGCACGCTCGAAAAGTGGGTGCGTAAGTTCACCGGTCGCGACGTCGATGGCATCCGCGTCGATGGCATGGACAACAAGCTCGTCCGCTACGCCAAATGCTGTAATCCGTTGCCGGGCGATCCGATCATCGGTTTCATCACGCGCGGTCGCGGGGTGGCCGTACATCGTCGCGATTGCACCAAAGCCTTCGATACGACGGATCCCGAGCGCCGCGTCGGCGTCGTTTGGAGCAACGAAGTCACGATCAATCGTCCCGTTTCGCTCAAGGTGCTCACCAAGAACACGCCCGGGATCTTGGCTGACGTCACCCAAGTATTCAGCGCCCACAAGATCAACCTGAGCGAGGTCAACTGTCACGCGAGCGATGACGGCAGCGCGCAGAACGTGTTCGCTTTCCTCGCGAAGGACGTTCATCAGGTGCGCAATGTGATGCGCGCGATCAGCAAGGTCTCTGGCGTGGTGAGCGTGGAGCGCGAGTAGGACTACCTGCTCCGGAGAAAATTACCATGGGCGCAGACGGCGCCCGGCAAATGCCACGATCGGTGCGTCTGGCGCCACTCTACGTTTGGCATGAATCGGCGACATCTGCGGTTGATCCTGACGAGTGCGCGAGCACGAGGCGCGCGCTGGCTGTACGTTAGAGGACGTCTCGAGCCCTCGAGAGCTGCGACCGGTACGACAGGCAAGGCAGGAGCTTCGAAGTGAGAGATCCGCGGACTTCACGTTTCACGATTTTGACTCGACATGCAGCGGCTTCAGCCACGTTGAGGTTCGCAAGAATCGTGGCGGGAACAGCCGTCGTCGCTTGTTCGGCGCCGAGCGAAGCTCCACTGGGTGGCGACGCGGCGACCACGGCTGATCACTCGACGCGGACTCACGACATTGCTCCAAACGGAACCCCATCGCAGGCAGGACCGAATGCTGCGGGCGCGACGCAAGGAGCGGGCGGAGCTCCCGCGCTTGGGAGTGATCCGTCTGGACCTGGGCCAATCGTGACCGCTTCGCCCTCGCTCTCCGCGCCGCCCCCTCCAACCGTGATTTTGCCGACCAATCCGGTGCTGGCTGCCCCCGAACCCACCACCCACACCCCAGCCACGACGGGTGCCATGCCGTCCGCCACCTCCGGCTCGCAACCCGCGCCGCTCGGCAGTTCCGAAGCTCCCGGCGGTGATCCGGAACAACTCCCCGATGAACCTGCGAGTTCGTCTCCAGCGGCGGACGCGGGACCGACAGCGAGCGGGGTCTCCGGTGGCGACGGAGGTTTCAGCATCGATCTCGTGTTCGACGACGATCAGCAGCCCGACAAGATCGTCGCCGATGCATTCGAATCCGCGCGTTCGCGCTGGCAGACGGTGATTACCGGCGATGTCCCCGATGCGCACGTCGATCCCAGCTTCACCTGTGGTGATTACTCACTGCCCGCCCAAGTCGACGACCTGGTCATATTCGTCAGTGTTGGGGCGATCGACGGCCCTGGCCAAATCTTGGGCGCTTCGGCGCCCTGTGTGCTGCGTGGCAAAGGTGCACAGTTGCCAGTGGCGGGTTTGATGCGCTTCGACTCGGCGGATTTATCGCGCTTCGCGGAGCTTGGGCGTCTCGAAGAGGTGATCCTGCACGAGATGGGACATGTGCTCGGCGTCGGCTCGCTTTGGACTCAGCACGATCTGTTGCTCGATCCCGCGGTCGACGATAGCGGAGATGCGGACACCGCGTTCGAGGGACAACGCGCGATCGCAGAATTCGACGCACTCGGCGGCGACGATTACGACGGCTCCAAGGTGCCCGTGGAGAACACGGGTGGCGACGGAGTCGCCAATGGGCATTGGCGCGAATCCGTCATGGGCAACGAGCTGATGACGCCTTTCATGTCTCAGGCCAAGGGACGCCTCAGCACGATCACCATCGCGTCGCTCGAGGATCTTGGTTACGAAGTCTCATACGACGGGGCCGATGAATACGCCTGGCCGCCTCCGCGCAACACCATCGCAGGCTTTGGCACGGCGGACGTCGACTCCACGCCCATCGATCTGAGTAAAGATCGATTGCAGATCCCGCTCGGCCTTCTCGACGAGAGCGGGTTCGTTCACCCGTTGCGCTGAGCTTGGTCGGGTTCTGCGCGCTACGGCGAGCGCCAAATGAATGGCCACGCCGTGAACTAGTGCGCTGGTAGGAAGTGCGTCGGATCGGCCGCGAACTGCTCACGGCAACTGCTCGAGCAGAAGTGGTAGGTGTGGCCTGCGTGCGTCGCTGCCGGAGTCTCCGCGGTGACCCGCACTTGCATGCCGCAGACGGGATCGACCTCGATTGCGGCGGCTGGCGAAGTTGGCGCAGCTGTGCTGGTAGCCGGGACTGAGTTAGTTGCGCCAGTGGCCTCGGGCGTCGGTGTGCCGCCGCGGTCGGCTGTGTTGGAGCCGACCAAGGTCTTCGGCGTCGACGCCGCCGAACCCGCAGCTCGTGGGCGTTCGCCCGTAGCACTGGGCAGTGCGCTCGAGGGGGCAGGACGCCTGAGCTCGAGCAAATAGTCGACCAGACGCGAAAGCCGTACCCCATCGAGTTCACGCTGGTAGCTCGGCATCAGCGGAAGATAACCTTCGACCGTTTGTTTTGTCGGATCCAAGACCGAAGTTTCAAGGTAGCTGCGATCGACGTTCACGTGCTGCCCGCCGCTGAGTACGGTGAGCGTGTTGGGTAGATCGAGGCGTGGAGCGATCGCGCTATTTTCGTGGCAAGCAGCACAACCCAAACGCCGAAAGAGCTGTTCTCCCGACTCATCGCTCGTCACGACGGGGAGCGAAGCAGCCTCGCCTGGCAGCCTGGACAAGAGCGCGCCGACGTCGTTCACGAGGCGCGAGATTGCCGCATCATCTTCGCTATTGTAGATACCGCGCACCGCTCGGTCGGCATCGACGAGAAACAGCAGGCTGCTGTGCAAGATCGGATTGCGCACGTCGTCCGAGGGCTCGACCGCCACACGCATGCCTTCCGAAATCTGTTCCAGTTCCTTGGGATTGGGGCTGAGCAGCGCCCAGCGCGCCTCCTGTGCATTCCACAATTTGCGGTACCTGCTGAGCGCGTCTTGGGTGTCGTGCTCGGGGTCGACCGAGACGGATATGAAGCGCAACCGCGGATCGGGCAGCTGGCGCTGCAGAGACACCAGGGTCGCCGTGATCCGCGGACACACGGTTGTGCAAGTAGTGAACATGAAATCGAGGATCGTGATGTGTCCCTCGAGGTCAGCGTCGTGGATGATCGCACCCGTGTCGGCCTTCAAGGCAAAAGATGGCAATACCCACAAGGCAGGCAATGTCGCCTGATTGAGTTCATTGTATGCCGCACGCTCTGCTGCCGCGGGTTTTCCGATACGATTTGCCAAGCGCCAAAGCGCCAGCGCTCCAACGGCGAGAACGACACACAGCGATCCGATGATGACTAAAGGGGAGCGGCGCACATCAGGACTCTGCCGCGGCTGGGAACCTTTTGTCTACCCGCTGAAATCGCTGGGGCTTTCCTGGAACCGACTGGCGCAAGCGCGCACACTGTGTTTGAAGGCGCTTGAGCGCTGTTCTTTCCCTTGTAGAGGTCGACTTGATTTTGAACCGCATTTTGTCGCTGGTCGTGGCGTGCGAACAGCCCAACGCCCAACTCGATTGGAAGACGTGTGGCCGCACGTTGGTGCGCGCCGCTGCGCTGCTGTCGCTGCTGTCCAGCGCCGGGTGCCAATCCAGCTTGCATCTCGGCAGTGCGCTGGACACCGACGCGAGTACTACCGAGACGGTCGAGCCGAACGACGATTCGAAGCCGACGCAGCCGACGCCGACCACCACCTCGGACGCCTCGACGGACGATTCCGACGAGCCCTCGACGTCGACCGATGATCAGTCGTCGACGGCCCCCGACGACGCGCCCGTGACCCCCACTCCAACGGAGATGCGTGATGGCGGCACCGCAGACGATCAGGGTCCGGTAACCTCGAGCACAGAGCCGACGCTGGAAGGTGGCGCGCCGATGCCCACGGGCGAGGGCGACGGAGGAATTGTTTGCGCGCTCGGCCAGAATTGTCCGTGTGCGGTCGACGAACAGTGCGCGAGTGGCTCGTGCGCTGGGGATGTATGTGCCTTGGAACCTGCGAGCTGTCGCAACGACAAGCGCGATAAGGGTGAAACTGGCACCGACTGCGGTGGCCCGTGCGCGCCCTGCCAACTCGGTGATGCCTGCAAACTCGACCTCGACTGTGTCGGCAATAGCTGTTCGGCCGATGGCTCCTGCGCAGTGGGTCGGTTGGGCGCTCCATGCAGCGTCGAAGAAGAATGCGAGTCGATGCGCTGTGTGAACAACCAGTGCACGCCGGATGCTACGCCACCCGCCGAGTGCGATACCGATACACCTTGCGCCGCTGGTACCTGCCTTGACGGGTTCTGTCAGAAGAGCTGCACGGCGGGCACCGACTGTCCGAGTGGTTCGTGTGTCGACGCCGTGTGCGAGCCCGCGGGACCCACCACGGCTTGCGACGCCGCTGGGGATTGTGCGACGCACTTGTGTGCGGCAGGCGTTTGCGCCGCCGCACCAGCGGGTGGGGTGTGCATATCAAATGAACACTGTGAGACTGGCCGTTGCGGTGGCTCGACTTGCGCAGCCAGCGGCTTTGGCGGTCCCTGCGCAGCGGCCGAGGATTGTTTGAGCGGCGCTTGCGCGATCGATTCGACTTGTGCAAAGGCACACGCCGGTCGCGGTTGCTCCGAGGGGATCGACTGCGTGAGTGGGATTTGCGTGGGCGGCGTCTGCCGTGCGACTGCGCTCGGGGGCAGCTGTCAAGAAGACTCTGGCTGTGCGAGCCTGCGCTGCCAAGACGGGACTTGTGCGCCTGGCTTTTCGGATAGCGACTGCAGCACCGACGGCGAATGTCAGAGCGGTATCTGTTCACCTGCCGTCGGCAGCGCGCCGAGGGCGTGTGCGCCGGCTGCCTCAGGATTGGCCTGCCGCAGTTCAACCGATTGTTTGAGCGGCAGCTGTGTGTTGTCGGTGTGTGAGCAAGGGCCGGCCGGCGCTAGTTGTCGCGCAGACAGCGATTGCGTAACCGGTGCCTGTAGTGATTCGTCCGTCTGCGACCTCGGCGGGGCGGGCCAAGGGTGCTTCGCGCCTACCGATTGCACGACGGGGCACTGCGACAATCAACTCTGCACCCTGGCCTCGGCAGGCGAGCCTTGCGTGGCTGATACAGATTGCGTGACGAGTAGCTGCAAGTCCGACCAATGCCAGGCCGCACCCGCGGGGGGCGAGTGCGCGGTCGCAACCGACTGCGTCACCCTGCTTTGTGCACAGGGCATGTGCGCCCAGAGTGGTTTCGGTGCGCCCTGCGCGGCCGACGCAGATTGTGCGAGCGATTCGTGCAGCGACAACCTGTGCGACAAGGGTGGCGAAGGCACTGCTTGTCAAATCGAGACGGACTGCATCAGCAACCTTTGCGAAGACCAGCTGTGCGCAGCTCAGAGCAGCGGAGAGGCATGCGCCAAGGATGAGGACTGCGCGAGCTTGAATTGCGTAGTCGACACCTGCGGGCAGGCTTACAGCACTGTCGCTTGTGGTAGCGATCAGGACTGCTACAGCAGTCATTGCGAAGCCGACGTTTGCGCAGCCGGCGGTTTCGGCACGACTTGCGAGAAGTCAGCCGATTGTTTGAGCGGCACTTGCTCCGGCCAACTGTGTGCTCGAGGTTATTCAGGTACGCAGTGCAGAACCGCGAACGACTGCTTCAGCGGCAGTTGCGATACGACCTGTCAGCCCGGGCCCGCCGGTTCAGGCTGCGCGGCCCCAGCCGACTGCCTGAGCGGACAATGCAGTGTCGACGGCGCGTGCGAGCAGGGCGCAGTGGGCGCCACTTGCAAGCAAAACGAGGATTGCACCTCAGGCCAATGCGACACGACCAACAGCGTATGCAGCAAGGGATTCGCGGGGGCCTCCTGTGGTGCTGCGGCTGATTGCGCCAGCGGCGACTGCGTGAGTAACAAGTGTGCGAAGAGCGGCACCGACGAGGCGTGTGCGAGCGCCGATGACTGCCTGAGCGCTGATTGCGTTGCTGGCAAATGTGCGGCCGGTTACGTCGGCGATCCTTGTTCAGTCGCCGGGGACTGTGTCAGCGCTCACTGCGCAACCAGCGATCCGAAGTCGTGCTTGGCGGGTGGAAACGGGGCCGCCTGTCAGAATAGTCTGGACTGCTCGAGTGGCGATTGCGCGAGCGGGGTTTGCAGTCAGAGCAACGGCGGTGAAGGGTGTTACTCAGGAACCGACTGCGTGGGCGGCACGTGCACGAGCGGGGCCTGTGCTCAGCTCGGCAAGAACTCGACTTGTAGCGCCGCCTCGGACTGTCTGAGCGCCACGTGCACTTCGGGTGCGTGCTCTGCCAGCGAGGTGAACGAGAGTTGCAAGGTTGCCGGCGATTGTCGCAGCAACCACTGTTCGTCTTCCACGTTCAAGTGCGGCCTTGGTTATGCAACCGACGGCTGCGTCGCTGGCACGGACTGCGTCAGCGGCACTTGCACGTCGGGAGCTTGCGCCTTGAGCGATACGGGCGAAGCTTGCGAGGACGCCACCGATTGCAGTGCGGGGTTGTTGTGCACCAATGGCACTTGCGGTTCGAGCTGCACGCTCAATACGGCCACTGACCTGGGCGCCTCGAGCGTCGAGACCGTCGTACAGCGCGACGGCTGCATCAAGATCACCCAGCTCAATCCGAACGACGCGAACATCCAGGTGCAGACCACCACGCCGGGCTCGTACCCAGTGCCGTTCACGGTGACCAACACCTGCTCGGGCGCGTACAGTAGCTACACGTTGACCGCGGACTGGCAGACAATTCGTCTCGGTGCGACCAACGGCTGCTCCAAGTTCCTGATCGATCTCACCGGTGTCGCCGGTGCCACGATCAAGATCCGCTGGTACACCTACTGAGCGCTATCGGTTGGAGCGCGGCTCGGTCTTGCCAACCGACCGCGCTTCACGCACAACGCTGCGCTCATGGCCCCGTCTGCGTCGAGCACGCGTCTGACTTACTTCGCGGCGGCCGCTCCCGGTTTGGAGTCTGCTCTGCATCAGGAATTGGCACGCCTCGGCTTCGACGCGACGCTCACGGAGGGCGGCGTCACGGGCAATGTGTCGCTTCCCGAACTTCAGGACCTTCATTTGAGGAGTGCCTTGGCGGAGTCGGTCCGAGTGCGCCTCAAGGAGTTCGTGGCCAGGGACTTCGCGACGCTCGAGAGTGGACTCGAGCGCCTGCCGTGGCACGCCTATCTCGTCCGCGGCGCAGCGGTCGAGATTCGGGTCACTTGTCACAAGTCACGGCTAATCCACTCGGACGCGGTGCGAGAGCGTGTCTCGAATGTCTTGGAGCGTCGTCTAGGCGTGCCTCGCGCCAATCCGCCCGAACTCGCGCGCAGCGCATCGATGCCGATCTACTTGCGCCTGATGCGCGACCGAGTGACGCCGAGCATCGGCGCATCGGGTGAGCTACTGCACCGTCGAGGTTACCGCGTGCACGTCGAACAAGCGCCCCTGCGCGAGACGCTGGCGGCTGCAATGGCTCAGTATTTGGATTCGTTGAGCGAGCAGGCCCGGAGTGCCGTCGCGGATCCGTTCTGTGGTTCCGGTGTGTTGCCGCTCGAATGGCTGCGCCGTCGACTCGCCGTGTTGCCCGGAGCTGAGCGAAGCTTCGCATTCGAGCGTTGGCCGATTCACGACGCTCCGGCTTGGCAGCGTCAACGCCAAGAGCGACAGACCGAGGCGGCAGCAAACGCGCCGTTGGAACCGCTCCACGCGTTTGCGAGCGATCTCTCGGCCAAGGCCACGGAAACGACGGCGAGCAACGCAACGCGAGCGGGCGTAGGTGAACGGCTGACGCTGCGCGCGATCGACTTTCGCGAAGCCCTTGGAGACTTGCCGCCGGGTACCGCGATCCTGAGCAATCCGCCTTACGGGGTCCGCTTGGGGGATGCCCGCGGTGCCCAAGAAATCTATACCGCGCTCGATCGCCTGCTCACGGCGCGTGTCGATTTGCGACCGGTAGTGATCACCGTGTTCGATGATCGTTTCCTACGCCGCTCCAAGCTTCCCTGGCAGGTGCTGGCAACGACGCGCCAAGGCGGATTGGCATTGAAGCTGCTCGGGCTTCGCGCCTAGTGTTCTGAGCGCACCGGCTCGAACCACGCGAGCATTGCACCCATCAACCTACGAGCGGCACGAACCGACACGCGCCGAGCTGGGTGCATTCGAAGCCCTCGGCCGTTCGTCTCCAACGCTCCAGGATCTGCAGATCCGGCGGCCCGATCGGGATCACGAGGCGCCCGCCGATTGCGAGCGCGCGCTTGAAGACTTCCGGCACACGACTCGCGGCGGCAGCGACCAGCACCGCTTGATAGCGCCCATCGAGCTCCGTCAAAGTGCGGGCATTGGCGAGTCGAGGGCGCACGTTGACGATACCAGCGGTGTCTAGGTTGCGGCGACACAGCTCCAACAGCTCCGGCTCGATCTCGATCGCGTCCACCTCGAGCACCAACTTCGAGAGCACAGCTGCCTGGTAACCTGAGCCAGCTCCCACGTCCAGCACGCGATCCGAGCGCTCGAGTTCGGCGGCTTCGAGCAGCGTAGCCACCATCAGTGGCTGCGAGATGGTTTGGCCGCGTCCGATCTCCAGCGGCGAATCATCGTAGGCTCGCTCGCGCAACGCTTGGCCCACGAACAGGTGGCGCGGCACCGAGAGCATCGCGGTTTTGACGCGCTCGTCTCGGATCGCGCCCAATTGCTGCGCGAGGCGCGTGCGCTCCGCTTCGGGGATCAGCATGAATCACCACCCGAGTTCGGCCTCGAGTTCTTGTTGCAGGGCCATCGCCATCGCTGCGTGGGTCGCAACGCTGGGGTGATAGTCGCAACCTGGGTTATCGTTCGAGATGTTCATCTCCCACGCCTTGAGGCGGTCGTCACCCGCGTCGTTCCGCGTCGCAATCGCAGCGTCGATGCCGGAGCGGGCCGCATCCAAGTCGTCACCCCCGAGCATTGGACCCACCGTGCAGAAGATGAACGCATCGGGGTACTTCGAGCGGAGGTGTTCCAAGAACGCCGTGTAGCGATCATGAAATAGTTCGGCGCTGGGATCGTTGTCAGTGCTAAAATCGTTCGTTCCGAGGTTGATCACGACGGCTTCAGGCTGAAACGAGAAATCCCAAGTGCTCTGTGCCTCCGTCGGGATGGTGCGATCATAGAGCTCCGGTAGGGGTTCGTTCATGTCGTCTCCATAGTTGTAGACGATGCCTTTGCCGGACCAAGCGATGGTTACGAGTTCCGCATCGAGGGCTCGAGCGGCGACGGCTTCGTAACTCTTGTAGTGATTCTCCGTGTCTGGGGTGAACGAACAGCTGGCGCTGGTGCCTTCGTCGCCGTAGCCGCAAGTGATCGAGTCGCCGATCACCTCTAGACGATGTTTGTGAGTTCGAGGCGGACTCAATAGTTCGCCGTTGCCCAAGTCGAAGCCGTGGAAAATCGAGGCGCCTTGGTTGGCTTCGGTTCGTCGATACAAGTCGACTTGGTGTTCGCCGTCCGCGAGACCGTCTGCGAGCTGATAGGAATTCGAGCCGGCCATCGCGGAAAAGGGCGAAAGCACTTGATCATCAATCACGACGCTGAACCAATTGCTGCCGGAGTCTTCCAGGTTTACGCTCACCGAGGTGCCGCGGAAGCGTGCCCGCACGCCACTGCCTGACCACGCGAAGCGCATACCGGTGTCGGGTGAACCATCGAAGCGGCCAATGAATTGCACGCTGGGCGGGCCTGGGTCGGGCATTTGGCTCGGGCCGCCGGCTTCCGGCAGCTCGCTCGGGCTGTCGGGCGAGGCGTCGGGATTGTCGCTCGAGCTGCCGCCCGCGGCGGCGTCGGGTGCTGTCGGACCAGGTTCAGGGGCAGGGTCTGAGTCGGCGCCGCCGGCGTTCATCGGCAGGGCAGAGTCTGTATTCGAGGGGCTGGGGGAACTTGGCGAAACGCCTGGAGTCGTTGCTGAATGCGACGGCTCCGTGGCGCTCACGGGCGACGTTTGGGGCTCGGGCCGCGCGGGCATTGGCGCCTCGGTTGAATGGTGGTCGCTAGGGGAGCCATTGGGCTGGGCGCTCGCGCCCGAGTCCAAATTCGACTCGGTTGCTGCGCCCGTTTCGCTCGCGCCGTTGCAGGCCGCAAGCAGCCAAAGGGTCGAACCTGCTGCCAGCCACACGCTCCGCCCGAGCACAGCGTGGCGCCCGCGCATACGACTCTCGGAAAGGCGGCTCTGCATTCGCCGAACATGACCCAGTTCGGGTCTCGATGCGAGTGCGCTCAGCCCACAGTCGCGCAGGCAGGGATTTTTTGCTGCGCTCCGCCTGCAGGGTTGCACTCGGATCCGAGGCGGCTAGACGCCCAAGTCGACCCGACGTCCCATCGCCCGAGCATCAGGCGCGATCGCTCGTCTTTCGTGCGGGGGTTTCCTGTTCCAAGATGCGCAGTGCCGGGGTCGTCAGGTCGTCGAGTTGGCCACGCTGCACGCTCCAAGCGAACGCCCCGACGGCACTGGCGGTGAGCAACATGGCGAGCGGTACGAGGATGAACAGGATACTCATGGTTTTGTACTGGGTCTGGGTGAATCGAAAGTGTGTGCCCGAAGTGAATTGAGAAGTACCGTCAACGACGAGAGCGGCATCAAGATGGCCGCCAACAAGGGCGTGATGAGGCCCAGGACGCTGAGCGCCGCAGCCGTCGAGTTGTAAGCCAAAGACAACGCCAAGTTCAGACGGATCGTGCGAAGTGTACGGCGCGCCCCAAGCGCGAGATCGACGATCGGGCCGAGCCCAGTCTCCGTGGTGAAGACGTCGGCCGCAGCCATGCTTGCCTCGGCGCCGCCATGCACGGCGACGCCAACGCTCGCTGCGGCCAAGGCTGCTGCGTCGTTCACGCCGTCGCCTACCATCAACACGACGCCAGCGCTGCGCGCTTGCTCGACGAACCGGAGCTTGTCTTCCGGACTCTGCCCGCCTTTGGCAACTTCGAAATCCACGCCGAGGTGCGCCACTAGTTGATCGACGATCGCCTGGTTGTCGCCAGAGAGGATCGCGAATCGATAACCCAGACCACGCAGTGTTGCGAGCGTCTTTTGGGCTTCGGGGCGCACCCCATCACCGATGCCGGCACAGGCTGCCAACTCACCGTCGACGCTGACGTAGATCGGCGACAGTCCTCGCTCGAGTAGGCTGGCGCTGCGCGCTGCAGCCCTCCCGACGTCACAACCGACGAAGGCCGCATTACCGACGCGAACGGTGCGCCCGCGCACGCGGGCCGCCACGCCGCCACCCGGGGTTTCGACGAAGTCCGTCACGGGCAGCGCAGTCGACAAGGGCAGATCGCGCTCGAGGACACGGGCGATGGGGTGGGCCGAACCGCGTTCTGCGGCACGCACGAGCGCCGCGATTTCGGCGCTTGCGTCGAAGTCGACCAAGGTTTGCTGCCCGAGCGTCAACGTGCCCGTCTTGTCGAAGACGATCAGGCCAGGCTTGGCGAGCAGTTCGATGAAGCGCATGCCCTTGACCAGGATGCCGCGGCGCGCAGCTCGCCCGAGGGCCACGCTGGCAGCCATCGGGGTCGCCAAACCGAGCGCGCAGGGGCAAGTCACGATCAACAACGCAACCGCGTGCGGAACACCCGTTTCGAAGCCCCAGAGCCAAACCGTGAATGCTGCGAGGCTCAACACGAACAGCGTGAAGTAGCCACTCATACGATCGGCGAACAGCACGATCGGCGGTCGTTCACTTGAGGCCCGCTCCACCTGACGCACGATGTCGGCCAAACGGGTGTCTTTGCCCGTACGCGTCGCACTGACCACCAAGCGCTCGCTCAGGTTGACCGTGCCTGCAGAGACCTTGCTGCCAACGGTCACGTGCAGCAATCGGGACTCGCCGGTCAACCACGATTCGTCGATTGTCGACTGTCCAGCGACGACCTCGCCGTCGACGCCAATTCGATCACCCGCGAGCAATTCGATGAGTGCACCGCGCTCGACACTGGCGGTCGGCACTTGGCGGCTCGTATCGCCGCTCAAAAGGCGACAGGTCGACGGCGCCAGTGCCAGCATCAAATCGGTCGCGGCCGTCGCAATCCGCTGTTGACGGGCGCCAAGCCAGCGACCGAGCAACAGCAGAAACACGAGCATGGTGATCGTGTCGAAGTAGATCTCGCCGTGACCGCGCAGGGTCGAGATGCTGCCGCTCACGAGTGCTGCCGCAATGCCGATGCTGATCGGCAAATCCATGTGGGCGGTCTTGGTTCGCAGCGCTAGATAGGCACCGCGGAAGAATGGCAGAGCCGTCCACAGCACGGTCGGTACTGCCAACAAGCAACTCGCCCAGCGGAAGAACTGCAAGGTCTCCCGACTCATGCCTTGGGCTGCACCGCTATAGAGGGCGAAGCTGAACAGCATCACGTTGCCGAAGACTGCGCCGGCGACACCAATCCGCAGCAGCAGCGTGCGATCGACTCGCTGTTGCTGTTCCCGATTACGGCCGAGGCCCGCCGGGTGGGGCGGATACCCCAACGAGTCCAGAATTTGCGCAAGTTGGGAGAGCGCGACGCGGTCCGGGAACCATCCGAGCGTCAGGCGGCCGTCAGCGAAGCTGAGCCGTGCGCTGTGAACACCAGAGTTGAGCTGCGGCAAGCGCTCGACGAGCCAGACACACGCCGCGCAGTGCAGGCCCTCGAGATACAGCTCGATCTCCTTGTGATCCCCTTTGTCCAGGGAGTGCAACTCCTGTAGGCCAGGATCATCCAAGTGCGCGTAGTCCGAACCGCGAGTCTTCGAGCGGCTCTGTTGGGTTGCAGGTGCCAGCTCGCGAGCTTGCTCGTAATACGCCGTGAGATTGTTCTCGAGCAGCGCCGAGTAGACTGTGCGGCAACCCGTGCAACAGAACTGCAACCCCGCACCGGGCTCGGGTGCCGGGACGGGCTCTGAACAATGAGCGCAGCGCGCGGGTGCGGGCGCCAGGGGTGACGCCGCGTTCGCGTCAGGGGTCGCAAGGGGTGTGGGCATGAGCGTCAGTGGCGGTGGCAGGGCGGCAAAGCGTCTTCACTGGTCAGCCCCGTGGACTTGGTGCCGTCCAATCCTGGCGGCGGACTCGGGTGCCAACTCAGCACTCGATCGACCGAGTTGTAGCGGGTGAACAAGCTGCCCAGGCCGATGCTGAGCAGCAAACACGCGCTGAGCGCGGGCAGCAATCGACGGAAGCGCTGTGACAGCAGTTGGGCTAGGCTGCCGATCCCGAGCAGCGCGGGCAGCGTGCCTAGCCAAAACGCAAACAAGACTCCGACACCGTGCAGCATCGACCCAGTGCCGACCGCCGCCAATACGAAGGCGTACAACCAGCCGCAGGGCAGTAAACCCGTCGCCAACCCGATCAAGACCGAGCGCAAGAGCGGTGGCATTGCCGAAGCCCAAGACAACGCTTTGGAGAAACCGCAACCGAGCTTCGACGCAGCCCAAGGAGTCCAGTTCGAGAACGGCTTCAGCAGTGGCAAGAGGCGCAGCAGCGCCCAGACGATCATGAGAATGCCGGCGACTAGTGCGGCGCCTCCGCCCACGCCTGCACGCGCAGAGGCCGAGTTCAGACCCAAGCCGAAGGCCCCGGCGATTGCACCGAGACCCAAATACGCCCCCAACCGCCCCAAGTTGTAAGCGACTTGGCCTCCGACGCGGCGTTTGCGATTGAGTGAACCTGCTGCGAAACCAGCCATCCCTCCGCACATGCCAGCGCAGTGCAAGCTGCCCATCAGGCTCGCGGCCAGGACTGAGAACCAGGTCACCGAGTTCATGGAGCGCTGGCTCCTCTTGCATCGAGCCCGGGCGAGCTCGACCCCGGCGCACGAGTTGTGTGATCACCCAACACACGCCCTCCTGCAGGGCTGAGTTCCGCGTCGTCGGTCAGATTGAAGGTCTCGCCGCGTGCCTGGACTTGCAAGCGCAACTGCCAAATGCCGCTGCGGGGGAAGCGCATGCGACCGGCATACTTGCCGGGCGCGGTCTCTTGCAGCGTGAGGTTTACGAGGTCGGCTGCGTAAGCCTTGTGGAAGGCGTGAAGCGCTACCGCGGCTCCCGACAGGGGCAACCCCTGCGCGTCCGTCAGAGCGAGCGCTATGGGCCGTTCGCGAGTCTCGTCGAGCGGCACGCTCGGCTCTGGGTTACCCTGGAAATCCCAGCTGACCGACCAGCCCAGTCTGAGATCGTGTTGGTGACGCGCGCGCTGCTCATCCCACTTCAACGCTTGTTGATAGTAGTCGGGTTCGAGCGCGAAGTTGGGATCGTTGACCGCAAGCCTGGCCATGAACAACAAGCCTGCTCCGAGACTGACGAGTATGGCGACGGGCACGAATGCCCAGCGAGCCGCTACCCAATCGCGCTGCTTCTTGCGCGGTTGTGTCTGTGGGTGAACGGCGGTAGCAATGCTGTCGGTAGTCGCGGTCATGGTTCGGGTCTCTGGATAAGTCACGAGCGCTGGATTCAAGGTCCAAGCAGATGGTAAGGCGTCCGCGCCGTGAAGCCGTCCGGTGAGCTGACGACGACCTCGATCGGACGAGTGCCAGCGCTGAAGGCGGAGCGTGGAGACAAGACGAACACGGTGGTCGTCGCTTGGCCTCCGGCGGCTACGTGCAGCGGGTTCTCGGGTGCGATCAACTGGCTATCGCCCGCGTCCTCGATCGCGATCGCGAACACTTGTTCCACCTCGCCGCGATTGGCCACCTTGATGCGTAGTTGGTTTTGAATATCTGCAGCTCGAGCTACGAAGGGCGCGCCAATCCCGCGTAGCACGGTGACCTCTGCGGGCTTCGAGTGCTCGCGCCCGAGCAGCAAAAGGCCGGTCAGCAATCCGAGCACGAGCACGCTGTAGACCAGCACCCGGGGTCTGAGCCAGCTGCCCTGTTTACCTGTGGCAAACCAATCTTGACTGGCGTAGCGGATCAGGCCTTCGGGCTTCTTCAGTCGCTGCATCACCGAGTTGCAGGCGTCGACACACTGGGTGCAACTGACGCACTCGAGTTGCAGGCCGTCACGGATGTCGATACCCGTCGGGCAGGCGAT
The DNA here is from genome assembly GCA_036263015.1 of Polyangiaceae bacterium. GTDB lineage: Bacteria > Myxococcota_A > Polyangia > Polyangiales > Polyangiaceae > SZUA-265. Next base: position 30,210 of record DATAHU010000109.1, on the reverse strand, counting down.
CACACAGGCCTTGCAATCGATGCAATCGCCGCCCGCAGCGCGACCGCCACCGCGCGGCTCGCCACGCTTGCGATCGTAACCGACGATCAGCGAGCGCCGATCGAGCAGCGCAGACTGCAGTCGCGCATACGGGCAAATCACCGTGCACATCTGCTCGCGGAAGTAGGCGAAGTCGAAGAACACCAGCGCCGAGGCCCCGAGCACGACCAGTGCGCCCGTTGGATGCTCGAACGGGGAATGGGTCATCCAGTGCAACAGCTCGCTCGGCCTGACGAAGTAGGCGAGAAAGACGTTGGCAACCGCAACCGACAGCAGCCCAAAGATCCCCCATTTGAGAACGCGCTTCGCGTTCGGACCTTCCTTGTCGAGTTTGAGCTGTTGCCCGCGTGAACCCTCCAGCCATTGCTCGATCGGGCGAAACACGAATTCGAGGTAGACGGTCTGGGGACAACCCCAGCCGCACCAGGCGCGTCCGAGCAACGCGGTGACCAGGAAGACTCCGACGAATACGCTCAGCATCAGGAACGCCAGCAACACGCCATCGGTCGGTAGGAACGTGTGTCCGAGCAAAGTGAACTGACGGTGCGGGATGTCGAGCAGGACAGCGGGCTTGCCCCCAAGGCGCACGAACGGCAAGCCAACGAACAGCGCAATCAAGGACCAACCGACGATTCTGCGGCGCTTGTGATACGAACCCGAGAACAGCTTCGGCCTCACCAAGCGGCGCGTGCCGTCCCGGTTGAGCGTGGGCAAGATGCGTTGCGATGGGATCGGGTGGTCCATGGAGGTGGTGGTACTCGAAGGTTACTGGGCGGCGATCAGGTGGCCTTCGGGCCCCTTGCCACCAGCGTGATTGGTGTTTCTGAGCGTGCCGATGTAAGCCGCTAGCTTGGCGGTCTCGATCGGGCGCAATTGGCGATTCCAAGCGGGCATACCCTTGGCCATCACGCCGTTGTCGATGATCGAGTGAATGGTCAGCAGCTTGGCGTCGCCGTTGAGCCAATAGCCGTCCGTCAAGTTCGGTCCGATCAAGCCTTCGGCGTTGGGCCCGTGACAGGGGCTGCAGCGGACGGCAAACAGCTTCGCCGCGTCGGCCATCATCTTGCTGTCCGTGGACAACTTCAGCAGCGAATCCTCGGTCGTTTCCGTGCCCAACAGGGCCAGCGCTTGGGCCTCCCGAGCAGCCGCTACGTCGGCCTCGTAAGCTGCCGCGACGGACGTCCCGTTGCCCGTGACGTGGTAGTGGATCAAGTAACCGAGCGAGAAGTAGAAGCTAACCCAGAAGATCAACTTCCACCAGCGTGGCATTGGATTGTCGTACTCGCGGATGCCGTCGTACTCGTGATCGAGGATTTCGGCTTCGCTGCGGGGGTGGGGCGCTTCGCTGGCTGCGCGATTCGCAGCCGGTTCGTTTTCTGGTTGAGTCATGATTGTGAATCTCTGGCGTTGGAAGCGAACGTCTCACGGCCTAGCGGAATGCGCGCGGCGCTGGCGTGTTCGTCTTTCGAGGTCAGGAGGAACGCGCGCACTGCGACCAACAGAAAGATTGCGAAGAAGATCAGAAGGCCGGCTTCGGCGTAACGTTCGAGCCCCATCTGGCTCATGATCTCACTGAGTCTCATGGTTGTGCCTCCGTACTGGCGACCTTCGTCGCGGGGTCGTTGCTGGGCTCGACGCGGTTGATGTCGGTGCCGAGCCGTTGCAGATAGGCGACCAAGGCTAAGATCTGCTTGTCTGCCACGTCCGGACCGCCTTGCTTGATGATCTCGTCGCTGATCGACTTGGCCTGTGCCCGAGCCATCTCTTCGCCGTGCAAGACTGCGTCGCCGTAGGGCACGCCAAGCATTGCCATGGCGTCGATGCGCGGCTGAACCACGGAGTAATCGAGGTTCGAGCTCAACAGCCAAGCGTAAGCTGGCATGATGGACTGCTCGGTCGTGCTCTTCGGGTTTTGCATGTGTCGCACGTGCCACAGGTGAGGGTACTTGCCTCCCTCGCGTTGCAAGTCCGGACCGATGCGGCGTGAGCCCCACTGGAAGGGATGGTCATAGATGAACTCACCGGGCTTGCTGTACTCACCGTAACGCTCCGTCTCTGCGCGGATCGGTCGAATCATCTGCGAGTGACAGTTGTAGCAACCCTCCGAGATGTAGATGTCGCGGCCCACGAGCTCGAGCGGGGTGTAGGGTTTGACGCTCGCAATCGTCGGGACGTTGGAACGGATCAGGAACGTGGGCAAGATCTCGAACAGAGAAGCCGTCGCCACGCTCAGCGTCACGAAGATGCTGAATTTGAGCGGGTGACGCTCCCAGACGCGGTGCCAAGCGGCGCGCACGAAGTATTGTAGACGGTAACCTATCAACGCCATGGTGGGGTGCGCCGGAATCTCGACCTTGGGAGTCGGGCCCGTGTAAGGCGTCAACGCCGGAGCCTCTTGCACCGGTACGTCGTAGACGGCGGGGCGGGTCTGCCAAGTCTTGACCATGTTGAGCACGGCGCAGACGATGCCCGCGACGTACATGGATCCGCCAACCACGCGCACCCAATACATCGGCAGAATGCGGACCACGGTCTCGATGAAGTCCGGGTACGCGAGGCGTCCCGTCTCGTCGAAGGCGCGCCACATCAGACCTTGAGTGACGCCGGCAGCGTAGATCGGCACGATGTAGAACAGGATGCCGAGCGTCCCGAGCCAGAAGTGATAGTTCACCAGACGCGGTGACCAGATCTTGGTCTGGAACAGGCGCGGCAACAGCCAGTACACCATGCCGAAGGCCATGAAGCCGTTCCAACCGAGCGCACCTGCGTGCACGTGTGCGATCGTCCAGTCGGTGTAGTGGCTGAGGGCGTTCACGCTCTTGATGGAGAGCATCGGGCCCTCGAACGTGGACATGCCGTAGAAGGTGATGGCGACGACGAAGAACTTGAGCACCGGATCTTCGGCGACCTTGTTCCAGGCGCCGCGCAGCGTCATCAGGCCGTTGATCATGCCGCCCCAAGAAGGCATCCACAGCATCACGCTGAACAACATGCCCAAGGTCGACGCCCACTCCGGCAAGGCCGTGTAGTGCAAATGATGCGGGCCGGCCCAGATGTACAAGAACACCAGCGACCAGAAGTGCAGGATCGAAAGCCGGTAGGAGTAAACGGGGCGGTCCGCGGCCTTCGGCAAGAAGTAGTACATCAAGCCCAAGAAGGGCGTGGTCAGGAAGAACGCGACGGCGTTGTGTCCGTACCACCACTGCATGAAGGCGTCTTGGACGCCTGCGTAGATCGAATAACTCTTGAACAGACCTGCGGGCACGACGAGGTTGTTGAAGATGTGCAAGATGGCAACCGCGATCACAGTCGCGATGTAGAACCAGATCGCGACGTAGATGTGCTGTTCACGCCGTTTGGCGATGGTGCCGAACAGGTTGATCGCGAACACGACCCACACGGCCGCGATCGCCAGATCGATGGGCCACTCGAGTTCGGCGTATTCCTTCGACTGGGTGATACCGAGCGGCAACGTGATGGCTGCAGCGACGATGATCGCTTGCCAGCCCCAGAAGTGGATCCGACCGAGCTTGTCGTTGAACAAGCGCGCCTTGAGCAGGCGCTGCGACGAGTAGTAGATGCCCGCGAAGATTGCATTGCCTGCAAAGGCGAAGATCGCCGCGTTGGTGTGCAGGGGTCGCAATCGACCAAAGGTCAGATACGGCAGGTTGAAGCTGAGGGAGGGTACGACGAGCTCGAGCGCAAGAAACAAGCCGGCTAACGTGGCGACCAGCGCCCAGCTGACGGTTGCGACCGCGAACTTTCGGACGATGTCGTCGTCGTAAGAGAATTTTTCGAGTCTTGAAGACGTGGATGACTCACTCGTGGACATGGCGAGCGCTCCCTTCGCAAGGAGCGTGCCCAACGCAAGTGCAGCAAATTGCGCGTCAACCCGGCTTCAAAGTTCTGGCCAATGGCGCGGCGTGTGGTCGAGTGGCGAACGAATTGCGTCGGGAAGAAGGCCAAGCGCAATCGCTTCGCGAGCCAACAGCCCGAGCTGACGCTCCCCAGTGTATGTGGACGTGGCCCGGCTCGTGCAACACAGCGCAGACGCCCCTGCACACTCCCTTGCCGAATGCCTTCCGTGCCCAAGGACTTCCCCATGACCGTGTCGCTCGCTTCCGCACTCATGCGTCCCGAGCTCTACCTCTTGGCTGCGGGGGACAGCGTAACGTGCATAGAGACACACATCTCGTGGGTGTTCTTGATCGGCGACTCCGTCTTCAAGTTGCGTAAACCCGTGAACCTCGGGTTTGTCGATTTCCAGAGCCCTGCTAGCCGCTACGAAGACTGTTTGGCCGAGATCCGTCTGAACCAACCGCTGGCGCCTGACGTCTATCGAGCGGTCGTTCCGGTTTGGCAGCGTTCTGACGGAGAATTGCAAGTAGGTGGCGAGCCGCGAGGTCCAATCATCGATTGGGCCGTGCACATGCGTCGCTTGGACGAAGCCGAACGCGCCGATCGCTTGCTGCTCGCGGGTAAACTCGATGCCAAAGCCATCGAGCGCATCGCGGCGAGGATCGCAGAATTCCACGCCACTCAAATGCGTAAGGGCGTGTCGCCCCAACTGGCCTCTCCCGAGCAAGTCATCGCCAACGTCGAAGACAATTTCGCTGCCACCGAGCGCAGCTTGTCTAGCTATCTGAATGCCAGCGAAGCGGCCGAGCTCGTGAGCGAACAGCGCCGTTTCTTGGCCACCCACCGCGCGCTGCTCGAACGTCGTGTCGCTCTCGGCAAGGTCTGTGAGACGCATGGCGATCTGCGGCTCGAACACATCTATCTCGGCGCGGATGGCTTGATTCGGGTCTTGGATTGTGTCGAGTTCAGTGAGCGCTTTCGCGTCGCGGACGTCGCGGCGGATCTCGCGTTCTTGGCGATGGATCTGACGCGCCTCGAACATCCCGAGTTGGCGGACCGCCTGCTTGCCCACTACGTCGGCCTCACTCGCGACTTCGAGTTGTATCGAGTGATCGACTTCTATCAGAGCTATCGAGCTTTCGTGCGAGCCAAGATCGCTGCGCTCGTCGCACGCGACACGAACGCCGACGCTGAGACGCGGCAACGAGCCGAAGCCGAAGCCAGGCGTTGTTTTCGGCTTGCCTTGGCTGCCGAAAGACCCGCCGTGGCCGGGCCTGCACTGATCGCCGTCGGGGGCGGAATCGCTGCGGGCAAGAGCACGACGGCGGCCGCGCTGGCCGATGCTCTGAATGCGCCGTTGATCGCGAGTGATCCGCTGCGCAAGGAGTTGTTGTCGGTCGAGCCGACGACGCCGCTGCATTCTGCTGCCTTTGCCGGCGCCTACACGGAACAAGTTACCGAGCGAGTTTATGCTGCGCTCTTGCAGCGCGCTGGGGACGTCTTGAGTTCTGGCCGATCCGTGATCGTCGACGCCTCGTTTCGCAGCCGCGAACAGCGGGCCCGCGCCAAACAGCTGGCGCAGCGCCATGGCGCCGCGTTCCACTTCATCGAGTGCCGCGCGTCTGCCGTCGTGTGCAGGCAGCGCCTCGAGGCGCGTGAGCGAGCTCCCAGCGTCTCGGACGGGCGACGCGAGATCTACGACGCCTTTAGCCAGCATTTCGAGGCCCCGACGGAACTGCCGCCCGAGGAGCACAGCGTGCTCGACACCTCGAGCGGCGCGAAGTCCGACCTCGCGCCCGTGCTGGGGCGTATTCCGCATTGGCAGAAACGGTGTTGAAGTTGGAGCCGGTGATCGGCAGTGACTGCACCGATGGGCGTTGTTAAGCTCGTTGGGTGACTGGCGCCGACGCCCACGCCCTCGAAGGCCCAACCCGAGACGCAGCCAAAGTGCTGCTGATCACTTTGGTCCTCAACTTGCTCGTGGCCGGGGCCAAGGTGGTGTACGGCAACATGACCGGTACGCTGACGATTCGTGCCGACGGTTTCCATTCGCTGACCGATGGCACGAACAACGTGCTCGGCTTGCTCGGGATCTGGTGGGCATCGCGACCCCCGGACGAGCAGCACCCGTATGGACACGAGAAGATCGAGGTGCTGGCGGCGGGTGCGATTGGCGCGTCATTGCTGCTCGTCGCCTGGAATCTGGTGCGTGACGGCGTATCGCGTTTGGCGCACCCCGAAGCACCGCAGCTCGACGCGGGGGCTTGGGTGGTGCTCGGTTTGACGTTTCTGGTGAACATCGGAGTCTGGCGCTACGAAGCGCGCCAAGCCGAGCGTTTGCACAGTCCCTTCTTGGCGAGCGATGCTGCGCACACTTTGTCCGACTTGGCCGTGACGGCGGGCGTTGCGCTCGCGGTCGGCTGTCTGCAACTCGGGTGGACGTGGGTCGATCCAATCGCGACGCTTCTGATCGCGGGCTTCATCGTCGTGACCGGAGTGCGCGTCGTGCGCGGCAATCTGGGGTATCTGTTGGACGCGGCTCAGCTCGACGAGGCGCTCGTGCAACGGATCGTGTGCCAGGTGCCGGGGGTGGCGAGCGCGCACAAGATCCGCACACGCGGCACGCCTGGGCGTGTGCGGGTCGACTTGCACATCCAAATCGCGCCGCACTTGGACGTGCGGCGCGCGCACGAGGTCACGCACTGGGCCATCGACGCGATCAAGCGTCAGATCGACGGCGTGCGCGACGTGGTCGTTCACACGGAGCCCGCACGAGAAGGAGCTCCGTATCCGGCGCTCCCCCAAAGCCAGGTCGCAAGTGAACGCTCGGAGCCAAACCCGGGACCCTGAAAAATCGGCCTCGAGCGCCGGGCCGTCAGTTCGCGTGAACGCTCAGCACGGGGCAGGGCGCGTTGCGTAAGACTTTTTCCGCTACCGAGCCCATCATCAGACGGTTCAAGCCGCGGCGGCCGTGCGTCCCCATCACGATCAGGTCGTAGTTCTCCTTGCGGGCCAGCTCCGTGATCTCGTGGTGCGCGATGCCGTCCACTTGGCGTGCATCGACGGCTGAAACACCCGTCGCCAACGCGTCACTCTTGGCCTTCGCGAGCGACTTCTCGAACTCTGCCAAGAGCTGCGTCAGCTGATCGGCGGTGTACAGCACGTAGCCTTCGGGGAGCGCGTAAGCGACGGGCTCATAGACGTGCAAGAGCGTGAGCGTCGCGCCATAGCGTTTCGCGATGTCGGAAGCGGTTTGAACCGCTTCGTCGGAGTGTTTTGAGAAGTCGACCGGTACAAGGATCTTCTTGAATGATTTCATGGCAGCCTTTCGGATCGCTCGCCGTCCTCCCGGATCTGCGGGAACCCAGAGCAGGGTTTAGCACGCAGCGTGCCAAGTTTGCGCGTTCGACGTCGAGGCAGACCGGTGAGGACTCGGCCCTGCCAGGCTGCGCGTACTACGTGCAGCGCTTGCGCGCGATCTCTCGAAGGCGCACACGCTGCGTCGCTCGCTCGTGGTGTTGCTCGCAAACCCCTGGCCCTGCATCAGGGGACCCAAAAACGCGGCTGTGGCCCGGTAGTTGCTCAGTGGTTGAGCATGTCTGAAGGTCAGCACGATTTGGCTCACGAATTTCCCGAAAACGCCGCCGCCATTCACCGTCTCAAGAGCGGTGGGGGGCACTTCGCGCGGCTAGCCGATGACTATCATGAGGTATGCAAGGAGCTGCATCGCATCGAGAGCGGCGTCGAGACACCCGCGGACGAGTACGTCGAGACGCTGAAGCTGAAGCGTCTACACCTCAAGGACGAGATCGCCGCCATCTTGAGGGCCTGACAGGGCCAAGTCAGCTGCTCGTCTAGCGAGCGGGGCAAGCAGATTCGCCTCACTGAGCGCTGGTGTAGCATCTCGGCTTCGGCATATACCCGGCGAGGTTCCATGGCCGCACAATCCGCAAATCGCATTCTGGTAGTCGACGACGAACTCAACGCGCGCACGGCTCTTCAGGAACTGCTTCAATCCGAGGGCTATCAGGTCAACATCGCCGCCGATGGCGTCGAGGCGTTGGAACGTCTGGCGGAGTGCCCGCCGGACGTCGTGGTCACGGACCTGCAAATGCCGAACATGAACGGCATGCAGTTGCTCACGCAGCTGATGGAGCGCGATCGAGAACTACCGGTGATCGTGGTCACCGCGGGCGGTGAGTTGCGATCGGCCGTCGCGGCCATGCGAGAGGGGGCGTTCGATTACATCACCAAGCCCGTCGATTTCGACGAGTTGTTGGTGTCGGTTGTGCGTGCCATCGAGTCGCGCAACGTCCGGCTCGAGAACGAGAACTTGCGCCGTCAAGTGCGCGAGGCCAGTGGTGAAGGCACGCAGGGGCTGCTCGGCAGCAGCCCCGTGATGCAGAAGGTGTATCGCTTGGCGCGCCAAGTCGCGCCCTCTCGGGCCACGGTTTTGATCACCGGCGAGAGCGGCACTGGCAAAGGTGAACTTGCGCGCGCGATTCACGGCTTGAGCCCGCGCAAGGAAAAGCCGTTCGTCGCCGTTCACTGCGCGGCGCTAGCCGAGAACCTGCTCGAGAGTGAGCTGTTCGGTCACGAGAAGGGCTCCTTCACGGGGGCTGACCGTAAACGCATCGGGCGCTTCGAGCAGGCCCACGAAGGCACCTTGTTCCTGGACGAGGTCGGAGAGATCCCGCCGTCGGTGCAAATCAAACTGCTGACGGTCTTGCAGGAACGGCGCTTCGAGCGGGTCGGCGGAAACGAGTCGGTGCGTGTCGACGTGCGGATCTTGGCTGCCACCAATCGGGACCTGGCCGCCGATGTGGCGGCGGGCAAGTTCCGTGAGGATCTGTTCTATCGCCTGAACGTCGTGTGCGCGGAGATGCCGCCGCTGCGCGTGCGCGGAGGCGACACGTTAATCTTGGCCGAGCACTTCCTGCATCGCTTCGCGCTCGAGAATCACAAGGTGATCGAAGGTTTCAGCGATCGCGCCCGCACGCGCTTACGCAGTCATCGTTGGCCGGGCAACGTGCGCGAACTGGAAAACGCAATCGAGCGCGCGGTGGTCTTGTGCGAGAGCAACGTGATCGACGAGGACCTGTTACCGCAGCCCGAGGGCGGGGGTGGCAGTCTCGACGGCATCGCGGTTCCCGGCGCGACGCTCGCTGAGCTCGAGCGCTTCGCGATCTTGAAAACGCTCGAGTCCGTCGGCGGCTCGACTGCACGCGCTGCCGAGCTGCTCGACATCAGCGTGCGCACGATTCAGTACCGCTTGCACGAGTACGGCGTCGCCAAAGACAAAGAGCGCGCCCCGAGCTGAAAGCGCTTCGCTCCGCGACGGCGCTGCAGGCGTCGGATGAACCCGGCCGTACTCCATGGGTGCCTGCCGGGGTTCGCTAGCCGAGCACAGAGCAGCTCGCGTTACGCTTTTTCGCTCTTTTCGTCGAGCACGTCGAGGAGCACGTGCAGCGCGTCAATCGTGGTGAACACACCGACGACGTGCCCGTGATCCTGGATCACCGCGGAGCCGTACTTGTTTTCGATCATCTCGCGCACGACTTGGCGCACGGGGGTCTGTGGGCTCACGCTGAACACCGACTGCGACATGGCTTGCGCAACGCTCAGCGTTTTGGGGTCGACGTCGCGCAGGGTTTCAATCGAATCGAGGTCGCGATCCGAAAGGATGCCGACCAGCTTGCCGCCGGCCAGAACTGGCAAGTGCCGGATGTTGGACTCGCGCATCGAATGCCGCGCGGTCGCGAGAGTTTGTTCGTCCCCGATGGTGTGGGGCGAACGGGTCATGAAGGCTTCGATCAGTGGAGCTGACATGCCGACCCGATAGAGCAAGAACGGGGCCAGGTGCCCTGGCTTGCGCTCCACGTGTCCACGGCCCATCAGCATGACGCGTCCGGGCCTCGGACTCGGCGATCGAGAGCGTTGGACGCTTTGGAGGTTCGCAGGTTTTTCGCCCGCGTACAGCTCACGCGCAACAACTGCATCGTGCTCGATCAAGTGATCTCAGGTCTGGCGTCGAGTTTGCCTGCGCAGGGCTCAAACCTGCGATGGCGAGGCGCGTTGGTGTTGCGTGGCACATGGGTTGCTACCTTGGCAGCTGTTGCTATGGCGACAGCACGGCTCATGTTGCGATACTCTCGGCCACTTTCGGCGTTCGTTCTGCTCAGCGCAGCGTGTTCCCCGACGAATCGAACCAGCAAGTCGCTCGCTAGTTCTTCCGTGGCTCCTGCGGGACCCACGAGCGGGGCGCCCAACGTCGTGCTGCACGATGGCGGCGTCGGTCAAAGTGGTCTGAGCGCAGATTCGGGCTCGAGCACCGGAGCAAGCAGCGAGGCCGGGCTCGCCCGAGCATCGGGGCAACCCGCCAACTTCGACGCGGAGCTGGCGTTGGCCGAGGTCACTGACCAGGATCCGGATCCCGATACGATCGAGATCTCGCTCGAGGCGAGCATCAAGGACATCGAGTTTCTGCCTGGCATCCCGACGCCAGCATGGACCTACAACGGCTCTGTCCCCGGTCCGTTGATCCAGGCGACCGTCGGGCAAACGTTGCTCGTTCACTTCAAGAACTCCCTGCCCGAGACCACTACCGTGCATTGGCACGGTGTGCGTCTCGACAACGAGGTCGACGGCGTGCCCGGCATAACCACCAAGGCGGTGGAGCCCGGTGAAGAGCACGACTACCGCTTCACTCTGCGCGACGCAGGTTTTTTTTGGTATCACCCCCACTACGACAGTGTCGCGCAGATGGGGCGCGGCTTGTATGGCGGCATTCTGGTGAGCGATCCGAGCGAACCCGATCTGGGTCAGGAGCTGCCGTTGATTCTTTCGGACATGAGTCTCGAAGAGGACGGTAGCTTCACCGATGACGACAACGGCGGCGAGTTCACGATACTGTTTGGGCGTGAGGGCAACACGTTGCTGGTGAACGGTCGAGTCAACCCGACCTTGCACGCGCGGGCTGGGCTCCGCCAACGTTGGCGCGTGCTCAATGCATCGCGGTCGCGCTACTTCGGGCTCGGATTCGAAGCACAAAGCTTCACCCGCATCGGTCGCGATGGGGGGCTTCAGCAGTTTCCCGAAAACATCGACTCGCCCGTCAACATCGTGCCAGGTTCACGCGCCGATCTGCTGGTTGCGCCCGTCGCCCAGCCCAACACTGTCTCGCAACTGCAATGGGTGCCGACCGAACGCGGCTTCGGTAGCACCTTCAATCGAGACCCCGCCGATCTGTTCCGGATCCAGTACACCGACGAGGCGCCGGCCACACCCCCAGCATTGCCAGAGATTTCGCGCACGATCCCTGATCCCGATCTGAGCGCCGCCGTCGAACACGAGATCGAACTCACGATCGACATTCCCGATTCGGGTCTGGTGCTGGGGATCAACCACGAGAGCGCAGAGCTAGTGCCCCCAATCATGGCCAAAGTGGGCGACACGCAGGTTTGGGATCTAACCAACCATTCCGACTTTTCGCACCCGTTCCACTTGCACGGCTTCTTCTTTCAACAAATCGATCCGATGGGCAAGCCGATCGAGCCACGCGCTTGGCTCGACACCATCGATGTGCCGAAGGATCAACCCGTTCGCGTCGCCGTCCACTTCGACGAGCGCCCCGGCATGTGGATGTACCACTGCCACATCTTGGATCATGCCGATGGCGGCATGATGGGCATGGTTCACCTCGAAGCGCCGTGATCGCTCGCGGCGCTTCGAGCCTAGCTGCCCTCAGCGTTGCGCAACGCCGCTGCTCTGTTCGGTGCTGCTTTGCGCGCCGGACGAGTGCGAACGTTGAGCGACGACCAGCGGAATGATCACCGACGTCCAGAGCAGGGCGATCACGGTAAACGTTTGAACATATCGACGAGGAGTCATGCCCGCTGCGATGCACACACCGCGCCAACCCGATCGCGCCGCAAACGTGCTTCTTCGACGAGCGTGCCTGCTATTCTTGCACGTAGTGAAGATCTTCCGGCACGGCTTGCGCGAGTGATCGCTCAGGGCATGGCGGTCTTTGCTCGGTGTCGCTGGCACGAAGTATGCGATGCTGAGCAGAGCCCATGTCGCACTTGCCCAAAAGCATCCTCGTTCCGGTCACCCTCGATTCGACCAGTCGGCACTCGCTCCAGGTCGCCGCGGAAATGGCGGCGGCCATGCAGGCCACCTTGCACGTGCTCTACGTTTGGGAAGCGCCTTACGCGCCCGAGGACGTCACGGCAGAGAGTTCACAGCGCGCAGACGGCGACCTGTTCGAGCGCATGCGCGCCCGTTGCGCGTCGGAGCTGGTCGCCTTCATCGAGAGCGCAGGGCTCAATCCCGCCTCACCGAGTGTGAAATGGACGATCCATTCGGGGCATCCTGCGACCGAGATCTTGAGCCACAGTCGGGCGCAGGCCTGCGATTTGATTCTGATGGGCACGCACCGCAAGCGCGGCTTGGAGCATTGGCTGCTCGGGAGCGTTGCAGAGGAAGTCCTAAGGCACGCTCCTTGCAGCGTCCTGGTCGTTCCTGGTCGCAGTGCTTCCGAGTGAGCGCTGGGTGACCCAATACCACCGGAGACAAGTACCATGACCCCATCCGTAACGCCGTATCGTGTGATCGCTGCCCTCGATTTCTCGGAGCTTTCCGACCGTGCACTCGAGGCCGCTATCGAATCTTGCAACACGCGCGAACATGCCGAAGTGCATGCCATCGTGGTTGGCTGGACCGAGCCTGGCGGAGTACGCATGCCGGGCCCGGATGGCAAAGTCTTGAAACAGGAGCTCGCGGAAAAGGCCGCCTGTGAGCACGTCGAGCGCGTGGTCAACGCGTTGCAGGGGAAGGGGCGCAAAGTCGGCGTGGAGCGCATTGCGGTGTACGTGGCGGCCGGAGAGCCCGCAGAGCGTATCTGTGCCTTGGCAGATAGCGTCGATGCCGATCTGATCGTCGTTGGCACTCACGGCCGCAAAGGCGTTGCGCGTTGGGTCTTGGGCTCCGTCGCCGAGGAGGTCACACGCCGTGCCAGCACCACCGTCTGCGTTCTGAGGCCGAAGGATTTTCTGCGTGGCGAGCATTTGCCGGCGGTCGAGCCACCGTTGGCGGCGGGTGCACACTCGCTCAAGCCCTTTCATCACAGCCCGACGTATCACTACGTGCAGCGCGCCGATCGCGCCTCGAGTCGAGTGATGCCGATCGGCTGACAAAGATCAGGCAGTGCGTTTCGTGTCCCTCGAAACTCTGCCGCAGGGCGCTGCAACAAACTAAGGGGACACTTTTGCGGCGCGAGACGCTACCTTTGCGATTCGATCATGCACGCGGGGCTAAGCACTGCCGAAGCCGAGCGACTTCTGTCCGAGGTCGGTCCCAACGAACTCGACCAGGAACCGGCAACGCCGCCCTGGCGAGTGTTACTTCGGCAGTTCGACAGCCCCGCAGTCTGGTTGCTGCTGGCTGCCTGCGTCGCCTCGGCTGCTCTGGGCGATCTGGGTGACTCGCTCGCGATTGGTGCCATTCTGACCCTGAACGCTGTGGTCGGAGCGGCGCAGGAATTTCGTGCCGAGCGCGCGTTGCGGGCGCTCGGCACGCTCACCGCCCCGACCGCGCGCGTCGTGCGAGATGAACACGCGCGCGTCGTGCCCGCCGCGCTAGTCGTGCCCGGTGATCTGCTGCTGCTCGAGGCGGGTGACATCGTTGCCGCCGACGCCAAACTGCTCGAAGCGCAGCGCTTGAAGGTCAATGAAGCCACGCTCACGGGGGAGAGCGCGGCCGTGGACAAGACCACCGAGCCCTGCGCCCCGGACAGCCCACTCGCAGAACGTCGCGACTCGGTATTCAAAGGCACGACCATCGCCGATGGTACGGCTAGGGCCGAAGTCGTCGCCACCGGGATGCGCACGGAACTCGGTAATATAGCGCATCTAATCAGCCACGCCGAGGCGGGGCGCACGCCGCTGCAGATTCGGCTCGCCGCGCTCAGTCGACTGCTGCTCTACATTTGCCTGGCTGTCGTCGCGATCGTGGCAGTGCTCGGCCTCCTGCACAATCAGGCCAAGTTCGACGTGTTCTTGTCCGCCGTGTCGCTGGCCGTTGCTTCCGTGCCGGAGGGCTTGCCGGCAGTAGTCACCATCGCGTTGGCGATTGGCGTTCGGCGCATGGCGCAGCGCAACGTCTTGGTCAAGCGACTGTCTGCGGTCGAGACGCTCGGCTCTGCCACCGTCATCTGCAGTGACAAGACGGGCACGCTGACGACGGGCGAGATGACGGTGCGCGAGCTGTGGGGGACTGATGAACAGCGGCTCTTGCACGCTGGCGCGGCGTGTTGTGATGCCGAGTTGGCCCCAGACGGCCGCACGGGCACCGGTGATCCGACCGAGATCGCGATCTTGGTGGCAGCGCGAGAACGAGGCATATCAGCCGTCGAGCTCGAGCGCGCCGCACCCAAGACCCAAACCAATCCTTTCGATTCTGTGCGCAAACGCATGTCGGTGCGTCGCAGTGATGGACGGCTCTACGTCAAGGGAGCCGCCGAACTGCTGGCGCCCCTTTGCGTCCGTGGAACCGACGGGGCGCTCGAGAAAAACTCCGAGATGGCTGCACGCGGCCTGCGCGTCTTGGCTGTCGCTTTGGGGGAGGGGGAGGACGAACGTGACCTCGAGTTGCTCGGCTTGATCGGCATCGCCGATCCTCCGCGTCCCGAAGTGATTCGAGCAATCGCAAGCGCGCGTAAGGCGGGTGTGAAGACAGTGATGATCACGGGGGATCATCCAGCGACGGCACGAGCCATCGCCAGCGAGTTGGGCATCCTGGGCGGGGATGACGAAGCCGAGGTCGTTCGGGCGCGCGCTACGCCCGAAAGCAAGCTCGAGATCGTCCGCGACTTCAAGGCCCGGGGGCACGTGGTTGCGATGACGGGCGACGGCGTGAACGATGCGCCGGCCATCCGCGAAGCGCACATCGGTATCGCGATGGGTAAGACTGGAACCGAAGTCACACGCGAAGCCTCGGATTTGGTTCTCGCGGACGACAATTTTGCGAGCATCGTGGCGGCGCTCTGTGAAGGGCGCGCCATCTTCGACAACATCCAGCGCACGATCGTCTACCTGCTCACGGGCAACGCGGGTGAGTTGGCATTGATGCTGGTGGCTGCGGCCATGGGGTTACCAGCGCCGCTGTTGCCGCTGCAGCTGTTGTGGGTGAACTTGGTGACCGATGGGGCCCCGGCTCTGGCGTTGGTGATGGAACCCGCCGATCCGGGCGTGCTCGAACGGCCACCACGCGCTCCAAACTCGCCAATCTTGAGCCGGCGAGCGTGGGCAACGGTTGCCTCAATCGGAATCGTGGAAGGCGGTGTGACGCTAGCGGCCTTCGTCTGGCAATACCGAATCGCGGGCGTCGACGCGGCGCGTGCGGCAGCGTTCTGCACGCTGGTGTTTTCCGAGATTCTGCGTGCCATGGGTGCACGCCATGCGAAACTGCCGATCTGGCGCCTGCAGTTACTCGGCAACATGCCAGTCGTCTGGGTGATGCTGCTGTCGCTCGTCGTACAGGTGCTCTTGGCGAGCGTTCCCGCAGTCGGTCAAGTGTTTCACAGTGGCCTCGAGCCAGCGGTGATCGCTTACTGCTTCGTGTTGGCGCTGTTGCCCATGACCGTGGTCGAGTTGCTCAAGCTTTCAACGAGCGACCAGCACTAGCGCGTCATCGTGCTTCACGCCGAAATCGCGCGCGATCGCTTCGGCCACGCCGATCGGATGCGCGGTCATGAGGTCCACGTCTGCGGGCATTCGCGCGCGGCTCGACACGCCGTCGGTGAAAGCGATGATCGAATCCCAACTTCGCACCAAGGCCCGCTCGCTCCGGGGTTTGGGCGCGCCACTGTTGCTTCCAAGGGTGAACGAGGTGCCGCCAATGCGTTGCGTTCCACTCGGACCCCAGACGCCAACGGTCACGTTACCCGCGACGGCTGCTTCCAACTCGCCCTGGCTGTCGTCGACCGCGATTACGGCAAGCGTCGCGCCGCGCGTCGAGCGCAGCGCCAAGTTGCGGTCGATGAGGAGCTCGTGCGGGCTCGACGGCACTAGTTTCAATGCGTGCACCGCGCTTTGCGCTGCGCGCCGCGCTTCTGGGCCGTGACCCAAACCGTCGGCGACGGCGAGCCAGAGTTTGTCACCCTCTCTACGAAACCAAGCGTCGTCTCCGGCCAACGCTTCGTTCGGGTGCGGATAGCCAAAAATGCCGATCTGTCTTTGACGGGGCAACCTGCGCACGAACTTGCGGGCCCAGATGCAGGTGCCCTCGCCAATTCGGATGTCGATGTCGACTTCATCCATCATACGCAGGACACCGCCCAAGCCAACGCCGAGTCCAGCGGGTGTACGGCTCAAACCGTTGATCGCAGCACTCGGGTCGGCGATGCCGTCGCCGCGATCGGCAGCGATCAGTTCGATGCCGAGGACTCCGTTGCGTTCGATACCGCGACACGCAAAGTGGCCGCGCCCCGCGTGGTGCAGTTGGTTGCTCGCCAGCTCGGTGGCAGCCACCAGCACCGGATCGGTCACTTCCGAGGGCAATCCCGTGCGTACCGTCTCCATGCGGATGGCATCACGCACGCTCGAGATGGATGCCTTGTCGATCACCGACACGGGATCGGTCTGATCCAACCAGCGGTCGATCAAAGCACTCAGTAGGGCTTCCACTTCGTAATCACCACTCGCGTGCCGCTGCCGGTTGCCGTTTCGATCGTGAATTCGTCGACGAGCTTCTGGCTTCCCGAAAGGCCAAGCCCCAAAGAGCCCGCGGTGCTGAAGCCACCGCGCAGTACGCGTTCCAAGTTGGGGATCCCCGGACCCTTGTCAATGAACTCGATGCGAATTCCAGAGCGCGGCCCATCCATCAGTTCGCTGATGATGGCGCGACCCCCTCCCGCGTGGACCCACACGTTGCGAGTCAATTCCGAGGTTGCGGTCGTGATCGCGGCTGAAGCGAAGGCGTCGAATGCGCGCGCCAGCGCGACCTGACGCACAGCTCGGCGCACGACACTGACGTCGTCCTCACGCGTGATCTGCAGCTCTTGCTGCGACACGACAGTTGGGTTCTGTGAAGCTCCCAGCGTGCCCATTACTGCAGACGCTTACCGAGCAGTGCCAGCCCTCGTTCGAGGTCGAGCGCAGTTTGAATGCCTTCGACGGCGTAGCCCATCGTGACCAGCGTCGCCGATACCTCAGGTCGCATTCCGACGAGCACCGTATGGGTTCCCATCAAGCGGGCCATGCGTGTGGTTTCGGTCAGGACACGCGCGACGTAACTATCCACGATCTGTAAACCCGAGATATCTATGACGAGGCCCTTGGCGCCCGTCTTTTCGATCGTGGTGAGCACATCGACTTGGAAGGCATCGGCTACGGCGTCGTCCAACTCGACGTGCACGGTGGTGATCAGCGTCGTGCCGATCTTCAGAATCGGGATGTTGCCGTTCAAGACGCGTCCCTCGGTTGGATCGACTTTCCGACCAAGGACAACGCTAGCTCGATGCCATCGGCGAGTCGTGTCTGGGTGTGCATCGAGGCCACCTCGATCCCCAGTTGAACCATCGTTCTGGCAACTTGCGCACTGATCCCCGTCAAGATCGACTGTGCGCCCAGCAAGCGCACCGCAGACGTCGTTTTCAACAAGTGATCGGCGACCTTGGTGTCGACGACGGGTACACCGGCGATGTCGATGATCAGACACTGAGCTTGTTCCGCGACCACGCGCACCAGCACGTGCTCCATGATCTGGTGTGCACGCTCACTGTCGATGGCGCCCACCAAAGGCAGCAAGAGGACACGGTCGTGCACTCGAATCACCGGCGTCGAGAGCTCGCGAATCGAGCGCTGGTGTCGTTCCAGCGTCTCGGTGTTCGCGGCGATGTAAGCGTCGATCGCGAGCGATTGATCGAACAACACCAAGCGCAAGATCGAGGCGCACGCGGCCTTCGCCTCGTCGGGCGGTAGACCGTCGAAGAAGCGATCGAAGACCAGCTGCAAGTAGCGCCGGTACGCGGCCAAATACAGCTTCGGAGCGAGGCCGATCCGTTCGTGTACGGCGCCCACGGCCAAGCGATCCTGGACGTATGCCATGTCGCAACGGCCCGCGAACAGACCACTGAAGTAGTCGCGCTGAGTTCGCTTTAAACGTTTGACCAGTGTTTCATCCTGCAGAAACCTGCGGGTCTGCGGGTGGCGCATCAGTAGCTCGTAGAAACCCTCCACCACTTCGTCCGCGCGTTGGTCGGCGAAGGCCTTGAGGTTCGCAAGTCGCTGCAAATCCTCGTCACTGATCTCGAACAGCGCACGGCGGCTTTGAAGTTCCGCCTCATCGATGTTCAGGATGGCTAGGTATTTTCTGAAGTCCATGGGGCGCCGTTGGGGTGACCGTAACTCAGCAGGCGTTCGCTTGCGAGTACCATGTGGTGGACGCCTTGACGCAGTGTGAGGGACGGCAGATAGTCCGCGGGTGGTTAGTAAAGCGACACGCGCCCTACTAGGATTGAGTCGCGTGTTGGCTAGTGGCGGCCGAGACGAAGCGGCCGCGTTGCTCGCGACGGCCGCCGTCGACGTGGTCGGTGCGCAAGGCGCGCTGGTGCTCGAGGTGCAGCTGAACGCGGAGCTCAAGACTGTCGCCCGGGCTGGTGTTGCTGAGGAGCTAGGCGCCTGGACCGGCGATTCCGATCTGGTGGGGCCCGAACTCGCCGCGGCACTGCATCAGGCTTGGGGTGAGGCCGGAGGCAGCGTCCAGGTATTGCCGCTGGTTAGCGGCACGCGTCTGTTCGGGGCACTGGCCCTTTTCTTCGTGAGCAGCCAAGCTCCGGCCTCTGAAACCATACAGCTCGCTCGGGGTTTGGTCGATCTGGTCGCTAGCGCGCTCGACAAGTCGACCCAGTTCGACGACCTCAGGCGCGCTCACGAGCGACTGGCAGCCTCTCAAGCAATGCTCGTGCGCAGTGAGAAGCTGCGGGCGCTCGGGCAAATGGCTGCCGGCATCGCGCACGACTTGAAGAACTTGCTCAATCCTCTTTCGTTGCAGCTCGACGTCATCGAGCGCGCGGCCCGGCGCGGTGACACGACGGCCATCAACGAGAAGGTGCAGCAAGCCAAGGCCGTGATTCGGCGCGGAACCGAAACCATCGAGCGCCTGAGGTATTTTTCGAGGCAAGCGCCGGAACAGGGGCTCGAAGCAGCAGATCTCAATCGTATGGCGAAAGAGGCGCTGGAGCTGGCCAGGCCGCGCTCGATGACGCGCGACGGAAGCAGCACGCTGGTGGAGCAGTTGGGCGAAGTGCCCCCGATCGCGGCGCGCCCCAGCGAGATCGTCAATGCCGTGCTGAACTTGATCGTCAACGCGCTCGACGCAAAACCGAGCGGAGGGACGGTGATCGTTCGCACCGCGGAAGGTGAACGTGGCGGCGCCGAGATTCAAGTGATCGACGACGGTCCGGGCATGACGCCCGAAGTGCTCGCCCACGCCAGCGAACCGTTCTTCACGACCAAGGGCGATCTCGGGACGGGCCTCGGCTTGGCGATGGTGCGAAGTTGCATGGATCGCCATCGTGGTCACATGACCATCAGCTCCGTGCCAGGACAATCGACCTGCGTCTCCCTCTGGTTTCCGCGTGCAGGCTCGGCTTCGGAAGAGCCGGCGCAGGATTCGTCCAAGTTCGCGCACGGCACGAGCGTACCCGCAGGCGGTTCGCCCATACCCGTGCCGCGTTCGTCGTGAGTGTGGTGCCGTCGCCGAGCCGATTCAGCGGGTGGAGTTGTACTCCTGCAGCTTGTATTGAATCTTGCGCACGCTGATCTTCAGCACTTCGGCAGCGCGGCTCGTCGAGCCGCCCGAAGCTTCGAGCGTGCGGAGGATTGCGTAGCGCTCGAGCTCTTCGAGCGACGAGCCCGGGATACGTGGGATACCGGCGTCCCGCTGTGCGACGATCTCGGCGGGCAGGTGGTTAACGTTGATCACGTCACCGTTGGCCAGCACGACCGCGCGTTCCATGACGTTCTCCAGCTCACGAACGTTGCCCGGCCAGCTGTAGTGATTGAGCGCCAGCAGAGCGTCGTCACTGATCGAGTTGATCTCCTTGGCGTTGTCGCGCGCGAAGCGCTGCATGAAATAAGTCGCCAGCGTGGGGATGTCGGCGCGCCGTTCGCGCAAGCTCGGGATGTGCACCGTGACGACGTTGAGTCGGTAGAACAAATCCTCGCGGAAGGTTCCTTCGGCCACCATCGCCTTCAGATCGCGATTGGTCGCGGTGATCAGTCGCACGTCGGCCTGAATCGTCTGATTGCTGCCGACACGCTCGAACTCGCGCTCCTGCAAGAACCTGAGCAACTTGACTTGGATTGCCCCAGAGATCTCTCCGATCTCGTCTAGAAACAGGGTGCCACCTTGAGCGACTTCGAAGCGGCCCTCGCGTCTGCGTTCGGCGCCGGTGAAGGCCCCTCGCTCATGCCCGAACAGCTCACTCTCGAGCAAGCTCTCGGCGAGCGACGCGCAATGCAGCTTGACGAAGGGACCGTTGGCGCGAGGTGAATTCTGGTGAATCGCCGCGGCGACGAGTTCCTTACCCGTGCCGGACTCGCCGGTTATCGTAACCGTGACTTTGCTCGGCGCGACCTGCTGCAACGTCTTTAGAACCTTCTGCAACTCGGCAGAGTGACCCACGATGTTCTTGAAGTCGAAGCGGGCTTCGAGTCGCTCTCGTAGCAGTTTGCGCTCGCGACGCAGCGCGGTGCGCTCCAGCGCGCGTCCAAGGACGAGCAACAGCTGGCTCGCGTCGATCGGCTTGGTGAGGTAGTCGGCGGCCCCTTCTTTCATCGCCCGCACCGCCGTATCGACCGCGCCGAAGGCGGTCATCACGATCACGGCGATGTCGGGATCCAGTGCGTGGACCTTGGCCATTAGTTCGAGGCCATCCATGCCTGGCATCTTCAGATCAGTGAGCACCACGTCGGGCGCGAAATCGCTCACCTTGGGCAGCGCTTTGAACGCATCTGCAGCTGTCTCTACACTGAACCCCTCGTCCTTCAGGATCTCGGCCAGTGCCATTCTCGCGTTCGACTCGTCGTCGACAACGAGTATTCGTTGTGTCGGCATGAAGGAGAGCCTTCGCAGGTTTCGTGCCATACCCCGGGGGCTAGGATCTCGGCTTTTAGCGCATCATGGCCGCGCTTTCTTGCGCGGCTAGGGGCAAAGGCGCAGCATTTGCACACGTACCCGCTGCCGATCCAAGGATGACAATGGCGGGGGATTGGGCTGGCTCAGGCGTAAACCACGGACGTGGACAGCTCTGGCAACGTGATCGAGAAGCGCGTGGAGCCGGGCTTGGAAACGCAGCCGATGGTACCGCCGTGCTCGCTCACGATGCGGTGAACGATCGACAGACCGAGTCCCGTGCCGTGGTCCTTGGTCGTGAAGAACGCGTCGAAGATCGGGACGTCCTCCCCAAACCCAGGACCGCTGTCTTCGACCTCCAACAGCACGCCTCCGGCTTCTGGGCTGCGGCCCAGGCGGACCGTGAGCGTGCCTCCCTCGGTGGCCATCGCTTCCAGAGCGTTCTTGACCAAGTTCAACAGGACTTGTCTGATGCGTTTGGCGTCGAGTACGACTTGGCCCAAGTCAGGGCCGAACGAGCGTACGACCACGACTCGCGCCCGGCTGGCCTCCTGGCTCAGGGAGTCCAAGAGCTCGTTGGCCAGCGCTGCGAGATCGGTCGCGGCAGCTTGAATGGGGGTAGGCCGTGCGAACTCGAGGAAGTCGGTCACCAGGCGATCCAAGCGCTGGATCTCGGTCTTCACGATGCCAAGGACATCGGAAATCGCTGCCCGGTCGACGTTGCCTTTGTCGAGTCTGCGCTCGATCAGTTGCAGCTGCAGAGTGGCGGAATTCAAGGGGTTGCGTACCTCGTGCGCCAACCCCGCAGCCAATGTCCCGACGGCTGCGAGCCGCTCGGCTCGAGCGGCGCGACGCTGCATTTCCGTTTCATCGGTGACATCGACGCCAATCGCATAGCGCAGTCCTGCGGCGCTTCCGTCGCCCACCGAGGCGCTCTTCCAGCGCACTATGCGCTGCCCACCGGTTTTGATCGGCAACCGTTGCACGCCGTCGTCCTGAATCCACGCGCGGCCGTCCTTGCCCAGGACCTCGGCCGCGGAAAAGCCCGTCGCGGACTCCAGCTGACGATTCCAGTGCACGATGGCGCCCTGTTCATCCAATGCCATTACCAGCGTGGGCAACCCGTCGATCAGTTCGCGGCAGCGGTGCTCCGAAAGTTCGAGCTTTGCGCGCAGCTCCGCTTGCTGACGCAGCAAGCGCGTCACGCTGATAGCCTGCAGTGCCGATGCCAGCAGCACCTGCTCCCGAAACGGCTTCTGCAAATATCCGAAAGCGCCCGCTTCCACGGACTTGGTCGCCACAGCCAACGTCGCCTCCGTGCTCAGACACAGAACTTGGGTCATCGGCTGGTGTTTGCGCACCAAATCCAGCAGCTCGAGACTGGTCGCTTCGGACGCTGGCAAGTCAACCAGGACCAAGTCGAGGACTTCATCCTCGAGGTAAACGAGAGCGTCGGAGTTCGTTGGCGCACGGTAGCAGACAGCGCCTAGACCTCTGCCAACGTCACTCAGTGCCTCGGCCAGCTTGACCGCGAACTCGACGTGGCTATCGATCAACAAGACTCTGCAATCTGCCAGCGGGGCTCGGGCTTCGTAGTCGCTGCTGGTGAGCATGGTTGTGGCAGACTTTGCGAGCACTAGATCCGTTGGGATCGACTCAGCTTTGCACGTTGCGGGCCAAGCTGAGTCGAGGTCCGTTCACGCACTTTGAATGCGGTTTCGAAAACGGTAGGCAGAGCGCCCGCGCAAAAAAGCGACCAAAGGCCGGGCTGCCAGTGCAGGATTTTCGTTCGTATGGGGGGTTGAGCCGAAACCAGTTCCGGTTTGACTGCTATAGAAGGGCGGTGTCCCGGGCTCAGCAACTGCTGGAACAAGGTCGCCACAGCTACCAAGCGCGCGCTTGGGCACAGGCCTATCAGCAGCTCGCAGATGCTGACGAGTTGGAGCCCCTGAGCGCGTCGGACTTGGAGCGCCTGGCGATGGCTGCCGCCTTGCTCGCTCGAGAGAAGACTCAGATCAGCGTGCTCGAACGTGCGCACCATGCACACCTCGCCGAAGGCGCGCCCGAGCAAGCCGCCTTGTGCGCGTTTTGGCTAGGTTTGCGCCTGGGAATCGTCGGCGAACGCGCCCGCGCCAATTTTTGGTTTCGGCGCTTGGAGGAGTTCCTCGAAAGAAGCAACGAACCTTGTCGCGCTTCAGGTTACTTTGCGCTCCAGCAAGCTTGGCAGGCAGTGGTGACGCAGAAGCCGGACGCTGCTCTGCAAAGTGCGGCGACGGCACAGCAGGTGGCGCACCGCTTCGACGATCCCGACTTGGAGGCACTGGCGGCGAGTGTACAGGGCCGCGCCTGGTTGCAGTTGGGCGAGTCCGAGCGCGGTCTCGGTGCGCTCGATCACAGCGTGATCACGATCGCCGAGCGCGGGCAGAGCCCTGTACTGGTCGGTGTTTTGTACTGCGTCGCGATTGCGACCACCGAGCGCATTTTTGCGGTCGAACGCGCCAAGGAATGGACGCAGGCGCTCGAGCGCTGGTGTACCGCGCAACCCGAGCTGGTGACGTTCAGCGGCGCTTGCCTCGTGCACCTCTCGCAGTTGTTGCAGCTCACCGGGGATTGGCAGCGAGCCAAGTTCGAAGCCGAACGCGCTTGTCAGTTGGTCGATCCGGGAATGCTCAGCACAGGGCCGGTGCCGCAAGCGTTGTACGAGCAAGCGGAACTCGAGCGCTTGCGCGGACGCTTCGACGCCGCCGAGGAGCTCTACCGTAAATCGAGTGAGCTGGGACGCGATCCACAACCTGGCTTGGCGCTCTTACGCTTGGCCCAAGGCAAGTCGGAGTTGGCGCTGCTTGCGGTTCGTCGATTGCTCGTCGACACACCGAACGCTTATCAGCGCGTGCGCCTGCTACCCGCCAGCGTCGAGATCTTGTTGACTTTGAATCAGCTCGACGAAGCTCGGCCGCTCGTTGCCGAGCTAGTGTTAGCAAGTGAACGCTACGACACGCCAGTATTGCGAGCCATGGCAGCGCAGGCTAGCGGGATGTTGCAACTCTACGGCGAGCACCCAGCCGACGCCTTGGCGCCATTGCGCGACGCGTTCGAGGGCTGGACTGCGATTGGGGCCCCGTACTTGGCCGCGCGGGTCCGCGTGCTGCGGGCTCGCGCTTACCGAGCCTTGGGGGACGAAGAGGGGGCAGAGCTCGAGCTCCGAGGCGCCCGGCTGGTGTTCGAGCAGCTGGGTGCGCTGGTCGACTTGGAAACCATTGCCACGAAAGGTGAACAGTCTGACGCGGCCAAATCTTCTGGCTTGAGCGCGCGCGAGGTCGAGGTTCTGCGCTTGGTGGCGGGGGGCCTCACGAACAAGGAGATCGCTCGCAAGCTGTACTTGAGCGAGAAGACCGTGGATCGGCATCTGAGCAACATCTTCTTGAAATTGCGAGTTAATTCGCGAGCTTCCGCGACGGCCTACGCGTGCCGAGCTGGGTTGGCTTAGGGCACCGGGATTGTCCTGAGAATCCAATGGGTAGAACTACCCATCGAGGATCAGCGCAAAAAATGGGGAGCTTGCCCGAAGCGAGCCCGCGCTTGGACGGATAGGTTTTGCGTGAACGTTGCAGCAAGCAAGGAGCACGCAAATGACGAACGCAGGACTAATCGAGCAAGCCACCGCCTTCGAGCGACTGGGGCCCGCGGGCATGACGGATGTGGTCGTGATCGGAGCCGGCCAAGCTGGTCTTTCGACGGCCTATCACCTGCAGAAGAGCGGTGTCGAATGCATCGTTTTGGATTCGGGCGCACGCATCGGAGACGTTTGGCGGGGGCGCTGGGAATCGCTCCGACTGTTCACGCCGGCCTGGCTCGATGCGCTCGACGGGTTAGCGTTTCCTGGTGACCCACAGCGCTTTCCGACCAAGGACGAGATGGCCGACTACTTGGAGTCCTATGCGCGACACTTCGCCCTCGACGTGCGACTGGCCACGAGGGTGACGGCGCTCACGCGCTCCGGCACGACGTACCGCGTCGAAACGAACCGCGGCACGTTTCTGGCGCGCCAAGTGGTGATCGCGATGTCGAGCTTTCAGAAGCCGAGAATCCCCGCGTTCGCCAAAGGCTTGAGAAGCGACATCGTTCAGCTTCACTCGAGCCAATACAATCAGCCCGAGAGCTTGAAGCCGGGGCACGTGTTGATCGCGGGGGCAGGTAACTCGGGTGCGGAGATCGCGGTCGAGCTCGCCAAGCGTGGTCACACGGTGTCGCTCGCGGGGCGGGACACGGGGTCGATTCCATTCCGTATAGATGGTTTTTGGTCACGCCTGATCTTGTGCAGGCTGCTCTTGCGCTTCTTCTTTCATCACATTCTGACGATCCGTACGCCCTTGGGTCGCAAGGCGCGCCCGAAGATGCTAGTTCACGGCGGGCCCTTGATCCGTCAACGACCGGAAGAGCTGGAGAAACTCGGGATCCAGCGCACCCAACGCGTCGTAGGTGAACGGGACGGCATTCCCTGTCTCGACGATGGCACGCTGGTACAGGCGAGCAACGTGATCTGGTGCACGGGCTTCGATCGCGGCCTCGATTTCGTTCAATTGCCGATTTTCGATAGCGAGGGCGCTCCCCAGCACGTGGGCGGCGTGGTTACGAGCGAACCAGGCCTGTGCTTCGTGGGGCAAGCATTTCAATACTCGATGTCATCGACGATGATTCACGGCGTTGGACGCGACGCTGCGCGCATGGCCGCGTTGATCGCGACGCGCTTGGCAGAGCGCCCCCAAACCGGACCGAGCACGGCCCGTTTGATGACTTCCACCAGCACGAGATAACTCACGACCAC
Organism: Polyangiaceae bacterium; assembly: GCA_036263015.1. Classification (GTDB taxonomy): domain Bacteria; phylum Myxococcota_A; class Polyangia; order Polyangiales; family Polyangiaceae; genus SZUA-265. The sequence continues at coordinate 4,349 of DATAHU010000109.1, read as the reverse complement.
TAGTCCGAGGAACACGTAATACGAGGGGGGCAGTGGCACGAGGCCAAGCCAGGGCCCGAGCGCGGTCAAAGGCAACGCTAGGGCAATGCCGACGATGCCAAGCGTGGTTGCCACCAAGGCTTTGCTCGGACGGCTCGCCCAAGGCCGATCGGCGGTGCGGATCACGAACAAGACGAGAGTCTGTGTGACCAGCGATTCGAGAAACCAACCCGTGTGAAACTTCTCTTGTGCAAAACCAAAGTAGCCGAGCAGTGCCCAAAACGTCAGAAAGTCGTACAGCGAACTGACGGGTCCGATGAACAACATGAACTTGCGAATCAGGCTGATGTCCCACTTCTGAGGCTGCGATAAGTAAACGGCATCGACGCGATCGGTAGGGATTGTCACCTGTGACAGATCGTACAAGAGGTTGTTGAGCAGGATTTGCGTGGGCAACATCGGCAAGAATGGCAAGAAGAGCGCCGCGGCCGCCATGCTGAACATGTTGCCGAAGTTCGAACTCGTTCCCATCAACAGGTACTTCATGACGTTGGCGAACGAGCGGCGCCCGGCCAAGATGCCCGCGTGCAAGACGTCGAGGTGTTGTTCCAACAGAATTATGTCGGAAGCCTCACGCGCGACGTCCGCTGCGCCGGCCACCGAGATACCCACGTCAGCCTCGTGCAAGCTGGGCGCGTCGTTGATGCCGTCGCCCATGTAGCCAACCACGTGTCCTGCGGCTTTGAGTGCAGCGACGACGCGATGTTTCTGCGCTGGCGACAGGCGAGCAAATACGGTCGTGCGTTCCGCGAGCTTGCCAAGCGCATTGCGGTCCAAGCGCTCGAGGTCACTGCCGAGCGCCATCGACTCCGCGTCCAACCCCACTTGGCGGCAGACGTGGCGCGTCACCAGTTCGTTGTCGCCGGTCAAGATTTTCACTTGCACGCCGTCTCTGCGCAGTTGCTCGATTGAACGGGCAACGCCTTCCAAGGCGTGGTCGGCGAAGGATAGGAACCCATTGAGCGTCAGGGCCTGTTCGTCGCTGGTGCTGAATCCCGAACCGCTTTCGACACTCTTCGAAGCCACCGCGATCACCCGAAAGCCCTGCTCGCTCAAGTGTCGAAAGGTCTCCAACGTCTGAGCCCGACGCTGTTCATCGAGGGGTAGCACTTGGCCGTCGACTTCGATCTGGGTGCAGTTGGCGATCAGCCCCTCGGGTGCGCCTTTGCTGATGAACACGAACCCCGCGGGGCCTTCGACCACGACGCTCAGTCGTCGTCGCTCGAAGTCGAAAGGGAGTTCGTAAGCCTTGTCGTACTTGTCATCGATGCCATAGCCGCACTCCAGAATTGCCGCGTCGAGTGGACTCCTGATCCCACTCTCGAAGCGGCTGTTCAACGTGCCGAGCAACAAGGGCCGAGCGGATTGCTTGCCCAAACCGTCACAGGCGCTATCGAGCGACATCTTGCCCGAGGTCAACGTGCCCGTCTTGTCGCTGCACAGGATGTCGATCCCGCCCAGGTTCTGAATCGAGGGTAGGTGTTTGACGATAACCTTTTCCCGCGCCATGGCCACGGCGCCTTGCGCCAAGGTCACGGTCGAGATCATCGGTAGAAACCCCGGCGTCAAGCCGACCGCGAGCGCGACCGAGAACAGCAACGACTGCATCGGATCGCGGCCCAGAGCGATGTGGACGACCAAGATGAACAGGACGAGAAAAATCACCGTCTGCAGAATGAACATGCCGAAGCGCCGGGTGCCGCGCTCGAACTCGGTTTCATCGGGGCGCGCCGCCAAGCGCGCTGCGATGTCTCCGAAGGCCGTATCTTTGCCGATCGCGTGAGCGACTGCGGTGGCCGTGCCACTGACCACCGAGGTGCCGAAGTAGAGCAGATCGACCGAGTCTGGGCCGATCTCCTCGAGCAGCTGCCCCGATACGCGTTTCTCGGCAGGCAGCGATTCGCCGGTCAGTGCTGCTTGCTGCACATGCAGATCGCGCGCTTCGATCAGCCGGACATCGGCGGGCACGATGTCCCCGGCCGCCAACTTGACGATGTCGCCAACCACTACCTCGGCGATCACGACGTCGGACCAACGCCCGTCGCGCAGCACGCTGGCGTGTGTCGCAATGCTCTTCTGCAGCTTGGCAACTGCGCTGGCAGAGCGTTGTGCCTGCCACGTGTTCAATCCCGTGCTCGCACTGACGATCAAGCCAATCATCACCGCGTTGCCGACTTCGCCCAGAATCGCGGAAGCGGCGCCGGCCAGAATCAAGATCACCACCAACGGATCGAGTGCTGCGTGCAGTGGACGCAACGCCGAGCTCAGCGCCCGCCATGCTCCACGACGGTTGTCCGCCGCGCGTCTTCTTTGTTCGGCATCGGCTGAGCTGAGGCCATTGGGAGTGGTTCTCGAGCGCGCCATTAGAGTCGAGAGGGACTCGCCCAGCAGAGGTGAAGCAACGGCGGAGGTCGGATCGGACATGGCGAACGCTTCCAGATCCTGCTCACAAAACCGCCTGCCAAGGAAGTCGAGCGGCTACGGGCCTACTAGGAGGCTCGATCCGGGAGTCGCGCAACTCGCGCAACTCGCGCAACTCGCTCGACGCCATCGCGCAGCGGGTCAGCGTGACGCGGCAGAACCTGCAGCAATCGCGCGTTCCCTCGAGTTCGACACTGGCACGACGAGTGCAGTGTAGCCAGGGCGCGCACAGAGTGACTGCGCAAGTTCACCTGCATGACGCCCAAACACTTCAATCGAGCGGACCAGTGAATAGCAGAAAACACGTTGCAGAGTTCGAGCCCGGGGCGGGAACCACAGCAGCCGAGCTTGGCGTGACCCGAACGGACGGCGCGCTGTTGCTCATGGCCCAGCATCCCTTGGAAATGGATTGGTTGCGCGCGCTGGCCACAGACTTGGGGCGGACGTTCCAAGTCGTGAATGGCTGGACCGCTCCGCCTTGGGCCGTCCACGCGGACGACCTGGTCATCCTGGTGTTGTGCCCCATGGGAATGGGGCCCCAGCTGGTTGGCGCGATTCGTCAGCAGCAGCCTCAAGTTACCATCTGTGCGTTGTCGCACTCTGGCAGCAGCGAGGATGCTGCTGTGGTGCTGGCAGCCGGTGCGGACTTGTGGCTGCCAACCAGCATGGACCGCCGTTTGATCATGGCCTTCGTCGAGGCCCAGCTCCGGCGCAAGGCGCGAGCGAGCATTGGCAGCGAGAACCCAGTGGCCTTCGATCGCGAGCATGGGACTCTGCGCGTGGGTCAGCAGATCGTGAGTTTGCGCGCGGCCGAGTTCCGAGTTTGCGAATACTTGGCTGCCCACGCCCATCGCTGGGTTGCCGCCGTCGAGTTACGTCAACACGCGCTTGGCATCGGCGCGTTCAGCTCCGATTCGTTGGTGCGAGTGCACGTCAGCAACCTACGCAAAGCCTTGGGCCCACGCCAAGATTGGATCCAATCTCGACGGCGGCTCGGCTATCGCTTCTTGCCCCGCGCTGAACTCCTTCAGTAGACTCTGCACGTTTCCGCGTCACGGGCTCAGGTTGCCTCTCGGCGTGGGGCACGAACCAGTAGCAGCCGTACCGCTCCGATGGTCGAGATTGTCGCCGCACCGAACGCGCTCAAGGGCAGCCTGTCGCCAACGGCAGCCGCCAAAGCCATCGCTGCAGGTATACGCAGGGCGGCCCCCGAGGTCGAGGTGCGAGAGCTGCCCATCGCGGACGGCGGGGACGGCACTGCGGAAGTGGTCGGCCGAGCTTTGGGGGCTGAGTTTCGCACCGCGCCCGCGCGCGATCCGCTGGGTCGCGTGCGCCAGGTGCGCTACGCGTGGCTGGCGGATGCAACCGCGTTGATCGACGTAGCTGCGGCTTCTGGAATCGCGCTCTTGGACGCGGGCGAGCGTAATCCCATGACTGCAACTAGCGCTGGCACGGGTGACTTGATCCGGCACGCCCTCAAGGCAGGTGCGCGTCGGGTGGTCTTGGGCGCTGGTGGCAGCGCTACGGTCGATGGTGCGGCCGGGATCCTGCAAGCGCTAGGCGCGCGCTTGCTCGACGCAGATCATGCAGCGTTGCCAATGGGCGGAGGCGCGCTGACGCGTCTCGGGTCGCTCGATCTCACCGAGTTGGAACCGCTCGCCCTCGAGGTTCCAATCGTGATTGCCAGCGACGTCGATTGCGTCGCGCTCGGAGCCGACGGCGCTGCGTATACCTTTGGCCCGCAGAAGGGCGCCGCACCGAGTGATCTCGTCGAGCTCGAAAGCGGCCTGTCGCGCTGGTTCGAGCGCGTGCATCCCGACGGGCTGAAGCTCGCGACCAGCACCCGAGGGGGCGGTGCAGCCGGCGCGATCGCGCTCGGGCTTCAGTTG
>DATAHU010000108.1:0-135520 GCA_036263015.1 Polyangiaceae bacterium | reverse complement strand
GTCCGCGAGGGTTGCGGGCTTCCCTTGTCCGCGTACTCTACGCACATGATGCGATCGCAAACGCGAGTGCGCTGCGAAGAACGGGTGGCGCCGGGAAGAGCCAGACCGGTCGCGTCGCTGGTCGCCTGCGTGCTCAGCGTGTTGACCCCCACACGGGTGAGCGCCGAACAGCCGGCGCCTCAACCACGAGCGCCGGAGCTTGCTCCAAGAAAGTCGCCTTTGCCGTCCAAGGCGCTGCTCAAGGCTCAGTGTATCGATGCTGCCGAGAGCAACGATTCGGAGGCGACGGCGAGTGACCTCGGGACAGTCACTCAGAGCACGCCCTTGACGCGAACGGGAACCATCCATGTCGAGACCGACGTCGACTACTTCCGGGTTCATGCGCGCCAAACGAGTTCAGCCGCGTGTATACCCGGCTCGAGCAAATCCTTCGAGCTGCGCGTGAAGCTCACGGCCCCGCCCGATTTGGGCAGCGTAAGGCTCCGCGCGGCAAATTCTGTCGAAGTTCCCGTCAAAGGGGGCGAGAGCGGGACGCTGCTTTTTGAACTGCAGGGCAAGTGTGGTTCGCCTGACCAATTCGACTTCCTGTTTGCGATCGAGCCGCTGAGCGCACCGCTGGCGAGCTGCAAGCCCTACTCTCTAGAGTTTGTATTCAGCGAACTTCACTAGCTCACGGTGAAGTGGCGAGTGAGCCTCGTCACTCGCCTATTCGTGTGAGCCGAGCGACCCCATTTTAACCCGACTCTGGGCATGGCGATCGTCGCCCGGGCCGTGATACGGGCGCTGCCCAAATGCATGACCCCTGCTGATGGCGTCGTTCACTTCATCGGGCATCATTGCGACGGACAACTCGTCGTGGCCTTCAAACAGAGCGCGGCTTGGCAGAAGAACGCGAAGCTCCATGGGCTCGTAACCAAGCCCAAAACAGGAGGTCCGGGCCAAGACACTGGCGCGACCGGGTTCTGTGCGGGCGCCTGCCTGGACTGGATCCGCAAATCATTGGTCAGCAAGAAGGCGCTGAACACGGGGTACAAGGAACGGCAGATTGAGCGGATGCTCCGGGTCTGGGCGCTTCCCACCAATGACCAAACCTGGCAGGGAGCGCAGCGCCTCGAACTGGACGCCAAAAAGGCCATGTTGCAAGCGAAGCGCAACGCGATCTTGGAAGCTCGAACGAAGGCAAAGAGCGCGGCCGCCCAACGTTGGGAGCGAGTCGAAGCCCGTGGGCTCGAGAGGGGCGAGATGGCCGACGCGGAGCTAGAAGCCGGCCTGGCGAAGCTGAACCGAACGCAGCCCGACAACTTCGATGAATTGGAAGCCGAGCTTCGTGGCGAGCATCAGCGCTCCAAACGAGCACTGCGCGACGCGGTAAAGCGACTCCACGAGACCGACGCCCTCGAGCACGAGCTCAACGACGCAGAGCTCGAGCAGCAGGACACCAAGCTGTTTTTGGCTCAAGAACGGATCGGGCAGCTGTGGGATGCGGCGCTCGCTCGTCGGAAAGAAGAAGGCGCAGTGGCAGCGCATTGGCCGCATCTCGCTGCGCGTCTCGACAACGTCAGCGTATTCAAACGGCCGGTAACCGAGGTTGGATTTTCCAAGCTCGAAGCCGTGAGAGGTCAGCACGCTGACAAGTCCAAGCAGTACCGCGACACGCGGCTGGTCGTTTTCGCTGCGCTGATGGCCGAAGATTGGACGTTTGGCAGAGCCGTGATGCTCACGCTCGGAGCCAATGAGGCCCACACTTTTGGCGTTTGCGCGCCAGCCGACGCGACTGCGGGCTGGGAGCTGTTCGACCCAAATTTGGGCGTATTCAGCTTCAAGAATCCCTGTGACGTTGCTTGTGCGCTCCTTCGCCTCCTCGAGGTTCTGTATGGTGAGACCCTTGAACTGGGACAGACGCGCGGCTCCTACGTGTTCTTCGGCCGAGCCGGCGCCGAGCAATCGGGAGAGTTCGTGGGCCTCGTGGACGCGCAGGGGACGAAACGGATCTTCACGGACCGACGCGAAGCATGGCGGACCAAAGTAACTTCCGACATCCGGGACCTCGAAAGCGGGTTGAACAGGCTCTGGGATGCCCGCACCCAGCACAAGGAGCGGGTCGGCAAAATATTGGGTTGCCTAGTAGAGCGCTTCGGGTGGCTCGGGGAGTCACCGGGGACGAAAGCCTGGTACTCGCGCGCTCGCGATGACCAAGCCGTCAGGTGGGACCTCACGTAGGCAGTGACATCAAGGGCCGCGGACAGCTCCTCCGTCGCGCGCGGTGCGAGTGACGTCCACGAGCAGGGATCGGAAAGCACGCGCGGCGGGAGATGTAAACTCGTCGCCCAACATGAGCAACTTCACTTCGCGGGTCAGCGCCGAGTCGCGCAGCGGCACCGACTTCAAGCGGTAACTCGCGCGCACTTGGTAGCTTCGAGGGAGCAACGTGATGCCGACGCCGCGCTTGACGGCTTCACACAGCGCCTCTGTCGAAGCGATGGTCATGACGATGTTGGGCACGACGTTGGCCCTTTCGAAGGCGTCGCTGATCGCGGTTCCCGTGAGACTGCTCTCCGGAACCAGCACGAGCCGTTCACCCGCCAACCGACTCAGTGCGACGGACTTGCTGCGCGCCAATGGGTGTCCGAGCGGAACGACAGCGGCGAACCGCTCACAGTACAGTAGCTGCTCCGAGAGTCCTGCGGTCACCGGCACCCTGCGCGACGCGACCGGGCCCGCGATGATCCCGACGTCTTCGAGTCCCCCGGCGATCCGCCGTGCGATATCTTCTCCAGGGTAGGTGCGCGCGGCGATCTGGACTTCAGGATACTTTTGCAAAAACTGCACGAGAACATCAGGCAACAACGTCGCGTTTAGGCTCTGGATCGAAGCTATCCGCAGCGGGCCGTGAATTCGCCCCCGTAGCGCCGCCAAGTCGAACTCGAACGCGCGCAGCGCTCCCAACGCGAGCCGGGCGCGCGCGGCCAACAATTCACCTGCAGCGGTCAGCTTTAGCGCACTGCGCGGCCTGCGTTCGATCAAACTCTGGCCCACTTCGCGTTCGAGTCGCGCAAGCGCGTGAGAGACCGTAGGCTGCGCGGCGTGCGTGCGATGCGCCGCAGCCGTTACGCTACCTTGGTCTACGCAGGCTAGGAAATATTCGAGATCTCGGAGTTCCACCCAGGTATTGTAGATGTGAATAGTTCACATTCAAAACATTCATTGGACGACAGCGAGCCGCGAAGCCACAACCGCGTGATGCAAGAACTCGCACCCGAGACAGCCAATCGTTGGAAGGCCCAGGCTTACGACGCGAACGCCGCTTGCGTGTCCGCGCTCGGCGCGGGTTTGATCGATCTGCTTGGACCGTTGCAAGGCGCCGAGGTCCTCGACCTAGGTTGTGGGACGGGTGATCTAGCCGCGCAAATCGCTGAACGCGGAGCGCGGGTACACGGTGTGGACGCCTCAGCGGCAATGATCGAACAGGCGCAACGCAAATACGGCGCTGATGGCAGGGCGAATCGTTTGAGCTTCGAACAGAAAGACGGCCAGAGTCTCGACTTCGACGCGCGCTTCGGCCACGTCTTCTCCAATGCGGCGCTGCATTGGATGCCAGACGCCGATGCCGTCGCCCGAGGTGTCGCGCGCGCGTTGCGGCCCGGCGGCACCTTCGTCGCCGAGTTCGGCGGTCAGGGGTGTGTCGTTGCGGCGCGCAACGCTCTCGACACGGCGATGACGGAGGCAGGAGTCAGCGCGTCGCAGTGGCTGCCGAATTGGTACTTCCCCAGCATCGGCGAGTACGCTCCCGTGTTGGAGCGTCATGGCCTGCGCGTTGAAAGTGCGTGGCTGTTTGCGCGCCCTACACCATTTGCGGGTCCGCGCGGCCTTCGCAATTGGACAGAGATCTTTGCGACGCGAGCCGTCGAGCAGCTGGGTTCCGAATTCGAGGCCGTGATGGCGCGCGCGGAGGAACTGGCTCGCCCGCAACTTTGGGACGGCGAAGCATGGGTGCTCGACTACGTCCGGATCAGATTGATTGCGCGTAGGGCATCGCCTCTCATCGCGGCCTGGGAATCCGGGGCGCAGGCGCGGGCAGGGGATCCAGGCGAGTTTGTGGCGCAAGTCGCGCGCTTAGCGCGCTGAGTCCCCCAATCGGAAACACGATCATCCCCTCGAGGTGAACCTGCAGCAGCTCGCTCTGCAATCCTTCTGCGCCGTCTGGGTGCAAAACGTCCGGGGTCGAATCGGACCCTTCCCGGGTGGAAAATGCTTATCCGCACGTACTTGTTCGAACTTGGGTGGCGACGAGGCTGCCCACGAGGCTCCGGGCGGCTATGATGCGTCCCATCATGCGCAAGCGCATTGCTACAGTCTTGGGTGTTCTCTTGGTGCCTGCGGTCGCTTGCTCGGCCACGGACGACGTGCCTGCACCTATCAAATCGATGGTCGGGCCCGGAAAGGGCGGCACGAGCTCGCCCTCCAATGGTTCCAGCCCGGTAGATGGCCCGGGCCCAGTCGGTCCCGGTGGCAACCCCGCCGGGCCGTCGGGTGACGGCCCGGCGAGCAACCCTGGCGGCCCCGGTCCTGCCACTAGCGGTCCGAGCGGCAGCTTCGTCGATGAAGACGGAAACGTCATCATCATGGAGACGCCCGCCGAGACCCCCGCGGGCTGCGGCGACGGCGAGCTCACCGACGACGAAGCCTGCGACGACGGCAACACTGAGGGCATGGACGGTTGCAACCCCAACTGCCTCAGCGTGCTCCCGGGTTACAGCTGCGCCCAGCCGGGCAAGCCTTGCCAACCGATTGCGCGCTGCGGTGACGGCATCGTAGCTCCCTCGGAGCAGTGCGACGACGCGAACCTCGACGCGGGCGACGGCTGCTCGGCTCGCTGCAAGATCGAGATCGGGAAAAAGTGCGAGGGCGCACCGAGCGTCTGCAGCGACACCACCTGCGGTGACGGCAAGCAAGAAGGCGCCGAGGCGTGCGACGACGGCAACAAGGTTCCGTTCGACGGGTGCTCGTCCTTGTGTCTGCGCGAACCGGACTGCAAGGGTCTGTCCTGTACGTCCGAATGCGGCGATGGCCTGGTGATCAACGAAGGGTGTGACGACGGCAACACCGTTGATGGCGATGGCTGTTCATCGACGTGCGAGCCCGAGAACGGCTTCACCTGCGTCCGCAACACTGCGTGCGAGCAGATCAACGGCGAATGCGTGCTGCGCGTGCCGACGGTGTTCCGCGACTTCACCGATCACGTCGACTTCCTCCCCGCCGGGACGATCAAGGAGGCCCGTCTGATCCGCGGCTTGGTCGAGAACGACCTCGACGCGGATGGCCGCCCCGTGCTGTCGCCCACTGGCGACTCTGCCACAGCCTTCATCGACTCTGCAGACAGCTTCTCCCAGTGGTACCGGGATGGGTCCTATGCGCAGACCTTCGTCGACGACCTCGTCCTGTTCGACAACGGCCGCGGCGGCTACGTCAACCGTTTCGACAAGCAAGGGACGTACTTCACGTCCACCGGTGGCCCCAACGAAGAGCATTATCCAGGCGGCGCTAGTATGGACGCCTGCGAGCAGAGCTGCCGCCAGTACGTCCTGAACGAGCAGTTCAACGCTGGCTGCAACAACTATTGCAACCCGAAGACGGGCGCCGTTCAGTCTGCCAAAGACCAGCTTCAACAAGCCAACGATCGCTTGCGGCAAGCCATCGATCAGTACGGTCCGATCCCCGATGGCGATGCCGGCACGGTTCCCCCGCAGATCGCCACGGCCCAGGCCGACGTCGACGACGCCCAGGCGGCCGTAGCCGCGGCCCAGACCGCCGCCGACGGTTGCGCGAAGGAGTGCGACGACGGAGTCGCCGCTGGCACCGCCACCTGTGCTGCGACCTGTCTGCCTTGCAGTGACGCGCCGGATCAGTACTGCACTGGGGGCGAGACCATCCAATGGGAGGGCAACCCCCTATTTTTCCCCGTCGATTCGCTCGCGAGCAACCTGGGCCCCTGCACGATGGAAGGCCAAGAGAACTGCGCCCGCGTCCCCGCCCAATACGGCTACAACAACTGGCCGTGGGAGTACGACGTGTTCCCGGGTGCCAAAGAGCACAACTTCCACTTCACCACCGAAGTTCAGTACTGGTTCCAGTACGAGGCCGACATGAACGCGACCTTGGACTTCACCGGTGACGATGACGTCTGGGTGTTCCTGAACGGCAAGCTCGCAGTCGACATTGGCAGCGTGCACGTGCCCATCAATGGCACGGTCACGATCAATGCTGGAGCGGGCACCGTCACGTCGCGCGTCGTCGAGCCGGGTGACACGCTCGAAGATCCGCCCCGCGCGACCTACAACGAGAACCAGACCGCTGCCGACTTCGGCCTGCAAGAGGGCAGCGTGTACAAGATCACGGTCTTCCAGGCGGAGCGCCAGCCGGAAGGTTCGTCGTTCAAGCTCACGCTCTCTGGCTTCGAAGCCGCGCCCAGTGATTGCTCTGCAATCTGCGGTGACGGGGTGCTCAGCTTCGGCGAGGAGTGTGACAACGGCAAAGACGCCAACGTCGGCGGCTACGGCGGTTGCAACGCCGACTGCACGCTGGGCGAGTTCTGCGGTGACGGCATCGTCAACGGCAACGAAGCTTGCGACAAAGGTCCCGGTGGAGGCGCCGGCTGTCCCTCGTGCCGCGTAGTCCGCGTGCGCTAACCGCGGGTCTCATTCCCGAGACCCGCTGATTCATTTCGTCCTGGCCGGAGCTCGCCTTTCGACATTGTAGCGGGCAAGAGCGCTAGCGGCTGCTCGCGGAGCAAGTTGTTTGCCCCGGTGCGCGCTCAACACCCATGATCCGGCCACGACCATGCCGCGCAACATGTTACCGCTCATCACGCACTTGATTGACTCGATCGAAGCCGATCAAACGGGGCGCGGCAACCTCGCTTTGCAGTTCTTCGGCGAAAACCGAGGGACCATCGACCGTGATGCCTTCACGTCCCAGGCAGAGATGTTGGAACCGTTGGGTCTGCTGCCTCCGCCTGGAACGGCCATCTCCTGCGGCACGACCGCGACGGCCTTGTGTTACGTCTTCGGCAAGTGCTCACCGTTCGCGAACGAGGTGAACGTGCAGCAGCTGCGTGGTGTGATCCAAGACGGTAAATCGCGCGTCATCCGCATCGATCAGGAAAGTCATAGCTATGTGATCGAGCAGTTCGAGACGAGCGCGGGCCCAGCCATGGGCAACGTCTACCAATCGAACGTGGCCGTACTCAGCAACGGCGAGCTCGGCATTACGATGTACAAGTATCTGCACGAGCACACCAACCCAGTTAACTTAGACCAGCACCTGCAAAACATCGCGCTTTTGGCGGATCAATCGATTCCGAAAGATCGCCGGCAAGAGGTTTATCTTCAGATGTACACGGTGCCGACCTACCTGCGGAATCCTGAAGTCAAACCGCCGAAGATCGAGGACGCGCTCACGAGCACTGGGCGCTACCTGTTGAGTGTGAAAAAGCTCACGTATCAGGACTTCCGCAGTCCCGACGTCCTCGCGGGTGTGCAACGCATCCTCACCTTTTCGAACCTCGGCAGGATGGCTGCGGCGCAGCAGATCTACTACGACTGCTCGCCCTGAACGCGCGCTGTCGTCGTCATTTTTCAGCGCAGCGACGGGCGAGCTCTGCCACTCGTCCCACGGGCCGCGTTTTGCAGCGCGGCCCGCACTTGGGGTCACTGTTGCTGTCGTGTGTAGACTTGAACGTTGGGCTCGGTCGGATCGAACAGCCAGATCTGATCCGGTGTTTGGGTATACGGGATCGTCACCTGTGCGGCCTCGGGACAATCGATCGAAAAATCAATCTCGGTGCCGTTGGCAACGATCGTTCCCGCGCTCACCTGCAGCGATGAACCGTCGTCGACGTTCAGTGATGCGACGCGGCCATCCACGACCTCGAGCGCGCGGGCCCGAGTGTGTTCGTCCGCGACCGCTGGCGAATAAACATCGAAGTTCGAGAGGTAATACAAGCCGTCGATCAGGGGGCCGCCTTGGGGCTCAGGGTATTCCGAATCGCGCTGAGTCTCCGAAATCGTGTTGGGGCTGGGTGTCGCCGACGTTAGGCACGTTCCGGCATTCGGATCCGCTGGGCCGCTCTCGTTGGTGGGCTCCTCGGGGCCGTTGTCGGGTGCGCCGAGGCAAATCGGTGTGTTCGCCGGTCCCAAGCTGCAGCTGCCCGCGCCAAAGTCCTTGCACGGCGTGGAGCGAACGACTCCGTCGATGCACACCGTCATGGCGTCTTGTTCACAGCCCGCGCTGAAAGTCAGAGGATCGCAATCGGTGGCAGTCGCGACGCACTCGGGACCGCTCGGACCGACTTCACAGCGTTTGCCGATGTCGGCGCAATGCTGCCGAGTGCCAAGCGCGCCTGCCGCTGTCACCGAGCATCGAACCGCGTCATCGCCGTCGCACTCGGCCATGCCAGCCGTACAGTCATTGACGAACGCACAAGAACCGCCAAGACAGCGGGAGCCCTCGGGGCAGGCATAACGCTGTTCGAAGCCTTGCTTGCATTCGACGACGCTGCTCTCGCCATCGCACGTCGCGGGGCTATCTTCACAATCGCTCGCCGTGCCGCAAAACGGGCTGCCATCGATCAGCGTGCAAGTGCCATCGACGGCGGCGCAATCAACGAGCTCGGGAACGTTGTCGCCCTGCGTCTTGCAGGTGATGCCCAAGTCTCCATCGCACACGGAACCCGCTTGGTTACAGCTGCCGACAGAGCCGAGTGACGCGCAGGCCGTAAACCCATCACAGTCCGTCTCGCTGGCGGCACACGCCATCGCCCTTTCGAGTGCCGCGGCTTCTTGCGGCTGATATGACGTTCCACTCGCAAGCAAATACTGATTGAGCTTGTCAGCGCAATCTTGACCGACGACGGACAAGTGCGGCGCGTAGCTACAGGCAGCCGAAATCGTGCACGTACGCAGCACGACGGCAGCACTGCCCGATTCGTCGGGACTGGCAGGTTCATCAGGGTTGGACGGTCCAGCGCCCGCGTCTGGATCGGTCCCGGCGCTGCTGCTTGCGGGCTCGCCATCAGCCCCCGCATCGCGCGTTGCGTTGTCGTCGGTGTGGTCGCCAGGCGACGCACTTTGGCTTTCACCAGCATCGCTCAGAGCCTCGGTCTCGCCCGCTGAGGTGGGACCCGAATCATTGGCGCTCGGCTTGACGGCTGGGTGGTCGCCTTTGCTCGGCTTGTCCGAATTGTTACCCTTTGACGCGTTGTCCGCGCCCGCTTCATTCGCATCGTCCGTCGTCGTCTTCGCATCGTCCGCGCTGTCTTTGCAACCTAGGGCCAGACTGGTTGCGACGTATCCCAGACACAGTAGCCTGGTAAAAATAGATGGATTCATGGTTCCTTCGAGCAAGAGCGTTGCTCTTGCTTCAACGGCAATCACGACGCTCCGATATCGGTTGTCGGCGATGCAGCAAACAGCGCTAACAAATCAGCACCCCGAAGGGCAGTGGCAGCGCCAAGACGTTCTTAGATGAAACGCAGGCTCGCCGCAATCGCCACGCGCGCAATAGCGACACGCATGCTCGTTTCGACACACCTCAGGGTGTAAACCAGATCCCGTCCGGCCCTGACGCCACGCAGAACTTCCTTTGCCTCGCTGCGTTCACTCGTCGCCGATCATAGCTTCATCGGGTTACGGCTTGGGCGCCCCAAGACTCGGCGCTGCTGCGGTTCTCGAAGCAATCCGGCCCAGCGCTGACGTTCGGGGTGATGACGTGTCGCACTCCCTATCGCGCGTGGGGCTCGCGCTTCACGGCAAGGCGAAACAGTCGTTCCGCGTTGGCCGTCGTGCGCTGGGCGAGTTCGTCCTCGGAGATCCCGAGGATTTGCGCGATGACTGCAGCGATTGCGAGCAGTGCAGCGGGCTCGTTGCGCCGCACGCCGCTTTGAGACGTCCAACCCGCAGGCGCTTGATCGGGCGCGTCGGTTTCGAGCAAGAGTCGTTCTTTTGGCACGCACGCCAGTGCGCGGCGCGCCTTGGCTGCGCGCTCGTGAGTAACGGCTCCGCCGAAGCCAAAGTAGAGTCCGAGCGCGCAGTAGCGAGGCACGAGTTCCGCTGAGCCGGAGTATGCGTGCAGTACACCACCCGCCGGCAGCGGCCCTAAACGTTCGAGCAACTCCAACACGCGTCCGTGTGCATCGACCACATGCAGAACCACTGGTAGCTTCAGATGAACGGCGAGTTCGAGCTGGGGCAGCAGTGCCCGCTCTTGTTCGTCGACGGACGGTCCGCCGCGTTTCGGGAGTCGGCCGTCGAGACCGCATTCGCCCACCGCGACGGCACCCAGCGTCGTAACCAGCCCGCTCATTTGCCGGATGGAGGAAGCGCGCTCGGACGCGTCGAGTTCGCTCAAGAAGTGGGGGTGCAGCCCCACACCGACGCACGCGCCCTCGATATCGCTCTGTATGCTGGCCAGGCGCTGCCACTGCGCAGGACTGACACCCGGAATGAACACCGACCGCAGGCCGAGCGAGCGCGCGTCCGCCCAAAGGGCTGCCCGGTCTGCGTCGAATTGGGCGAAGTCCAAGTGACAATGCGTGTCGAAATACGTTCGAGACGAATTGCCGGGGCGCATCGGCTCACTGTCGCCGTTGCAGGTGGGCCGTCAAGCGTCGCGGCAATTCTGCTAGGAATCACCGTTACAGAGAGCTAAATCGCCGCCATGCCTCAGTCCTGGGTCAGTGTCGGTCTCGTGCAATTCGCCATGGGTGACGATCGCACGGCAAATGTCGAGCGCGCCGTGAAGGGCGTGCGCGAGGCCGCCGAGCGCGGCGCCGAGATCGTGTGTTTGCCGGAACTGTTTGCGTCGAAGTACTTCTGCCAAGTTCACGATCACACTTGCTTCGATTGGGCCGAGCCGCTCGACGGACCCACCGTCAAAGCCGTAGCTCAGATCGCCAAAGAGCGATCGATCACGGTGCTGGCCAGCATCTTCGAACGCCGTACGGCGGGCATCTACCACAACACGCTGGTCACGTTGGGTCCGGCGGGTGACGTGCTCGGGGTTTACAGGAAGACCCACATCCCCGACGATCCGCAATTCCAAGAGAAGTTCTACTTCGCGCCGGGCGATCTTGGCTTCGTGAGCGTTCCCACCCCCAAAGCCAGAGTGGGGATGCTGGTGTGTTGGGATCAGTGGTATCCGGAAGCTGCGCGTTTGACGGCGCTGCAAGGCGCGCAGATCTTGTTCTATCCGACGGCCATTGGCTGGTTGCCGGAAGAGAAAGCGCAGTACGGCGCGGAACAATTGTCGGCCTGGCAGACGATCCAACGTTCGCACGCGATCGCCAACGGTCTGTTCGTCGTCGCAGTGAATCGCTCGGGCGTCGAACGCTCGACCGCAGGCGAAATCGAGTTTTGGGGTCACTCGTTCGTCACGGCTCCGAGCGGGGCCGTGCTCGGCGAGTGCGACGCGGGTGAACACGTGTTGGTCACGCGCTGCGATTTGAATCAGATCGAAGAGACGCGCCGCGTTTGGCCGTTCTTCAGAGATCGCCGCATCGACATCTACGGGGGTTTGGTGCAGCGTTGGGGCAAGGAACAATGAGTCGTTTGAGCAAAGAACTACCCGCGGCGACAGGTTATCGCATGCCCGCCGAATGGGAACCGCATGCTGCCACGTGGCTCGCCTGGCCGTTCAGCGAGGATTGGCCGGGCAAGCTCGAGACGGTGCGCTGGGTGTTCGCCGACATCGTGCGCCAGTTGGTGCGAGGTGAACGTGTGCGATTGCTCGTGCCCGACGCGGCCTCCGAGAAGGAGGTCCGGGTTTGGCTGCAGCGTGCGCACGTCGACGTGGAGCGAGTCGATTTCTTCCACGCGCGCACGGACCGGACATGGACGCGCGACAACCTGCCAACGTTCGTGGCGAGCCGTGAGCGCAAGCGCCTGGGCGCCGTGAAATGGCGTTTCAACGGTTGGGCGCGCTACGACGATCACGTGTTGGACGACGCGGCGGGTCGTGCTGTGGCAGCGCAAGCCAGTGACGAGCACTGGTTTCCCGAGGTCGAGATCAACGGCAAGCCTTGGTCTTTCGTGCTCGAAGGGGGCTCGATCGACGTCGACGGCGAGGGCACGCTGCTGACGACGCGTCGCTGTTTGCTCGGCGAGAGCTGCGCGCGCAACCCCGGTTTGGATCAAGCGCGCGTCGAGCGTGTGCTCGAGACGCATCTCGACGTGAAGAAGGTCGTGTGGCTCGAAGACGGCATTGCCGGCGACGACACGAGCGGCCACGTCGACGACTTTGCGCGCTTCGTCAGCCCAGGGCGCGTCGTGATCGCGCGCGAGGCGAACCCCTCGGATCAGAACTACGAACCGCTGGAAGCCGCTCGCGCCGAGCTCTTGCGCGCGACCGATGCGCGAGGACGGCGGCTCGAAGTGATCGACTTGCCGATGCCCGCGCCGTTGTACTTCGATGCAGAGCGGTTGCCTGCGAGCTACGCGAACTTCTACATCGCCAACGAGTGCGTCCTAGTGCCGACCTTCAATGACGTCATGGATCAAAAAGCGCTAGCGATCTTGGAGCCGCTGTTCCCTGGTCGGCGCGTCTGCGGAGTGCACGCCTCCGATCTCGTGGTCGGTCTTGGGACGTTGCACTGCAGCACGCAGCAAGAGCCGGTCATCGAACGCTAGGGCAAGGCGACTCGCCCTGCCCAATGCTGCCACGGCTCACTCCGTCGGAGCGAGCGCCAGAGACGCTTCCAAGCGATCCAAGAACGAGGTCGACGTGGGCCGCAAATGCGTGGTGTCGTAGAGTGCAGCGGGGGCCGTTAGGTTAACGGCAGGTCGCCCCACGCTCTCGTTCGGACTCAAGCTCGTCGGCGACACGGTGGGCGCCACCGGCATGGCCGCCATGGGACTGCTGCCTGGGGCAGTCGAGCGCCGCTCGGCGCGAGCGCGCTCTTGGCGATCGTGAGCTTCGAGCTCTTCGCGCGCAGTGGCGGGCGGCGCCAGCGAAGCGTCGTACGCCGCGGAGAAACCCGCGGCAGGCAGCTCGGCCTCGAGTTCGTTGCCCGTGACGTGCGGGGGTGTCTCGCTGCCGATTTTGAGTTCGAGTTCGGCCGAAGCGCGCTCGTCCGACGGGAAAGAAACGGTCGAACCCAGCTGCTCCATCGTCGGGCCCTCAGCCTGACGGCGCTCCACGTTGAGCGACGGCGCCACGTCGAGCCCCATGGGTTCGGGTTCCTTCGGCGCACTGCTGATCTGCGGACCCGATTCGGGCGGGGGGGTTCTGGGGGCAGTGTGCGTTTCGTCGTCCTGTATGATGTCCGGCGCGACAGGGCGCGCGCTGAAGCCGAGACTCACGCCGAGGCCGTCGACCTCTTCCCGCTCCTGTTCGGTGCTGATCGGCGGAGCTTCGATCTCGTCCAAGGACGGCGGAGCACCGCGCGCAAAATCGGCTTCGGGCGGTGCGGCGGGCGCCTCGACGAAGTCTGCCGTGGCGTTCAACGGCGTCGGCTCGGCGGCAAGCGCAGCGGGCGGCGCGCTCGGCGGAATCGTCGTCAGCTCTTCGCCCATCAGGCCTTCGCTGGAGATCACTTCGATGTCCTGCTCTTCGGCCGCCGCCGCTGCGGGTTCGAGGGAATCGAACGCGCGGGGTTGATCGAGCGTCGGCACGCCCGGTGCTTTGGGCACTTCGAGGTTGAGTGCTGCCCGGCGATCGGAGGAGCTCGGCTCGGCCTCGGTGACGTCCGGTCCTGGTCCGGGATGCGAGCCTTGTCGCGCATGCAGATCGGCGTCGGCCCTGCCGGGCTGCGACGAAGCCGCGCGCGCAGCGTTGGATGCGCGATCGCTGTCGCTGCGGCGCACCAGCGGGATCGGCTCGCCGTGATCGCTGTCGTCTTCGTCCTCGAACGACTCTTCCCCGTAGGACAGCGCGTCGTCGACTCGCGGCGGCTCGGCGATTGGGTGGTCGAGCTCCAACGGTTCCAAGGGCACTTCGATCGGTTCTGCGACGGGCGCGGGTCGCTGTGCGCTCGGGGTTTGTTGGGTTGCGGCAGGCGCGGGCGCCATCGCACCGGCGGCGCGCATGGCTGCTACCAACTTGGCATTGCCTTGGATGCGTGCGAGCAACGCTTGCAAGCGATCGACTGGATTGGTGTCGCTGTTCACGCGCGTGCTCCTGCGTCGTTCAGGCGGGCCAAGGCCTCGCCGTAGTGGCAACCCTCGTTCAACCACTCCATCACGTGCGTCTTGGCGGCTTGATTGCACACCACGAAGCGCACGGTGTTATCGGAGCGAGTGAGCGGTACAACGCTGAGTTGGCGACTCGTGGCGCGCACCAACGCAGCTTCCAAGATTGAACTCAAGAGGCGATCCCCGCCGTCACTGGGTTGGCCGCCATCCCCGAAAACGAGCGGCGAATCGACGACCACGAGCACCAGTGCTCGACCCCAAAACTCGACCGACAACGAACCCAGCCCCATCAAAGCGAGCTCGCCCCCCAAGTGCTCCACCATCTGCTCGGTGCTGACGTTGCTCATGCCCCCCGCGAGTCGCTCAGCGACGCGGCGCCCGACCTCGTTGCCCACACCGTGACCAAACGAGCTCAACTGCGGCTCTTCCACTTCGCGGCACAACAGCGAGAGCGCCTCCACGGGTAACACCACGCGCGACGCAATGCCCGCGACCGTCACTCGACCGCGCGCCAAGTCGAAGCGCAGTGCTCCACTCATATCGAAGGACTCTGCCATAACCACCGACTTCTCCTGGACATTACGGCGCCGAGGCGCGGTACGCTAGCCTCCCCAACGCGAAGTTTGGGACGAACAGGCCATTCCTACAGAGCGCTGCACGACGTGTCAAAGTACTGGCAATTCGTTCCTCGGCAACGCGACTCTCACTCCGAGACCGTGCGCCTGCGCGCGCGTTCGGAGATACGGCGCGCCATGCCAGAGCGAGGTTCGATAAGTCATGCCGTGGCAGCGACGTTCGTGGTGTTGCTCGCAGGTGTACTCGCGCCCGAAGTGTTCGCCAAAACACCCGAACAAGTCCCTGGTTTGTTGATGGGGGGAGCAGGGGCGCTCGCGACGAGTCGCGAGTTCGTCGCGGCTCCCGTCGATCCCGGCTTGCCGCGCGGCGCGCGCATCATCGCTGCGCCGCGTCCCGACGCGGCGGTCACTCGTTGCAGCATGCGTCACCCGGTTTGCGCACACTGGGTAACAGCCGCCGACACTGAACAACTCCAAGTTGCCGCCACGTTGCGAGCTTTGGAGCACGCCTACGAGCGCGCGGTCGTCGTGTTGGGTTTGCCCGCGCCGCTCAGCGACGGCGCGCTTGGTGGAGGGCCCGAACTCGATCTGTACGCGCTGAAGGCGGGTTCCGCGCCGTATCCCGACAGTGCGAGGCTCGACCCCGCGCTGCTCGCGACCGACAGCGCTTCGGCGTTTTGCACGTACTCGGGCAGAGTCGTGAGCGAACAAGTGGCGTTGCGCTGCGTCGCGGGTGCGATCGCGGCGCGCCTCGACGCCGCAGAGTCGCCTGCGACGCGCGACGCGTATGCGGGCGCGATTGCGGCACTGCTCGCGCCCCGGACCTCGGTTGACCACGACGCGCTCGGGGCATGGCAAGCCAATCCGCAGCTTGCGACAGTAGGGCGAGAGGTAAACAGTACGTCGCGCGCGACCGCGACCTGGTTCGAGTTCTTGGACTCGAAGTATGGCACTGGAGAACCCGCGGCATTGATCAGCGCGTTGCTCGGCGTTTCGCGAGGCACCACCGCGGACGCGCATCCCGAATGGAGCAACGCGCCGGACTTGCTCGATGCGTTGCGTCGCTCGTTCGGGGATGACGCCAAGCAGTTCGCACAACTCTGGCGTGAATTCGCCGTGCAGCGCGCGACTTGGGGACGTCCAGAATCGACGCGGCCCGACTTGGATCCGCTGCCCCCCGATTGGACGCTCGACTACTCTTCATTGCCGCGCCGAGTTGCCGGTCCGCGCGCACTCGAGCCATTGGGCTCGGGCGTCGTGGAAGTGAAACTCGATGACGTGCCGCTCGGCGTGCGACTCGGGCTGGCTGTCGAGTGGGAAGAGCCCGGTGCGTTCGTTTGGACCGTGCTAGCGCTCGACCGCGATGGGGTGCAGGTCAATCGTTGGGATCTGCCCTATCTCGAAAAGGGTCACCGGCTCGAGCAGACGTTGATGAACTTCGAAAGTGCCGCGCGCTTGTTGATCATCGGGACCAACCTGGGCGGCATCGATCTCCGCCACCCCTTCGATCCCGATCACGAACCCTGGGAACCGCACGCGTACACCGTGCACCTCGTATCGCTGTTCTGAGGTTGGTGTTGCGCCTTGGGCAGCTCTGAATCAGCGTCCGAAGTACGTCCAAAGCACCAAAAAGCCGAACAGTCCAAGCGACAACAAGAGCAGCAACACGACCAACGGATCGGGATCGATTCGGCGTCTCAGTTCACCCGCCGCGGCTTTGACGTCGGGGTTCGAATTCGCATCGATCACCCGCTGCGCTTGTTTGCGGACATAGGCGTAGTCACCGCGTTCGAACGCTTCGATCAAGGGCTCCAGCATCGGGTCGTCCGGCATCGACAAGATGAAGCGCGGCCGATTGCGACCGTCCGCGTCGAGCGCGGCGCGCTCTTGGACGGGCTCTGCCGGCTGCGCTCCCGCGCCGCCTTGCGCGGACGGATCAGTGCTGGGCTGTTGAACGTCGGGCATTTCTCAGAACTGAAAGTACACGAATGGCACCGCCTCGGCACTTGCCATTTCGCGCAAGACCAGAGCGATCACGAACAGCACGGCACCTTGACCGAGTGCAGGCAGCGTCGTCCAGCGTCGCACGCTCTTTTCGTACCAAGCTTCGGGCAACGCGTGGCTGACGAGGCCCACGGCAAGCACGATCAGGATGCGCGAATACAAATGCGTGTGGAAGCTCGTGAGCTCAGCGAGCTGACAGAGCAGCGTCCAAGCGGCGCGGAAATCATCAGCTCTGAAGAACACCCAACACAGACACACGAAGTGGAACGTGACGAGCACGCCGAGCCAGTGCGGTAGACGCCAGTTTGGCACTCCCTTCGACCATAGCCGTTGGGCGACGAGTGCAAGTCCATGCAAACCTCCCCAAGCTACGAACGTCCAGTTGGCGCCGTGCCAGAGTCCGCCCAAGAGCATCGTGAGCATCAGGTTGATCAGCGTTCTGGTCGGACCTTTGCGATTGCCCCCGAGTGGGACGTACAAATAGTCTTTGAGCCAGGTCGACAGCGACAGATGCCAGCGACGCCAAAAGTCTTGGATGTCGGCCGCCTTGTACGGCGAATCGAAGTTCTTTGGAAATTTGATGCCCAGCAACGCGGCCGAGCCGATCGCGATGTCGGTGTAGCCCGAGAAATCGCAGTAAATCTGCAGCGCGTAGCCCACGATCGCGAGGTAACACTCGAGCGAGGAATACTGCGTCGGTGCGTCGAACACGCGATCTACCAAGTTAACGGCAAGGGTGTCCGCGATCGCGACTTTCTTCAACAGTCCCCAAGCGATTTGGTAGAGCGCGCGACTGCCTGCGTCTTCGTCCCAGACGGCAGGCCGCGCCAACTGCGGCAGCAAATCGCGCGGGCGCACGATCGGTCCCGCGACGAGATGCGGGAAGAAGGCGACGAACGTCAAATACTCGACGTAATTGCGATGGGCCTCGATGTCCTTGCGATACACGTCGATCACGTAACTCATCGACTCGAAAGTGAAGAAGCTGATGCCCACGGGCAGTGCGAGTTCGAGGGCCGCTGATGGGACGTCGATGCCAAAACGACTGAACATCCATTGCATCGAACGCAGACCAAACCCCAAGTACTTGAAGGTGCCTAGGGCCCCCAAGTTCACGATCAACGTCAGCCATAGCCAACGCTTGCGGGTCTTTGGCTCAGCCGCATCTGCAATCTTGAGCCCGAGCCAGTAATCGATGGTCGATGAAGCGAAGATCAGCGGCAGGAAGCGATAATCCCACTGCGCGTAGAAGAAGTAGCTGGCCCCGAGCAGGAACCACAGGCGCAGGCGTGGGCGCGACGCGAGTAGCCAGGAAAGGACGAAGACGGCGCTGAAGAACGCGGCATACGCGAGGGTGTTGAAGAGCACGAGCCAGCCTGCTTTATAGCCGTTCCTGTTTGGGGCTGTCACCCAGCAGGCCTCGTAAAGCGCGGGTCATGGCGTGACGGATGGTTGCTGGCTGTGGGAGCTCGAGCGGCTCGAGCACGCAAACGGGTGTGGTGCTGGAGCAGGTTTCGCTCTACAAGGCGCCCGTGATTCGAAACCTGCTCCACGGAGTGGCGCTGGCGGCGCTGGCCGCCACGGCGGTCGACTTCGGCTTTCGCAGTGCGTTCATCCGTGAACCCATCGCCTACGCTCTGACGCTGTACACCTGCGCCTTGATCGCGCTCTTGGTCGGGCGCACGCCGGTCAGCCATTGGAGTCAGCTCGTGGTGGCCCGCTTGCCGATCGCCGTGGCGGTCGGTGCTGGGACGCTGGCGTCACTGCGCAGTTGGGCGCTGTTGCCGATCGCGATCGGCCGCGGCACTACGACGGGTCACTCCCCGTACGTCGTGTTCATCGTTGCTGGCTTGCTTTTGTGCTCGCTCAACCAAGGTTTGCGTCGCTTGCCGAACAACCTGACATCAGCGTGACGGCGAGGCACGTCGCTCCGGCACTGACGTGCGTTCGCCCTGCGCAGCTTCCGGCGCGAGCTCCAACTCCACGATGAACTGCGCACCGCTCGACGTGTCGGGGTCGAGCCAAATGCGTCCACCCGCTGCTTCGACGAGTCCGCGACACACGCTGAGTCCCAGCCCGGAACCCTCGCCCACCTCTTTGGTCGAGACAAACGGCTCGAAAATGCGATCGCGCAAGTCTTTGGGAACGCCGGGTCCGTCGTCGCGCACTGTCACGCGCACCACACGGTCGGCGGCCTTGGCCGTGATGCTTACGTTGCCGCCGTCTTTGCAGGCGGCCGCCGCGTTGAGAATCAAGTTGAGCAGAACCTGAGTCAAGTGTTCGTGACTGATCCGAACATGTGGCAGATCTGGGTGAACGTCGAGTGCGAGATCCACGTCGCGCAGGGCGGGTTGGTGGCTGACCAATGCCACTACCTCGTTCACCGCGACTTCGACGTTGCCCGGCGGGTTACCGCTGCCAGCTCGTTGATTCGGGCGGGCAAAGTCGAGCAAATCGCGGATGATACGGCTGATTCGCTCCGTCTCTTTGCGCATCCGGCGCGTGAAATCGAGCTGCTGCTCTTGATCGAGATCGCCCGTCAAGATCAGGTCTTGCATGCCCTGCAGTGCGGCAATCGGGTTACCGACCTCGTGCGCGAGCCCTGCCGCGAGTTGGCCCACCGACGCCAAGCGTTCACCTCTCACGATTTGGGCCTGTGCGCGCTCCAAAGCGGCACGCGCTTGCTGTAGTTCCTCCACTTTCTGGACCAGCGCGCTTTGCTCGGCTGCCAGCTTGCTCGTCATCTCGCCTAGACTCTCCGCCAGCAGCGCGAATTCGCGCGAACGCGGAGTTGGCAATTGCAGTCGATGCGTCGCGGAGCCGAAGCGCGTCGTCGCGCGTGAGAACTGATCGAGCGGGCGGATGATCCAAGCGGTGATCGTGAAGTACACCCCGACCACCAACGCCGCGGCGATCAGCGCCATGTAGAACGCCAACAAACGTTGCAGCGCTTGTTGATCGGGGCGCCCCGGGTCGACCAAGACGAGTACCTTGTGCGCGTCCGATTGCGCGCGGCCAACCGCCCACGCGGTGGCCGTACGATCCGGATCTCGAGACCAGAGTGCGGGCAAGGCCCCCGCCGCCGCGCCAACGCGTCTCGTGATCCGTAGACCGTCGGCTGAGTACTCAGCCATGGCCTCGAAGGGCAGCAAGTGGTCGCTCTTCACGGCGCTTTCCGGTGCGCGGCTGATCCACTCCGCGGTTGCACTGGCGAGACGCTGCGCGCTCTCGGCGCGACTGCGCGCGACGGCGATCTGAGTGTAGGTGGATATCGCAAAGTACAACGGCACGAACCCGAGCCCGAGCAGCGCACCGAGCGAGAGCAAGATCTGCAGCCTTAACCCGACCTTCACGTCTTCCGGTTTGGCACAGGTTCAGCTCGCGAGAAAGTGGGCCGCTCGAGAGTGACTCTGCTAGGCGCTCCGAGATGGATCGGTTCGTCCAAGGTGCGCTCTACGTGCAACGGGGGTTGACGTTGGGGTTGGGCACGGCGTTGGGCCTGTGCGGTGCGCTTTGGCTGTTGATCGCCCCTCGCGACTGGGTCAACGGTATTCTCGGGCAGACGCTGATCGCGCTCTACTTGGCCTCCACGGTGTGGCGCATCTATCGGCGCGCTCGGGTGCTCGATGCGTTGTCCGCTCCGCGACGTGAGTTGGAACTCGCGGTTCACCTGACGACGTGTGTCTACGCTGTCGTGACTCAGGTCCAGGGTCAGTTCGCAGGGCCGTACCACGCGCTGGCGTACGCGCTGGTCGCCGGGCTGTCGGGCCTGCTGTGTGTGCGAGCGGTCGTCCTGAGTGTGCTGTTGGCGATCGGTCTCGAATTTGGGCTCGGCCACGCCCGGCTCAATCTCCCACTGCAAACCGCCGCAACGCACGCCGCGCTGCTGGCGGCGTTCGCTGGTCTCAACACGTTGGTCTTGCGCGGCGAGGTGCAACGCGTGCGTCGGCTTTCCAAGCAACGCGTGGAGTCGGAACTGTCGCGGATCAAGGAAGCCGCGCGCAACTACCGACTCACGGGTGTTCCCAAAAGCGCCGCGGACGGCGCGTTCAATCGCGTGATGGCTCCGCCGGGCGACGAGGATCGCCTCGTGCGCTCCAGCATCGACCAAGTGCAAGTCAATCTCCGCTTCATGTTGACGCTCTTGCGTCGAACCTTGCGCCTGCGGACGGCCGCTCTGCTCTGGCTCGACGACAGCGGCCAGCGCTTGTTGCTGCGCGAGGCGTCGAGCGAGCTTCCAAATTTGGAAACGGGACCTTTTGGCGCCAAGGAGGGTGTGCTCAGCGCTGCCTTGAGCAGCGGACACATCGTGACCATCGACGAGAGCAAAGCCACCGGGCGTATGCCGTTGCTGCCGCGCGCCGAACCGGCGGGGGCGCTAGCTGCTGTGCCGGTCTTGGAGAGCGGTCACGCCGTTGGTGTTCTGTTGGTTGAAAATGAACGCGGCGCCGGCGGTTTGCAAGATGCGTCAGGCTTGCTCGCCGATGCCGCGAGCTACGCGCTGCGCGTCGTGGAGAGTGAACGCTCGTTCGTCGGCCTGCAGCGCGCAAAGACCGAACAGGGCAAACTCTATCAAGCCGCGGACATGCTCGCCGAGGCACGTAGTGAAGTCGCGGTGATTCGCGCCGGAGTCGACGCGGCTCGCCAGTTTGCCAGCTTCGACTTCGCCGCCGTAACGCTGTTCCACGCCGAATCGTCGACGCACGAGATCTGTGCCGTCAGTGGCCCTGGTGCAAACGACCTCGTCGGGCAAACCTTCGAGAACAACACTGGGCTCGTCTCGATGGTGGTCTCGAATCAACACCCATTGCCGTACAAGGGCGAGTACCACCGTTCGCGTCAAGTCGTCTTCGCTTCGACTCTGCCGCTGGCCGAGATGCCCAGCTTGATCATTTTGCCGCTCAAGGTTCACGACTCGGTGCTCGGCACACTGGTGCTCGGTAGCAATACCAAAGGCGCGTTCGGTGAAGGCGTGCGTCCAATCCTCGAAGTGCTGGCGCGCCACGTTGCGGTCTCACTGGCCAACGCGCGCATGATGAAGCGCCTCGAGGATCTCGCTACGACTGACGGCCTGACGGGATTGTTGAACAAACGTGCGCTGACCGAGGTTGCGCGCCAGAAGTTGCGTTCGGCTCAGCGCTTCAAGAAGCCGCTCAGCGTGATCATTGGTGACATCGATCACTTCAAGCGCGTCAACGATCAATTTGGCCACGACGTGGGCGATCAAGTGATTCAAGGGTTCGCTGACGTGCTGCGTAAAGGCAAGCGCGAAACCGATGCAGTCGCACGCTTTGGGGGCGAAGAGTTCGTGATTGTGTGCGAAGAGACGGACACTCAAGGCGCGTTGCTCTTGGCGGAGCGCATCCGCACCGAGCTCGCGGGCGTCGAGTTTCACAGTTCCCAGGGTGCGCTACGGGTTACCTGCTCGCTCGGAGTGGCTACGCTGCCGGCAAGCGGTCAGGACTGGGACGCGCTCTTCAAGTCAGCGGATGAAGCGCTCTACTCTTCGAAGCGCAGCGGCCGCAACCGCGTCACGGCGTGGTCGCCGTCGATGCGCGGTGCCGCTGCTTAGCTCGGTTCGACCCTCCACGGTCGCAACCGACTCGATTCACAAACCCTAGCCCCGTGCCGACCCTCCTGTAGTCGGCACGGGGCTTCCCTGACGGCTCCGCTTGCCGTTTGATCTAGTTGTTGCTGATGTGGGCGATGCGCCGCAGCATCGCGTTGAAGAACGGCAGGTCGCCGCTATCTACCGCTTCGGGGTCGAGCGTCTTCGGACAAATCGAGCCCACCACGGCCAGCTCCTTCACGTCGCGCGCCACCGACAATTGGCGTGTTGCTGGGAACGCGCCCGCGCTGAACTGAACGTTGCCGTAACTGCCGTCTTCCGCTTGGCACTCCGGATTTTGCCAGGACGCATCGCCGAAGTCGGTGCACGTGCAGTCAGTGACCAACATGCCTTGTTGGCGCTCCACGTCGGCCTCGTCGACCGCTGGACAGGCGCGACTCTCAGGCAAGCGAAACGTGCAGGCATATTGCAGAGAACTTCGATCGATGGTGGCCCATTCGTGACCGTTGATCGTGCTCACTGGCTTATCGGCGGTAAGCTTCGCGATTGCTTCGCCCGTTGCGGGGTTGTTCCCAGAGCGGGGTTCGATCGACTCGATCATGTACGGATCTTGCGCAGCCTCGTCCGTGCTATCGCCCACCAGCCAACCCCACTCGATCGTGCTCGGGGTCTCGTCACCGCTCGCCGCGCTGTACTCGAGCGGGTCATCCACGTCGGTCGACACCGCGAGATCTTGCCAGGGGACGCCCACGAGGCTTCCATAGACGATCCAGTTGGCGGGGCGCTCAATCGCAGCGGCAACGTCCGGACCGCCCGTATCTTGCTCGGTGGCGACCAACAGCGGGTTGGTTACCGTCGAAAGCCCCAGATCGTCGCAGTAGCCAGCCTCCAATGTTTCGGAATACGGGCAAATCTGCTGCAAAGTCAGTGCTGCGGAATAACGCCCCACCGGATACAGGTCGTCGACGCCAAAACGTCGTTTCTGATCGAAGCAGCGCAGGTTCGGGTGATCGTCGAGATCCTCGAGCGTGAACATTGGACTGTTTTCGCAGCCGGCTGCCACAGTTTGGCCGTCGGCGGTCATCGCTGTCGGGCAGTCAGAGGCGACCTCCGCAGCGCCGCAGGATTGGCAGCAAACGTCGTTGGGCCCATACGCTTGGTCGCTGCACGCCGAGCTGGCTTTGAATGCTGGATAGTAGGCAGCCTCCGCGCCGTCAGTGGTGGCTTGCGTTTGTGCCAAGCGCCAAGCTTGCCCGTTGGCTCTGAACGAGCAGTCGTTCTCGTCGCCCATGGTCACGATGGCGACGAGTGAGTCTGGACGCAAGAAGGCCTTGCGCTGGCTCAAGATGTTCAGATCGACGAGCTGATTGCTGGTGCCCTCGTCCCGCTCGGGTCCAGCACAGGAATTCGCAGTGTCATCGGTAGTGCACGGCAGTCGCGTGATCTTGGTGTACGGGAAAGGTTCGACCAAGAACCGGTACCAGGCTTCCAGTGGCGCTTCCCAACCGCAGCCGTACTCACCCGCGCTCACGATGAGAGACGACAACTGCGTGCCTTGAGCGTCCTCGTCTGTGTTCGCGTTCCAGACGAAGAAGCCGGTGCCCGCCGCGGCGGGGGCCGCCGTGGCGCCTCTCGGTAGACTCGCCAGTAGATAGGCCATGTCCACATTTTGCTCTTGGCCCGGACCACCCATGTCTTGGCAATCGAATTCAGCGCCATAGCCGCCGAGGCTCGTCGTGATCACGCCGACGTGGATGTCGGTGATCGGAGCTTGGCGCCGCGCCGTTCCTTCCGGGCAATCCGCACCTGGATCCGCGGGAGAACTCTCACCCGTCTCCGACACACAATCGGGATTGTAAATTTGCCGCACGAAGCCTGGAGCGGATTCGGCAAAGATCCGCTGTTTGTCGAGCATGCCCCGCGAATTGTCGACCACGAACAGGATGTCCGCCTTGGTCGGCGTAGCGCTCTGGCTCTGCGGGGCTGTCGACGACGCCGCTGGATTCGTATCGACCTCGTTGGGTTGCGTCGGGTCGGGCCTCGTTTCGTCTGGGGCGCCAGAGCTCTGGCCGCCGCCCCCGTCGACCGTCGAGTCGAGCACCGCATGCGCTCGTGGTGCTGCATCGGACTGCTCACTGCTCACCTCAGACCCACCATCTTGCGACGCGCTCTCGCTCTCGCTCGGGCTCATGATCATGCTAGCAACGTCACTCGGTCCGCACAGCCTTGTAGTCTTTCTGGCCTGACAAGCGTCGAGGCCTTTGACCGAGACGCACTCTGCGTTCGTACCGACCTTGCCGCATTGCGAATCTTTGCTGCACGCGACCGAGCAGATGCCACACAAGCAGCTGCCCGCGTTGCAGTCGGAATCGCTGTCGCAGCTTTGCAGCCAGTTGGTTTCGCTGCCCATTCCGGATCCGTTGCTTTGCGCACCACAGCCGGGAAACGCCAGCAGCCACCCCAGGCTCACGATTACGTGACTCAAACGAATTCTTTTCCAGCTCTGCACGTGTCCTCCTAACTCCGTCTTGAACATCCCAAAACTCTCACTTCAGGATTGTCCCCCTGGCTCCAATACTGTCTGTCCGATGTAAGTGATCACCCGCGTCATGGTCTCACGCGCTACGCCCTGCTCGGCATTGAAGGCATCCAGGCGTTGGCGTAAATCCACGGCGCGCTCGCGCATCTGGCCGAGAAAGCCGAGCACTTCGTCGCGCATAGGGTGATTGTCCCAAATCCAGAAGTTGTAGGTGCTTCCCCCAACCGTTTCGCGCTTGTCGCCGCGCGACCCCAAGCGCAACTTGGTGCCGATCGCGGTCACGACGGCTTGATAGTGATCGAAGACGGCTGCTTCCCAACCGTGCGCCGCTCCCACGGGGATCACGCAGCCATCGCAACTGTATTCAACGATGCCCGCGCGCTCTGTGCGC
The DNA here is from genome assembly GCA_036263015.1 of Polyangiaceae bacterium. Classification (GTDB taxonomy): domain Bacteria; phylum Myxococcota_A; class Polyangia; order Polyangiales; family Polyangiaceae; genus SZUA-265. Next base: position 110,259 of record DATAHU010000108.1, on the reverse strand, counting down.
GTCACGCGCCCGTCAGAGACCAACAGGTCGAGCGCCGTCTGAAGTGATTGTATGTCGATGGTTACCACTTCCAGGATCCCCGAGGTCGTGGTCGGGCCGATGCGATTGATCGCGACCCAGACGAGATTGGCGAGACCCTGCCCATCGTCGCGCTCCGGCAGCCCGACCTCTTCGGGGCTGGCGGCTCGAAATGCCGTGCGCGAGCCTCGCCCCGTGCGAAAGACCATGCCGCTATCGACCAGGTCGTTGAGCACGCCGCGGACGGTCAAGTTGTCGTCGTTGCGGAACCGGGTGAGCACGTCGTTCTGCAGCACGGTGCCTTTGTCCTGCACGTATTCGAGCACCGCCTCCCACAGCGAACGCCCGCCGTAGGTACTGCTCTCTTCCAAGCGTCGGACGCGGTCGTGATACGTTCTGAGCGCGATGCCGAACATGTCGGCAATGACCTTGTTGCCAACGCCTTGATCTCTGAGTTCGCGTACGAGACTCAAGAACACTTGATTCGCGGTGTGGGCAAGAGACGGTCGCCCGCCACCAGCAGTCGCGAGCTGCGCGATGAGCACGGTCGTCTGCCGCACAATCGAATCGATCAGCAAGTTGACGTTCATGCCGTCGTTGTGACGGACGCACTCCGGGTCAGGAAGTGCGGAATGGCGCACGGGCAATTACCGTATGATATCAGACGGTTGCCGGTTGCGCTGGGCTTGCTCTGGCGTCCCCAGCAGGCTGCTCCTGCTCAGCGCACCAAACGAAAGGCCATGCCCGCCCGGGTGGCGGCTAGCCCATCCGCGTCCTGCCGATCGCCAATCACCAAGCAACGTTCTGGGGCCACGCCCAGTTGCTGTGCGGCGCGCAGGTAACCATCTGGATGTGGCTTCAATCGACCAGGCCCGTTCTGTTCACCATTCGCGACGATGATGTCCACTGCCAACGCGCCGTCCAGCGCCCGAAGCTTGCGCGAGACTGGATAGTCACTGACGATCGCGAGCTTACCCCCTTGCGCGCGGAAGGCGCGAGCTTGTTCGAGCAACGCTGCTCGTAGGTGTCGACGGATCCACTTCTGCGGTCGCTCGAACATCCATTCATCGACAACCTCGCGGACGCGCTCGGCTGTGACGTTCAGGGCTTCCGCCGTTCGCGCCACTTGCAAGTCGAAGGGACTCTCGACCGCGTCCATCAGGTGTTCACGGATCCGTTCGTGTTCGTGGCGGAAGCGGCGCAGCGTCCCCAGATGCACGGGTCCCCGCAACGCTACCTCGAGCGCCATCCAGAGTTTGAGTGGCCGTGAGTGGTAAACGGTGCCATCGAAGTCGAGAAGCCAAGCGTCGTGAGATCCTGCGGTCATGTCCGTACCACTCTGAGGTTCTGGATTTGGTACCCGAGTTCCATCGACAAAATGACGATGGCGCCCGCTTTCGCAAGGCGCCATCGCATAGGAGCGCCCAAGTTGGGCGCTTCATTAGACTTCAGCCAGCGTCGCCAGCGTCACCGCCGTCAACATCGCCAGCGTCGCCCGTGGTGGTCTCTTCGCCGGTCGAGCCGTCGACCTCGATGACCGTCTCGCCGCCGTCGCCAGCGTCGCTGGTCACGGTCGTCTCACCGCCGTCGCCGGCGTCGCCGGTCACGGTCGTCTCACCGCCGTCGCCGGCATCGCCGGTCACGGTCGTCTCACCGCCGTCGCCAGCGTCGCCGGTTTCGGTCGTCTCAGGCGTGGTGCCGCTGTCGGTCTCGGGAGCAGTGGTGTCATCGCCGGCGGTGGTGTCGTCGCCAGCGGTGGTGTCGTCGCCAGCGGTGGTGTCGTCGCCGCCGCCGCCGCCGCTATCCTTCTCGCCACCCGTCGACGCGTCCACGTCGGTCGTGGTGTCGTCGCTGCTGGAGTCATCGCCGCAGCCGACCAGTCCAAGGGCGCCGCTCAGGGCGATCAAGGCAATTAGGTTCTTATTCTTCAACATTTCCAATCGTTCCTTCCGGGAAAAGCAGTACGGACCACGAAGAGAGTTAAGGGGTTCCGTGCATGGCCTCAGCACTTGTCGTGCCAAAAGCGCCGCGATACTGTCCTCGGCGAGACACAAAGTCCACATTCAAGGGCCCACGGGCTTGATCCGCTTGACGCAGCGCAGCCGACCGCCGCGCAGGGCCCGCTGCCCCCGCGCTTCCAACCGCGATCTTCGAGTCATAGTGTGTGAAACCCACACCTGGATGAAACTGCGTAGATCGTGTGCTTCGACCCCCGGACCCCGAACGTTCGATCAGTAATTTGGGGCGCCTATTGCGAGAGGTGCTCCGCGCGGCTTACGGGCCGAAAAAGACCGCGTTTTCACCCGACCCGGCGCCGCCAACTCGTCAAAGCGGGGCAGCATCACAGCCGATGGGATTGAGGTAGAAGGAGCACGTGCTGCCAGCGCCACCTCATCACTGGGTCGAGAGCGACACCGCCGACCGGCACGTCGCGTCCCCTGGCGCCCCGGTGCGTCGCCTGCTGTATGTATCGGGTAAACGCAGCGCACCGTTCACTCATGACGCGCCAGTGCGTCGAAGCGTTTGATCATGGCCAAACCGAAGGTGATCATCGTCGCCAAGCGAACCGCCCTCGATCGCTACCACGACGAAGGTGAGGATCCGCGCGTACGACGTCTGCTGCGCAAAGCCGATCCCTCCGTCAGACGCTGGCAACCCGCCCACGCTGCCCACATCGCGACGCTCGCGCTCGTGCAGAAAACCCTTCAGCGCTTGGGAGCGGAGGTTTGGACCGTGCACGGCGCGGGTGGCCGCTTCGACGGCAAAGGAGTCGCGCTGGTCGTGACCGTCGGTGGGGATGGCACCTTGCTCGCGGCGTCACACAACGTCTCGGACATCCCGCTGCTGGGGGTCAACAGTTCACCCAAGCACAGTGTCGGTTACTTCTGCGCTGCGCAACGCTCCAACGTCGAGCAGTTGTTGGAGCGCGCCCTGCGCGGTGGTTTGCGCGCGGTTGCATTGTCGCGCATGCGGGTCGACGTAGACGGCCGTCACGTTTCCAATCGCGTGCTGAACGAGGCGTTGTTCTGCCACGCCATCCCGGCGGCGACGTCTCGCTACATCTTGCGATTTGGACGGCAAGCAGAGGAGCAGACTTCGAGTGGGGTCTGGATCGGCACTGCGGCGGGCTCGACGGGCGCCTTGCGCTCCGCTGGAGGTAGGGTGCGCGCGCTGACGTCGCGCGGGCTGCAATGCGTCGTGAGAGAGCCCTACGCGGGCGCTGGACGGCTTTACGAGCTGCGGCGTCTGGACATCCCGGAGGGCAGCACGCTGCGTGTCCAGAGCAAGATCCAGGATGCGTGCCTGTTTCTCGACGGGCCGTTCAAGCGCGTGCGAGTCGCGCTCGGCGAAACCATGACGTTCAGGGTGTCCGACGAGCCGTTGTTGGTGCTCGGGATCAACGCTGCCCGCAAACGCAAACGGGACGACGACCGTTAGGTCGGCGCCCCGCGTCGAGAGTTGCGTTTGGAAGTTAGCGGCGGAACGGGGTCTTGCCAGCGTAGATCGCCGCTTCACCGAGCTCGTCGGCGATGCGCAACAACTGGTTGTACTTCGCGACGCGATCGCTGCGGCTCAAGCTTCCCGTCTTGATCTGGCCGGCGTTGGTGGCCACGGCCAAATCGGCGATGAACGCGTCTTCGGTCTCGCCCGAGCGGTGCGAAATGATCGACCGGTAGCCGTGGTGGGCACCGATGCGGATCGTGTCGAGCGTCTCCGTCAAGGTGCCGATCTGATTGAGCTTGATCAAGATCGAGTTGGCGCAACCCCTCTCGATGCCCTCTTCGAGTCGCGTGCGGTTCGTCACGAATAGATCGTCGCCGACCAACTGGACGCGCGCACCGAGTTTGTCGGTGAGCAGCTTCCAGCCTGCCCAATCATTCTGGTCCAAACCATCTTCGATGCTGAGGATGGGGTACTTTTCACAGTACTTGGCGTAAATCTCGACGAGCTGAGCCACGTCGACCTGCTTCTTGTCGAAGGTGTACTTGCCGTTGGCGTAGAACTCACTGGAGGCGCAGTCGAGCGCGATGCCCACCTGCTTGCCCGGCTCGTAACCCGCAGCCGAGATCGAGTCCATGATGCGCTTCAGCGCTTCCTCGTTGTTCTCGAGTCGCGGCGCGAAGCCACCTTCGTCACCGACTGCGGTCGTCAGGTTATCCTTCTTCAGGTTCGCCTTGAGCGCGTGGAAGATCTCTGCGCCGCAGCGTAGGGCTTCGCCGAAATCGCTGAAGCCGAACGGGATCACCATGAACTCTTGAATCTCGAGCCCGTTGTCGGCGTGGGTGCCACCGTTGAGGATGTTCATCATCGGCGTTGGCAACACGCGGGCTTGCGCACCACCCAAGTAACGCCAAAGGGGAACACCGACGGTGTCTGCGGCGGCCCTGGCGGCAGCCATCGACACCGCGAGGATCGCGTTGGCGCCCAACTTGCCCTTGTTCGGCGTGCCGTCGAGCTCGATCAAACGCTCGTCGATCGCGACCTGGTCGAGCACGACCATGCCTTCGAGCGCAGGCGCGAGCTTCTCGTTGATGTTGGCAACGGCCTTGCTCACACCCTTGCCAATGTATCGCTTCTTGTCGCCATCACGCAGCTCGACGGCTTCGTGCTCGCCCGTGGACGCGCCACTGGGGACGCAGGCGCGACCAAAGCCACTGTTGGTGTGAACCTCGGCTTCAACGGTTGGATTTCCCCGCGAGTCGAGAATCTCGCGAGCGCTTACATCGACTATTTCAGGCATGGCGCGGCGATATCACGAAATCGGCGGCCTGCGCGAGAGCGGACGACGATTTTGTAAGGCGCCCAAATGCACCTGTACTGCTCTACGTCTGAGGCGTCAGACCTTGCTGTTTCGCCTCTTTTTCCTCGGGGGCAGTGCTCGCGACCTGGCCTGAAACCTGCTGTTGTTCCGTTGCCCTCGGTGACGCGCGACGACGTTCGACGTCGGGCGTGGGACCGTCGGTTGGGCTCGCGTCTGTTCGCTCGCTGGACTGGTGTTCTGGGGCCTGGTGCTCCGCACCCGCGGCAGCTTTGCGTCGCTTGTCTTGAGCCTCGTAGGCGACGACGATGCGCTGGACCAACGGGTGCCGCACGACGTCACGGTCGGTGAAGTAACACTGCGCGATGCCCTCCACGTCGCGCAACAATGCGACCGCCTCGCCCAAGCCGCTGCGCGCACCGCGCGGCAAGTCCGTTTGAGTCACGTCACCGGTCACGACGGCTTTCGAGCCAAAACCGAGCCGGGTCAGGAACATCCGCATCTGTTCGCTGGTGGCGTTCTGCGCTTCGTCCAGAATCACGAAGGCTTCGTTCAGCGTGCGGCCGCGCATGAACGCGAGCGGAGCGACCTCGATCTGACCCCGCGAACGCAACTGCTCGACCTTCTCGAAGTCCAGCATCTCGTGCAGGGCATCGTACAGCGGACGCAGATAGGGATTGACCTTCTCCACGAGGTCACCCGGCAGAAACCCGAGGCGTTCACCTGCTTCGACCGCCGGGCGCGTCAAGATGATGCGCTTGACTTCACGCTGTACCAACGCGCGCGCCGCCATCGCCATCGCGAGATAAGTCTTGCCCGTGCCCGCCGGACCGATCCCAAACGTCAGATCGTGCTCACGAATCTGAGTGATGTAAGCGCGTTGCGTCGCGCCCTTCGGCACGATCGGGCGATGGCGGTTGGAAACGATGATCGTCTCGTCGAGCAGCGAGGCCAACGACACGTCGGGATCCTCGCGCAAGTTGCGCAGCGAGCGCGCGACGTCGTGTTTGCCGATCTCGACGCCGTTGCTCACCAACGCGACGGCACCCTCCAAGAACCGCCCAGCGACCTGCACGTCGTTTGGCGCTCCCGACAGTAGGATCGTGTTGCCCCGCAAGTTCACTGCCGCACCGCTCGCTTTGGCGACTTCACCCAAGAGTTGAGCGTGAGGTCCAGTGATGGCCATCAACACTTTGGGATTGTCGATTTCGATGTTGGCGCTAGTTGGCGCTTCACTCATGCGGGGTAAACTTCGTTGACGAGCGTTTGCTGAACGACGGACGAACTGGAGCCTACCACTTCCGCCCTGGTGTCGCACCCCGCACGAGCGCTTCCGGCAGGTTTCTTGGCCCCGCCGTGCACAATGTGGCTTACCCGCCGCAGCATGCGTGGCCTAGGCAAGTGGCTTGGCATTGGCCTTCTAATCGGACTCGGTGTCGCTTTGGCGCCCGTGATACGCGGGCACGTCGCGCTCGACGGTCTTGGGTTGACGTTGAGCCGCGCGACACGCGCCGTGAAGCCCGACGAAGCCGATGCCCAGCGCTTCGAGGGCCTCGACTTGACGCGCATCGACTTGCATCCGCGCCGGGTGACCGCGCCCTTGGCCAACGACCACGTGGCCGTCCTGAGTCTCGACCCGGACCTGCAGCGCAGCGCCTTGTCGGTCATGAAACGCTACACCCTGCCGGAAGCTGGGGTGGTGTTGAGCGACGTGAAAACGGGTCAAGTGCTCGTTTACGCGAGCTACATCAACGAAGGACCGACCTTCGACTTCAACGCGCGCGCCGAAGCTCCGAGCGCCAGTGTGTTCAAGATGGTGACGGGTGCGGCCCTGGTCGAAATGGCGGGGCTCAACGCCGAAACCGAGCAGTGTTATCACGGCGGCAAGAGCTTCATCGCCAAGGACGAGTTGATCGACGATCCGGCTCAGGACAAATGGTGCGCCACTTTGGGCACGGCGTTGGGTCGCAGCTTGAACGTGGTCTTCGGGCGGCTCGCAAGTAAACACTTGAGCGTGGAGCAGTTGGCCACCATGGGCGGCGCGTTCGGCTTCGGCGCTCCGGTTCCGTTCGAAGCGGTCAACGAGGCCCCCAAGCTCGCGCTCCCAGAGACCGATCCCGTCGAATTTGCGCGTTCCGCGGCTGGTTTTTGGCATTCGAGCCTCTCGCCGCTGGCGGCCGCGGTGATGGCGCAGACGGTTGCCAATGGCGGCGTTACTCTGCAGCCGACGATCATCAGGGAAACGCTGGACGCCGAGGGTAACGTCGTATACCGCGCGCCCTCCGATCCACGGGTGTTACGCCGTGCCATCAAGCCAGAGACCGCGACGCAGCTGACGCGGATGATGGTTCAAACGACGATTTCGGGTTCCGGTCACAAAGCGTTCTTCGATGCCAAGGGCGGCGCGTTCCTGCCCGAGATCGTGGTTGCGGGCAAGACGGGGACTTTGACGCGCCACAAAGAGAATCGTCACTACACTTGGTTCGTCGGCTTCGCGCCGGCAGACGCTCCCGAGGTCGCCGTATCAGCGCTGGTAGTGAACACGCCGATCTGGCGCATCAAAGGGCCCGAGCTCGCACGCGACGTGTTGCGCGCGTACTTCGCAAAGAAGGGGCGCAAAGGTGTGACGTCCCCCTGAACGGACGCTCACAGGCACCAAAGTGCGCCCGCGCGCGGAAACAGTTCCGACCTTCGGCAGAGCAGCTCCGGCAGTTTTTTTCTGTTGCACCTACCGCACAAATCCCGGGCGTTTCTCCACAGTAAGGGGGTCCGGTGTGGATAGCAGGCAAGAACGGGGTGCAAACCGCTAGCCGGATTGCTAAGGTCTCAGCGTGCAAGTTGTGCTCCGAAAGCTTGGCCGCGGCTCAAGAGCGGTCGCCGGCAAACTGATTCGTGCTCCTCGCAAGGGGTCGGTAATCGTGATCGAGTTTTCGGACGGCATGCACGAATACGTGACGACTCCCGTCAAACGCGTGATGCGCGTTGCCGAGCGAGACGTCTTCTACATCGAGACGGCCAACAGCCGCTATCGCCTCGAAGTGCGTGATCGAGAGACGGATCTCGACGACGCGCTGAGCGGCTGATCCGCTTGCTCAGTGTGCGTTCGCGCCCGGGCCAGCGCCCTTGTGCGAGAAAGCTTGCTCGCGCCCGGGCTTTCTCTGCTAAGGAGCCCGTCCCGCACGTGGCCGCGCGAGCGCCGGTGCGATTAGTCACAACCGAGGAATCGAATATGGGTCGTTTTGACAATCGCCGCAGTCCGAAGATGTGTCGCCGTAAAGCGCAGGCCAAGAAGAAGGCCCGCGAAGCGCGCCGCGCCGAAGTGGCCCGCGCCTCACGCGCCGGTACCAAGAAGAAGAAGTGAGTTCGAACCTGCAGCCGCGCTCCGTCGTTGGACGGCTATGGGCTGCAGGGCTTGATCGTAGCGAACGCGGGGCAGGCACCTAGCGCCGAAAGCCCCGCTTTCGATGTTGCTCAGGGGTTAACCGCGCCGAGTGAGCGCGTGGCAAAGTGGACGTCGCCGCGCGCTTGGGGTTCGGGCTTCGTCGCGCGCTCGCCAAACAGCCCCAGATCTCCAGCGAAGCGCTGTTCGCGCTCCAAACGCCATCCGCCCAACTTGGGATTGCCCCAGTACTGGGTGACCGTCGTGGCGCGCAGGACGCCTTCATCCATGCGTGTCCACGAGTACAACACGCGCACTTCGGCGTGTTCGTCATCGACCAAGTTCATCGAGGACAAGTTCACGTCCACGACGCGGATGTCATTGCCCCAACTCTGGCGTCGCGCGATGAAAGTGGGGCGTGCTGCGTCGGAAGTGTGCTGGGCCGCGATGTCCACGTTGCCGAACCGCGCCGACAAGTTCAGCTCCTGCGCGGCGTCCATCAAGCGCGCAGACGAATTTTGATGCAGCATGCAGCCCTGCGTCCCCAGCAGTGCCGCGATCAGCGCGATTGAAGCGGGAAGCCGGCGACGGCACGCAAGGGGTGACCACATTCTGACGGGGCTAGCAGAGCGCGTCGCGAGCGGACAACAATCGTGCTTCTCGAAGCGCGCCGCACTTCAGATCGTGGCGGCGATGCACGCGTGACTAGCCGTCTTCGAAGAACAACGGTTCCCGATTGCTAACGTAGCGCTCGACCAGTTTCTTGGCACCGTCTGACAGGCTCTTGAGCTTCACGCCGTAACCCGGCGACACGCCCGGCGTCGTTTGCCGCGATGGATCGCGTTGCCAGCTGACTACGCCTTCGGCGCTGAATTCGTGCCCGCCGGGTAACCCTACCGTCAAGTGAACGGTGTGCCCGACGCTGATCAGATGGTAGGTCGCGACGAACAAGCCGCCACCTTCGAGCACGCTGCGTTTACCTAGCCCAACGTAGAAGTTGCTCGCGCTGTTGGCCCCCAAGAAGACTTCGACGCGCGGTTCGATCGGACGGGTTCCCCGGGGCGCGCTGGACGGACGTGGCCGAACACTGTTGGAGGGCTTCGCCACCGCTTCGGGGATTTGAGGTCTTGGGGCATGCGAAAGTCGCGCTGGTGCCTCGACAATTTCAGTGGCTGGCCGCTCGACGCGGCGCCGCAAATCCAGAGTCGGTTCGGCGTGGGCCGAATCGAGCGGCTGCGGGTTTGTGGGCTTTGGGTTGGGCGCCGGCGCTTCGACGACTTGGGCTGCTTGGGGTTTGGGCTCTGCAGCCCTCACTTCGCCCGAGCTCGAGCCAGAGGCGACGTTTTGGCGCGCCGCCAAGCGGTTACCCGGAGCCGACAATGGCTCGCGATACGTGTCGTTTTCGTCTGGGTTCGGAGACGCGGGGACTCGATATCCGATCTGGGTCGTCGAGCGCGATCCCGGCGTGGGTGCCGCCAAAGCCGCAGGCGCGGGCAGTGCCGCAATCTCGGTCACCGAGTGGATCAAGCCGAGGGCTGCCGCAACGCGTTGCGTCGCGTCGTCCACCAGTTCCGTGCGAGGTGAACAGGTTTGCAAGACGCCCAAGGCCGCTCGCACGTCGAGCAACGCCGCGCGTGAGACCGTCGCGTCACCGCCTTGTTCGAACTTCACGAGCAGGCCCATCGACTTGGCCACGTGTGCGGCAATGTCGGCCGCTGAAAGCGGGACTCGATCGGTCTGCAACAGCTCCAGCGCCGAGCCGAGTTGTTCGCGGGCCGATTGGGCCAACTTCACCGCTCGTTCATCGGCCAACGCTCGACCTCCTCGGTCCCAAGAGCTTCATGGGCGCCTAGCGTAGCACCATTGAGCAAGCGGGAAATGCCTCTGCAACGACGTAGACCCCCCGAAAAGTTGTATCTCGGGCGTGCTGGTTGTTACCCACCCTGAGCCATGGGTCTCGGCTCGCGCCTCACGTCTTTCCGGCCGTTCCTACGGACCGGCAAACGCTTCGACGCGAGCGCTGGGGACAAGCCGCTGCTCGTGTTCGAGCACATTCACAAAAGCTTCGGCCCAAGTCGCAGCGTGCTGCGCGACTTGAATCTGACGATCGAGCGCGGCGAACTGGTGTTTTTCACCGGGCCTTCGGGGGCGGGTAAGAGCACGCTCTTGAAATTGATCTACGGGGCCGAGAGCGCGGATTCGGGGCGCATCCTGTTCATGGGTCGCGACATCTCGCGGCTGAAGCCGGAGTCGGTACCGTACCTGCGCCGCAACATCGGCATCGTGTTTCAGGACTTTCGTCTCGTCGGCAATTGGAGCGTGGCCGACAACGTCGCGGTCCCGCTTCAGATCTTGGGGCTGCCGCGCCGCACGATCGATACGCGCGTGGCGGAGGTGCTCGAGCAAGTTGGGCTCGGTGGCCGTGGTTTCGACCCGGCGCACGTGCTCTCTGGCGGCGAGAAACAGCGCGCCGCGATTGCCCGCGCGATCGTTTCGGAGCCAGCCCTCGTGCTGGCGGATGAACCGACGGGCAACCTCGACCCGCAGCTGGCGCTCGACGTGCTCGAGTTGTTCGAAGACATTCATCAAACGGGCGTGAGCGTGATCTTTGCTACCCACGATCGCACGCTGCTCGAAGTTCGTCCGCGCCGCGTCGTGGTGCTCGACGAGGGAAGGACCACAGATGTGCCCGAGGGACTGCGCACGGTCGCTTGAGCGAGCTGGCTTCGCGCCGCCGCTTTCGCAGGAGATCGTGCTTTGAGAACTATCGATCGAGCCTGGCGCGGGGCCCGCAGCGAGTGGCGCATGCACGCCGTCAGTGTGTTGAGTTCGGCCGTGGCCTTCATGTGCTTGGCTTGCGGCTTGTTGGTTCTCTTCAATTTGGAGCGAATCGAAACGCGCTGGAACAGCGTGGGGCAGCTCTCTGTTTACCTAGCGCCGCAGGTGTCGGTCGCCGATAGCGCCGAGGTGGTGCGGGCGCTCAAAGCGACGGCTGGCGTGACCTCCGTCAAACACGTCACTTCGGAAGGGGCTCGTGCGGAGTTGCTCGAGGGTTCACCCTCGGCATTGATCGCCGCCTTGCCGAGCGACGCGTTTCCCGCATCGATCGAGGTCGAACTCGAGGCGGGGCTTGCGGCCGATCGAGTTCAGATTCTGGTGAGTCAACTCAAGCAGTTACCGGCAGTAGAGTCGGTCGAGACCTACAGCGCTTGGGTTGCTCGCATCTCGGCCTTGGTGCGCAGCGCGCGCATCGTGGCGCTCGGGTTGTGCTTGGTGGTATTTCTGGCGGTCGTCACTGTCGTCGGGTCGACCACCAAGTTGACGCTGGAGAGCCGGCGCGACGAGGTCGAGGTGCTGCGCATCGTGGGCGCCACCACGGCCTACGTCCGCAGACCATTCTTGATCGAAGGTGCAGCGCAGGGCTCGATTGGTGCCGCAGCGGCTGTCGGTTTGACGGCGTTGGCGTTTTCGTTCCTAGGCAGTCGATTCGAAGAAGAATTGTCGCTGTTGCTCGGCGTGAGCCCGACATTTTTACCGCTGCTCTCGAGTCTTGGACTGGTGGTGCTGGGTGCGGTGCTGGGATCGCTTGCCGCCATGCTGAGTTTGCGAAAGGCGTTCGTCGCGTGAGAGGAGTTCGCCTGCTCTGGCCGCTAGCGCTTTTGCTGGCGAGCGGCGTCGCGGTTGGCGCCTCGAGCGATACGGACCCGGTGCACGTTGCGGGTGACCGCGCGCTCGAAGCCATCGACGCCGATCGCCGAGAAGAGCTCGTGGCGCGGCAGCTCGAAACGCTCGGCAAAGAGAAGCAGAAGCTGCTCGACCGCACGACAGTGCGTGGCCGCGCGTATGTTCACTTGGTGCGTCTCGGGTTACTCCCGCTCAGCAACGGCTTTTCTGGGTTCGTGGCCCACGCCAATCGCGTCGAGTTGCTGCGTAGAGCGCTGGCGCGGGATCTGTCACGCGTCGCCGAAATTGATGCTCAGGTGAACGCAACACGTGATGGGCTGCGCCAAATGCGTCTCGAGCGCGAGCAATTGGTGCGCCAAGTCGCCGACTATCAGCGTTCGCGCGAAGCAGTCCTGGCAGCCGAGGAACGCGAGTCGGCGTATCAACGAGCCTTCAGCTCGAGCGGCGATCGCTCAGCGCACGCTGCCGTGTACGGCGCACCTGCGGCCGACTTGCAGGCGCGCTCGTTTCTGGATCTCAAAGGGCGTATGCCTTTCCCCGTCGCGGGCCGCGCCGAAGTGCACGAAGTGGAAGCGACGGACACGCGGGGCACTGGGGTTCAGATGCTCGTCGAAGTTGGGGCTGTGGCGCGCAACGTGTTCCGCGGACGCGTGGTGTTGATCGGCGACTACGCAGATCTCGGGCAATCCGTCGTGGTCGACCACGGTGGCGGCTACTCCACGCTGTACGCGCACTTGCACAAGCTGCTCGTCCAAGTCGGTGACCAAGTCGCCGCTGGTGCCGAGATCGCGGAAATCGAACCGGGGCGCGACGGCCGCGCGTTGCTTCACTTCGAAGTCCGCCACGACGGAAGCTCATTGCTTCCGGCCGAGTGGCTCGGATTGTGAATCGAACCACAAATTCGGAAAACGCCAACCCCGAGCGGCCGAAGTCGTCTCAAACCCCCCAACTGGAGTTTGTTACGCATGACCACCCGCATCGGCAGCCAGGGCCCAGTCCCTTACATCGAACTTCAAACCACCAACTATCGGGTGACGCCGCAGCCAGCGCGCCCCTTCTCCGCCTTGATCGGCAGCGGCGCCAACGCCGTTGTCGCTGGAGCCGAGGCCGCCGCGCAACGGATCCCAGGGGGTCCGGAGATCGTCGCGGCCGTGCGCGATCCGAACGCGGGTCGGCTCGATGGCCCGCAGGGGCAGGGTTACGCGGCGCCGGGCTACCCTGCCCCGGGCTACTCGGCGACGGGAGCAAGTGCGGCTTCGGGCCAGCCGATTGCTGCGGGTGATTCGGGATCCGGCGCGAACATCGAAGGGGTGCTCGCCCGCCAGACGCAGGACAACCTGTACTATCTCGGCCTCCAACAGCGGATCCAAGACGAGACTCGCAATTTTCAGGCAGTCTCGAACGTGCTCAAGACGCAGCACGAAAGCGTGAAGAACGCGATCGGCAATCTACGTTGAAGTGCCACCCGCGGCAGTTGCGTTCTATAAAGCGATCACGCCACGAGCCAACGCGCGAGGCCACGGCTAGGAGCAGACATGGGCATTGACGGAATTGGTAGGAGTGGAGGACCCCCAGTCCCAGGGACTGGCGGGGTTGGATCCGTTTCGAAGCCAACCGGCGACGCTGAATTTCGGGTGGAGCAGCAGACTCCAATTGCACCGAGTTCGGACCTTCAGCGCTTGGAGCGCAACGAGATCACCCGCGAGCAATATGTCGAATTGCGGGTCGAACAAGCGACGAGCCACCTACATGGCCGCCTCACCGATGTGCAGTTGCAAGACGTGAAGGAGCAACTGCGCGCTCAGCTCGAGGTCGATCCCGTGCTCAAGCGCTTGTTGCAAAGGGCGGCGGGTGTCGGAGCACCCGATGACGCTGGCGACGGAACGCCTACCTGATCACTGACGTGGCGCGTTGACGGCCCCGCGGATTCGTAACGTCGCGGCCTGCTCCTAAGTGTGGCGTTTTACTGGCCGTTCGTGCCACCCTAGCTCTGATGAATTGCGAGGCTTGTGGGCACGAAAACCTCGAAGGCGCACGCTTCTGCGCCAACTGTGGCATCACGATCATTACACATCAGGACTCGAAGGATCCTCGCGTGGGCACGGTGGTTGGTGGCCGTTATCGAATCACTGGCGTGATCGGTGAAGGGGGCATGGGCATCGTCTACGCAGGTGAACAGCAGATGGGCACCGCGGTGCGTAAAGTCGCGGTCAAGACGTTGCACCCCGAGTTGTCCCGCGATCCCTCCGTAACGGCTCGCTTCCACCGCGAGTGCGGAACCGTCGCGCAGCTCGAGCACCCCAACACCATCAAGGTCTACGACTTCGGCGCGATGGACGATGGAACTCTGTACATCGCGATGGAGTTCCTCGCGGGTCAGTCGCTCGACAAAGTGATCGAGAAAGAAGGGGCGCTCGCTCCCGAACGCGTCAAGCGCCTGCTGCGTCAAGTTGCCGGATCACTCGACGAAGCCCATCGCCAAGGGATCGTGCATCGCGATCTCAAGCCGGAGAACGTGATCTTGGTCCATCGCGCGGGCGAGGCGGACGTCGTGAAGTTGCTCGACTTCGGCATCGCCGCGCGCACTGAATCAGCCGACGCGGCGCGCGAAGCGAAGTTGACTCAACAAGGCATGGTGCTCGGAACGCCGCCGTACATGAGTCCCGAGCAATTCACGGGCAAAGCGCTCGATCGTCGCAGCGACATCTACTCGTTGGGCGTGATGGCCTACGAGATGCTGACCGGCAAATTGCCCTTCGAAGCGACCACGCCCTGGCAATGGGCGACCGAACACATGACGTCGCAGCCGCGTCCCTTCGAGACGATGGCAATCAGCACGCAAATTCCCAAGCCCATGCGCGACGCCATCCTCAAGGCGCTGTCCAAGGATCGGGAGGAGCGCTTCGGAACGGTGATGGAGTTCGTCGATGCGCTCGACCGCGCCGCACCCGACTCGCGCTCGGTCGTGCCGGGTTCCGACGCCAACGTCGATACCTCGACTGCCACGGCCGCCATGGCGGCCGCTCCCGACTTCTTGCTCGGGGCTAACGCCGGTCCCGCGCCCACCGCGGCCATGCCTGCACAGGCTGCAGTCGCGGCGGGTCCAGGCAATCGCGCATTCGTTCCGCCCGCGCCCGTGGTTGGCCCGACTGGGGCGAGCGGGCGAGCCGGCAACAAAGGCTTGGTCTATGGTTTGGTCGGCGCTGTGGTTTTGCTCGGCGGCGGCATCGCGATCGCGGTTTCGCGCTCGGGGGGGGACTCAACTGCGCCGAGTACCGTCGTGCTCACCCAGACCCCGCCTCCCGTGAGCATCGCGCCTCGGGATAACACCCCGGATCCGCAAGCGGACGACAACAGCGACGACAACGCGGGACAGAACAACGGAACCGTTACCCCGCCCCCGATCGACAAGACTCACGGCGGAGACAAGCCAAATACCGGCACTACGCCTCCCGGGAAGACGACGCCGCCGAAGAACGAAACTCCGCCGCCAAAGAACGAGACCAACCCGCCGAAGAACGAGACCCCGCCGCCAAAGAACGAGACGGGAAAGAGCGCCGCGTGCGGTGAATGCGTGACGCTCGCGCAGGGCGGGCAGATCGTCGCCGCGGCGGCGAAGTACCGTCAGTGCAGCGATGCGGGCGAGAAGAAAGCCTGCTCGGCGCGCGCGCGGGGTCGCGCACCTGGAGAGGCGAAGAGTGCTGCAAATCGGGGCGACTGTGCCAACGCGAGAGCAATTCAGGCGGCTGCCAAGTCGATGGGAGCAGGGAGTCCTGGTCTCGACACCGCGGCCGCGAGCTGCAAATGACTGAAATGGTGAAAGTAAAACGCCAATAATTCGTACCAGCGGCGGTTTCTGGTGTACCTGAAGCCGAGCCGCCAGCTGGCCCAGCAAAGTCACCCACTTGACTCCCCAAAGACCGTGGGGGTAGATCCTAAACATCGAAAACCGCTTGATGAAGGCTTTCCCTTAGAGCTTTACGAGCAGCAGTTGCACTGAAGACGGATTGAAGCGTGGCTTTATCCTCGCCGGTATTTGAACTCGCCTTCTGAAGGCGGATGCCCCGAGGGCGTAACTGAGGCGTGTTGATGTTTTCTCCTCAAGTTCTTTCGCCACGTGTGAAAGGTGATTCGGTAATGATGGGCGAACGCATGACGTGGCCTGAAATCTGTGAGAGTGACGAGCTACAAGGCCTTTGGGTCGCCCTAGACCACTGCCGCTACGACGAGTCCACCATGGAGCCCATCGAGGGCGAGGTCGTCGACGCAGATGAAGATTTGAGCAGCCTCTGTTCGCGTATGCGCGAGGCCGGCCGCGGTTCCTGCGCAATTCGACTCTGTCGTGATGGTCGTCCGGATTCGACGCCCCGGGCACCCCGCTCCGAAGTCAGCCCCCGCCACCTGACCTGAGCCTGTCGAAGGCACCGAGCGCTGTAAGCGCGGGCCGTCCGAAGCCGCCCGCGTTGCTGCTGGCGGAGGTTTTTCAGGAACCGCGCCGCAGCACGGGCTTGATCGTTACCTGGCCGTCTCGCACGACGACCTGGAAGTCGATTTGCTTGTCGTTGTGCTTCTCGCGCAAGCGCGCTTCGGTCACTCGCAACGACTCCGCCAAGGCCTTCTTGGAGATCGGTTTTTCTCCCGGGCGAGCTTGCGCGTATGCGGCAGCGAGTTGCCGATGAAGTTCTTCGACTCGAGCTTCACCTAGAGCCAAGGGTGCCTTGGCCGCCGGCTCCGATCGCGGTTTGGGCGGATTGAACGAATCCGGGCGAGGGACGATGTAACTCGGACGCGGAGGCGCCGACGACTGATGTTGCGTAGGGGCAGCGGCCTCGGCGGCCTTTGCTTCGGCGCGGCGCCTTGCACGCACCAAATGCCTGACGTACGTGCCGTTCTCGATCTGACGACACACCTTGGTCCAGTACTGCTGCAGAGTGTTGTATCGTTGCGTTAACACCTGCAGCTTGAAGCGCTTGGCAGTGTTGCGAACCTTGATCTTCTTCATCGCCCAGAAGCGTCGATCGACGTCTTTGCGAGCAACGCCTGGTTCGATCTTTTCGATGCCGAGGAAGTACTGCTCATACAGCGCGCGCAGGCGCTCCACTCGAATCTCGAGTTCGTCGAGCTCGTGATCGAACTCCTCCGGTGTCACGTGTTACCCCGGCAGTGCAGTGATCCGCAGATTGTCGAAGCAGATGTTCGCTTCCCAGTCGTTGAATCCAAAATGGTCGTGCCCCGTGCCCGCAAGTGGCTGTGCGTCGTCGAACTCGTGTATTTCGACATCATCCACGTACCAAAGCAACTTGTGACCATCGCTCCGCTCGATTCGGAAGCGGTAAGTCTGTCCCATGACCACGGCGCGCGCCCGTGGGTCCGCGCTGTCGGCACTGAGCTGCACCTCACGTCGGTCCTTGCCGTGTTCGTTGATGCGCGCCAGCACGTGTAGAGTGTTCTTCCAGCCGCCGAAGATCGTCAGATAGCTCGACGCGTTCGTATAGGACACGCCCGTCGCACCGCTGCGGCCGTCACCCCAAAGCTCGACCTTGATGTCACCGTCTTCCGAGTTGCTCGTGGCCTCGAACTCGATCTTGGCGTTGGTCGGCAATTGGCGACCCAACCACAATGGGTGATTGTGGGCGCCACGAGCGCACAAGCGTCCCCCTTCGATCTTCCAACTTCCGAGGCTGTTCGTGCGCCAATCACGACCCAACGTCGGGCGTTCGAAGTTGTCCTCGAAGCTCTCACCCAAGGGCGGATCGACGATCGGGGGTCGGCTCGATGCCAAGGGTCCCGTGAAAGCGGGCTTGGGGCTTCGCGTAGCGGTGCTATCGCTGCCTTTGGGTACGGCCTTCGAGTCCAAAGTCGTCCCAGGCTTCTCTCGACCCAAATCGCGGTCGCGCGGTAAGCAAGCCATGAGGGATAGGCCGAGGACGATGGCGCTCGCGGTTCGCCAGGTGAATGTCATG
Source organism: Polyangiaceae bacterium (assembly GCA_036263015.1). Lineage (GTDB taxonomy): Bacteria > Myxococcota_A > Polyangia > Polyangiales > Polyangiaceae > SZUA-265. The sequence goes on along the minus strand of DATAHU010000108.1, from coordinate 92,456 downwards.
CGTCGGTGATGCTAGTCGCCCACCGCCCAATTCTGGACAACCAAAATTGCTTCCACCAATGGCTCACGGCTGCGATCGGGATCCGTGGCCTCCAAGCAGAAACCACTGTACCGGGCTTGTGGTCTGATCGTAGCCTGACGGCCTGCTGCGCGCGGGTGCGCGCGGCCCTCTTCTTCCACGGGAGTTCATGACGATGGGCGGAATTACTCGACCTCTAGCTTACGTGTTCTCTGGCGCCATCATGGCCGTAGCTTGCGGCGGCAGCGACCCCGAGCCCAACAGCCAGTTTCAGGCCGGAGCGCAGACGCCTCCGCAGCAACAACCGGGGCAGCCGTACCCAGGTCAGGCGCAGCCTTATCCGGCGCAAACGCAGCCTTATCCGGGACAGCAACCGTACCCCGGGCAAGCTCAGCCGTACCCTGGCCAAGCCCAGCCTGCACCCGCGGCCTCTTCACCCATTCCCGGCTTCCCCGCGCTTCCGCCCGGGATGTTGCCGATTCCGCCCAACGCCGCCGTCGGTAGCCCCGCGCAACAACTGGATGCTTCGGCGGGCATGGCAGCGCAGCCGCTGATCAACGAGATGGCAAAGACTCAAGCGCCCGGAGCAACACCGCTCGGTGCTGCCATGGTCGGTATGTTCCAACCTGGGCAACAGCTCGAGAGCCAGCTGCAACTGCAGCCCGGCAAGTGTTACACCGTGATCGCCGTCGGGTTACCACCCGTGAGCGAGGTGAACATCCAGTTGGTGGCGACTGTGCCCGTGCCCGGGATGACGCCCGTCTTGGCGCAAGATCAAGCGACGGGCCCGCAGACCGCGTTGGCGCCCGCGCCCAACTGCTATCGCTGGCCGTTGATGTTCGCTGGCGCAGCCAAAGTGGTGACGACCGTTGCCGCGGGCTCCGGGGTTGCTGCCGTTCAAGTTTACGAGAAGTGACGAGCAGGAGCAGATGATGACCAAGGATCAACGGGCAAAGCGCGCGCCTTCGGCGGTTCCTCTCGGCGTCGCAGTTTCTGCGATTGCCGTTGGGTTGGGCTTGGGTTGGGCGTGTAGTGGCAGTGAGCCACAGCCGCAGACAGCGGCGATTCAACCGACGGCAACTTGGTCGGCACCTCCTCCAATGGTGAGCATGAGCGCGCCGCCGGTGCAGACCGCACCGCCGCAACCGACGACCTCGCCGATTGCGGCAGTCGAGCCAGCGTTGGCGCAAGCCGCGCAAGCCGTCTTGAACGAAGTGGCAAAAACGGAGGCACCCCGTGGCGCGAAAGCCTTGGGGTTGCCGAACGTCGCGCTACTCGGCACTGGGCAATCGAGTGAGACACAGCTCACGATGCAACCCGGCAAGTGCTACACGATCATCTCCGTGGGATTGCCGCCGGTTAACGAGATCGACGTGCAACTATTGCCCGCGACGACGGTTCCAGGACTGCAAACTGCGATGGCGCAAGACAACATGGTTGGCCCGCGCGCGATCGTCGGCAAAGCACCGAACTGCTATCGCTGGCCGTTGCCCGTCGCAGCTGCTGCCCGGATCGTGACCGTGGTCCCGTCGGGCCAAGGTTTGGTCGCGACCCAAGCGTACGAGCAGTGAGCCGAGAGCGAGCAGACCTCGAAGAGGTCTGCTCGCGGGCGTCCGCGGGTTGGTCCAGCGCCGTCAGCGGTTGCGTTCGTACAGAATGCGCAGCCCGTCGAGCGTCAAATCTGGCTCCACGTGCTCGATGCTCGCGCAGTGCGGCGCCAGTAGCGTCGCGAGTCCGCCCGTCGCGATAACCTGGCACGGGTAGCCGAGCTCGGCCTTGATCCGCGTTACGAGCCCGTCGATCAGGCTCGCGTAGCCGAAGATCACGCCGGATTGCAGCGCGTTTGCGGTGTTGCGACCCACCACGCGTGGTGGCACGGCCAGCTCGATTGGCTGGAGTTTCGCGGCGCGTGCCATCAGCGCGTCGAGGCTCACTTGCACGCCAGGGGCGATAACCCCACCCAAATACTCGCCCTTGGGGGAGACGCAGTCGAAGGTCGTGGCCGTGCCGAGATCGACGACGATCACGCCGCCCTCGTAACGTTGATGCGCCGCAACTGCATTGACGATGCGATCCGCTCCCACGTCGTGAGGATTGTCGTAGCGCACCGAGATACCGGTCTTGGTGCCAGGCCCGACGACGATCGGACGTTGTCCGAAGGCGAGCTTGACGGCTTGGGCTACGACATCGGTCAGCTGCGGCACCACGCTCGCGATGATCGCCGCGTCGACTTCGGACGCCGGGATTTCGCGCACGAAGATCAGTTGGCGAAGCAGCGCCGCATATTCGTCCGCAGTTCGCGACCGCACGGTCTCCGCGCGAAACGTCAGCTTCAGGGATTCGTTCTCGAACAAACCGAAGACGAGGTTGGTGTTTCCAATGTCGATTGCGAGCAGCACGCTTCCGAGTTTCCCGAATCGACCTCGGTGCACCAACACAAAAGCACTCTGGGTGCGATACCTCGAACCCGCGTGACTCGCTCAGCGTCCGAGCGTGTCGCCCAAACGCCGTAAACGCTCCTTGAGCTTGCGCCAACCGCCCTCGACTGATCCGCCCGGGCTCGGGGCCGCGAACGGAACGCACTCGAGCCCCGCGCGGCGAAAGTTGACGAGCGCTCTCGGCAGGTGCCAGTCGCAGCTCACGAGGACCACGCGCGGCAATCCGGCGGGGTAGCGTCGGCTCAGCAAGTCCCGTGAATACTCGGCGTTCTCGCGGGTGGTGAGCGAACTGAGTTCGGCCAACAAGGCCCCTGCCGGTACTCCACGGGCGCGCATCTGCTCCAAGATCACGCTGGCCTCGGCCCGTCCGAACCAGCGTCGGCCTCCGCTCGCGAGCAGCTTGGCGCTCGGATTAGCCGCCCAGACTGCCCTTGCAGCGCTGATCCGACGGCTGAGCGCGGAGCTTGGTTGCCCGTCGGGGCCCACCGCGCAGCCCAGAACGACAATCACCCGCTCGGACATTCGTGCCGCGTACCGCGATACCGGTCTGCTGATCCAGATTGGTCGAGCCGGGACCTTCTCTGCCGATAGCGGCTGAAAGGCTGGTCTCCTGAGCAGCAGCCTGCTACACGGCAACCCGGCTGAGTCCGAGGAGTCCCCCATTTCAGCCCCAGATCAAACAGCAGAAGAACCTCCGGCGCGACGCCGGGGTCGTGCCAGGCGCCAGCGGGATCGCGGCGATCCGGTATCGTATTCTGTGCGTCCGGTGGAATCGCTCGATGAGCCGCTCGAAGGCTCAGGTGAGGAGCGCGAGTCCCAATGGGCAGTCCCTCCGCAGCGCTACCCCGTCCGAATCGACGAAGCGCGCATCGACGCTGACGCTGCCAAGGTCGTGCGCCGTTTGGTGCGTGCGGGCTACGAGGCTTACCTCGTCGGCGGTTGCGTGCGCGACCTCTTGCTCGGCGCGGCCCCCAAAGACTTCGACGTTGCTACCAGTGCTCGCCCCGAGGCCGTACGCCGCCTGTTCCGTAATTCACGGATCATTGGGCGCCGCTTTCGTTTGGTGCACGTCCTGTTCGGCGCTGGCAAGGTGATTGAGACGGCGACGTTCCGCCGCAACCCGAGCGACGAAGACAACGCTTCGGACGATCTGTTAATCCGCGACGACAATACCTTCGGCGAAGCGCACGAGGATGCTGCGCGCCGCGATTTCACGATCAACGCGCTGTTTTACGACCTCGAGCTTGGCGAAGTGCTCGATTGGTGTGGCGGCATGCGCGACATCGAAGAGCGTGCGGTGCGCACGATTGGCGATCCCGTGATTCGCTTCAGCGAAGACCCCGTGCGCATGCTGCGCGCGGTGCGGTTCTCGGCGCGGCTCGACGTCGGGATAGATCCCGCGACCTACCACGCGATGGTGCAGTGTCGCGCTGCGCTGTCGATGGCAGCGCGGCCCCGCTTGTTCGATGAGGTCTTGAAGTTTCTCCGCGCTGGCGCCGCACATCGCAGCACCTGGCTTGCCTGGGAAACTGGACTGCTCGACGTGCTGTTGCCGGAGCTCTCGGCGTTCCTCTACGATTCACCGCCGGATCGTCATCGCGTTTGGTCAGTGCTCGATCATCTCGATCTGATGAGCCGCGCTGGGCAAACCATCGACGAAGTAGTGCTGTTCTGCTGCTTGCTCGTCGAGCCGATGCTCGAAGCCTGTGACGGGCGACAAGATCGCTTGGACGCGTGCCACGAGTTCTTGGAGCCCATCGTCGAGCGTTTGGCGGTGCCGCGCCGGATCGCGGATGCGATTCGACGCATCGTCGCGATCTTGCCGCGCTTGGCGGCGGGCGCCAACACCAAGTTCGTGCGCACCCCCCTGTACCCGTTGGCGGCGCAGGTGCTCGACTGCGTACGCGCGGGCAAGCCCACCGCGACGCCCTTGGCGTCGGCCGGACTTGCTAGCGGCGACGAGGCCGATCCGCGGCTTGCGGTCTTGCCGAAGCCGCCGCGTCGCAAAAAGAAGCGCAGTCGCAAACGCCGTTCAGAGACTGCTGCCGAGCCCAGCGCCTCCGAGTAGGTTCGGAGCGCTGAAACGCTCGCTGTTCGAGTCGGGTGTGCGTTTGGTCGACCCGCACACCCTTGGCTTGTGGCTCAGGCGTTGAGTTCTACGCGCAGCAAACGTCGACCCAAGAACACGTAATCGCCGTGTCCGAGTTCGCGCTCGGTCTTGATGCGGACGTAAGTACCGTTGTGCGTGTTGTTGTCAGTGAGTTGGAACTTGCCGTCGCGTTCGGTCACCGAGCAATGCAAACGATCCAAGTGACGGTCCAAACCGAAGTTGAGCTCGCAGTCTTCGCGCCCGATGTTGAGCGTCGCACCGCTGGCGCACACCGTGCAGCCACCAGCGCCCCCTTGCAGCAGTTGCGTTACACGAAATGCCGTGGGGAATTTCGGTGAGGTGTAGAAGAACGTGCCGTCGGCATCCGCGGCGTCCGAGGCTTTCGGGGTCAGCTCCAAGCGCAACACTTGATCACCCGCCAGGAAGATATCGCCCGGCGCGATGTCGACGCTGCCGCGCACGCGCAGATACACGCCATTGAGCGAACCCTCGTCACGCACGACGAGCCGCGTATTGCGATAGAAGAAATTCGCATGCGTTGGGGACATGAACACATCGTCCGGGAACTCGAGTTGCCCGTTGCGTCCCGCGATGTGCTGATCGGCAGTCAGGTGGTAACTCAATCCCTCCATGCCCTGACCGTGAATCAAGATCAGACGTGCTTTCGTCGGATCCTGCATGTCACTGAAGTACTCAGTCCTAAACTGCAGGATATCGTCGGGCACCGATTCGCCACAGCGCCCGCAGAACTTGTGTCCTTGAGGGACTGCGGTCATGCACGATTTGCAGATGTAATACCGAGCTTGATCCATTGTGCCTCCGCTATACAACCAGCTTCGATCAAGAGTGCAAGGATTCAAACCATTTTCGCGTCCCTGCGCCACGCGAACCCTCGAGTCAGGGCCCGAAACGACTCCCACATCGTGGTGATCTAGAGCAGATCCTGGTCGACAGTACCGTGCCGCCCCGAGTGCGCTCAGCGGATGCTGCTGAGGCGGTTGGCCGCGTCGAAGAAGCCGTCCTTGCTGACCAAACGAAAGAACACCTTCTCCGTACAGGTGCGGCGGTCGACGGTCCCGAAATGCCGCGAATCGAAGGGGTGCATGCGGTTGTCGCTGAGCAGGAACGCGTTGCCCGAACTGATCTGCTTTGCGAATTTTGCGGCGTCCTTCTTCGCTGCACCGTAGCCGCGCATGTGCAGAGTGTCCCCGACGTTTTCCATGTCGCAGTAGAGCTCGACCTCTTTCAGCGAATCAGGGTCAGTGACCTTGAAGGTGCGCTCGGTGCAGTTGTATTCGATGTCGAAGCGGTGCCCGTTCACCTCGACGTCCGGGCCCTGGATCAGCACGCGATCGTTCGCCTCTGCCACGATACGGCCAATGACGACGTTCGTCGGATCGGCGGGGTCGGGGCAAACGACCAAGTCTCCCAAGGCCGGTCGCGTCAAGCGCCAGAGCAAGACCCAGTCACCGCCGTGGAGTGTCGGGGCGATCGAGGCTTCGAGCTCCGGATCACCGGTGGGAACCTGCCACCAGCGCAGAGCCGTCGCACGCAGGACGCCCACTAGGCCCACCAGCACTAGCGCCGTCCAAGCTAGGAAACGGTTGATGCCTTGCACCTGTCGAGCGTACCGCAAGCGCTCGCTGCGGGTGACTTTTTGGGCGATTTTGAGGGGTTCGGTGGCTAACCCGTCGCTAACCCAACGCCGGGAATCAACGACCCGGCGCCGGACCACCGCAGGAAAGCGGGGGTAACTCGGCGGGGTTCTCGCCGTTGGCCAAGCGCAGGGCGTTGGCAAACACCTCACGGTACTGATCGACTCGGGTGAACTCAGTGAGGTTGCGCGTCTCCTGTTTGCCGTCCATCGCGCTCGCCGAAACCACACCGACCACGCGACCGTCGGAGTCGACCCCGGGCCCGCCCGAGTCACCGGGACAGATCGCTGCTTGGGCTCGCATGCGGCCATGCTTGATCAGTTCGAGCGCCCCGCCGACGCGCGCTTCACGCCGGATGCCTTCGCCCGAATCCCGGCACTGACCGAAACCGATGGGGATGATGCGTTCTCCGACGCGGGGCGGCTCATCGAGCAGCACCGGCTTCGACCCGACTTCGTCCACACGACGCTCGAGCACCAACAGGGCGATGTCACCATCGCCGGCGGCATAGCCGCAAGGGGGTGCCACGATGTAGTCGACCCCAACTTCGTCCCACGCGAAATAGTCACCCCCGAACTCGACCTTCACGAACTCCGGGTCGAGATCTTGGTCGTCGAAATCGCCGTATTCGTCACGACCGACCAGGCAGTGGTGCGCGGTAAGCACCAAGCGCGGATGGATGAGCGTGCCGGTGCAGGCTGAATCCGGCGTCGTCAAACGCACGACCGAGTCATCGCTCAAGCCGCTGTCCATGAATGCCAAAGGCGGCGGATCGGGATGCAGAATCGCAGCCGGAATCGGCCGGGCAACTTCCTGCTTTGCCCAAAGCCCACATCCGGTGGCCAGCATGCTGAGCCAACCTACCCAAGAAAACTGCGCACTAGGGTTCGTAGCTTTCAGATGGGACCTCCGGGCGTGCCGTGTGGGGCGCATGCACTGACAACGACGAAGCCAGATTGTTCCTACACTCGGAGGCGGTATTTCTTTGCTCGCTTTTGTTTTTTTGCGCGCACTGAGCAAGTGTTGGGCGCCGCGTAACACTTTGGTGCGCGTGGCACCTCCATCGACGGGGTCGCCGCTAGCTGAAAAGAACTAGATCGTCGCGGTGAATCACGATTTGGTCGGCCGCGCCCGAGCCTTCCGAAATCTCGGCGTTGCTCTGGCCTGCGGCGTGCGCGACTTCGAGCACGCCGAGCTTCGCTAAGCCGCGGGCGACTTCATCGCCATCTGGACCAATGACGCGCACGGCGTCGCCGGGACTGAAGCGACCTCGGACCCCGAGCACGCCCACTGGCAACAGACTGCTACCCCCGGAGCGCAGCGCGTTCACCGCGCCCGCGTTGATCAAAAGGTCCCCCCGCGGACGGAGGGTGTACGCGATCCAATGCTTGCGTGCCTTCAGTGAGTTGTTGTGCGGCGGAAACAGCGTTCCCAGATCTTCACCTGCGAGCATGCGCGTGATCGCCTCTGGCTCGCCCGCAGCCCCGATGATCACGCTCGCGCCGGAGTGACTCGCCTTGACCGCCGCTTCCACTTTGCGCGCCATGCCCCCCGTGCCGTGCGGATTGCTCGCCTTGCGTTCGCCCATCACACTATCGCTCGTCATCACCGAGATGCGTTGATCGTTGGGATCGAGCACGCCACTGACGTCGGTGAGCAATAGCAGTAAATCTGCTTGCACTAGCGGTGCCACCATCGACGCCAATTGATCGTTGTCGCCGAAGGCAATTTCCGCGGTAGAGACCGTATCGTTCTCGTTCACGATCGGAATCGCGCCGGCTTCGAACAGGGCGCCTAGTGCTTGCTGAGCGTTCGTCACACGCCGACGGCTCGCCAAGTCCGAATGGGTCAACAGCACTTGCGCGACGGTCTTGCCGTATTGGGCGAAGGCCTCCGCGTAACGTCGCATCAGTTCGCCTTGGCCAACTGCAGCTGCGGCTTGCAGGCGCGGCATCTGCCGTGGGCGTTCACCGTAGCCCAACTTCTGTACGCCGAGCGACACGGCCCCGCTCGACACGATCAAGAACTCGCGCCGCGTGTTCGCGCTAGCCTCGCTGATTTGACGCGCCAGATCGGGGATCAGGCCGGATTTCGTGGCGAGCAGGCGCGAACCGACTTTGACGACGACGCGACGCGCGCTCTTCAGGGCCTCACGGGGATTGGACATCCCGCGTGGTCTACCCTCAGCCGGGAATTTCGGAAAGGCGGGTCATGCGTAGTAGCGGCGCGTTGGCCTCGACAGCGGCTCGAACCAGGGCAGCGCTGCCCGCTTGTCCGGACACGCGGACCCAGATTTCCCCTTCGCCACCCGGGTTGACGACAGGCGTTCCCCCACGTTCCAAGGCGCGCACGAGACCTGCGCGATTGGCCAGCGGCAGCAGCGAATAACCTTGGGTGCCTGGCCCGTAGTATTGGTGTGGCTCCAGCACCCGAGCTTGTTTGGACTCGATCAACAGCGCCTGTTCACTCGCGAGGAACAACTCTGGCTGGCGGGCGGGATCGCACGCCAGTACCACCGCGGCAGCGCTCTGCGCGGCCCACAGCACTGCGCGCTCGAAGGCCATGGCCTCGGCCGTCCACGTCGGAGGGGGTAATACGACGCACGTAGGCTCGGTCGTCAGCGCGAGCGCGACGCGCGCCGCCCAGAGCGTGGGTGCGTTCAGCCGCTCCGCGGCGTAGACGCCAAGATACTCGAGATTCAAGCGCCGCAGCGTCTCCCTCGCCAAGCTGTTCGCCTGCGCGCTACGTTTACCTCGCACCATCAACGCCGTCGCGAGCCACTCGCTCACGCTGCGCTTGGGCAGCGGCAATAGCTCTGGATCTGCAACGCCCACGTGGCCCGCGATCACCGCTTCGCGCGCGGACAGACCATCAATCGAGAAGGAGCCCGACACGACCTCGCATCTGCCCGCGAGCAGCGCGAGTATTGGCGCGCTCGCTCCGACCAATGCCACGCTGCGTCCCTCGAGCCTCGCGCTCAAACCGCTGAGGCGCACCCCACCGTGGGACAAGCACAAGGCGTCGAGTTCGAGGCGAGTCATTCCGGTCGCGGAGTTATTCAGGCTGTAGGGTGAACTCCATTCGCGCGAGCGGATGGTCACCTTCGTGAATCAAGAACGGCGCCAATGCGCGCATGGTTTGGGTCAAACCCTTGGGCATCGGGGCGTCCCACAGACTTTGGCGCAGGCCGCCGAGGCCGACCAAGCGCGCGAGCAAGGATTGTTCGACCACCGGCAGTTCGATCACCGGGGCATCTTCGGGCAAGTTCGTCTGCTTGCGCACGTACTCCAGTGCCTGGCGCAGACCGCCGAGCTCATCGACCAGACCGTGCGCGAGCGCTTCCTCACCGGTCCACACGCGACCCTGAGCGACGGCGTCGACTTGCTCCTTGGTCATGTGTCGCGCTTCGGCGACGCGGCCCAAGAAATCGTCGTACCAAATGCCGACCTTTTGCTCGAGCACCTTGCGCTCGTCGGGGGTGAACGGGCGGAAGATCGATTCGGCATCGGCGCGCTCGCTCGTGCGGTAAGTTTCGACGTCTACGCCGATCTTGTTCAACAGCTCGACGACATCGACCTTGCCGTAGAACACGCCGATGCTGCCCGTGACGGTCAACGGATTGGCGAAAACGCGCGACGCGCCCATCGACAGCAGGTAGCCACCGCTTGCTGCCACTGTGCCCATGCTGATCACGGTCGGCTTCTTTTCGGCGGTCAGCCGCACTTGACGCCACATGACGTCCGACGCCACCGAGGAGCCTCCGGGGCTATCGACGCGGACGACTACGCCTTTGACCTCTGGGTTCTCGCGCACCGCTTTCAAGGTGTCCGCGATCGTGTACGAGCCCGCGACTTCGACCCCGAGGAATGGGATCGAACGACTGCGGCCGTCGATCAAGTCACCATCCACGTGAATGATTGCGATCACGCCGCCTGCGCCGAAATTCATGGGCGCAGTAGGTTTACGCTCGTCCCAACGCAGCGGAGTCGACCTACCCGTCAAGTCGCGTAGCCGCGCCTCGACCTCGTCGTCGAAGGCGAGTCCATCCACCAAACCTTGTTCGACCGCCTCGCGCGAGACGAATGGGCCGTTGCGCGTGCGTTCGCGAACTTGTTCGACCGTCAAATTGCGACCAACGGCCAAGCCCTCGGTGAAGTACTTCTCGTACTGTTGCAGCAGGTCGATCTTGTCGGCCCTCGATACGTCGGTCGCCCCCGAACGCGTGAACTGCTCGGGCGCACTCTTGTGCGCTCCGATGCGGATGAAATCGGCGTGCACGCCGAGCTTCTCCAGCAGGCGATTGAAGTACATGTGCTGGCTGCGCATGCCCGAGAAGCGCAAGCCGCCCGCTGGCGCGATGTACGTCTTGTTGGTCGCGGCGCAGAAGTACATGGCAGCGCCAGTGGCATCCTCGAGATGACACATCGTGCGTTTGCCAGCGCGCCTGAGCTCGAACACTGCGTCGCGCAGCTCTTGAATCTCGGCCAAGCTGTCTGCGGGTGAACTGCGCAACTCGAACACGACCGCGTCGACCTTGGGCTCTTTGGCGAGCGACCAGAGTTGGCGCAAAAAGCCGACGTGGAGCCGCGAATCGGGCACATCTTCGAGTCGGATGCGCACCGCATAACGCGACGTCTCGAAGCCGCTCGGCTCACGGAAGCCACGCGTAGCGAAGCTCGTGTACGGGTTGATGCCATGGGCTTCCCCGAGCGCACCAGCGCTGCCCAAGGCATCGCCCGTCAGCACACCACCTGTCGCTTCGAACGAACTGTCGACTTGGTTTGCGTAGATCGACAAACCGAGGGACGCGAGCCAAGCGCGGTCATCCTTCGTCGGATTGTCCATCGCGGCGTCGGCGCGCAAGCGGCCCACGTAAGGCACGTCGATCCCGAGAGCCACGCGCGGCGTCCACATCTCGTCGTCCGGGACGTAACGACTCTCCAAGTCGAGTTCGAGCGCGCGTGAACCAAAGGGGCGCACCGCCACCCCACCCGAAATCGAGCGCCCCAGGTGATAAATGGAGTTGTGCGGTGAATTGACGTCGTTGGCTACGAGTGAGAAGCCCAAGTAGTTGAGCGGCCGCGTGCTGAAGCCCAGGGAGAAGCCGAACAGGTCGCGGGCGATTGAGCCCTCGGAGAAACTCTGCTGCAAGCTGAAACCCAGCGCGGAGTGGGGTCCAGAACGCAGCGCCAGCGCCCAAGTGAACCACTGATAGTGCTGCGCAAGGAGTGGATTGACGGCGTTCGGAGGGGCCAACAGATCCAGGCGGAAGCCAGTCGCCAGACCAAACGGCAAGCGCGTGGCGAGCGACACTTCATGCCCTTGAATCGGACTCTGCAGCTTCTCGGAGAGATACACGCTGCTCCAGCGCAGCTCGGTCGCAGGCAGGTACGCAAGGTTGGCCGGGTTACTGACGATTGCAGTCGAATCGTCACTCGTGACCAAGCTGCGCCCCGGCTCTGTGAGCCGTTCTGGACGCAGCAGTGTTGCGCTCTGCGCCATCGCTTCGGAGCCCCCGAGGAGGCACCCGAGGAGCGCGCCCACGCGCGCCACGTTCAAACCATTTCCCAACCCTGCGCCCAGTCGTGTGAGCGCTTTACGTCGCTTCATTCAATCATCCCTCGATCGCGCGCCACCAGGGTGATCTCGCCCTGTCGTTGTTCGAGCTCCTGGTTGTCTTTCACCGGCAAGAAGCGTGACTCCTTACCGGCTCGGGGCAAGTGCAGATACTGAGTATCGAGCACACTCGTCAGTTCGTTAATCAGACGCTCGAACTGTATCACCGGCTGCCCATCGACCTTCTTCTCGACAGTGAAGTAGGTCCAGGCCATCTCCAGGTCGAGCAGCGCCTTGGCATCGATGTGGAAAGTGTTGGTGCTGAAAACCCGCACGCTGGCTGGGTCGAAGCTCTTGGGGATGCGGAACTCTTCGAGCACCATGGGTCGTCCCCCGCAGCGAACGGGGATCCCACCCTTGTCGCTGCCAACCTTGTCGACGACCTCGCAAGTGACCGGCTTACCGCTCGTCAAGTGGAAGCCGATGATCAACGGGTCGAGCGTGGCGCCCAGGTTGTCGATGTTTGCGATGGTAACCACGCGCCCACCGCGTTCGACGAAGCGATGCAAGAGACCGCTCGAGCGCAACGCATCGGGCAAATCACCGTGGCCCGGTGAATGCATGCTGGGTAGGCCCTTGGGATCGAGGTACAGTTCACCCGTGGGTGACAGACGCACGCTCAAGAACTGGCGAAAGGTCTCTAGCAGGTCAGGATCACGGCGCGTGCCGAGCGCTTCGCGAATCGCTTGATCCGTGCTGTCGCTGGTCATCAACCACAATGGGACTCGACGACCCGAACGGCGCTCGAGCGCCTTTGCTTCGTTCAGGCGCAAGTCGAGGAAGCGTTGTCCGGGTAACGCCTCGACCAGCGCTTTGACCACACCGCCCATGCGGGTCGCCATACCCCCGGCGAGCACGACCAATGCGCATTGCCCGCTGCGCAACGCTTCGAGCCCAATCTGCTCGAGTTTCTGTCCGGCTTCCGAGTCACGCGCGGGCAAGTGGCTGATGTCCGACGCCGTGCAGGGTTCCAGCGGCTGATCCACGAAGTTCGAATGCGAGACTTCGCCACGCAAGCGGCGAGCCAAGCTCAGCAAACGCGGCTTGTCGAAGCCGTGTTGATCGAGAATTGCCCGCGTGGCAGTGGGCAGCTGGTCAAGCTGTTGTTCGAGGTGGGTACTCATGGCTTTGTCACTGGAAACGTCGACCCGTCAGAAAGCGGAACGTGTCAGAATGCTTGGCAACCCTACCTTGGATCGCAAGCATTTGTGGAGATTTGTTCGGACTCCCCGCACGGTCCGAGGCGAGCTATGCTGACGAAAATGACGTCGAGGCGCATTGGCATCGCTACCACCGCCGCAGCACTATTGTTGACTGCGCTTGGCTGGGCGGCGCCAGTTTTGCACGAGTATTTCGACGTTGCCGGCGGAGCTCCACCAGAGCACTCGGCGAGTCGCACCCCCGGTACAAATGCGCCCACTGTGCCTGTCGGGAAGCATGACACTCAGCCGCTGGCAGCCACGCGTGGCGAATCGGATTCCAACGCAGGCGACGGAACGAGCGATCAAGCGTCCGAAGGGACTTCCGACGCGAATCCGTCGCAAGAAGACCACTATCGGTTGGACTCGAACACTTCGCGCCCCAATCAGGTCTCGTACTCGGATCCTTTCGTGCCCGCGATCCCGCCGTTCAAGCGGCTGTACGCCTACGACGCGGTCGACGAAAAACTCGACTTGATCGTCGCCAACCGCGAACTGCACGAGATCGCGATTGGGGGTCATGTTGCCGCCGGTGATGATCAGTTCTTCGGCGATTTGGAGGTCGAGGGTAGCAGCGATGGCGTGAGGCTACCGAGTGTTGGTCCTGATGCCCGGGTGCTCAGCTTGGTGTTGGATCCGCCTGCGTCCGCGCGCGTGCGAGCCGACGGCGCCGACAATCGCTTTCTCGAGTTGCAAGCTCCAGGGCCACATCACTTGACAATGCACTTGGCGATCGATCGCGAAGTCTTCGGCTCGAGCTTCAATCCCGCTACTTGGGATGACTTGCAGAGCAGTTTGCCGGCGCGACCAGCGCTGCTGTTCGATGCAGCCGCGCCTGTGTTGGCGAAGATCGGCGTGAGCCGTGAACAGATGCCGGCGCAGGTGACCGCGCGGCTGGTCGAGTATTTCCGAGAGTTCGTCCCCTCCGACGATCCGATCGAAGAACGTGGCGCGGCGCTGTATCAGCGGATCGCACTGTCGCAGCGTGGCGTCTGTCGTCACCGCGCGTTCGCCTTCGTCGTCAGTGCGCTGGCGCTCGGTCTGCCGAGTCGCTTCGTGCACAATGAAGCCCACGCTTGGGTCGAGGTTTACGACGCCAAGATTTGGCATCGCATCGATCTTGGCGGCGCTGCGTCCCACGTCGGCATCGATCAACCCTTGGAATTGGCGCACGTCGCGCCACCCGATCCGTTTCCGTGGCCGCCCAACAGCGAGCGCGGTGCGGACATGTTCGGCGACAAGGGGGGCGGCAACCCGGGCAAGGGGCCCTTAGCGCAGTCCATGAGCGCCGCGCCGAGCGCGAGCACTGCTTCCAGCGACCCGCCCGCTGCCAGCGCGCCCAGCGCCTTGCCCGAGCCCCCGGGCTCCGCGCCCGAGCCGGGTCAAACTGCGCAACCCGACGCACCCCCTTCCAACCCGGGGCAACCCCAGCCCGACGAGCCCGCCTCGGCGTCGCTCGCGAGCGTGCCCGTACCGGCTTTGCCGATCTTGGTGAACTTCAGCACGACGAGCGCCGACGTGAACCGTGGTGGGCGTGTTGGGATAACTGGGCGCGTGCAACAAGACCGCAGTGCGTGTGCTTTCGTGCGCCTAGACGTGGTGCTCGAGGACGGTAGCGGAGCGCGTCCCGTCGGTGTGCTGATGAGCGACGAACGTGGTCAATTCACCGGCGAGATCTCGATCGCTGACTCGGTGCCGGTTGGAGATTATCAGCTCGACGTGGTTCCCGCCGAGGGGGCCTCTTGCTCGAACTCAGGAACGGGAAGACTCGGTACGCACTAAGTCTTGCACGGACGTTTGCGCTTCGCGTAGGCGTTCGACCACGACGCGTTGCTTGCGCGCGGTGCTGACGAACTCTTCCATCAATCCGAGCACGCGCTCGGAGTCTTGGCGGCGCTGCTTCTGGCCGTTGTTCAATTGCTGCGCGAGCAGGCTTATGTTCTCGATGGCTTGCGTAATCTGGCGCCCACCGCGCGATTGCTCTTGGCTCGAGCGCTCGACTTGTTGAGCGATGGTGCGCATCTTCTCGCCACTCGTCATGATCAGCTCGGAGCCGCGCGCTTGCTCGGCAGTGGCGGCGGCGATTTGCTGCACCGTCTCCGCGATGCGGCCGATGGCGTCGGTAACTTGACGGCTACCCTTGGCCTGCTCGACGGTGGCGCGAGCAATCGCGCGCACCATGTTGGTGCTCTTCTGCGAGCTCTCGAGGATCTTTTTCAACGCCCGCTCGGCGTCGTTCGACACTTGTACGCCGCGGTCGACGTTTTGAGCACCGCGTTCCACGGCTTGAATCGCGTTGCGGCTTTCCGACTGAATCGTCTTGATCAAGTCGGCGATCTCTTTCGTGCTCGCGCCGGCGCGTTCGGCCAAGTCTTTGATCTCGTCGGCCACGACCGCGAAGCCCTTACCGTGCTCGCCCGCTTGTGCAGCGATGATGGCCGCGTTTAGCGCGAGCAAGTTCGTCTGCTCGGCGACGTCGTCGATCACGTTCAAGATCTGACCGATGGCGTCGATGCGCGAACCCAAGTTCGAGATCACGCTCACGGCTTCCTGGCTGCTCTCCTTGATACGGTAGATCTCGCCGATCGTCTTCAAGATCGCCTCGGCGCCCGTCTCGGCGTCGCGCGCCACTTCTTCCGACAGGCGTGCCGTCTCGTTGGCATTCGATTGCACTTGGTCGATGCTGACGTCCATCTCGTTCATGCTCGAGCTGGTTTCCTCGGCTGTCAGCGAGAGTGCGTCGACGTTCTTCGCGACCTCTTTGATCGAGAAGGTCATCTCTTCAATCGACGCCACGCTCTCGCGCACGCTGGCGCTGAGCTCGCCGATGTTCTCGGCCATGCGATCATTGGTGGTCGTCATCTGCAAGATGGCAGAGCTGCCTTCCTCGGCGCTGCTGGCCAAGGTCTCGGCCTGACCGACGATGCCCGCAAACACCGCAGAGAATTCCTGGGTGTGCCGCGTCGCGGTTTCACCGACCTCTTGCTGGGATGTCGACGCGCGTTGGATTTCGTCGACCGACTCTTGCAAGCGTTGGTCGAGCGAGCGCAGACGCGAGATGCCTTCGCGACCCAGGCCTGCATTGGCCTGCGCTTCGCGTTGCGCCGTTTCCAACAACCCCTTCAAGCGTTGCTCGTTGGCCGCAGCTTCCGCTTCGCGTTGCTGCAGACTTTCGCTCAGCCGTTCGAGTTCACGCCAGGCTCGTTGCACCGCGACGGGAGCCGTCTCGGGTAACGGCGGCAAAGACTTTCCACTCGGCACTGCGCGCAGTGCTTGCGACAAGTCAGTCCAGTGAGTTGGGGACTGGCCACCAGCTGCGGCTAGCCAGACTGCAGCCAGCGACACCACCGCCATGATCCACGCGGGGAGGCGATAGCTCGGGTCCATGCTGATGAGTGCCAGCGTTGCTCCGACCGGCACAAAGAAGGCGAGCAGCGTACGCGGAGACAGTGCGTTCATGGGTTGCAGTTGCTCCGTCAGTACGGCTGGAGCGAGCTGCAGTTTAACGCGAGGTCTCTGAATGGGGGGTGAGGAAACGAGGAATTCCGAGGGCCTTCGTTAAGCGTTGGGTCCAGTGGCGGCGTAGGGAGCGGAGCGGGTTCATTACCGTTGACCACCTTGGGGGCCAACTGGAGCTGCCTCGTCCCACGCCGCGCGCAACGCACCGAGGAGGTTGCTGCTCGCGTCGGATTGCTTTGCAGTTGCCACTTCGGCGATCACCAAGTCGGCAGGTGAAAGACCCTTCGTTGCCAGAGCCATGAGGGGCTCGAGGTAAACCGCTTCGTCGTGGCCATGGCCATCCCGCCGCGCTCTTCTCACCAACCCAGCCTGAGCGAATTCGATCAACTCCACGCACAGCTGCTGCAACAGGACCCCGTCGAGCTTGGCGTTCAGACCCCGCTCCGCCACCTGTCGTTGTAGGGCAACCGCGGCTTTGGCATCGATGCGATCGGCGATCGCGCTGGCCTTGTCCAGTGCCTCAGCGTCATAGGCCAAACCGACGAGCAAGGCCGGTACGGCATAAGTCAGTGGCGGTGGTACACAATCACAACAGCGAATCTCGAGCGTACTCTTCAGGCGCACTTCGGGGAACAGCGTACCCAGGTGCAAGCGCCAATCCTCTTCGGTCGCGTGGTGACCTTGAAAGCCATTGGCGCGGAAGTCGCGAAAGGTTTGGCCAGTGTTGCGCATGACCTCGCCGTCGCGCACGAACAGGAACATGCCGGCATCGAGCGCCCACTCGACGTAATCCGAATATCGCGGCGTGGGCTTTTTCCACAGGTCGAGGAGTAGCCCAGAGCGCGCGGGGTCCATATTCAGCCAAACGTCGAGCCGCTCGCTCTTCAACGCGCTGCGTCGTCCTTCGATGAACGGTGCGTTGATCGTCAGCGCCTGAATCAGAGGTGTCAGCCTCGAGAGCACCAGCAACTTGTGCATCGCGTCGGCCTCACTCGCGTAGTCGAGGTTGACTTGGACGGTAGCGGTACGCTGCATCATGTCCCGTCCGCGGGCGCCGCGGGTCGGCAGGTACTCGCGCATGATCGGGTAGCGGCGTTTGGGCACCCAGGTCAGCTGCTCGAGTCTCGCCGTGGGATGAAAACCAACATGAGCGAACCACGCCCCGATCGCGTCCCCAGCGGCGCGTAGCTCCGCCAAGTGAGCTTGGTATTCTTCGGCCACCGCGTGGACGGTCGAGTGCGGCGCTCCAGACAATTCGACTTGGCCGCCGGGCTCCAAAGTGACCGAGGCCGTCCCGCGCTCCAGAGCGAGTATTGGACCACCGGGCACTTCGGAATGCGGCTCCCAACCCCGTTCCTTTTGCAACCACTGCAGGAGCGAAGTCACGCTGGTTTGGCCCTCGTAGGGCAGGGGATGCCCCTCCAGAGTGAAGCCGAAACGCTCGACCTCCAGGCCAACCCGCCACTCGGATGCCGGTTTTTCCGAGCGCTCGAAGACTTGGAGGAGGTCGGCGTCCGACAAGGGGCGGTAGTTCATTTGATTCCGAGGATTGGGTCTCTGCTCTTAGGGGCTGGGTCGGCGTTCGGCAAGGGTTCCGGCCGGAATGCACCAGAGCGGTCCCCCTACAGCCCGTTGGTACAAGTCCGGTGTTTCTGAACCCCGCCCGTCTTTCTTGAGTGTCCGAAATAAATTTCGCCGCACCCGATCGGGCGTCGGCAACTGAGGAGCCGTCGTGATGATGAGATCCACAGCCCAAGCCTACGAGCCTGTCCGACCGCTGCCGAATTCGGTGGTCGACTACACACCGGCACCAACGCCCGTGCTCGAACGCGGCACGGGCCGCGTGATCCGTCTTCCGGGGTTGATCCCGCAGACGATGGGGGCCGCCGACTACGCGCTGCAATGCGTGCTGTGCCTACGCGGCACAGCCTCGTATGCAGTGCGCGGACGCGTCTTCGAGTTGCAAGCAGGATCCGTGCTTTGGCTCGTGCCTTCGCTCGGTGGACCGCGCGCGGAGCTGGTCGGGGTCGCGGCCTCGGAGGACTACTCTGCCTGGATTGGGCTGTTCAGCCGCGGCGTCCTCAAAGCCGTGGAGCACAACGGGGCGAGCGAATCTCCGCTGCGCGGCGCTCAAGCCGGCGGTGTGCTCAAGCAGTTGAGCAAAGTCGGGGCGCGACGTCTGGAGAGCCAGTTCCAACATTTGGCGACGCTACCCACCGAGACGGAGACGTTCAGCGTCGGCCTGTCGTGTCTTTTGCTCTCGGCCTCGGCCGAATACCAAAAGGTAACCCAGAGCAATGAGTTGACGGATGTGCATCCCGCAGTCGGCAAGGCTGCGGACATTCTGCGCGTGCACCCGGAAACCAACTCGATGCAAGAGCTGGCACAAGTGTGCGGGGCCAGCGCTTCTTGGCTCAGCAGACTGTTCCGTCAGCAAGTCGGGATCTCGCTCGTGGGCTACCGCAACCAATCGCGCATCGAGCGTTTCTTCGAGCTCTATGGCCAAGGTCAGCGCCGCAACTTGACGCAAGCGGCGCACGAAGCTGGCTTCGGCAGTTACGCGCAGTTCCACCGTGTATTCAAAGAGGCGCTTGGTTACAGCCCCGCCGAACTGAAGCGCGGTGGTGCCTGAGATAGCCCAGTTCCTGCCCTCGGCACACGCGCTGCTCAGCGCGCTCGCATCTTGCGTCGGTCGGTACTAAAACGTCCGCATCATGGACGCGCGTCCCCGGCTGCTTTCGTGGCTCGGCGCCGGTGGCTCGCTTCTGGGCATGCTCTTCGTGTTGCCGCCGCTGATTCAGACCGCGGTCGTGGGCAAAGCGAAGAAGAGCGGTTGGGATGCAACAATCGAGGCGGTGCGCCTGCGGCCAACTCGAATTTGGCTGGATGGCGTCTCGCTCAGACACTCGACGATCAGCGGCCTGAGCGTCGAGCTGCCGAGCGTGGAAGTGCGGCTCGGTTTCAAAGGGATCACGGAGGTCGTCGCGCACGGCGGTGCGATCTCGCTGCGCGCGGACGGCCAAGATCCGTTCGAGTCGCTAAGGTCGTTGCGTGGGGAACAACAGCCGACCTCAGACAAACCCCACGAAGCATTGCCCATTAGTGCACTGGATTTACACCTCGACGCCGCTTGGGGTAGCGGTCAGCATTTGTCCGCCAACGGGATGAGACTCTCGCGCGCCAACGCGCAGTTCCAGACGGCGATCGACGAGCTTTCTTACCAAGGTTCGCGCATCAGCGCTAACCTGAAACACGTAGAAGCAGATTGGCTCGCGGCGGGCTTGCTGCTCGAGAAGGTCGCAGTTGATTCGACCGAGCTCAAGGTGCGCCTCGACGGCGACCAGGAAGTGCGTTCAACACCCACCCCGAATCCGCCCAGCGCAGCGCCTCCCGCGAACCCTCAGGGCGAACCCGAAACCCCCAACGGCCCGTTCGCGTTGGCTCCGGGGCGAGGTGAACACCTGCGCTCCTGGTTGGCTTCGCTGCTCGGCAGCCTGGCGCGCCGGATTCCCGAAAATGGAGCGATCGACCTGTCCGGCGTTTCGCTAGAGCTAACTTATCACCGACACGGTTTGAACTTCGGCCCAGCACAGATCCAGCTCTCGCGCGGGGCCAAGAGCGTTTCATTGACTGCCAATCTCGTGGGGCGTTCCGAGGCTCCGCCGTTGCGGCTCGCCGCCGAGTTTCCGCTGGCCAACGCACCCGCGAAGCTATCGCTGAGCGGCGGCCCGCTTTCCTTGGCCGAGCTCGGGGTGCACGAGGACGATTTCGGGCTCCACAACGTGCGACAGACGCAGGTCACAATCGAGGGTGGAGTCGAGTGGTCCGCCAGTGGTGACTCGGCGGCGTGGTCTTCGCACGGCCAGGTCGCGGGACTTGGCTGGTCACATCCGCGCGTCGCAGATGCGGCGCTCGAAGACCTCAGCTTGACCTGGGCTGGCAAAGGCAGTTTGAACCTCGATGCGTCGAAGTTCCAGATCGAACCGAGCGACCTCGGCTTTGGTGCCGTTCATCTAGCGGGCTCCTTGTCCTTGCAACAAGCCGTCGGTCACTTCGCCGTGCGCGCGCAGGCCGCGGTCTCCCGCGCGTCGTGCCAAGATATGTTCGACTCGTTGCCGGTCGCCATCGTGCCGTTACTTCAAGGCACCAAGTTCAGCGGCAATTTCTCGTGGAGCGCTGCGCTCGATCTCGACACCGATCAGTTGGCTGACGGCGACGTCCAGTGGCGCATGCAAAACGGCTGCAAGATCGAAGAGGTGCCGTCGAGTGTCGATCCGGCGCGTTTCGAAGAGCCGTTCACTTGGACGGTATCAGACGCGGAAGGGATTCCGCGCAGCGCGCGCAGCGGCCCCGGCTCCAGCGAGTGGGTACCCTTCGAGCGCATCTCCCACTTCATGGAGCAAGCGGTCCTGACGACCGAGGACGGTGGTTTTTATCGCCACCACGGCTTCGATCAAGGAGCGATCGAGGGTTCGATTCGCAGCAACCTCGAAGCTGGTAAGTTCGTGCGTGGTGCCAGCACGATCAGCATGCAGTTGGCCAAGAACCTGTATCTGTCGCGGGAGAAGCGCTTGTCGCGCAAGGTACAGGAGGCATTGCTCACGATGCTGCTGGAGCAGGAGCTCAGCAAAGAGCAGATCTTGGAGCTCTACTTCAACGTGATCGAGTTTGCGCCGGATGTTTACGGCATTGGAGCGGCGAGCCAACACTACTTCAATTCGCGACCCGACGAACTCTCGCTTTCACAGGCGTTCTTCCTGGCTTCGATCTTGCCAAACCCGCACGTTCAACACTTCGACGCCAATGGTACGCTGCAACCGCAATGGGCAGAGACGCTGCAACGCCTGATGCGTACTGCGGCCCAACGCAAACGCATCAGCGATGCCGAGCTCGAGCAGGGCCTCAAAGAACGCGTCCAGTTCGGAGTCCCAAATCTCGCGGAAGAGCCGACTGCCGACGACGAGGCCTGGACGCACGCGGTCGACGACCCTTGGGCAAACTGAATCGGCCCGGGTCGTGCACCGTCGTTGTGATTGACGTTGGGCCACACCCTAGGCAGGCTGACGGGGTTTGAGCTCCCAGGACATGGACGAGTCGCTCGATGAGACGTGGATGCGCTGCGCCTTGGCCGAGGCAGACAGCGCAGCGGCGGCAGGTGACGTCCCGATCGGCGCGATAATCGTGCGCGACGATGGTGTTATCCTCGCGCGCGCTGGAAATCGGCGTGAACAAGATCACGATCCGACAGCGCATGCGGAAATTCTCGCGCTGCGCGGCGCCGCCGTGGGGCGCGGGCACTGGCGGCTGCACGATTGCACCATGTACGTCACGTTGGAACCCTGCTTGATGTGCGCTGGCGCATTGGTCAATGCGCGATTGCGGCGACTAGTTTACGCGGCCCACGATCCCAAGGCGGGCGCGATCGAGTCACTGTATCGCGTGGCAGAGGATAAGCGGCTCAATCACCGCTACCCGTGGCGCAGCGGCGTACTCGAAGGGGAAAGTGTTGAGCGTCTTCAAGCCTTCTTCCGCCGGCTACGCGCGGAAGGCTGAGGGCGCGCTGCGAAGGGCGCCCAGGTCAACAGCGTCGCCAGTCACTCGTTGCGTGCCTTGAGCAAATCGCGGATCTCGGTCAGCAACTCCTGCTCGGGTGTTGGACCCGGCGGCGGAGGAGGCGGAGCGGCTTGGGTACGCTTCATGCTGTTGATGACTTTGATCATCGCGAACACCGCAATCGCAACGATCAGGAAATCGAAGGTCGCCTGCAGAAAGTTGCCGTACTTCAGCGCTACGGCGCCTGCAGCACCGGGTTCACCTTTCAGCGTCAATGCAAGAGATGTGAAGTTAACGCCGCCAACCAATAGTCCCAGTGCGGGTGTCACGACATCCCCGACCAGCGAGGACACGATCTTTCCGAAGGCGCCGCCAATGATCACGCCGACCGCCAGATCGACGACGTTGCCTTTCACCGCAAACTCTTTGAATTCAGAAAGGATTCCCATGGCAGCGCCCTGCCACAGGCTGCGCGCCGGACACAATCCCCTTGCAGGTTGCCGCAATGTTACCTGCAGTAACAGCGTTCACGCCCCCCCGAAACCCCTGCGTTGCGACGCCCACTTCGCACGTTTTTCCAAATCAGAGGCCGCGCGGGCTTGCGCGCTGCGTCGTCGGTGGATGTGGTTTTTGCTTGCGAAGCCTCGAGAGGGGCGCCGAAACGTCACAGCATTCGTTGCCCTTAAGGTGAGGATGGCGGTTTTTTCTAGCGTCGCCGATCCACAGTTCAGCCGTAGCGGCGCGCCTCGGGTGAGCGCTTTTTCGGTTTGCCTGGAAGTGTCGGCGCTTGCTTACCGGCTACTGCCATGTTGGGTGCTTGGCTTACACCTTGCATTCGCATGATTTCCTTTTGATGAACGCTTGCTTCGACCGCGTGCTCACGTTTTAGGAGTAGATGTCGAAACGTCACACTCGACATGATCGCAGCTCAAACCGGCCGACCCCTATAATGTTGCCCGTGCTGTTGGCTGGAGTAACCTCCGGGCATGGAAAAGGCGCCCTTGTTTGGCCTGTTTCGTTCACGCGCGACACCACCGCCGTTGCCCAAGTCGTTCACTGAAGGAGGTGATCACGCTGCGAATGGCGGCCCAATCGGAACCGCCGATCAACGCGTGAGCGGATTACAGATGCGCGCGGTCGTAGAGTCAGCTGTGGCTCCAAGTGAACTCGCAATGCCAGACGCGGTTGCGCACGCAGTCGCGCAAAGTGTCTCGGGAGCCAACGTCGAGCTACAACACAGAACCGCAGACCACATGACGGCAGTGATCGCCGTGTTGATCGAACAGCGCGATAGGGCGTTGAGCGAGGCCGCGCAGCTGACGACGCGTGCGACCCAAGAGCGCGTGGCGCTTGCCGCAGAACATGATCGCTTCGCCTCCGAGTTGATGAGCGAATACTCGTCAAAGCTCGCTGAACAAGAGCAACGCTTCAAGCAAGCCTGGGATACGCGCGAACGGCAGCACGCATTGCAACCCGCGACTCATGCCGAAGCGCAACCTGCGACAGGCGAGAGCTCCGCCGGGCGTGAGCAAGTACAGAACTTGCGCCGCCTGCTCGAAGCCGCCTACGCCGATCTCGATCAACTGCGAGCCGCGCTGCCCCGCATCGAAGAAGAGCGAGACGTCGCGCTGCGCGACGCTGACGACGCGCGCATCCGTTTCTACGGGGAGCTCGAGCACGCACGAGACGAGGCCAACGCGATGCAAGCTCAACTCGACGACGCAAATCGTCAAGTCGAGGAGGCGCGGGATCAAGCGCGCGAGGAAGCGTTCGCTCTGAGTGAGCGTCTGAGCGAGGTCGAACGAGAACTCGACGAGCGACGCGCAGAGGTGGAACGGATGCGCGAACGCATGGCAGCCATGGCGATGGAGGTGAAGCACAGCCGACCGCCACCGCCTGCCGGCGCAGAGGAGCTCGCGCGCGCGCGGGACGAGGTCCAAGGTCTGCGCAAGGAACTGATCGATACCAAACGCCAACTCAGCAAGGTGACGCGCGAGTTCGCGGTGTCCAAGATCCAACGGTCGCGCGTGCAGCAGCCGCTGGCAGCGGGCGTCAAGAGCCCGGTGGTACCGATTCAGGTTGCAGCGACGCTTCCCGTCGTTGCGGCCCGCCCACGCATGGACACGCCGGTCGGTCTTGGTGAAGAGACTCAGCCCGAGGACAAGCGCTGAGCGCAGAGCAGTGTACGGCGCGGGGTAACAGCAATGTCAGTTACCCCGGACGCCATCAAGTCCCGAACCGAACCCAGTCCAGAGCGGACGATTCGACCTTGACCCACTCGCCGGTGCTGAGCCCCGGCGTGCGGCAACCCAAGCGTTGCGCGAGTGACGAGAGCGTTGGGTTATGCGCTATCAACAGCACGCACGCTTTGCTCGCTGGTGCTCCGCGCAAGACCGCAAGGTACGAATCGACGTCGCCCTCGTAAAGCGTGGCATCGCCGACGAGCGGGATCTGTCCGGGGAACTCAGCCCGCACCAGTTCCGCGGTCTGCTGAGCGCGAACCGCTGCCGAAGCGATGACCCAATCGGGTTGCACTCCACTTTGCGCCATTTGTCTGGCCGCCGTGCGAGCCTCGCCGCGACCTGCCACCGTCAGCGCGCGATCGAAGTCAGTCGTCCCTTTTTCGGCCTCCGCGTGCCGCATCAGAATGGCGATCTTCATCGTTCCACAGCATGACCTCTGTTTCGAGCGAAGCACAAGTTCGCGTACAATATCGTCGCTTATCTAACCTCCCGAGGCGGCTCGTGCGTGACTGGGAGGGCTTCACGCAGCGATCCTCGTGCAGTCGCGACGACGGCAGGCTCCGGGACTGGTCATGCTGCCTCTCTGTCCATCCAATTCGAGCGTCGGATTCCGCGCTCGGTGTTGGACGGTAGGGTCGTTCAGCTGCGCGCATGTCTGGTCGAAAGCCAAACGAGTCGAGTGCCTTCAATGCTATGCCCCCGGTCCATGTGGCTGCCGAGTGTTGAAGAATTTTGTCGTCGTGTAACCAGTCAACGGCTGCGCGCCAGCCTGCTCATCGCCCTTGGCTTAGGGTTAACCCCTGGCTGTAAGTTGTTCGGTGCCGGGAGCACGTCGGGCTCGAGTAGTTCTCCTGCCCACGCCGATTCCTGCGTTGCGGACACCAAGGCGGTCGACGATCTGAAGCTGAAGCTCGAGGGCGATCTGCCGATCAAAGTCTCCGCTACGCTCAAAGCGACAATCTATCTCAGAGAGCTGAGCGAGAAGCTGGATCGTGACGCGAGCGATGCGTGCATGAACATCGCTAGAGACTTGGATAGTGCCAAGGTCGACGTCGCCGACAGCTTGCCTCCGGGCGAACATGCGAAGGCGGCCTGCGAGGAGGCGGCCAAGCGCGTGAAGGATGCGCGCGACAAGGGGGGCGTGGTGCTGTTGGGGTATCCCCAAGCGCCGACCTGCAGCATCAGCTTGGAGGACTTCACGCTGTGCGCCAAGGATTGCGATCAAACCGTGGCGTCGTTGGGTGGTTTGCAGTGCGATGCCGATCTCTCACTCGGGCGTTGTGACTCCAAGTGCGACGGTTCGTGCTTCATCCAAAATTCAGATTCGTGTACCGGCAGCTGCCGCGGTACCTGTCGCGGCTCGTGCGATGCCGATTTTTACGGCAAGTGCGGAGGCCGTTGCAACGGCACTTGCGACGGCAAGACTTCGTCCGGCAAGTGCAAGGGCACCTGCGAAGGCAAATGCAGTGCAGACGCCGACGGCATCTGTCAGGGCAAGTGCAAGGGTGAGTGTGGAGGCACCTGCATCGACCCGGTCAAGAAGGCGAAGTGTGCGGGCAGCTGCTTGGGCAAATGCAGTGATCCGTTCATCGCACCGCGCTGTGGCGCAGTGGCGGCTCCGGCCGAGATGGTGCCCGAGTGCGGCGCGATGTGTACGGCGCGTCTCGCGCGCGACGCGCGCTGCGACGCGGGCTTCGTCGGACTATCGGTTTACAACTCGGCGAAAGAGGGTGCGGGCGATAAGCTAGTGCACGCATTGAGTCAGCCGCTGACGCAGCTCCTGAGCATCGCCGAGGGCATGAAAGATCACGTCGACCACAGCGTCGAAGCAACGACCAACGCCTTCAGCTCGTTGCAGGAAGTGCTCGAAGAGGACAAGAACGCCAAGGAACAAGTCTCGGACTGCCTCGAGACGGCGAGCAAGGCCCGCGAAGAGGCAACCAACGCTCTGCAAATGATCCGTGATGCCAGCGCGCTCGCCGTGGGCTCGATCAAGGATTGATCGGCGGTAGCGGACGGACTGACTATTGGCACGTCTGAATCTCGGTCGTGCCAAATTCATCTGGTAACCCAGCGATGCAATAAGTGTCCGTGCGATTGGCTGGGCAAGCGCATGCACAGGCTTCGAGTCGAGACTCGTAGCAGTGGTCGGAATAGGCGTAGAGGCACATCGCGGAGCTCGAGCGCTCCGGCCCAAGCTTGCAAGGTGGTAACCCCTCACTCATACCGAAGGGCTCGTCGGGATTACCGGGCTCGTCCGCAGTCTCGATCGCGTCTGGGCTGACTGGCTTGTTTTTTTCGGAACCGGCCTGATCGCTATGCGCCGGCTTCGGCGATGGATCGGTATCTGGTAGCCCAGAACGAGCACCGCAGCCCATCACCACGAGCGCAATCCCAAAGCCCCTCGCCCATTGCGCCCCTAGCCAGTTCACCAGCGCACAGTAGTCTCAATTGGCGCTTCATTGTAAGCCCCAGCGCGTGATAGGGGGGACCATGAAGATTTGGACTCGCCCGTCTCGCGGGATGCTCGGTTCGCGCGCGGCTAGCGTTCTGGTGTTTGTAACGTCGTGCTTGGGGCTAGCTGCCTGTGCACCACAGCGTGAAGCCGAGGTGGTCGATGGTGAAACAGTCGACACCCAAACTGCAACCATTGAAGCGACGCCCGCACCCGAGCCGCAGGCGGCTGAAGCCGCACCGGTTGCGCCGCCCGCGCCAGCCCCGATCTTGAAAGGTCTTGCGGCGAAGGTTTGCCCGCCAGGTCCGTTCCTCACAGGGCCCGCCGGTGGGCTCTCCGCGATTGCGACGGCCGGGAGTGAACCTACGGCACTGGACGCGAAAGACACCGGCTTTCATTTGTATGAAGGCCCGGTATGGCTCGACGGCGTCCTCTACTTCTCTGATTTCAAGACGACCCCCGGCTTTCCTTCACGCATTCTGGCCTATACCGCCGGCACGGGCGTCCGCGTGGTGTTGCCGGACAGCGGCACCAATGGCTTGGCATTGGATGCGTCAGGACAACACCTCGTCGGTGCTCGTCACAAGTCGAAGAGCGTCGTGAACTTCAGCACGGACTTGAAGACCATCAGCGACATTGCCGCAAAATTCGAGGGCAAGTCATTCGATTCTCCGAATGACTTGGTATTTCGTTCGGATGGCAACCTGTACTTCACGGATCCCGATTTCCAGGCGGGGTCGCACAAGGACCAAAAGTCCACGAACGTTTATCGTGTCAGTCCGAGCGGGGAAGTCAGCGTCGTAGATGCCACGATCAACAACCCGAATGGCATCGCGCTGGCGCCCGACGAGAGCGCGCTGTACGTCGCGGGCAACCTCGAGCAAGGTTTCGTCAAGCGTTACCCCATCGCCCCGGACGGCTCTGTCGGAGAAGGCTCGTTACTCATCGCGCACGTCGTCGTGCCGGATGGCATGGTCTTCGACTGCGCTGGCAACCTTTACGTGACCGAACACACGCAACGCCGTGTGCGTGTTTTTGCTCCGACTGGCAATGAAGTCGCGACGATTTCCGGCATGGACAAGAACGTGACGAATGTCGCGTTCGGCGGTACGGACCGTACCACGCTGTTCATCACCACCACCGGCGGCCTTTACGAGATTGAATTGCCGGTGCCCGGTTTGCCGTACTGACGCCCGCACCCGAAAGCGCTCGAGCCACTGTCACATCAGTGGTTCGAGTGAACGGGCTGTGACACGGATTGGCTGTCTCATCGCCGTCACCACGGCCTTTGCGCGCGTCGATTGAAGGCAGCGACCTGTCGACGCTTTGGCGCAGGGATGCTAGGCCTCGCAGATGAGCGTATCGCTGAGAGTTTGGCGAGCCACTCTGTTGGGTTCCCCTGGTCTGATGAGTTTACGCATGCAGAGTTGGCTTGGCGCTTCGTGGCTCGGGCTATGAACCAGGTTACGGACGCCGAGCCTGAGCGGGCGACGCTGGCTGAGATCGTGCTGCCTTGCGCCGATGCATTACTCTCACGTGCTCCGACTCGCCCGCGCGGCGCGGCGTTAGAAAGCTCTGTCTAGTCGTGGTCGCGCTTGTCTCACCGCGCCGTGCAACGTTCGAGCGTGACAAGGTGGGCAACTCGGTTCACGACAGGGGTGGAGGCATTCTGTGAAGTCGTATCGCATCAAATCGCTCTGTGAGCAGTTGTTGGGTTTGTCGGCGATGTCGTGTTGTGCGCTTGGCGTGATCGGTTGTGGTGCGCGCGCAACGGACGAGCCCATTGAAACCCGGGCGAGTAGCAAGGCGAACAGTCCGTCGGACGAGGAACACGATGCGGCGGCGCCTCCGCGCACTACGTCAAAGCCGAGCATGAGCCACGACGCTGCGGGGGAGGGCGCTGCGGGCTCCGACGGCCAGGATGACGCGATGAACACCGTAAATCCGAAGCCCGCCCAAGCGGTCCCGGGCGTGATCGCGCGCCCGCCGACGACCGAGCTCCCTTCGACCAATCCGCCGCTGCCGACGATGGCGCCAGCACCCATGCCCGTGGACAACGTAAACCCAGGTCCAACCCCTGGGCCCTCGCCCAGCATGGCGCCGACACAGACGATGACGTCACCTGGAGTCGTGCCGCCAGAGCCGACCGAGTGCAAGAATACCTCGCCGGAATCTTCGATGGGAGCTTCGTTCGTCTTTCCCGGTGCGCTCGGGCTGCTTGAGACCACTCTGGATTCCAGTGATCAGTGTCAGATCCACACGACGGCCTGTCTCGAAGTGGATCTCACGGGGAGTGTTCACTTCTTCGGACAAGCGGCGGCAGCCCAGGTTGATTACACGTGTTGGGGTGCTCTCTTCACCGTAAACTTGGCGGACAAAGAGACCTCTGGCGAGGTCCTGCATGCTTTGGACGCACAGAGCCAAGGCATCACGAGTCTGCGACTCGACTTCAGCGGTGTCGAAGGCGGCCCCGCGGTGCGCGTCTCGGCGCTGCAGGCAGGGTTACCGGGCGACGCTGCGTTCGTGTTCGGCGGCGGCACGCGCGACATCGTCAAGGACGGCGTGCAGGTGCTGGACTTGAACGACTTCAGGTTGCCGTCATGGTCCGCCGTGGCCTATCCCGAAATCGACGATCTCACGCTCGATGCGAGCAAGCTCCTCGCACTCACCGTTCAGGTGGTGACCGAGGAAGCAGAGTCTAGACCCTTCGACTTCAGCGTCGCTTCGGTCGAGTGGCTCGACTCAAGTGGCGAGCCGGTCAGCGTGCTGCCGGCTTCGCAGATGGGCGAGGTGGAAGCGGGCCCCGCGATGACGTTACCGAGCCCTGAACTGCCCGAGAGTGGAAGCGGTGGCTCTGCTGCTGGCCTCTGAGGCACATCACCAGGTCGGCGCACGCAGCTCGCGTTGGGGCCTACCGAAGCGGTAACCCTGCAGCAGATCGCAACCTAGTTCGATCACCACGTCGCGCTCTTGCGCGGTCTCGATCCCTTCGGCCACGACGAGCAGACCCATGTCGCGACAAACGTCGGTGATCGAGCGCACCAGTCGCTGCTTGACGCGATTTTCGTCCACATCACGGATCAAGGCCATGTCGAGCTTCACGAACTCGGGCTCGAGTTGCACGAAGCTAGTGAGACCCGAATAGCCGGCGCCTAGGTCGTCGATGGCGATGCGAAAACCCGCTTCTCGCAGTTGGGCGATTTGACGTCGGGGTTCTTGCTCCGCAGGCAGCGGTGCGCGCTCCGTCACCTCGAGCACGACTCGCGACGCGAGTGAACAGTGGGCAGCGGTCGTGTCCAACAACGCAGGGTCGGATAGATCGCGAGGATGCAAGTTGAGGAAGAGATGCAAGCTTGGATCCGCGGTCGCCATCACGCGCGCGGCCTTGTCGCGCATGATGCGTCCCAGTGCCCACAGCGAGTCGAGACGCTCGGCCGCTTCCAAGAGTGCACCCGGGTGGGGCAATGAGGGCTCGTTGGTGCGGACCAGTGCTTCGTAGCCGAACAGGCTGCCGTCGCAGGCCCTCACGATCGGTTGGAACGTCGGCCACAGAGATTGGATTGCGCTGTTGAACTCCGCAGCCAAGCCGCTGCCCTCGGCGTGACGGTCTTCGGCTAGCGCCTCCAGCGTTTCTCGGCGCAGGCGAGCCAAGCGATGCAGACGCACCGCTTTCTCGATCGTGGTTTGCAGTTCGGAGGCCGTCACCGGCTTCATCAGGTACTTGAACGCACCGTGCTCGACTGCGGCCGCGGCACTGTGGATCGAGGGAGCACCCGTAGCCATCACCACGGGTACGTCGTCGTTGCGCGCGCGCACCGCTCGCAAAAGGTCGACACCACCCAGACCTGGCATCGCGATATCCGTGACGATCGCGTCGCAGGGACCGGAAGAGAGCTGATTGATCGCTTCGACCCCATCGCGGCAGAGAATGACGTCGTAGTCCGCCGCGCGCAGGATGCGTTCCATACCGCGCAAGAGTAACGGGTCGTCGTCGACGAGCATGATCCGTGGCCGTACGGGTGAGTCACCGCGTTTGGTACGGGTCTGCAGGTCAGTCGTCAGCGCCACGTTGACATCTACGACCCGCGCTCACTTCCCTTAAGCAGAGTTGTACTCGTCGAGATCTAATCCTCGTCTTGGGAGCAAACCGACGAGAAGCGCATGTTCAGCAGTGGTGTTCACTGAACACCGCTCGCGGCTCGGATACGGGCTCACCGAGGGCCCAAGCGCGCAGAAAACGCGCCAATGCTTCCGCGTTTCCCAAACGACGACCTGCGCGACCCCGACACGGATTGGCGGCGGGCTGTAGACCTTCCGCGTCGATGATCTCTTCGAGCGGCCCAGGCGTTCGACCCAGTGCGTGATACGCGGCTTTCAACGACACGCAGACCGGCAACACTCCAGAGGGCTGAGGCACTCGACTGGGTGAGGTGTTTGGATTCCACGCCACGAATTGATCGTCCGGCTTCATGAACTGTTGCCAACGCTGTTCGAACTCATCACGACCGATGCTCGACGACCAGTCGCTGGGCTCGAGCTCCATACAGCGCGTCAAATCGTCACGCGCGGGCAACCTTGGGCGAATCAGCGCTTCGAAACTCTCACCGGTTCGCAATCGGCGGGCCGTCCACTGTACGAGCTCGCGCTCGCCCACGTAGCGATCGGGGCAGTGCCATTCACCGTAAACAACGACCAGCGATGCGAACTCTTCGACCAAAGCGCGCGGGAACTTGCGCGAACCTACTTGACGTTGATTGTGAACGATGCGGCCGCCCCGCGCGCTGGGCCGTGCCGCGAGCTGGCGATCGATCATGCGTCGGAACGTGGCGCGCAACGATCCGATGCCCGGTGTCTGCGGTTCCAAGACTTCCAGGCAATGCGCGATCGCCTCGACCGTGGAGACACACTCGTCGCGCGGTTCCTTGCGGATGCGGTACTCGCTGGGTTGGTTGGGCGTGAACCCGTAGCGAGGTAAGTCGGCGAGGCCCGGTACGTCACGGAACAGAGTGTGCGCGTGATGCCAAGTGCCGTCGATCAGCAAGAGATGTTCGGGTCGTTCACTCGGGGCGAGTCGTTCCAGAGGCTCGAACGGCGGCTCTGGGTAAACGAGCCCGGTGCGCGGCGGAAGCAGCAGCGGTTGATTACCGCGACTGTAGCGTCCCGCGTGATCGATCTCCACGCGCACGCGGTCCAGCGCCAAACCGGCGATGCGCGCCGTCCCAATTGGGTGAAACCGCTCGCGCGGGTGCTGCAGAATGATGATCGCGGTCTTGTTCGCGACCCGTTGGATGTCGTGGCAGTAACAGAGCGTTTTAGGCCGAAAGCACTGGTAACACGTCTGGCGGCCAGCGGGCGCTGGGCTGCCCTCGGGGGTGGGGGCTGATGCCGGAGGTGTCGAACTCACGCGCGGGGTCGTAGTGCAGCCTCGGGCGTACCAAAAGGTCAAACCGCCTGACGCTCGACGACTTGCTTGCTACAAGAATTTCGTGGACGAGAGCCATCTGATCGCCAAGCTGCGTGCCATTGAGGCACTGTTTGCCGGCGCTACGACACCCGGCGAAAGAATCGCGGCCGGTGAGGCCAAGCGACGCATCCGCGAGCGCTTGGAGGGCATGCAAGAGCGGGATCCGAAGATCGAGTTCCGCTTCAAAGTTGCCGACGACTGGTCCAAGCAGGTCTTCCTCGCCTTGTTGCGGCGCTACGACATTCAGCCCTACCGCTACCCGCGTCAGCGCGGCACGACGATCATGGCGCGAGTCCCGAGGCGCTTCGTCGATGAGACCTTGTGGCCTGAATTCGAACAAATCTCCCGTACGCTGCGCGTGCATCTCGAGGGCATCACGCAGCGTATCGTGCGCGAAGTGCTGCACGAGGACGTTTCAGACCCGGTCGAACTGAGCTTGCCGAGCGGCAGGGAATCGAAATAGGCTCTGCCGCAAGCGGGGATTCACCGCCGGCTTTCCGTTACATAGCTTCACTTACGCCCATGTTGATCTTTCGCCCGCAAGTTGCGGCACTCGCTTCGTTGCTCACAACCATCGCGACCGCCTGTGCCGGCGGTGTTCACCACATGCAAAACTCTGGAGATTCCGAACGCGCGTCGGCAACTGCCGCGGATCCGAACCCAGCATCGAGCGCCACTGCTACGAACGCTCCCCCCGTCGTGCTCGCTCCGCGCTTCGTGCGCTTCGATGATCCACATCTGCGCGTCGTGGGTCGGGCGATCGCGGCGCAGGGCCTCGTGATCGGATACCCAGCCGTCAGTCTGATGTTCACCGTCCGCAGTAAGCACGTGGCGATTCGCGCCTGTTCATCCTCTGGCAACAATCGAATCGGTGTCGTGCTGGACGGCTCTTGGGTCAAGAGCGTCCGCTTGCCCACCGGAAACTGCGCCGAGCCCGCCGCACTGCCGTTGCTCGATGGCCTCGACGCCGGCCCGCACATCGTGCAGTTGGTGCATCAAAACGAGACCTGGCAGGGCCTGGTCTCGATTCTGGGCATCGAACTCGACGCCGACGCCGAACTCGGAGAGCCGCCGCCTGCGTCGCCTACGGGAAAACGTCTGATGTTCATCGGGGATTCGGTGACCTGTGGCGAGGCGCTCGAGCGCGGGCCCGTCTGTCAAAAGAACTTCGAATGGTGGGATCCGTACAACTCGTACGGCATGCGCGTTGGCAGGTTGCTCGGCGCTGAGGTGAATCTCGTCTGTTATGGGGGTCGCGGGTTGGTGCGTGATTGGCAAGGCAAGCGCGATGGTTTCAACGCGCTGCAGCTCGTCGAGCATACCATTGCGTCGAGTGCTGCCGATGTTGCGGCTTTTGGCGTGCAGCCCGAAGCGCTCACTTGGGACCCAAAGCGCTACGTGCCCGACGTCACGGTGATCTCGCTCGGCACCAACGACTTCAATTTGGCGCTCGGGCCATTGCCGGAGAAAGAGGACTACGTCAGCGCTTACGTCAAGCTCGTCACCACGCTGCTCGACGCTGCGCCTGACTCACGCGTGATCTTGACCGAGGGTTCGATGGTCAACGACAAAGCCGACCCCAAGCGCCCGCAGAAGACGGTTCTGCGCAAATACATCGCCGAAGCCATCCGCCGTTTGAAGACGGATCGGGTGACGTTCGCACCGGCCACGCACTACCCGGGTGACGCGTGCGACGCGCATCCCACGACGCCCGAACACGCCCACATGGCCGACGATTTGCTGCCCTACGTGCGACGGGCGCTGGGTTGGGAATGAGGGGGTTGGGAATGAGCGGGCTGGGAACGAGGGGCTGCGCTGACTTCAAGCAGCGAACGCGGGCCGGCACCTATAGAGTACGGCCCGCTCTTTTGCTCGAGTCTTGCGTCACTCTGCGGCGTGGGCCGTCGCGCGTGAACGCAATTGCGTGAGCAGCGCATCGACCGTCTTCTTCGCGTCGCCGAAGAGCATGCGCGTGTTCTCTTTGTAGAACAGCGGGTTCTCGACGCCAGCGTAGCCTGAGGCCATACCGCGCTTGAGCACCACCGTCGTCTGCGCTTTCCAGACTTCGAGCACGGGCATGCCGTAGATCGGGCTGGAAGCGTCTTCTAGCGCGCCGGGGTTTACGATGTCGTTGGCGCCGATCACGAGCACGAGATCCGTGTTCGGGAACTCGTGATTGATCTCCTCCATCTCGAGCACGATGTCGTACGGCACTTTGGCCTCGGCCAAGAGCACGTTCATGTGACCCGGCAAACGCCCTGCAACGGGGTGAATCGCAAAGCGCACCGTCGCGCCACGGCCGCGCAAGATGTTCGTCATCTCGTACAGCGGGTGTTGCGCCTGAGCGACGGCCATGCCGTAACCCGGGACGACTACGACGCTGCGCGCTTCGAGCAGCGCTTCGACCGTGTCGTCCAAGTCAATGGGCGTGATTTGTCCTTCGATTTGCGTGGCTTGGGCGGCAGGGGCGTTGCCGAAGCCACCTAGGATCACGCTGAAGAACGAGCGATTCATCGCCTCGCACATGATGTAACTGAGGATCGCACCGCTACTGCCGACCAGGGCGCCGGTGATGATCAATAGATCGTTGCTGAGCATGAAGCCGGCAGCAGCCGCCGCCCAGCCCGAGTAGCTGTTGAGCATCGAAACCACGACGGGCATGTCGGCGCCGCCGATGGCCATCACCATGTGCACGCCGATCAAGGACGAGATCGCCGTCATGACGCCGAGGGGCATGATTCCGTTTTCCACGTCAGAGCCGACGAAGACCCAGCCGAAGTACAGACAGACGACCAGCATCAGCAAGTTGATGGCGTGACGCGCGGGCAGCAGCAGCGCTTTGCTGGTGATGAAGCCCTGCAGTTTGCCAAACGCGACGATCGAGCCGGTAAACGTCAAAGCACCGACGAATACCCCGATGTAAATCTCGAGCTCGTGGATCAACGCGGCCGCGCCGGTGGGCGCAGACTCCGCGTCGAGGAAGGTCGCGTAACCGACGAGCACCGCCGCCAGGCCGACGAAGCTGTGCAAGATCGCGACTAGCTGCGGCATCGAAGTCATTTCGACGCGCGCGGCGAGCACCGCGCCGATCAAGGCGCCGACGGCCAAGCCACCGCCGAGTAACTCGTAGGTCGTGACGTTGCCGCTCAGGGCCGTGGCCGCGATCGCTAGCAACATGCCCACGATGCCGAACAGATTGCCGCGGCGCGCGGTCTCCTGCGTGCTCAAGCCGCTGAGGCTCAAGATGAACAACACGCCCGCGGCGAGGTAAGTAACGGTGACTAGATTGTCCGACATGACTTTGCGCTCACTTGTGGAACATGCGCAGCATGCGCTGGGTTACCAGGAAGCCGCCACTGATGTTGATGGTCGCGACGAGCACGGCTACCGTCGCCAAGATTGTGACGACTGCCCCGGGAGGGCCGGAGATCTTGAGCATTCCGCCGACCAAGATGATGCCGCTGATTGCGTTGGTGACGCTCATCAGTGGCGTGTGCAGGGCGGGAGTTACGTTCCAGACAACCTGATAACCTACGAACACGGCCAGCACGAAGACCGTGAAGTGGCCTAGGAACTCCGTCGGCGCGGCCCAGCCGATGAGACCGAACAAGGCCGCCAAAGCCAGCAGCACCCAGGTCATGGTGTTGCCCGACGACTTCGACTTTTCCCTCTCTTTGTGCGCCGTCACCGGCGCGCTCGCCGTCTTTGGGGCTTCGCGCTTTGGCGCTTCGACCTTGGGCGGCGGCCACATCATCTCACCCTGCTCGAGAATCAGCGCACCCCGGACGACCTCGTCTTGATGGTCGAGCCGCCACTTGTCGTTGCCGCCCATGTCGGTCAACAAGTGAACGAGATTGGTGCCGTAGAGCTGGCTCGCAGTCGGAGCTAGACGGCTCGGCATGTCGACGTAGCCGATGATCGTGATCCCGTTGTGGGTGATCACTTCCGACGGATGCGTCAATTCGCAGTTACCACCGGCTTCTGCCGCCAAATCGACGATCACCGAACCGGGTTTCATCTCCTCGACGATGTCTTTTGGCAACAGCACCGGCGCGGGTTTACCGGGCACCAACGCCGTGGTGATGATGATGTCGACTTCGCGGGCTTGCTTGCGGAACAGCGCCATCTCGGCGGCGATGAACTCCGCGCTCATCACCTTTGCGTAACCGCCTTCGCCAGTGCCGTCCTCTTTGAACTGCAGTTCGAGGAACTCCGCGCCCATGCTCTGGACTTGCTCTTTGACGGCGGGACGCGTGTCGAATGCACGCACGATTGCGCCCAAGCCACGCGCTGCCCCGACCGCCGACAATCCTGCGACGCCCGCGCCGATCACCATCACCTTGGCCGGGGGTACCTTGCCGGCCGCAGTAATCTGGCCCGTAAAGAAGCGTCCGAAGAAGCTCGCGGCCTCGATCACGGCGCGGTATCCGGCGATGTTCGCCATCGAGCTCAAGGCGTCCATCTTCTGCGCCCGCGTGATGCGCGGGATTTGATCCATCGCGAGCAGGTTCGCTTTGCGCTGCGCGAGCCGCTCGATCAGCTCCTTGTTCTTCACTGGCCAGACGAAGCAGACCAGTGTCTTACCCAAAGCCAGCAGCTCCGCCTCGTGCTTGCCGTTGGGCAGCGCTTCGGGGGGGCGCACCTTGATCACGACGTCGGCGCCCGACCACAGCTGCTCGGCATTGCCCACGATGCGAGCGCCGGCTGCCTCGTACTCGCCATCTAGAAACGACGCCGCAGAGCCCGCCCCGGCTTCGACCCAAACCTCGAAGCCCAGCTTCTTGAGTCGTTTGGTTGTTTCGGGCGTGGCGGCCACGCGCCGCTCGCCCACGTGAACTTCCCGAGGTACTGCGACAATCATCGTGCTGCTCTGCGCTGGTGTGCTGCCCCGAAGGGCGCGGCGCGCTCCGTCCATACTAGAATTCCCCCTGTCGCGCGACGTTTTCCGCCCCCTGGCAGACCTACACCCGCCGCAATCCAGCGGCAACACGCAACATCGGCGAAACGTATCGCTGAGCGCGTCATTTGCCCGCTCAGCGAGTTCAGGTTGGCGTAGGGCCGCTCCAGGTCCGCCGATCGCCGATGATCCGCGCGGGCACCCCGGCCACGATCGCCCACTCGGGCACGTCGCGGGTGACCACTGCGCCCATCGCAATTATGGCGTGATCACCGATGCGAACTCCGTCGGTGATGCCCACGCCGGCGCCGACCCATACGTCGGCTCCCAGGTGAACGCCGAGCGAACGCGTGGGTTGTTCTGCGATCGGCGCGTCCGGCGCAAAGCCATGCTCGAACGCCATGATCCGAACGTGCGTTGCCAGGCGTGAACCTTTTCCAACGAATACGCCAGCGCGTCCGCCTTCGATCCACACGTAGGGATTGAGGCTAACACCGTCGGCCAACTCGACCGGGCCATGCACGTAGGCGTGGGCAGCGATGCTCACCCCCGCGCCGATCACGACCGGACGGCGGGGTTCGGCGAAGATGCGCGCCTCGGGAGCGACGAAGCAGCCGGGTCCGATCTGCACCGTCTCGAGCGCCATCAGCCGTTCTTGAATGCGCGCTTGCCAGTTCTTGGTCCAGGCGAGATGCGGTTTGTCGTTCTGGCTGAAGTAGAGCCATGGCATGAACGAAAGACGCCGTATGTGCTGAGCGCGCAGCAGACGTGGTGCGGGTTTCGGGACGGACACGCTTCGAATCTAACAGAGCGCGCAGCGAGTGCGCGCTTTGACGACGTCGGTTGACGCAGGCGCCTCAATTTCGGAGCATCCGCCTCCAAGGCGTTCACCGCCCGAGAATGAACTTGGAGAATCTAATGCGAAACTGGATCAAGCCACTCATCTGCGCGACCCTCATCACGACGACTGCCGTGGCCACGCTGCCTGCGCTCGCGTCCCAAAACGCGTTTCTCAAGATCGACGAGATCAAGGGCGAAGTCACGGTCAAGGGGCACGAGAGCGACGTCGCAATCCTGGCTTGGAGTTGGGGCGTAACCGGCGGCAAAATCTCGGCGACGGGGAGCGCAACGGGCAAGGTTAACCTCCAGGCTTTGAGCGTGACCAAGTTGGTGGACAAGAGCTCGGCTCCGCTGCTTTCGGCGGTGCTCACCGGCAAGCATCTCAAGACGCTGCAGCTGACGATCCAAAAAGCAGGCGAGATGCCAGTCGACTACCTCAAGATCACCCTCGAGGACGTGCTGGTGAGTTCGATTTCGCTCGGTGGTAGCGCCGGTGACGATAGGGCAACGGAGTCTGTCACTTTCACCTTCAGGAAGGTGACGTTCGCCTACGTGCCGCAGAACCTCAAAGGGGGCACGGAGGCCGCGATCACGACGACCTACGAGGTTGCCAAGACAGAGTGAGTCTCGCGCCTAGCGCTGACGACCCAACCTAGAACCCACAGACCCGCCTCGCGACGAAGCTCGACGGCTGAAATCGCGAGCAGGTGAAACCCCGCATCGCTCAATACGCGCCGCAGATAGTCTTCGGTGTGGCTATAGCGGCCATGCGGATGAATGCGAAAGCCGTCGGGTGCGTCCTCGGCCGCAGAGCGCTCGACGCTGAACACCAACAGACCGCCGGTGTCGAGCGCGTTCGCAAAAGCTCGGGCGACACGTTCGAGCTCTCCGAAATAGCAGAGCGTGTCGGCGCACGCGATCAGATCGAACTCCGAGGGTGAACGCTCCAGGTAAGCAGTCAACTCTGCGGTGAACAATTCATCGTAGAGCGCCCGCTGTCGCGCTTGTTCCAGCATTGCCGGCGATAGATC
The DNA here is from genome assembly GCA_036263015.1 of Polyangiaceae bacterium. Lineage (GTDB taxonomy): Bacteria > Myxococcota_A > Polyangia > Polyangiales > Polyangiaceae > SZUA-265. The sequence goes on along the minus strand of DATAHU010000108.1, from coordinate 53,478 downwards.
GACGCCCACCAGCAGGCGCGCGTAGGCTCTGAGCTGAGGTCCACACAGGCCCGTGCCGCAGCCCGCATCGAGTACGCGCAAGCCCGCGCCTGCGCTCGCGTGTTCTGCAATCGCTTCCCCGATCAATTGCGGCGCTTTGTATTCGAGTCGTTGCAACGACTGATCGAAGTGCTCAGCGAACGACTCGAACGACGAACGCACGAACTCGTCGGAGGCGCGCGTTGGAACGGCCTCGCCGGTGCAGCCCGCGAGCAAGTGGCGCGGCATCGGGTGCAGCGGGTCGTGTTCGATCCAACGCCGGTAAACGGCGCTGGCCTTCTCCACTTGCCCGACGGCGTAATAGGACGTGCCGAGCTTCAGGCAGGTATCGCCGTCACCCGGGCGCAAGCGCAGCGCGTTTTCGAACGCGACGATCGCCGCATCCCAGCGCTTGGTGCGCCGTAGCGCAATGCCCAGACTGCGTTGGGCTTCGAAATGGTTCGGCTCGAGCTCGACCGCGCAGCTCAACAACTCGACCGCACGCTCGAGCTGGCCCTGCTCCTGCAAGATGGTCCCGAGGTTCGACAAGGCGTTCACGTGCAACGGCTCGAGGTCTAGCGCGCGTGAGTACGCCGCTTCGGCCTGTTCGAGCCGACCCAGCGCCTTGAGCAGATTGCCCCGGTTGCTGTGAAGGTCGGGATGGTCCGGGACTGACGCGATGGCTTGGTCGAGCAATGCCAGGCCCTGTTCGGAGCGTCCCCTTCGATGTTCGGCCACGCCGAGGAAGTGCAGTGCGTCGACGTGGTTCGGCTGGCGCGCGAGCACGCTCTGTAGCAAGCGCATCGCTTCGTCGTCTTTGTTCTGTTGCAACAACGCGATCGCTCGCGCCACGGCTGCGTCGGGCGCGAGCGGCGTGATCCAGGCGCGTCCGCTGCTCTTTCGCTTCTTCGGATCAGGCCGCGTCACGCGCCTCAGAATAAGCGCAATCGTCAGCGCATTGATAGCACGTCGACCAGCCTGATCTTCGGCAGCGTGCGCGGCCCGTAGACGTAGTTCTCGCCCGGCGTGAGTAGGAACTCCGAGTGCTGGCGCTGTACTTTCGGTGGGGTGTCGTCGGTCTTGTCGTAGTCGTTGATGTTCAGCGCGAAGCCGTACGTGTTGCCCACGTCGAGGGTCATCGGGTTGCCACCGCTCAGATAGTCCGTGCTGATCTGCGCGTGAAGCAGTTGGCAAACGCCGAGCGGCTCGACGTCGACCGAAACCAAGTCACGCAAACGGCTCGCTTCCGGGATTTGCTGATCGAACGCGTTGCCGTCGCGGCCCAAGAACAAGTGATGATCTTGCGCTTCCCCTGCGTTGGAGAGCGAACCGCCGTCGAACGTGATGTGCAGGTTGTCGTAGTACAAGGCCGAGGTGTTGGCGCCGGATAGATCAGCGCGCACGACCGTTTGGTCGTCGTAGATTACCGCGCGCAACGAGAGCCCGGCCGTGCTCCAGGCCAAGCTAACTCCCGCCATCAAATCGCCGGATGGCGCGGGCATGTCTTTGAAGACGGCCGCTTGCGCCGGTTCGTTCGAGAAATCCTGTCCACAGTCGCCACACGGCTCTGTCAGTGGGTAAACAGGAACGCCTGCCCAATCATCGTCTTCCGTGATCGTCAGTTGGGGCAACGAGATCGGATCGCGCGGTGTGCTGCTGCCGAAGTCGACCTCACAACCCGTTTCGGGTTTGCCGTCGCAGTCGACCCAGCCCTCGTCGCAGCCGACGAACATGCAAACCTCGTCCACGCACTCGCTTTGAGCGTGATCGTAGTGACAGGTTTCTTCGCAGGTGGGCGGTTTTTCACAGGTGTCACCCAGCGCACAACCGCCGTCGCACTCGATGAACCCGACGCCGCAAGTATCAGCTGGCACCGTTGGCGTCGTGCCGCCGTCGTCGGGGCTCGACGACGTCCCAGAGCTGCCCGCCTCTTGGATCGGGGTCGCGGCTTCGACGGGATCACTCGGTTCCGGTGTGTCGTCCTGCACCGGCACACTGCCGGTATCTGCATCCGCGTCGCTCGGTGTCGTAGGTTTCGGAACCGGGTTCGAGGTGGTTGGCGTCGTCGGCACCATCACCTGCTCGTCCGGGATGGGCGGCCCCAAGTCGAGAACGCAGCCGCCGAGCCCAAAGGCCACGGCAACAGTCGCGCTCCAACTCCAGTTTCTACCCATACGTTGCGGTCTCGACCTCGTCCCGGTTTGGAGCGTGCTGCACTCGCAGCGCCGCGACCGGTCAGTTCATTCCCCAAAACTAGCTGAAGATCCCTCGCGTGGCGGTGGAACTTCCTCAGGTCAGCTGGTCGGCGTTCGAAGGAGTACGCGACGACCCCGTACCCCGCGGCCGCCGAATGCGCTATCGGCGCGCAGCCGTGCCCAATCATCCCCCCGACAAGATCCGCAACATCGCCATCATCGCTCACGTCGATCACGGCAAGACCACGCTCGTCGACGCCATGCTGAAGCAAACCGGCGTCTTCCGTACCAACGAGGCGGTGGAAGACCGCATCATGGATTCGAACGACCTCGAGCGTGAGCGCGGCATCACGATTCTTGCCAAGAACGCGAGCGTCACCTTCGGGGACTACAAGATCAACATCATCGACACGCCCGGTCACGCCGACTTCGGCGGCGAAGTCGAACGCGTGCTGTTGATGGCAGACGGCGCTCTACTGTTGGTCGACGCTGCCGAAGGCCCGTTGCCCCAGACCCGCTTCGTGCTCGGCAAAGCCCTCAGCCTTGGCATGCCGGTGATCGTCTGCATCAACAAGATCGACCGCCAAGACGCGCGCCCCAACGACGTCTTGAACGAGACCTTCGACCTGTTTTGCGATCTCGAAGCCAGCGACGCGCAGAGTAACTTCCCTACACTCTACGCCATCGGTAAGCGGGGTGTTGCCTCGAAGGAGCTAGAGACGCCCGGTACTGACCTGCGTCCGCTGTTCGAGACCATCATCGCGGCGGTGCCGCCACCCGGCGGTGACCCGACCGCGCCTTTGCAAATTTTGGTGCACAACACCGAGCACGACGAGTACGTCGGACGCCTCGCCATCGCCCGCGTGCGTCACGGCCTAGTCAAAGCGGGTCAGAACCTGACCCTGATCCAGGAGAACCGTCAAATTCAAGCGCGGGTGGGCACCTTGTTCACCTTCGAGGGTCTCTCGCGTCAGAAAGCGGAGTCGGCGCAAGCCGGCGACATCGTCGCGCTCTCGGGCATCGCGGACGTCGCGATCGGCGACACGCTCGCGGATCCGACCAACCCGAAGGCGTTGCCGCGCATCAAGCTCGACGAGCCGACGATCAAGATGCGCTTCATGGTGAGCACGTCGCCCTTCGCCGGCAAGGTCGGCAAGTACGTCACGTCGCGTCACTTGCGTGAGCGTTTGCTGCGCGAGGCAGAGCGCAACATCGCCATGCGCGCCGAAGAGACGGCCGAGCCCGATGTGTTCATGGTTTTCGGCCGTGGTGAGTTGATGCTCGCGATTCTGGCCGAGACCATGCGCCGCGAGGGCTACGAGTTCTGTCTCGGTATGCCCGAAGTCGTGGTGCGCGAGATCGACGGCGTGCCGCACGAACCGGTCGAACTCGTCGTGATCGACGTGCCCGAAGACTGCGTGGGCGCGGTTACCATGCACTTGGGTGAGCGTGGTGGCCAGATGACGAAGATGAATGCCTTGGGGGCTGGTCGAACGCGGCTCGAGTTCCGCATCGCATCCAGAGGTTTGATCGGCTTCCGCTCGCTGTTCCTCACCGAAACGCGCGGGCTTGGCCTCTTGAACACCCTGTTCGACGGTTGGGAGCCGGCCAAGCCAGCCGGGCTACGCCGTCGCAATGGTTCGATGGTTTCGGACCGCGCGGGCAAGACCACGCCCTACGCGCTGTATCACTTGCAACCGCGTGGAGCTCTGTTCATCCCCGCCGGCACCGAAGTCTACGAAGGCATGGTCGTCGGCGCGCACAATCGCGACAACGATCTCGACGTGAACGTCGTGCGCGAGAAGAAGCTCACCAACATCCGCGCTGCGGGCCGCGACGAGAACATCATTTTGAGCACGCCGCGCAGACTCACGATCGAAACCGCGATGGAGTACATCGACAGCGACGAGCTCGTCGAGATCACGCCCGATGCGGTGCGCGTGCGCAAAGTGATCTTGGCTTGCGGACGGCGTCCGAAGCGCAGTTCACTCGCCGCGGACTGAGCCGTCGAAGTCGCACAGGGCGTCGCGTTCGGTGCGCGGCGCGCACGTTCGAGAGCCTCAGCGCGCTTTGGCCCAGGGTAGCTCGGGGGCGGGCCTGGCCTTGGCGGCTTCGATCGCGTCCTCGAGCTCTGGTTTTTCGCGCAGACACGGGTAACAATCGCGCGTCTTGCTCGCGCCACAGCCGTCGGTTTTGCGCAACCCTTCGAGCAGCTGCACGCTGCGTTGATCCGCGTCGTGCAAGGCGGCGTGCACCGTCTTTTGCACCGGCTCGCAATCTTGGCTCTTGAACTCGAGATCCAAGCGGATCTTCAGTGCCGGTGAGGCGCGACGAGCGCGCACGACGTCGAGTTTCTTGTAAGCGAACTCGTTGATCAGCCGCTGCTTGGGGTTGTCTCTGGTCGATTGCCAGAGATCGAAAATCAGGTCGACACCGCTTTCACCCAACAGGTTGATCGCGATGTTGATGGCGGCCTCGTAACTCACCATCTGTTCGGCGGCTTGGCGAATGCCGAGCAGTACTTTGGGGTTCTTGGCGGTGTCTTTGTCGAGCTGCAGCGCGTTGCGGTAAGCAGCGGTGCTGTCTTGCCACTGACCCTGGGCTTGTTGCAGCTCAGCCAAGCGCAACCAGTCGGGCAACTTGCGCTTGTAAACCGGTAGCGCCAACAAATCGGTCAATTCGATCTGCTGCTTGTCCTCGAGCGTCGGAGCGGGCGACGCTGCTGGGCTCGCTGCGGCTGGAGTTGCGACCTCGGAAGGCGTTACCCGAGCGCTGGGCGCTTCGTGTCCGCCGCGCATGAACAGTCCTACGAGGACCAGCCCCAAGACCGCGCACAACAATAGCCAACCCATAGCCGGAGCGAACGACCCGAGCTTGACGGGACGTTCCAAGGCTTCCAGCCATGGGGCTTTGAGCGTCAATTTGCGCCATCCCGGCTCGGCCAACCTCAACAGCGCGTTGACGCCACGCCGTATTTGCAGCCAAGTGCGGCGCAAGATCGGTAACGCGACGCGCCCGACTTTCTTCGGCCACGTGCTGGGATTGCGCACAGGGATCACGCTCAAGCGCGTGCGCAACAGTTCATCCGCGACGGCCTGCGCGGTTTGAGGCCGCGCGTCGGGCTCTTTCGCCAACAGGCGCTTCACCAAATCGACGAGGCGAAAGTCGACACTGCTCGGCAAAGGCGGCGGAGGCTCGTGCAAATGCTTCGTCAGTACCAGCGCAGGCGCATCACCCGAGAACGGCGTTTCGCCCGCGAGCAGCTCGTAGAAGAGCACGCCGAGCGTGTACAGATCACTGCGCGCATCGACGTTGCGTCCCGCTGCTTGTTCGGGCGACATGTAGTCGGGCGTGCCAAACACCGAGCCCGCGTGCGTCAAATGCCGCGTGTCGTCGGCCACGTCGGAGACCTTGGCGATCCCGAAATCCAAGACCTTCACCAAGTCTCGCCCGCGATGCATCAACATCACGTTCTCGGGTTTCAGGTCGCGATGCACGACGCCCTGGGCGTGCGCGGCTTGCAACGCCTGCGCGATTTGAATCACGATCCCGACGGCGCGCGGCACCGGCATCAAGCCGTGCGCCATGATTTGTCGCAGGCTAACGCCCTCGACGAACTCGAGCGCCAGATAGAACGAGCCATCGTCCAAGCGCCCGAAATCGGTCGCCGCGGCGACGTTGGGGTGCTCGATGCGCGCCGCGGCCACGGCTTCACGCTCGAAGCGCGCGACCGCCTCGGGAATGTACGTCATTTGCCGATGCAGGACTTTGAGCGCCACGGTCTTGCGCATGTGCACGTGGACCGCGCGGTATACCGCGCCCATGCCGCCCACCCCGAGCCGCTGCTCGACCTTGTAACGGGCCGCCACGATCTGTCCCACTAGCGGATCGGAGGGCGGCTGCGTGCGCGTGGTCGCTAAGTTCTCACTGCCAACGTCGAGCGACGTAGGCAAACTTGCCGCATCACCCGACTCGGGTGAACGATCCGCTGGGGCTTGGTCGCGAGGCATGGAGGACGCTGAGCTACGTGTCAAAGATTACCTGCGGCGTTGAAACCTGCGACGAAGACGTCATCGTTGCCGAAACTGTCGCCTGGCCCCGCGCCGTCGAAGTCGCCGCCAGTCGTACCCACTACCGTGACTCCGCCGCCCACGTCCACGACCAAGGCACCCGCCGAGTCCGACGCGGTGGTGCCGAACTGCCGGGTCCACAGGGGATCGCCCGTCGGATCGAGCTTGACCAAGAGCACGTCTTCGTCACCCAGCGGCGCATCGCCCCCCGCGCCATCCAGATCGCTGAGGGTGTAGCCGACGATGAACACGTTGCCTTGCGCGTCGCTCGCTGCGCCGGTGACGTAGTCCACGTTGTCGGTGCCCAACTGGGTGACCCAATCCAAATCGCCGTCAATGGTGAACTTCGCGACAATCGCGTCGGTCTGCCCCACGAACTCACCGGGACCGTCCGCGTCGACGTCGCCCGTGGTGCTGAAGCCGACCAGCACGTTGCCGTCGGGATCGGCCGCGACGTACGGTTCGTACTCGTCGTCGCTGCTGCCCAGCTGGTGTTGCCAGCGCAAGGTGCCTTCTGCATCCCATTCCAAGACCGCAATGTCGGCGCCGCCGACGAGTTCGTCGGGGCCGTCAGCGTCGAGATCCGCGACCGTGGTGCCGACCACGCTGACGTTGTCGTCCGTGTCGATGGCTATCGTGATGCCCATGTCGGTGTCGCTGGTTCCCCATTGCCGAGTCCAACCGCGTGTCCCATCGGCGCTGAACGTCGTGACGAAGCCGTCTTCGCTGCCCAGTGCGTCCTCGGGCCCATTGCCGTCGATGTCGCCGAGCGTGTAACCCGTGACGGCGCTCTCGTCCTGCGAGTTGACGGCCACGAAGTACGCTGCTTCGTTCTCCGCGGTTCCGAATTGGCGGACCCACGTGCGTTTACCAGCGGCGTCGAACTTGGCGACGAACGCGTCGTTTGCGCCTTGGTGTTGACCCGACCCGACACCGTCGAGATCGCCCGTCGTGGCGCCAGTGACGATCGCATTGCCAGCGTGATCAGCGGCGACGGAGAAGGCAGTGTCGTCACCCGTGGTACCAAACTGCTTTTGCCAAATGATGCTACCGTCGCGACTCAGCTTGGCGACGAACGCGTCGCGGCCGCCTGCTGACTTACCCGAGCCAGTCCCATCGAGGTCGCCCGTCGTGTAGCCCGCGACGAACAAGTTGCCATCGAGGTCGAACGCTGTCCCGAACGGCACGTCTTGAGCGGATCCGCCGAACTGCCAAAGCGCGAGCAGACATTGGCGATCCGATGTCGGTGTCGGGGTAACGCTCTCGAATTGCTGAGCCGTACACTGTGTGAGCGCCGCGCACTGACGGTCTTGGCTAGGTCCTGGCGCGCCGCTTTGGTATTGGTTGGGCGTGCACACGCTGACGTCCGAGCATTGGCGGTCGCTGGTGGGAGTGGGGCTCGTGCTTTCGTACTGATCGGCGCCGCACACGCTCAGGTCGCTGCATTGCCGGTCAGTGGTGGCGGTCGGCGCTGCGGTTTCGAATTGTGTCGCACCGCACACGCTGAGCGCTGCGCACTGGCGATTCGAGGTCGCGGTGGGTGCTGCCGTCTCGTAGGTGTCGAGCGCGCAATCGCTGATCGCTTCGCATTGCCGATCACTGGTCGCGGTCGGTGCCGCGCTTTCGTACTCGGTGTCGCTGCACACGGTCAGGGTCTGGCACGTGCGGTCCGATGTCGTACTCGGTGCGGTCGTTTCGAACTCGTCGTCAGCGCAGACGCTGGCCAGCGTGCACTTTCGATCCGAGGTTTTCGTAGGCGCGACGCTCTCGTATTCGTCCTGGGTGCAGGTCGTCAGCGTCTGGCACTTTCGATCCGAAGTGCGGGTTGCCGGTGTCAGCTCGAACTCGTCATCAGCGCAGGTCGTCAGCGTTTGGCACTTTCGATCCGAAGTCTTCGTGGGCAGCACACTCTCGTATTCGTCCTTGCCGCACTTCGTATAAGTGGAGCACTCTCGATCCGAGTCTTTGGTAGCGGCGCTGCTTTCGTATTCGCCTCTGGCGCACACGCTGAGCGCTGAACAGACGCGATCACTGGTCTTGGTCAATTCGGCACTGACGTAACTGTCGTCCCCGCAAATCGTCGCTTTCTTGCAGACGCGATCGGTGGTCGCTGTAGGCGCGGTTTTCTCGAACTCGTCTTTACCGCAGACCGTCAGTGACGTGCAGCCGTTGGGGCCCTCGTACTCGTCCTTCGCACACGAGCCCGGCAAGGAACCGTCACTGCCAGCGTCTGCGGCGGCTACACCGGGGGTGGTCGCGGTCGCAGCGGTGTCGTCATTGGCCGTTTCTGTGCTCGACTCGCTATCCGAGTTGGAGCCGGCATCGGGTTCGGGGTCGGGTTCACCCTGCGTTACCGCTCGAGCTCCGCTATCTTGATCACTCGACGCGGCAGTAAAGGGTTCGGAGCATGCGCTCAGAACCAAGGCCAAGCAAGTCAACGCACCGAAGATCTCCGTAGGAGTCTTTGTCATTCCAAAGGCTTTCATTCGCTAGCTCGTGCTCTTCTCACAATGAGCAGCTCATAATCTCAACGATGAGTGCCTCGTGTGCCAGCTCTGTTGACCCAAACGAGCTCAATACAACCCACAGGTTTCGACATCGCGGTCGCGCACATGGGCCATTCGCCGGGTCAACTGTACGTAACCTGCTACAGTGTCCGAGCCGTGATCACGTTTAGCAGTCCTCTACGGTTCATGGGTGGGTGGCTCGTGTGCGCCACGCTGCTCGCTGCTCCGAGCGCGTACTTCGCAACGCTCTTCCTCGGCATCGCACGTTGGTACCAATGGTTGTGGATCGCGCTGGCAGTAGTGCTGTGGGCGCAGCTGTCTCAGTCCTATTACCGCCGGCTCGCAGCACGCCAAACCGCTGGCGCTTTGCATTGGGCGTCAGCGATACGCTCTGCTGCATGGGTGCGCGCGATTTGGGGCCTATTGGCGTTGGCGCTGATCTATGCCGGCGCGGGGCAACACACGCTGGGCGTTTGGTTTGGTCTGCCCATCGCGCTAGATCAGATCGTTGGCCTCTTCGGATTCGGCTTAGCCACCACCGCGCTGGGAATGCAGGGCGTCGCTGTGAGCGATCTCGAATTCGGAAGTGTGATCTTCGTGGCTACGCTGATGCAGGGCGTAGGGATTGCTCTACAGATCGCGGCACTTGCGGCTCTGTGGTTTTGGGTCTCGCGCGGATACAAGCGCGCGACGGCTTGAAGAGGCGTTGTGCGTTCGCGCGCTGGCCTGCGTTCGCGAAGCTCTTACGCCGTTGCGCGCTCGACGACGCGCCGATTGAGGACCAAGAACGAAAACACCAGCACCAACAAGGCCGCGCTGAAGGTGTACGGATAGGTCGGGCCCAGACGATACAAGCCGGTTCCGACGATCGGCCCCAACATTCGACCAAAGCCCTGCGCGGCTCCGTTGAGCCCCGCAACAGGGCCTTGCTCTTCATCCGAGACCGCCAGCGACAAGACCGTGGTGACCCCCGGTGTGGCGAGACCAGAGCCGAGGCCCTGCAGTGTCAATGCGATGAACAGCGCCGCGTAGTGATGCGCCACGATGAACACGATGAAGCCGAGCAGCGCGATGGGTACGCCCACCAAGAGCAGAACGCGCGGCGAAATTTTGAAGCGCCGAATCAAGAAGCCTTGAACGAACACCGCAACGAGCCCGTAAGCGACGAGCGCAATCCCGACGTGCTGAGCGGTACTGGGGCCGTCGAGTCCCAAGCGATCTTGGAAATAGAACGAGACGGTCTGCTCCATCGCGACGGACGAAAGGCTCAGCACCAGCCCCACCGACAAGATTGCCGCGATCCGCCGATCGCTGGGGCGCAGGGCGGCCACCTCGGTGCGCAGTTTGCGCTCTGCGGGTTCCGGCAATTTCAGGTGCACGAACAAGGCATTGAGCAGCGCGAAGCCAGCCGAGAAGTAAACCGGGGCCAGCAAGTTGAGCGTCGAAAGGCCCGCGCCAATCGCAGGACCAAAGACCACGCCGAGACCGAAGGCCGCCCCGATCAACGCCATGCCGGAGGTGCGTTCACCTCGCGGCGTTACATCGGCGACGTAAGCTTGGGCGGTCGGGATCGTCGCGGATGAGAACGCGCCGCCTACGAGACGACTGATCAGCATCAAGACGAAGGCAAGCTGTGTCGAGATGATGCCCTTGGTGGCGAGCTGCGCGAAGATGCCGAAGCCCAAAAAGCCGATCCCGAACCCGAGCACACCCTTGAGCAAGACCGGTTTGCGCCCCACCCGTTCGCTTTCGCGGCCCCAGTAGCTGCTGAGCGCGAACTGCATCAGCGCGTAGGCAGCCGAGAACGTGCCGACTTGGATCTCGTTGAAGCCGAGTTGGCGTCCAAGAGGCCCGAGGATCGGGAACAGCACCGAGAGGCCCAAAATGCTGTTGAATAGGGCGAAAAATAGCAATCCGATGGGCTTCACGCTTACCTGGGCAGCCCCTATGCCACGTCCGTTCTAGGACCGCATCCTCCTCGTTCGGGGTTCGCGGCGCCTTGAATAAGTTTTGCAACGCCACTATGGTTCTGGGCCCTCGCGCGAGTGGCGGAATTGGCAGACGCACCGGATTTAGGTTCCGGCGTAGTAATACGTGAAGGTTCGAGTCCTTTCTCGCGCACAACCTGAGCTCGAAGGCATTCGCTCGGGTATCCCGAGCAAGGTGTTCGTCCCGCCCGGCAGCGTCGGGCAATACGAACGTTTGACCGGCGTGCCAGGAGTGAGCCTCGTCCACCTTCGCCGGTTGGCCCGTACGCCCCGCTGCGAGGCCAAAGGCTCGCTCTGACACCATCCTCGCCTGGCGCCCGGACGAGCTCGGATACGTTCGACGCTCAGGTCGTTGAGGACCGAACAGACGTTTTCGGCGAACGAGCGCGGGCCGACTAGGTGGAAGTAGTGAACACCCGCGCCCGCCGCCGAATCGCGGCCGCTACGTCATGGGACGCGGGTGGTCAGAACAACGACAGAGTGGTTTCGATCGGGACGAACAATCTGTTGGGCTAGCTAGTTTTGAGATCGTGACTGCACCGAGAACGCTGATACGTTTCGAACGCGATGCGCGGAGCAGAAAGCGAGACCTTGCTGCGCGAAGTGCTCGAGTTGAGGGCGCGGGTTTCCGATCTCGAAGGCGCGGCGGCTCGCCACGAAGGTGGCTTCGGGATCTCGCTTGCCGAGCGAGAAGAACTGTTGGGCGAGGCCGAGCGAGTCATTCATCTCGGGACCTGGGTGTGGGACCTGCAAAGCGACCGCGTATACTGGTCCGACGAGCTGTTCAGGATCTTTGGCCTAGCGCCGGGTAGCATCATCCCATCGACCCAGGCGTTCGCGGAACGCATCCATCCAGACGATCTTGCGCGTGCAGAACAGGTCATGCACCAAGCCTTCAAGGACGGAGTCTTTCCGCTACTCGACTATCGGATTGTTTGCGTCGATGGTTCAGTGCGGGAGGCTACCATCTATGGATCTTGCGTCTTCGACGCACAAGGCAAACCGCGCCGCGCGGTCGGCGCAGTCCTCGATCGGACGGGAAGCCTTGCGACGGAAGCCGATCTGCGGCGCACGTTGATGCTGCTCGAAGAAGCGCAACGTTTGGCCCGCCTCGGCAGTTGGCGCTTCGACCCCCAGAGCGGACAAACGGAGTGGTCGCTCCAGTTTCGCAGGGTGGCAGGTCTGCCACTGGACACCGAACCCAACGTGGAGGCCTTCTTGCAATGCATCCACCCGGGCGATCGGGCTCAATTCATCGCTCGTTACCAGCAGGAGATGGCCAATCCGAGCGGCGGAGAGCTCGATGGCCGGTTGTTGGATCCCAGCGGGGAGGTCAGGCATTTTCGATTGCGCGGCGAGCTGGCCAGGGGCGCCAACGGAGCCCCGGAATTGCGCGGCACACTCCAGGACATCAGCGATCAAGTCCGATTGCAGGAGCAGTTGGCGCACTCGCGCAAGATGGAAGCCGTAGGGCGCCTGGCTGCGGGAATTGCCCACGACTTCAACAACCTGCTTACGGTCGTAGGCGGTAACCTCGAGCTTTTGTCTTCTGACGTTGGTTCTTGCCCGGAGCTCGAAGACGCGCTGCGTGCGGTAGAGTCTGCATCCAACCTCACTCGGCGGTTGCTTGCGTTTGGGCGCAAAGCGCAACTGTCGCTGAGCGTCGTGGAACCGAACCAATTGGTCGAGTCGACTCTGACGCTGATGCAACGGCTGGTTGGTGACCAAGTGCAGTTGGAAACCGAGCTCGCACAGGGCTTGCCGTTGATTCGCGTAGATGCGCTCGAGATCGAGCGAGCGTTGGTCAACTTGGTCGTCAATGCGAGGGATGTTTCTGCGCCAGGATCGACGGTCAAGCTCGAGACGCGCGCGTCGCGCAGCGCGGACGGTGAATGGGTCGAAATAACCGTCAGTGATGCGGGTCCCGGCATCAAGGATGCCGATCTGCCGCATATTTTCGAACCTTTTTATACGACGCGAGCCGGCGGAACCGGGCTCGGCTTGGCCACCGTGCTGGGCACGGCCGAACAACATGGCGGCACGGTGCGCGTCAGCACCGAGTCCAGGGTCGGGTCTAGGTTTACGATCGTGTTGCCGGCAGCAAAGCCAGAAACTCAACGCGAGCCCGCATCGTCGCCCAGCGCTTCACGACCGATCAGTATTCGAACCCTCGAGATTCTGGTGATCGACGACGAGCCGATGGTCGCGGAGGCCACTCGCCGGCTGTTGGCGTCGCGCGGGCATCGGCTTCGAGTCGCGACCTCGGCCAGCGACGCGCTCGGGATTTGGGCGAAACACGGTGCCGAGATAGAACTGGTAATCTGCGACGTCGTGATGCCGCAAATGCGAGGCCCGGAGCTGATTACGCGACTAGCCGCTGAACGCCTCGAGCGCTGGAGCTCCACGCCGCCACGCGTGTTGTTCATGAGCGGCTACAACGAAGAAGCCACGCATGCGGGCTTGGGCAAGCAGGTTCTGGCCAAGCCGTTCACCTTGTCGGCCTTGGAGGCCGCCATTGAAGCGGCGATGACGGAAGTCCTGGGCTTGACGCGGAGTGCGTCGCACTGAGTCGCGGGCAACGGTCCTGCGTGAGGACGAGCCGAAGTCAGCGCTGGCCTCAAAGCCTCACGCGCGCTCAGAACTGCAATTGTCGCGCGAGGTTCGCGTGCAAGATCCAGGGTTCTTGGTGCGTGTGCAAGATCTCCAGGGTGTCTTGCAGTTGCTTTTCGATCGCTTGACGCACGATTTCGGGTTTGCTTTCACGGGAGGCTTGCTCGAGCGCGCTCGCTAGAGTGCGCGCTTGCATGAAATAGCCGGCTTTGATCTTGCGTAGCCGTTCATTGGAGCGCACGCCCGCGGCGCGGTAGGCGTCGAGCAGCGTGGCGTTTCCATCGCCATCGATGTCCATGGGCGAACGCAGCCACTCGAAGAAATCCGCCATGAATACGTTGGCTGCCCAGCCCGAGAGCCCACCCGCGCCGTTCGTCTGGAGCAGTGGCTGACGCAACTGAATCGAGATGCTCAGACTGGGATTGAGATTGGTAGCGCCGAGCAATACCAGCGGCGGAATGCTCGCGGCATCGAGCAAGTGGAAGATCCCGCCGAAGCATTGCGTGAGCATCACGACGCCAAGGGTTATGCCGGGTACCGAGCGGATCGCAGCGACCAACTCGGCAGGCCGCACCAGTGGCCAGGCTTCGCCGCCCAGTCCCATGACTTGCCCGTGTCCAGTCACCGTCACGACCACGTAGCTGTGGGGTTTGACGTGGCTCATCACGTCGACCAGTTGCGAGACGTGATAAACGTTGTCTATTCCGTAAGGCTGCAGGTGAACGGCTTGGCGACGATGATCGACGAAACACAGGATGTGTTCATCGAGCACCCCGCGTTGACGCAGCACGTCCACTGCAAAGACGATATCGTATAGATGCCGAGGCTCTTGCGAACAACAGGCGAACACCCAAAGCGTGTTCCCATCGTTTATTTGATGCACGCAGCGCTCCCGTCCTTGGAATCGGCTTCCGAGGACCTAGTGCCGCAGAACCCAAACGCAATCGCCCAAAATCCAATCGCTTCAGATCCAATTGACGTGCAGCGAGTCGCGGGCAGGCGGATCGGCGAAACAGACCGCTTGCTCCACCTGCACTTCGCTGGCCCCGCTAGCCCCGTCCACCACTTCGCCGTCACTCGCCAACAAGTACGCATCATCCTGACTCGTCACAAGCAAGAAAGCGGCGGAGGGGTGCTGCACGGTGTAGAGCGAATAGACTCCGTCGCGGATCAGCGACTTCACCTCGGCAGCCAACCTGACCAAATCGCTGGAATCGATCGCTTTCATGCGCGCCTCGCAATTCTGAAACGGCCGGACGCCGTGGTCGAGCGTCTGGCCGCGAGGGTACGTCAATCTACGTCAGGTAGGAAGCAAGCTGTTTGACAACGGCCCGTGCTACCTTTCGCGCATGTTCGTGATTGAGCTCAACTACAAGGTGGACCTCGACGAAATCGACGCGCACATGGCCGCGCACGTGCGGTTCCTGAACAAGTATTACAAGGCCGGAAAGTTCTTGGTCTCGGGGCGCAAGATCCCGCGCGACGGCGGCATCATCTTGGCCGTCGGCGAAAGCCGCGAAGAGATCGAGACGCTCGTCAAAGAGGATCCCTTCTACGCGAAGGGGCTGGCAGATTTCCGGGTGATTGAGTTCCGAGCCAGCCAGCGCGCGCCCAACATCGACGGTTTGATTCGCTGAGGCCCGTGGTCGGCACGGCGCCGGAACGGCTACGACTTCAGACGTCGGCGCGGCGCGCGCTGCTCGGGTTCGACGGTTTCGATCTCGCCGGTCTCGGGGTTACGCGTGCGCGCTTGCCGCACGAAGGTCTCGCGCTGAAACAAGCCGCCCCGCTCGTGCAACGTGCGCGTTTCGCGCTGTTTACCTTTGGCCAGCGCCTGCTTGCCGAGTTCCGATTCCGTATCCGTGACCCACTTGCCGACGTCTTGGGGCACGTCCTCGAGCTTACCGAGTCGTTCATCTACGGCGCCCGGGATTGAACTGTACATAACTGCCAGATAGACGCTCGTGCCGAGCGCGGCAGCAACCAATAAGACGATGACGATGGTCATGAGTTCGGTTCTTCGAAATCGACGGGCCGCGCCAGTGCGTCCCGAATTACACCTGCCAATGAATCGCTATCCACCCCGCGCCAGTAGACGCGCCACGCGCCGTCCGTGTGCATACCGTCGCACTCGCTTTGATACCAGGCTGCGCTCGGATTGTTCGTGCGTGCACGCCAGTAGACCGTAGGATAGTCGCGCAACATCGCTTCCCACAGATCGCGCCCGATGCCTTCACCTTGCGCTTTGCGATCGACGGCAAACTTCGTGAGGTATGCGCCGGCAACTCCGGGCTTCACGATCGCGGCACCGCGGTACTCCGCCTCGACGAACACGGCCAGCGGAGGTCGGGTGAAGAAATCCGGTTTGAGGCGCTTGCCAAAGGTGTCGTTCAACAACGACTCCAAGCGCGGCAGCTCGAGTTCCGAATAACTCGTCGCACGCACGACCGAGGTACCGGTCTTGACCAGCGTGCCTGCGCCGCGCACGGTGAACAGTTCGCGCAGCAAATTCAGGGGCGAGGCCACGCTCGTGAGTAGAGCCGGGTGCGCGTCGTGCAGCGCTTTGATCGTGCCCAAGATCACGCGTTCGGCGTCTGTCAGCACGGCACCTGCGTACAGCGTTTCGAAGTCACTGCGCAGATTGACGACGCTGATCCCGCTCTCTTGAGTGTCCAAGTGATGCGTCGGCGTCAGGGACACGCGCCCGGTTTCCTTGGGACCCAGGCCGCCTTCGGGACGCAGCAACACCAATTTGCGCGTCTGTAGGGCGCTGAGTAAACGCTTCAATTCGGCCAAGCGCGACTCTCGATCTGGCTGCGGAAAGTCGACCACGACGCCGAGTTCGCGATCGAGCTCGTTGCGCACGCGCTCGTCCAACCTTCCGTCGTGCGTGTCGAGCCGGCTCACTCGTAAACCTTCGTCCGCCATCCAGGTGCACAGCTCGTCGACGCTCACGCCTTGGGGACTACCAAGCAAACCGGTTGCCAAGATTGGGTACAAACCGAGCTCGGACAGGAAGCGCAAGGGCTCGATGACCGCGCCGGGGGCTTGCTCGTAGACGGCCGGCTCCGCCGCGATCACCGCAAAGCTTGCTTTGGGCAAGTCGCGGAACAGACGCAAGTAGTACTCTGACTCTTGGCGTCGCCCAACGCTCTGCAAGAACGTGAGCACGAACTGGCTCGGGTTGGACACGCGCGGAAGCTAACGGACGGTCACGGTGGGCGCCAGGGGCGCATTCTGGGTGGGCGCACAAAAAGCCGTGCGGGCCGGGCCTCAAACAGCGGATCAAACCCGCTCACCACTGTCGGGCGTGCGCTACCGAATAGCCCTTCGAGCTTGATTTTTGCGGGGTCGTGCGCGAAGACAAGGCCGCCCGGCGAGCAGTTTCCCATGCAATCAACACCTCGACGATTCAATCTTGCTTCGATTGCGCGGCGGCATCGCTTGGCGGTGCTCGGGCTAACGGTGCTCGGCTGTTTCAGTGTTGGAGCGGTGGCAGTCGCTACGGCTGAAAACTCTGCGCGCTATCCTTACGATCCAGCCTGCGCGTGGGGACGTCTGTCCGATGGCCACGGCATGTTGCTGCGTTGCTTGGAGCCGAGCGAGGCCAGTGCATTGCTCGAACAGGACGTTGCCGTGCACTCCGCGCCGGCGTCGCAACCGAAGTCCGCGTCGTCCAAGGGCGCGCCGCGCTCGACGTCGATAGCCACCGACTCGGGTCGCAGCGACACCAGAAGCGTGTCGATGGAACCGATGCCCACTCCCGGTCCCGCTGGAGCGACTCCTGCTGGGTCCGGCGCGGCCGGAACGAGCCCAGCCGGGTCCAGCGCTGCAAGCGGCGCGGTAGTGCCTCCAAGCTCACAGAAGCTCGCAGTCACGACGATCGGGCCTGCTCAGCCCGATGAAGGTGAACTCCCCCTGGCTGACAAGAAACTCAGCGCGCCCAAAGATCGTTACATCGAGTGCGTGGCCAAGAACGGCGGCTTGAGCGCCGAGCGCGGTCGAGTCGTCTTGCGTTTCCTCGTGCGCGAGCGCGGTCGTGCCGAAGGCATCGAGGTCAAATCCGTGGTCGGGATGAGCCGCGCTGCAGCAGATTGCATCGCTGACGTCGTCGATCGACGTTATGTGGGCTACCCGGCGGTTCCGATTGTGGGCGCAACGTTCCCAATCGAACTGAGCGTGGTCCGTTGAGCTCTGCCAAACGGCCCGAGACGGAAGCGTCGCAGCAGGGGCAAACCCAGACCAAGCAAGGCCTGCCGCCCGAGCTGCATGGCGTGCTGAAGATTTACAGCGACCGCGCGGCCAAGCGTTTTGCCGAAGCCGAAGGCCTGGGAGCGCGTTCGCGCTTGGTCTCGAACCTGCGCGGCACGAGCTTTGGGGCTTTCGTGATTTGCGGCGTGAGCGCGCTCGTGCGCGCCCACGGCGCGCCGTGGGGTTGGGCAGCGCTCGCGTTGTTCGGCGTGTTCCTGGTCTTGGTCACTTGGCACAACCGCGTGATCGAACTCGAACAGATGGCGCTGCGTTGGGTGCAGGTCAATCGCGACGCGATCACTCGCAATGGCTCGCGCTTTCGCGATCTGCCCAACGATGGCACGAAGTTCTCGAACCCGCTGCATCCCTACGCGGACGATTTGGACTTGTTCGGCAAGGCGTCGCTGTTCCAACGCATGTGCACGGCGCACACGACGTTCGGGCAGCAACGGCTCGCGGCGTATCTGATGAATCGCGCTCCGATGACGGAGATTCGACAACGTCAGACTGCGGCAAGTGAACTGCGCGATGCACTCGATTGGCGTCAAGAACTAGAAGCCTTGGCTCTGGCCGTGGTCGATCCGCTTGGGCAAGCCCCGTCGGTCGACGGCACGTCGCCCAAGGACAAGGTCGACTCGAAGTCGCAAGCGTCGCGCGCGGTGGCGCTCGATACCGAACCATTGCTCAGCTGGGCGGAGGGCGCGCCTGGGCTTTCGAAGCAACTCTCGGTCGTGATCGTGGCCTGGCTTTTGCCGATCCTCTCCGTGAGCGTGATGATCGCGGCTGGGATCAGAGGCTGGGGACCGTCGAGCTGGGTCCCGCTGTTGATCCTGAATGCACTATTTCTACTCACGTGCCGGGTTTACGTCTCGTCGGTATTCGCCGCAATCTCGACGAGTCAGGGCGTGTTTTTGCGCTTCGGACCGATGTTGCGTCTGCTCGAGGAACTGCGGCCCGAGGCGCCCATGCTGCGCGATCTGCAAGCCGAGCTGGGCAGCGTCGACGGCGAACCGCCGAGCGTCTCGATGCGTCAGTTCGCGCGTATCGTGTCCTGGTTCGAATTGCGTCACAACGGCTTGGCGCACCCGCTCATCAACACCGTGTTGCTTTGGGACGTGCACTGTGTGCTGCGCTTGGAGGCCTGGCAACGGCGCGTGGGCAAGCGCCTCCGGCGTTGGTTCGTGGCTTTGGGTGAACTGGAGGCGCTAGCGAGCTTGGCGTCGTTCGCGCACGACAATCAAGACTATGCGCTGCCCGTGATCTCCGACGAGCAAGCGCATTTCCGCGCAGAAGGCCTCGCCCATCCGCTCCTTTCCTCCGCCAACCGCGTCGCCAACGACGTGGAGTTGACGGGTCCGGGTAACGCTCTGTTGGTGACTGGCTCGAACATGTCCGGTAAGAGCACGCTCTTGCGCTCGATGGGGATCAACGCGGTCCTCGCGCTCTCCGGTTCCGTCGTGTGCGCAAAGCAGTTGGCGATCTCGACGCTCGCGGTTCGCACCAGTATGCGCATTCGCGATTCGCTCGATCAGGGCGTGAGTCACTTCTACGCGGAGCTGCGCAAACTCAAAGGCGTGCTCGACGCGACGCAAGGTGCCGTCCCGGTGTTGTTTCTGCTCGATGAGGTGCTGCACGGCACCAATTCGCGCGAACGCCAGATCGGCGCGCGCTGGTTGTTGAGCGAGATGCTGCGGCGAGGCGGGCTCGGCGCGGTTTCGACGCATGACAGCGGTTTGTGTGAGCTACCCCCACACTTGATGGACCACGTCACCCAGGTTCACCTTCGCGAGCTGGCCCAGGAGGGTGAACTCGTTTTCGATTACAAGCTCAGACCCGGCCCCGTCCAAACCGGAAACGCGTTGCGGCTAATGCGTTCTCTGGGGCTGGAGGTTCCACTGGACTGAGGCCCACGACTCGTCGAGTTCGGCGTAGTTGGCGAAAACGCGCCTGCGGCGGTGGGTGCGGTGGCACGCCGCGGTGGGTGAATGTAGACAACTGCCGTGCTCGTCGGGTCGAGTGGGGTTCAACCAAACAAACGAAAAGCTGCGCAGGCTTGACGCTTTTTGGGACAGCCGCCTAGGCTCCCGAGGGTGAACGGACAACCCGGCGGTAAACTCCGGGATGCGGCGGACGATAGATGGGTTCGGGAGAAGTCCTCGTAAATGAGGTTGCCTCCTCAGGCAAGCCGAGCAAATGTCAGTGATTACGCGAGCATCCTGTGAGCGAGTTTGACGACGAAAAGACCCGGGTAACTACCGTTACGCAGCGGACGCCGAGCGAAGAGCCGAGCGGCAACGATTGCGTCGTGGTCATTTACACCAAGGAGCCGACCCTGCTCGGCAAGCGCTTTGTGCTGGATACCAGTCCAGTTCGAGTTGGGCGTGGTTCTGACAATCAGATCGTTCTCGAGGGTGACTCGGTGTCTCGGCGACACGCGCACTTCGAGCGGCGTAACGGGCGTTGGTTCGCAGTCGACGATAACTCGACGAACGGCACGTACGTCAACGAGCAGCAGATCCCGAGCGAGACTGAACTCGGTACCAACGATCGGATCAAGGTCGGGCCAACGATCTTCAAGTATCTCTCTGGTGCAGACGCGGAAGCGAAGTACCACGAAGAGATCTACCGCATGACGATCGTGGACGGTCTCACCCAGATCCACAACAAGCGCTACCTCTCGGAAGCTCTCGAGCGTGAGATCACTCGCGCTCGTCGCCATGAGCGGCCCTTGGCGGTGTTGATGTTCGACATCGACTACTTCAAGCGCATCAACGATCACTTCGGCCATCTCGCGGGTGACTACGTGCTGCGCGAACTCGCGGACGTCGTCAAAGCGCGGATCCGTAAGGATGAAGTCTTCGCGCGTTACGGCGGTGAAGAGTTCGTCATCGTTCTGCCCGAAACCACCTTGGCGGGCGCGCGCGCTTTGGCCGAGGATCTGCGTGAACTCGTGGGCCAACACGACTTTACGTTCCAAGGTGAACGCATCCCCGTCACTGTCAGCATCGGCTGTGCTGCGCTCGAAGGCGAAGAGAGCGCCAGTGACTTGATCCAGCGCGCAGACGAGCGCTTGTACGAAGCAAAGCGTGGCGGTCGAAACCGCGTGCGCTGAGCGCGGCGCGTCTTTCGACAGGAGTGGTCGGCATGCGCGCTGACGAATCGCTCGTTCTGCAGCTGCAACCCGAGCTGCGAACGCCGGTGCCGGGTCCAGCTTCACGCACTTGGTCCGTGCGCGCGGCTCACGTTGCGGCGCCGATGGGGCCTCGACTGCCGCCGGGCACGACGCCGCACACGCTCGTCCTGTCGCGCGGTTCGGGTGTAAATCTATGGGACGTAGACGGTAATCGTCTCGTCGATCTCGCTGCGGGCTTTGGCTCACTCTTGCTCGGTCACGGCCATCCCGCGGTGCGGCGTGCGACGGACGTGCAGGGCGATCGGCTCTGGCAAGCGATGGGAGACTTGTTTCCCGCAGACGCCAAGGTCGGTTTGCTCGAACGCTTGTGCGAGTTGTTGCCGGGGACAAATGCCAAAGGGATTTTGGGACAGTCCGGAGCGGACGCGGTCTCGGCCGCGCTCAAGACGGCGCTATTGGTCACAGGCCGTCCTGGGGTGATCGCGTTGGGAGGCGCATATCACGGGCTTTCGTACGGCCCCCTCGCCGTATGTGGCTTGCGCGCCAGTTATCGCGAGCCGTTCAGCGAACAGTTGAACGCTCACGTCGAATGGGTTCCTTATCCGAGTACGCCCGAAACCGCCGAAGCGTGCGTCGAGCAGGTACGCCGACTTTTGAGCGGGGGGGGCTTTGGTGCCCTGATCTTCGAACCGGTCTTGGGTCGCGGTGGAGTTCAACCCATGTTGCCCGAAGCGGCCCAAGCTCTTCGCGCTGCTACAAGTGAACATGGCGCGCTGTTGATCGCCGATGAGATTTGGACCGGGCTCGGTCGCTCGGGGCAGTGGCTCTACAGTCGTGAGCTCGGGCTAGCTCCCGATTTGATCTGCCTGGGCAAGGGTTTGGGCGGCGGATTACCGATCAGTGCCTGTCTTGGTCCGGCGGACTTGATGAACGCGTGGAGTCGCAGTCAAGAAGTCGTGCACACGAGCACCTTCAGCGGTGCGCCGCTGGCCTGTGCAACCGCGCTGGCTACGCTCGATGTGCTAGGTCGCGGGGGGCTGATCGACCGGGCGCGGTCAATTGGCGATTGGTGGCGAGAGCAGTTGACCCAGAAGCTGAGTCCCCTGGGCGTGAGAGTGCGCGGTCGGGGCATGATGATCGGCCTGGATGTGGGTGACAAAGCCGGCGCGGCCAGTCGCGTGATGTTCGCCCTACTCGGCAAAGGTTACCTGACGTCCACCGGGGGCGGCGCACGTGAGACGTTGGTGTTGACCCCGCCGTTGATCGCCGAGCGAGCGGTGCTCGAGCCGTTTGCCGACGTGTTGATTTCGGTCCTGTCTCGACCCGTGCAATGAGTGACGACGTGAACCGGCTCGCAGAATCGGAACGACTGCACGCGCGCGTGCGAGACTTCGCTGAACAGAGTCTCGGTGCGAGCGGGTCCAGCGAGAGCTTCGAAGCCTTGGCCGCAGACATCGCGCGTTTTCAAGGCTCCGCTTTCGGTGTCAATCCCGTCCGAGCGCTGGCTCTTCCGCCCACGGTCGTCGACGCATTTCGTGCTGCGGACGTGTTTTGCTTTCCGAAGGCGGAAGCGCGAGAGACCTTTCTCACGAGCGGGACCACCGCCTCACAAAGCGGCAAACACCACTTCCGCACGACCGAGACCTATCAGCGTGTGGCGCAGTTGTGGGGGGAGCGGGCTCTGCTACGGGTTGGCGCCGCGCCGACGCGCGTGCTCGCGCTGATGTCACCACCGCAAGTACCGCGTCGCTCTTCGCTCGGGTTCATGGCCGAGCACTTCATGCGTATTTTTCCAGGCTCGGGCCGCACCGAGCAAGACCACGCTGCGCGTTGGCTACTGCGTTCCGATGGCGTCGATCTCGAAGCGCTGCGTAAGCAAGTCGAGCTTGCACTGCGCGCTGGCGAGACCGTTCACCTGTTGGCGACATCGTTTGCGCTCGTGATGTTGCTCGATGCACTTGCTGGAGAAGAGTTGCGGCTGCCCGCGGGTAGCGTCGTGATGCCGACGGGGGGTTACAAGGGCCGAACGCGGGAGGTCGCGGCGGAAGAACTGAAGCGCGCCTTGCTAGCGACCTTTGGCGAGGTCGCGTTCGTCAGTGAATACGGCATGACCGAATTATCGAGTCAGCTGTACGAAGGCACGCTGCCTGGGGGCGCGTTGCGCGCCGAACCCGGTGTCTATCTCGCACCCCCGTGGCTGCGTGTGCTTGCGCTCGATCCCGTGACGTTCGAACCGCTGCCCATGGGTGAACAAGGAATAGCGGCCTTCATCGACTTGGCGAACGTCGATTCACGTCTGTTCGTCGTGACCCAAGATCTGATTCGAGTCTCGTCCGCCGGGGTTCGTCTGTTTGGTCGCAGGCCGCGAGCGCCACTGCGCGGTTGCTCGCTGGCCGTCGAAGCGCTGTACGAAGGGCGCGAGCGTGCGCCGAGCTCAGAGGTCGAAATTGCCCGTGACGCGACGGCGAGGGGCTCGGCCGCGAGTGAACCGTCGACCCGAGCTGTAGTTTCAGTGCGCGACGACGTCGCGGCGTGCTCGCGCGTCCAACGCTTGCTCGAGGTGGCAGCGACGATCAAGGATCCCAACACGGAGCTCGGACAGCGCGCGCGTCAGCGCTGGGCCGCGTCGCTTGGGTTGAGCTCGCAAGCGATCGAGCTGGGGTTGTCGTGCCTCGAAAGCGCGGTCGGACCAGAGCAGATCGCAGCATTCTGCGCGCGAGCGCCGCGAGCGCCGCGGGTCTGGACGATTCTGTCGGCGAATGTCTTCGTCGCGCCATTGCGCGCCATCGCTTGGGCAGTGGCGGCAAGTGAACGAGTGTCGGTGCGCGCGTCTCGGCGCGATCCGGTGCTCGCGGACCTGTTGCACGAAGCCGTTCCCCATTTGTTCGACTTGGTCTCCGAGATTACGCCGCGGGCAGGTGAACAGGTTCACGCGTACGGTTCGGACGAGACAATGAGCACGCTGCTCGCGACGCTTCCCGCCGGCGTAGAACTCTGGGCCCACGGCAGCGGCATGGGCATCGGGCTCGTGCTGAATGCGGACTCGCCTGCGCTGGAAGAGGCGGCACGAGGCTTCGCGCGCGACGCGGTGTTGTTCGAGCAGCGGGGTTGCTTGAGCCCACGCGTGATCGGTCTACACGCTAGCGTGCAGTCGGAGTCGTTCGTTCGCGCTTTGGTCGACGCGCTCAGTCGCTGGGGCGAACAGGTACCCCAGCCGGAGCTCGGCGTCGAAGAGCGAGCAGATCGCAATTGGTACGTAAATCTCGCGCGCAACGCGGGTGACCTGCATGACTTGGGTCCTGCTGGCTCGGTTCTCTTTCAGCGTACCCGTACAGAGCCGTTGGTCGCCCCGCCTGGGCGCCATCTCGTCGTCTTCTCCGATGCCGATCCGCTCGCGCGTCTTGGGGCGTTCGAATCCTTGACTACGACACTTGGCGTCGCGGCCTCGCCCGACGAGCTATTGCGGCTCCAGCATGTGCATGCAGGCGTCCGAGTAACAGCCCCCGGACGGATGCAACAGCCGCGTTTCGACGGCCCCGTCGATCTGCGCCGCAGTAACGATCCGGCAAACTCGGCCTGCTAAGACGACTCTTCCCAGGACGCGAGCCAACGCTCCGGATCGGGAAAACCAGCGGCGTAGAGCGATGCTCTGAACGCATCCCAGGGCAACGGCAAGCTGTGCAGCTCGACGTTGAGTCCGCGCTCGCTCCACTCGACGATTCCGTACTCTACGCGCCGTAAAACGCGCGGCGGATTCACGCCGTCGAAAGCGGCGAGAAATGGCTGCCCGACGGAGCCGACGTTGACGAACGTGCGCCCTTTGTATTGCCGCACCAGTTGCACGTGAGTATGCCCCGCCACCACGACCCGCACGTCCCGGTCGAGTCCCCACGCATCGATGCGGCTCGTCGGTGTTTCGGCCAACAGCTGCTCGTCGTAAGTCGACGGCGAACCGTGCACGCAAAGCAGAGTCACGCCCGGTGCCAATTCGACGCGCAATTGACTGGGCAAACCTTGCAGGAAGTCTCGCTGTGCTGCGTCGAGTCTGTTCCAACACCAATCGATGATGTTCATCAGCCCCGGAAATTGCTCCCGGAACGAATCGTGGTTGCCCTGAATGCAATCGCAACCCTTGGCGCGCAGACGAGCAACCGTCGCGCCCGGTTCCGGACCCAGATCGGCGATGTCGCCGAGGCAGACGATGCGGTCGACGTTCCGCTTTTCGATATCCCCGAGCGCTGCGTCGAGGGCGACGGTGCTCGCGTGCAGGTCGGAGATCAGGGCGACACGCATCTGCTCACCTTAGCAAAAAGACTCGGTGTGTCCGCTCGTTACCTGGCTTTCTAGAGCTCGTGTGGGCGAGTTCGGCACGCCTGCCGCCGGCAGCGGTTCAATAACTTCGCCGCCGAAAAGCGCTCGCAGAAAAAAATCGGCAACCCGCAGGGCGGAGCGGACGAACACAGGGCGTTGCCAGCACGGCTCCGTTTTTGGACCCGGCATCGGCAACGACAGGAGTTTGCCGTGCATCAAACGAAGAGCCAGTCATTGCAGCAATTGAGCCAACAGCTCGTGTCGCAGAATCGCGAGTTCGAAAAGGTCCAAGAGGTCCTCGGGTCGCTGGGTGACCACACCCTGCTCGAGCTTGGGTCGGCCTGGCAGGCCGCCTTCGACGCGGCGACTGAGCCGCTCGTGTGCGCCCGTCGCGTGCCATTGGGGGCGATCCGCGCCTGAGAGGCTCGCTCTATGTTAACTTACAACAATTAATTTCCAGTCACTACTAGCGAACAGGAAGCAAGGAACATGGCAGAAATTACAGGAACCCAAGTCGTCTCGAGTAGCAGCGTTTTGTCGTCGGGGCTTACGAATCCCGGAGCGCTCACCCCGGATGGGTTGATGCTCTACATGCAAACACGTCTGGGCGGCATCGACTCACAGATCGACGCGCTGTTTCACAAACAACAGCAGATCGAGGAGATGCGCAAACACTTGACCGAAATCTCGAAGCACTTCGATTCGGAGGAGGGCGTCACACTCAAATCAGACGACGTCAAAGAAATTTGGGCCGAAGTGGATGCGCTCGAGACGCTCGATCCCGAGTTCGCGGGTCAACTGCGACAAGAGCTGAAAGATGGAGGGGTGCCGCCCTCCTATTGGGGCCCCGACGGTCAGCTGATGCCCGATCTCCCGCTCACAGCAGAGCAGACGAAGGGCCTCAAAGACTCGATCGACACGCGCGTCAAGGCACTCGAATCGAGCTCGCAGCTCGAGATGATTCAGCTGCAGTCCTTGATGTCGGCACGCCAGGCTGCGGTCTCGATGTGCACCAACTTGGTGTCTGCGCTCGGCAAGGCCGACGAAGCCATCGCCAACAACATCGGGCACTGAGCGCCATGTTCACCATCAACAGTAATACTGCCAGCGCCCTGTTCCAGGCCAGGGAGCGACTTTACGCGACGGGTTACGCGGCGCTCGCGGAACGCAATCTGGACTTGGCGCTCGAGGCGTTCGGGTTGATGGCGGCGGTCAGTCCCTTCGAAGAGCGCCCATGGATCGGCCTGGGGGCGGCGCACGAACAGAATCGAAATTGGTCTGCGGCGGCAGGGTTTTACCGCATGGGTCGCAGCGTGGCCGGGCACTCCGTTTGGCCTTTGATTGGAGAAGCGCGTGCGCTCGCAGCCCTCGGGCGCCGCGCCGAGGCCGAGGGTTTGCTCGAGCAGGCCCTCGAATTGACGAGCGAGCGTTCGATTGCCGAGCAAATCGAGAACCTGAGAGGACAACTATGACCGCGACAGCAGTAGCACCAGTTATCTTACCGCCGGCAGTGCCGCTCGTGCCGCTGGCCTCAGCGCAACCGGTGGGCCCCCTGCCCGAACCCGTGCTCGAACCTGCCTCGCCACAGGACGTGATGGGCATGGTCATGACGCTGATGAACCAGATGAGCATGAGCTCGATGGCGGAGACCGAGCACCGAATTCAGGTCAACCACGAACGTCTTGCACAGGCGGTCGCGGAGCTCAGCCAGAGGCTCCACGAGGCGATCGAGGAAGCGAAGAAGTCATCGGGGCATCATCACGGCGGCATGTTCGGTTGGGTCAGCGACGCCATCGACGAGGTTACCGCTGTCGTTTCGAAAGTGATCGGCAAGGTGGCTGGTTTGGTTGCGGACCTGACGGTGGACGTGGTGATGGCGCCCTTCGACATCATCGCAGGAATCATCAAAGGCGACGGTCTCGGCAAACTGCTCCAACAGGAGCTCTACGATCTCAGCCACGACGGTGCGGTGAGCGCGCACGTTCAAGGCTTTGCGCGCGGCGCCGCCCGTTTCATCGGGGACCTGGAAAAGTTCGCGCACTCTTACGCTGCGGTGATCGAGGCCGGGCTGCGCGGCGAGAACATGCTCGATGAGATGAAGGCACGAGCCAAACAGCTGTGGGGCAGCTTCGTCGACAATGTCGTGAAGAACCCCGACGTCTGGGAAGTGACGAGCTTCGTGCTCAAGGCGTCCGCGGCAGTCGTTGCCATCGGTAGCGGCGGAACTCTGGCTCTCTTTGGAGTGGCGCTCGTGGCCCTCTCCGAATTGGACAAGCGCTACCACATCGCCGACGCGGTTTTCGGTAAGCAGGCAGGCCCTTGGGTGAGCATGGGGCTGGAAATCTCGGCCAGTTTGCTCATGGGTCTCGGCGTGGGCATGACCACGGGCGACGTCAGTACGACCGCGAAATGGGTCGAGGGCATTGCTGGGTCGGTCGCGGGGGTCATGAGCGTGGCAAAGGGCATCAACGACGCCATCGAACGTTACCAGCAAGCGCACGAGTTGGATGGCCAAGCAGAACTATTGGAGCTCTCCAATCGCATGCAGCGGTTGCAGCGTGTGCTCGATGCGTTGATCGACGAGCTTCAACGCAAGAGCGAGCAGCACCAACGGATCTTCAAAGCGGGTCAGCAGCTCTACCAAATTCAGGGTCAGACCCATGAAGCTGCAGTGTTTCGGGCCTGAACTAGAGTGGTTGTTATAGGTTAGTTAAGTAGCGGAAAGGGAATTCAAATGGTCAACAGCATCAACACAAGCACGACAACGCCAACGATCCCTGCGGAGAGCCCGGTGCTCATCTCGCGCTCGGTGGAGTCGATCGGGATCGAACTGGGAGGTAACCCAGAGGCGTATGTGGCCGCCATGGTCCTCAAGTTCGCGAACGAACGCAGCGCCAGCGCGCGAGAGCAGCGCAACCAGTTAGAGAAAAACATTACCCAAAAACAAGACGAACAGGTGAAACAGCTTCGAGCTCAAGCCGACGATCTACGCAAAGGCGCCTGGGCATCAGCGGCCGGCAGCATTCTGTCCGGCGGGCTGCAACTCGCGTCTTCCGGGATGAACTTGGACGCCTTGAGCGACAAGTCCACGGCCCTCGAGAACTTGGGAGCGAACCCCAGCGCAGTCGATCTTGCCGAGGTCGATAGCGGCTACGCGAGCGCAGTCGCACATGCGAATCGATGGGGGGCCGGGGCGCCCTTGGCAACGGCTGGAGGCACTCTCGGGCAAAGCTACTTCGACCACGACGCCAAGAACGACGAAGCCTCGTCCGTGGCTGCGGAGCATCGCGCCGATCACCAGATCCGCGCCTTGGATCAAATCAAAGACGACATCGACGACGCGAACGAACTCGAGGACAAGGCTTACGACTTCCTCGACCAGGTCAGCGAAACACGTGCAGACACCGATCAAGCGGTGTTCATCCGCGGGTGACGACGATGACTTCTCATGCCCGAGAGCCAAACAATTTCGCTGAAGCCTGGCCTCACCGAGCGTGGTTCGGTCGTGCCTCAGGCGAATACCCGAAGACGAGGCGAGGGGCCGATGTCGAAGCCAAGAACTTCCGACCAGCGCGCGCAACGGGCGAAAGCCCCCAGGGCGCGCTACTTACCGCGGCCAACGGCCGATGCTGGGACTTTGCGGCAGAGCGCCTCGCGTGTAGCATCTGCGACCGTGGAAGCACCCGCGGATCCGCCAGAGGTACTAGAGCGATTTCACTCTGCGCTCTCCTTGGTCGATGTGATCGCCCGCAAGCTCGTCAAATCGATGCCAGGGGCTGTGAGCTTCGAGGAGCTCGTCAGCTACGGACAAGTTGGCTTGTTGATGGCCGCGCGCCGTTACGATCCGGCTCAAGAAGTGCCCTTCCGGGCGTTCGCCAGCTACCGGGTGAAGGGTGCCATGATCGATGAACTGCGCAAGTTGTCGCATTTGCCGCGGCGCATGCACCAGCGCTTGCGAATGTTGAGCGCTGCAGACGAATACAGCGAGAGCGCGGCACCCGAAGTCGTCGGCGCGAATGCGCCGAGCGAGAGCCGCGAGGATGCTCAGCGTCTGTTGGATGAACACATGGCGCGCATGGCGACCGCGATGGCCATGGGGTTGATCGGGTCGCCCGCCCTCGAAGAAGGCGAAGTCACCGCCGCTGATCGCGAATCCCCCGAGGACCGGTTGGTGGAGCGGCAATTGCGCGAAATGTTGCGCAGCGAAGTCGAAGCGCTACCGGAACAAGAAGCCGAGCTCGTGCGTCGGCATTACTTCGAGGGTGAACGATTCGATCATGTGGCCCAAGATCTCGGCCTCAGCAAATCCTGGGCAAGCCGCTTGCATACCCGCGCAGTTGGCCGCCTGACGAAGCGGCTGCGCCCACAGATCTAAGGTTGCCCCACGGCTTCACGAACACCGAGCTCGACGCAACTCGAGCTTCGAGTGGTCCGATAGGGGAGCATGGACAGCATATTGCGCATTCGAACACCGTTTACTCCTGCCACTGAGTCGCCAGCCGCGGCCGCGCCCAGCCGATCCGGAAACCCGCGGGCCTTCAAGGACTTGTTCGAGGGGTTTTCGGGCGAAATGGACCGCGGACAACACCTCATGCAGCGGGTCGTTCACGGCGCTCAGGGGCTAGCGCCCGAGCAGCTCTTGGCCCTGCAGGCCGGGGTCTATCGCTACACCGAGGTCGTCGATTTGACGACGAAACTCGTCGATCGCGCCTGTAGCGGCCTGAAAACGACGCTGCAGTCTCAATAAACGCGCTACCCGAGCGGGTTCGCCGATGCTAGACCGCCTGCTCCATTGGGTCGGCCTTGCCCGACCTCTGAATTTGGCGTCCTGAATTTTCCGTCGGTCCCGTTTCGAGATGTCCGAACGCGTGTTGGTTGCGATGAGCGGCGGGGTCGACTCGTCGGTTGCTGCGGCGATTCTGAAGCAGCAAGGACTCGATGTCGTCGGTGTAACGCTGCACCTTTGGGACTACCCCGACGACGGCTCGGTCAAGAGCCGCTGTTGCGCCCCCGAGGACATTCACGATGCGCGGCGCGTGTGCGATGCGCTCGAGATTCCGCACTTCGCGTTCGACCGCCGTGAATTGTTCTTGCAGGAAGTGGTCAACCCATTCGTCGATAGTTATCTCGACGGACTCACTCCGAGTCCCTGCGTGCGCTGCAATCGTGGCGTCAAATTGCGTGAGCTGGTTGCACTCGCTGATCGCCTGGGCGCAAAGCGCATCGCGACGGGGCACTACGCGCGCACCGACGTCGTGAACGGCGCGCCGCGCCTGTTGCGAGCGGTCGACGCCACCAAAGATCAGAGCTACTTCCTGCACATGCTCGATCGCGGGACGCTCGAGCGGCTTTGCTTCCCACTCGGGGACTGGACGAAGGCGCGCGTGCGCCAATTGGCCCTCGACCTGGGTCTCCCTGGCGCGAACAAAGGTGAGAGCCAAGAATTGTGCTTCGTGCCAACCGGTCGCTACGACGCTTTCGTCGACGCGCGGGCGGACGCGCGCGTGCGCCCCGGACCAATCGTCGATACCTCGGGCAAAGTGCTCGGGCAGCACGACGGGGTGCATCGCTTTACAATCGGGCAACGCAAGAACATCGGTGTCGCGCTCGGGCATCGCGCCTACGTCGTTGGCGTCGACCCCGACTCCGGCAGCGTAATGCTCGGCGATCGCGAGCTGTTGCTGAGCGAGGGCGCTGTGCTCGGCGAGTTTACGCTGGCCGAAGGTCAGCAGTTGCCGCTGTCTTGTGAGGTCGCCGTTCGCTATCGCGGGCAAACCCACGCCGCGCGCGTGGAAGCTCACCCGGGCGGCGCGCGCGTGCGTTTCGAAGTGCCGCAAGCGCCGGTGGTGCGCGGTCAATTTGCCGTCCTGTTCGACGGCGATTTGGTGCTCGGAGGTGGCGTGATCACGCAAGTGCTGCCGGCGCCGGCAGCGAACCTAGGAAGCTCGACGATCGAGGTGACGCCTTAGGCGTACGGGTTGGGCAACGGACGATGCGTCAGATCGCGGATCAAGAGTTCCACGAGCAGTGCCGAACCTTCGCGCTACGAGCGACCTGCGACAGCTGTGCGCACTTCGATCCCGAGGCTGAAGTGTGCGGCGAAGGTTATCCGAGCGACGAGCATCGTCACTTGCCGGTCGCCGTCGGGGACGTGATGTGCTTCTGCAAAATGTTCGAGCTTAGTTGAATGCAGTCGCATCCTGCCACGCTGCTGAAGGTCGTCACTCGTACGCTGCGCGAGGAATGCGATTTGCCAAAGGGCGCGAGCGTCGTGCTCGGCGTATCGGGGGGTGTGGACTCGATGGCTCTGCTGCATGTCCTGGCGCGCCTGCGTGACGACTTCGGTTTCGCGCTGACGGCGTGCGGAGTCGATCATGGCTTGCGCGCCGAGGCGTCGGCGGAGCTCGATGTCGCAGGTCAGTTCGCGCGTTCGCTCGCCGTACCCTTTGTCGTCCGAAGGGTGAACGTGGCGCCGGGCGGAAACCTGCACGCGCGCGCGCGAGACGCGCGTTACGCGGAGCTCGAGAACGTCTGTGTTGAACGAGGCGCAGCCTTCATCGCGACTGCGCACCACGCGGACGATCGCGCGGAGACCGTTCTGCTGCGTGTGCTACGCGGCTCGCACCCCACCGACTTGGCCGTCTTGCCCGCCCGCGACGGCGCGCGCCTTCGGCCCATGATTCGAGCCCGCCGCTCCCAAGTGCTGGCGCACGCGCGCCGGCACCGAATCGCGTTCGTCGAAGACCCCTCGAACCGCGACCCGCGTTTTCTCCGAACCCGTATCCGGCACGAGCTACTTCCACTGCTCGAACAGCTGTCGCAGGGTGTCGTTGGCCACCTGAACGCACTTGCGGACGAAATGGCCGCGGAGCCGTTACCGCCCGTTCTCGACGATAATGGCCAAGCGCTCACCCTGAACCGATCTCAGCGCGACGCTCTGAGACGAGCGCTGCGTCACCAAACAGGGCGAGCGCGCGTACTGATATCAGGCGGTCGAGTCCTGGTGGTCGACCGCGATACTGGCCACGCCCGGTTAGTTGCGCCAGGTTTGAGTGAGTCGAGTCACGGCTCTGGGGCAAAACTTCGGCCGTCGGGCTCGAAAAGGTCCAAAACCCGGTAACCCGGGTTATACTTTCGTTTGATTTGTCAGGTCTAGGCCGCGCCGCCCCCCGCGCCGTAGTGAATAGTAGACAGCACCTCTGAGGTTCACGTGAAACAGCCGCAAAAAACGCTTCTTCTGTGGGTCGTCCTGATCGTCGGATTCTTCGCGATCTGGCAGTTCCTCCAGCCGAGTGAGCCCCATCGTAGAGCGATGCCATTCAGCGACTTCGTTGCGCTGGTGGAAGCCCCCAAAGACGCGCGACACGTCGAGTCGGTCGAGATCCAAGATCGCGAGTTCCGCTTCGAGGTCGTTAACCCGCAAGGCAAAGGCGCTCCCGAGCGTGGAGTCACGATTGGCCCTTCTGGCGGGGATGATGCAGCCGAGTTGCTGCTGAAGAACAAGATCACGGTCAAGTATCTCGAAGAAGAGGGCAACCCCTACTTCGCTACGACGCTGACGTTCTTGTTGCCGATGCTGTTCTTGCTCGTGATGTTCTACTTGTTCATGCGTCAGCTCCAAGCTGGCGGTGGCAAGGCCATGAGCTTCGGCAAGAGCAAGGCGCGCATGCTGAGCGAGTCTCAGAACAAGATCACGTTCGCCGACGTCGCTGGTGCGGACGAAGCCAAGGACGAGGTCGAGGAGATCATCGCGTTCCTGCAGGATCCGAAGAAGTTTCAGCGCCTCGGCGGTCGCATTCCCAAGGGCGTGCTGATGGTGGGTCCGCCCGGCACGGGTAAGACGCTGCTCGCGCGCGCTATCGCAGGTGAAGCCGGCGTGCCGTTCTTCAGCATTTCCGGTTCCGACTTCGTCGAGATGTTCGTGGGCGTTGGTGCCAGCCGCGTGCGTGACTTGTTCGAGCAGGGCAAGAAGCACGCGCCCTGCATCATCTTCATCGACGAGATCGACGCGGTGGGCCGTCACCGCGGCGCAGGCTTGGGTGGGGGTCACGACGAGCGCGAGCAGACCTTGAATCAACTCTTGGTCGAGATGGACGGCTTCGAGCACAACGAAGGCGTGATCATCATCGCGGCCACGAACCGCCCCGACGTGCTCGATCCCGCGATCTTGCGTCCCGGTCGCTTCGACCGTCGCATCACCGTGGCGCGTCCCGACATCCGGGGTCGTGAGGGCATCCTCGCGGTTCACACGCGCAAAGTGCCGCTCGCTCCCGACGTTGAGTTGGGCGTGATCGCCGCCGGCACGCCCGGATTCGTGGGCGCCGATCTCGAGAATCTAGTGAACGAGGCCGCGCTGCTCGCTGCCCGTCAGGACAAAGACAGTGTCGGCATGACGGACTTCGAGCTCGCCAAGGACAAGGTGTTGATGGGTCCGGAGCGCCGCTCGATGGTCATGAGCGACGATGAACGACGCATCAGCGCCTGGCACGAAGCGGGTCACACGCTCGTCGGCAAGTTGGTCGACGGCAATGACAACGTACACAAGGTTTCGATCATCCCGCGCGGCGCGGCACTCGGCGTGACGCAGTTCCTGCCCAAGGAAGATCGTCACACGATGACCAAGACGCAGATGCTCGCGCGCATCGCCATGGCCTTGGGTGGCCGTGTTGCGGAGGAGGTCGTGTTCGGCTCGATCACCAGCGGCGCTTCGGACGACATCAAGCGTGCCACGCGCTTGGCTCGTGCGATGGTTTGCGAGCTCGGTATGAGCGAGAAGCTTGGCCCGATCGCCTACAACGAGGGCGAGCAGAACGTGTTCTTGGGTCGCGAGATGGCGTCGCGTAGCGACGCGATCAGCGAAGAGACGGCACGCGAGATCGACCGAGAGGTGCGCGCGATCATCGACGAGCAGCTCGTTCTGGCACGCACCGTCGTTGCCGGTCACCGGGACAAATTGGATCGCTTGGCGGAAGCCCTGCTCGAACGTGAGACGATCGACTCCGAGGAGATCGACGCGGCGCTTGCCGGTCGTGAGTTGCCCGTCCGCTCTCGCGTCGTGATCCCGACCTACGCCGAGAAACGCACAGAGCCCAAAGAGAAGAAGCGCCCGGCGAGCATCTTCGGCGCCCCGAAGCCCCTGACGCAAGCCTGAGAGCGAGCGAGGACGTCAGAGGCGACTTGAAGCGCCCCCACCCAAGACGGGTGCGGGGCGCTTTCTCTATTTGGGGCCCAGGTCAGGCTTCAGGCGCCCTGGGGCGTGCT
The DNA here is from genome assembly GCA_036263015.1 of Polyangiaceae bacterium. GTDB lineage: Bacteria > Myxococcota_A > Polyangia > Polyangiales > Polyangiaceae > SZUA-265. The sequence continues at coordinate 19,134 of DATAHU010000108.1, read as the reverse complement.
GCGAGTTCACGCGCGCGCTCGATCAGCGTCTCCTTCGTATTGCGCTCGGGCGAGTCCGTCACTTCCTCGAGCAGCTCACGCAGGATCTCTCCGAGCAACGGCCCGGGGCGCAGACCGAGCGCTTGGATCAAATCGTTGCCGCGAATCGCCAAGTCGCGGACGGTCACTGCCGCGCCTTCGGCTAACAGTTTCTCGACGCGCGATTGCAGGCGGGAAAGCTTCTCGGTTTCCGAGTTCAAGGTCGCGGTGTCGTCCAGGCCCTTCGCCACCGCGTCGGCCCGCCCGAGGTCGTACAAGTCTTCGGCCAACTCGGGCGTCACCCGGCGCAACCAGCGCCGCACGGCCGCGTCGGTCCATTCGTCCGAGTAACAAATCAGGTGATGACGCACGAGGCCCACGATCCGCTCGCGCTCGCTGTTCGAGAAACGCAGACGATCGAGCATCGGTCGCGCCATCTCGGCGCCGATGTGTTCGTGATTGTAGAAGGTGTAGTCAGAGGTCTTGGTGCTGAACTCGCGCGAACGAGGCTTGCCTACGTCGTGGAGTAAACCCGCTACGCGCAATACGGGGCTGCGTGGGCAGGCATCCATGCAGGCCATGGTGTGACCCCAGACGTCGAATGCGTGATAGCGATTCTGTTCACAACCCACGGATTCGAGTAATTCGGGCGCCGTGATCGCCAGCAGGCCCTCGCTGCGCATGATCTCGAATGCGCGACTCGGGCGTGCGGCTTTCATGGCCTTGAACCACTCGTCACGGATGCGTTCGGCGCTGACACGTCGGTAGCTCTCGAGAGAAGGACCGATCGCCGCGCGCGTCTTCTCTTCCAGCTCGAAGTTCAGGGTTGCCGCGAATCGCGCAGCGCGCAGCACGCGCAGACCATCCTCGCTGAAGCGCTCACTGGGATTGCCGACCGCGCGCAGCAGACGCCGATTGAGATCCTCCATGCCGCCGTACGGATCGACCAAGCGATCACCCAGTGGATCGTAGGCGAGCGCATTGACCGTGAAATCCCGGCGCGCCAGATCGTGTTCGATGGCATCGAGAAACGCGACGCTGTCTGGCCTACGTCCGTCGGCGTAACCCGTTTCGGCGCGAAACGTGGTCACTTCGTATCCCACGTGCCCGAACATCACAGTCACCGTGCCGTGCTCGATCCCAGTGGGGATTACGCGCCGAAACAAGCGCTGCACTTGTTCGGGGCGTGCGCTGGTCGCGACGTCCCAATCGCCGTCCGGTTTGACCTGTTCACCTGCGAGCTCTGCTTGGATGCAGTCGCGCACGCGACCGCCCACGAGCCAGCCTTCGAAGCCGTGGTCGCGCAGTGTTCTGCAGATCGCGAGCACGTCATTGGGCACTGCCTCTTTGAGCAGGCGGGTGGACGACAAGGCAGAATGCATGACGAGCTGCCCTAGCCTAGAAACAGCGCGCTTTCACTCGAAACTCTGCGGCTTGCGCTTCAATCGAAAGCGCAGACGCCAGGGCGGACCGCTCCGCCCCAAAGGACGTCTCAGTTCCAGGGATTGACGATTTCGCCGCCGCCCAAGCTTGGCTTCTTCTTTTCAGGCTTCGGGGGCGCCTTCTTTTCGACGGGCTGCTCTGGCGCGGCCACCTTCGCCGGCGCTTTGCCCGGTGTGCGGTGATTGGGAATCAACTTCACCGCCATGCGCAACTCGCTGCCGTCGAGCACCAATGTCTCGGGGCGGTAGCTCTTCTGGCGAATCTCGACTTTGACCTTCTCACCGTCGGGCACTTTGATGATGACCGGAGCCGTACCCAGATCTTCGCCATCTACGAGCGCATGGGCCTCGACGGGATCGATGCTGAGAATCACCTCGTGGCTCGTCACCGGCACGGCGCCTGCGCCGGTGGCCGCTTGGCCCGCTGCGTTCGAATCCGTGTTTGCGTTTGCACCCGCGACGGCTTTGGTCGTTGGCGTGACGATCGTGGGCGTCTCCACCACGGGCTTCGTCGCTCCCGCCGGGGGGATACCGGGAGCACCGTTCTGCACCACGTAGACCACGGCCGCGATCGCCAGCGGCGTCAAGAACCCGAGCACCAACGGCCAACGCGAGCGCTTCGGTGCTTCGATCTCGGGCGAGGTGAGCTCTTGCCGCGAAGAGATCGCGGCCTCGTCTTTGAAGTACTCGGCGGGAACGTTGAAGCCACCCGAGCGCTCGAGCATCTCGGTCACTGCGCGCGGAACGTTACCCGTGCGCAGCAACTCGAGGTCGCCGTGCAACTCACTCATGTCTTGATAGCGTTGCTCGGGCCGCTTGGACAAGCACTTCAGAATTATCGCCTCGAGCCCCGGCGGAACGGTCGTCGTCAAACCCAGCGAACGGAAAGGCGGCGGCGCCTTGTACATGTGCTGGGTGAGGATGCCCATGAAGTTATCGGCATCGAAGGGCACACGCCCCGAAGCGAGCTCGTACAAAATCACGCCCAGTGAGTAGATGTCACCGCGGTGATCGACCGGCGCGCCCGCCGCCTGTTCCGGCGACATGTAGTGCGGCGTGCCAAATACGGAGCCCGCTTGCGTGAGCTTGCCCGTCGCAGCCGTGGAAACTTTGGCGATCCCGAAATCCAGGATCTTCACGAAATCCGGATCCGCGCCCCGCTTCACGAGGTACACGTTGTCCGGCTTCAAGTCGCGGTGGACGATCTGAGCCGCGTGCGCTGCGTGTAAACCTATCGACAGCTGTTGGGCGATCTTGATGATGCGTGCTGCAGGTAACTGGCGACCTTCGCTGACGAGCGCCGACAACGGCTCGCCCTCGAGAAACTCCATCACGAAGTAGGCAGAGCCATCGGGCAGTGCACCGAAGTCACTGATGTCGATGATGTGATCGCTCCCGATCGCCGACGCCGCTCGCGCTTCGATCAAAAAGCGTTCGGTCACTTCGCGATCGCGCGCCAAGTCTGCGCGCAAGATCTTCAGCGCGACGCGCTTGTCGATGATCTTGTGTCGGCACAGGTAAACCATGCCCATGCCACCTTCACCGAGCAGCGATTCGACCTTGTAGCGTCCATCGATCGTGCAGCCCAAGTACGGGTCTGGTCGTGGAGATGGAGGCGGTAAGCTCTCACCGGGACCGCGACTCGATAGCGTACCGCGTCCGCTCGGAGGCAAACTCGGTTGCGATGGGGCGCGCCATTCGACTTGGCTGCCGGGAGCAACGGTCACGACCTTGAGCCCGCTGTTGTTTGGGCGCGGCTTGCTTGGAGGTTCCCTCCGAGGTTGTGCTTTGTCCTGACTCATCAGTTCACTCAGTCTTGCTCAACGGCAGCTCCGCACATCAATCGTAGTGGTCACACTCGTAGTGGCCCGCGCAAATCGTCGTCTTGCTAGCGGAGCTTTTCAGGTCACGGCCTTGGTTGTGGTCTTCGAACCAACGAACTTCGGATCTCTTGGCCATAGCCGCGGGGCCTTCAAAGTATAGCGCGCGAAACTCGGCGCATTCCTTGTCTTTTGTTCGGGAAGTGACGATTTGCTCCTAAGCCGAGATCCAGGAAATTTTCAGCCTCCGGCACACCTGCATGCCGGCGAAACAAATCTGCAAGCTCACTTATGTTTGTGCGGTGCCAAGTGACCGCAATCTAGTGGCCGGAAGGTGTCGCGATTGGCGCAAAATAAGACGTTTCGCGTGGAGACAGTGGCTCGACCAGACTTCTACCCACAGTGAACGAACAAGCCGCACCTGCTGAGTTGGCGAGGTGGGGGCTGAGAGGGCGTTGCCGCACGGTTCGGCTCGCCAGCGGTGTTCGAGACTGCTACACGGCGCAACGTTGCTATGGGGTTTCCGTTATCACTCGCGCTTCGGTACATGGGTTCTCGCAAACGGGCGAGCATCTCCATCGGCACCCTGCTGGCGATCACCGGGGTGGCGCTCGGCACCATGGCCTTGGTGACGGTGTTGAGTGTGACGGGGGGGTTCCGTTCGCAGTTTCGCGAGAAGGTGCTCGGCGTCAACGCGCACGTGCTCGTGCTCAAGTATGCGAGTGAGTTTCGCGAGTATCGCGAAGTGATGGAGAAGGTCGAGAAGGATCCCGACGTCATCGGCGTTTCACCCTTCGTGATCAATCCGATGATGGTGACGCACAACGATCGCACGGCGACCGGCGTGTTGCTCAAGGGCGTCGATCCGGAGCGCATGCAGAAGGTGCTGGATCTCCCGCGTCACATCGTCGAGGGGACGCTCGAAGGTTTACGGCGCCCAGGCGCCGTGCCGCCAGAGCGCAAGAAGAGCGCGACGTTCGTGATCGAGGAACCGCCCTTGCCCGGCGCGGGGCAACCCGATTCGGCGCCCGCCAGCAGTGGCGACAACAAAGGCGTCGACGTGCTCGATGCGGTCGAGCGTGCAATTGCCGAGGCAGACGCCAAGCAAGCTGCCGGCGCATCGACAAACAGCGCCAAGTCTGCCGAGGGTGCCGCTGACAAGCAGAACGAACCCGCGCCGTCAGTGCAACCCGGCGTGGACGCTCATGCACCCGTGGGCTCGATCGAGCCTGTGGGAGGCTTTCAGAGTCAACTCCCCGACGACGACAGACTCGAGGGCGTGGTGAGCGATCCGTGTCGCAACCCGGCTGCGGGTGAACTGCCGGGGATAGTGATCGGGTCGACATTGAAGAAGAGCTTGCGCGTCGAGTTGGGTGACTGCGTGCAAGTCACTTCACCGACCATCGGCTATTCATACACGCGCGGCGAAGTTCGACCGCCCGTCGCCAAACAATTTAGAGTCCAAGGCGTGTTCCAAGCGGGCTTCGACCAGTACGACTCGAAGTTGATGTACGCGGATTTGTACGAAGCGCAGGCGTTCTATGGCGCGGGTGACACGGTCACCGGTGTGGAAATGCGCATCAAAGACATCGACAAGTCCGCGATCGTGACGCAGCGCCTCGATGCGCTGCTCGACAACGGCATCTACCACACGATGGACTGGGAAGAGCTGAACCACGGCCTGTTCACTGCCCTGCGCATCCAGCAGATCTTGATGAGCCTCGTGCTCGCGTTGATCATCCTGGTGGCGGCCTTCACCGTGATCGCGACGTTGATCATGGTCGTGCTCGACAAGAAGCGTGAGATTGCCGTGCTCAAGGCGATGGGCGCCACGGATGGCAGCCTGATGGCGAGCTTCTTGTATCAGGGCATGATCATCGGTGTGCTCGGCACCGGCGTGGGGCTCGGGCTCGGTTACGGCCTGTGCCGCTGGATTGTGGACTACGGTTTCCCGCTCGATCCCAAGGTCTACTTCATCTCGAAGCTCCCCGTGATCTTACGACCGTGGGACTTCGTGTGGACCGGCGTGTTCGCCGTGCTGGTGTGCTTGGCCGCTTGCGTGTGGCCCGCGATGAACGCCGCTCGCTTGCGGCCCGCCGAAGCTTTCCGCGAGCAGTGATCAGCGACGGGTACTAGCGGCGCGACGAGCGCCGGGCGCTGCGTCACGCGTCAGAAATCTCAGCTCGCGCGGGCGTGGGCGCGCCGCAATACGCCAATCACGCGCGCGGAGAGCTCGTGCTGGCGGAAAGGCTTTGTCACGTATTCGTCGACGCCGCACTCGAACGCTTCCACGACGCGGCGCTGCGAGCTGTGCGTGGTCAAGAAGATCAGCGGCAAGCAGCCATGGCAACCGTCGAGCTTCAACTGCCTGCAGAAATCGAGGCCGCTCATGCCCGGAAGGGTGCACTCACACACGATCAGGTCGACCCCGGGGACCGAGAGCCGCTCGAAAGCCTGCTCGGCGCTCGAGACAGCTGTTACCCTGTAACCAGCACCCTCCAACAGTTGTTGGGTGACCATGCGCGTCTCGGCTTCACCGTCGATCAACAGAATGTGAGTGCCTTCGGTGCTCACCGTGCCCGCGATAGGTGGACAGCGCACGCTGGCAGGGCCGCTTTGCGGCGCTGCTAGCTCCGAAAAGTCGACCAACGTTTGCCAGTCGCGGTCCGAGAAGCAGAGTTGAATGCCCACGCCACGGTCCTGCACGCATCCCGCAACGGACGTGTTGCGGTCGCCGATCTTGAAGGTCGCCAATACCCATTGCCCATCGGAGAAGCCCGCGGTCCCGATCGGGAGATCCACTTCGCGGTCGTCTTCCCCGAGGGAGAGCAGTTCTTGGAGTTCTTCGACGCAGCCGAACTGAAACTGAATGTCTTGCACGTGGTCGGTCATCTAGCGCGGACTCGGAGCGTGTGCCAGTCGAAGGGGGGCTCGCGCTAGCGCGGCGTTCGGACGCAGGTCAGTCCCAGGTACACCAGTATCAAAAGCGTCAGAGTCAGCGTTGCTGCCGGCTGTTCCAGATTGGCGACGCTTTCTCCTCCCAGCAGGTTGCGCAAATGTCCCCGCGGCCATGGCAGCGCCAATGCCGAAGCGCTCGATCCAAGTAGCCAATCCAGTGCCAAAAAGACCCAGCGCCCTTGCGCCCGCGACCCGAACGAAGACCCAAGCAAGAACCACGCCGTATACGCGACTGCGCCGAGAACGGCGATCCACGTCCCGATCAGCAGCGCGCCGAAGTTGCCCGCGCGCGCACTGCCACCCAATAGAAAAACGACCACCGTCGAGCCCAAAACGATCGCAGTCGCTCCCGAGAGGGCCCGTAACCCGGCGCCCAAAAGTAACCCGCGACGGCTTGCTCCGTGAGTCGCGATCGGGGCCAGCGATGCGAACAAACCATTCGGGAAGAGCTGGCTCGCGGTAGCCCACGTCAAAAGCGGCAGGATCAAGCCGAGGGTGAAGGTCAGCAGCGTATTGATCCGTGAGGAGCTGGGTGACGCGCGATGTTCCAGGATCAGGCCGAATAGGGTGGCGGCCAGCGCCGCACCTCCGCTCTGAATCCACCAGGTCCGCGTCAATCGAGAGCGCGACCAAACCCAACCCAAGTAGACGTCGTTCATTGGCCCTCACCCCCTGCGCCGGTGCCCAACTGGGCTGGGGTTTGTGCGCTTGGCGCGGAGCTCACGTCCGTCGTGGGTTGCTGCAGAGTGGCTGCTGTAGGCAAAGCCCGACCGCCTGCGTCGAGTTGGCCCGAATAGGCCATCTGTGCATCTGGTGCCCGCCCTATCGGGGCGTAGCCAGTCGGGCCAGGGCCGCTTGGACTCGAGCCCGCGTGCCAAGGTTGAGCTTGCTGGGCGACCCAACCGGCGTGGTAAGCTGCGGCATACATTCCATCCACACGACCGCGCACCGCTGCCTGTAGCACCTCGAGCTGAACCGGAACGTCCGTCAAATTGTACAACTGGATCCCCAGTTCGTTGATCGCCCCGAGGATCGCCAGACTGAGCTGCTCGGGGTTCGTGCCCGTGACTTCGAGCGTGCTCGTGTGCAATGGCGCCTGAACCGAGTGGACGGCGGGGTTGTTCTGCAACGCTAGGGTCAAGCGTTGGGGTTGGTCACAGGTTACTCGAAAGCAGCCGTACTCGCTCGGACGCAACGCGTGCGCGCCCTTTGGCTCGAGCAAGCGTCCAGCGCTGAACACGCCAGCGGCGGCTCCCAAGCGTTGGACGTCTTCCGCTTGATCGGTCGCGAGCAAGACGACGGCGGTCGATGCCAACTCGTGCAAGCGCTCGACCAGGGCAAGCTGATTGACTCCAGCGATCGTGAACGGGTCGCACAGCAGGACGACCTTCAACGAATCGAGTCCGAGCAAGTAGGCGAGCAACACTGCGCGTCGCTCGTGGCGCCCCAGTTCGGAAGGGCGACGCGCGCCGAGGTGCGCAATCTGCATGCGCTCCAGCGAGTCCAGCAATCGACTCGAGCTCGCGTGCGGGTTGCGAATCGCATCCAACATTTCGAGGGCGGCACTCACGCTGCCCAGCTCCGGCAACCACGGATCCGGTCCCAAGTACGCAATCTGCATGCGCGCCTCGGGCGACGAATAGATGACGCGACCGTCGAGTGTCACGCGACCATGCGCCGGGCGCTGCTCGCCACAGGCTAGGCTCAATACTTTCTCGGGGCCTTCGCTGAGCGTTCCGAGTAAACAATGGATTCCGGCTTCGAACTTGCGATCGATGGCGAACCCTTCGCCCCATACTGCGTCGAACGCCAGAGTCATGTCCGCTCCAGCGCGCGCACGACGCCCGAGCTCGTCGTTCTGTAGAATCCGAGTAGATCGGGTGCGTTGGGGAAGACCCCTCCCAGTAACAGCGGGAGCAACAATAGCGCTGCCAAGACTCTGCGTGGCGAATGCGGCGACCAGAGCTCACTGGCGCCAGCAAGTAAACTCGCGCCCAGAGCCAGGATCGAGGCACACGCCAGCGTACCCAGGATGCCCAGCGGCAAGAGCAAGAGACTGCGTGCGTCTCCTCGCGCTGCGAGCGACGCAAGCCAGAGCAATGGAATGCTCAGTGTGAACGGTCGCAGTACGAGCCAAGCACGCGCCGTAAACAATGCCGCTGGCAAGCTCTTGTGGCGCGCGCCTACCGTGCGCGCCAGGTCCGACAAGGGCCCGCTCACGTTGGTGACCTCGAAGAAGCTCAAGGCGGCGAGCACCGATGGCCACGTCAGCGCGCTGAACGCCTCGGCCAGGATGCGTTCGGGCGGGCCCCCGAGCAACAGACCCAACAGGTTGTACCCAACGATGATCACATGCAGGATCACGGAGAGCCGCGCGCTGGTGGAGCGCTGCAACGGCTCGGTCCACAGTCGGACGAGCGGCAGCCAGTCGCGAACTAGACGTCCCCTTCGCGAGATGGCGGCCGACGGGGCGAATTGCACGAGCGCAGTCTAGGGGGTGTCGCCAGTTCTTTTCTACTGCGATGCAGGATTTCGCGGCTGCAAAGCGCGGTCTCGTCTCTCGCGACCAAAAAACGGGGGACACCGCCTAGAACGTACTTGCCCGCCCGCACTCCAAAAATCTCGGTCCGCGTGCACCTGGAGCGGCCGTTGGCCGCGTCAACGCGCCGCCCGTTCGCGGAGCGCCGTCCGCTGTGCGAGTTCCGTGTTGTTCGGGTTTGCGCGCAATGCACGCTGAAGCCATGCCGACGCGCCTGGGTCGTCGAGTTCGTCCAGGGCGACCGCAGCCACGAACAACGTCAGGGGATGATCGAGGTCGAGTGCCAAGCCCGCGCGAGCTCTCCGCAGCGCCGCTTCAGGCCGCTTCTCGGTGAGCTCGATCACGCCGAGCCAAGCGTTCGCCGCGACCCCGTAGTCGTCACGCAAAGCCGCCAGCGGAGTCAGCAGCTGGCGTGCGTCGTTCACCTGCCCCGTGTGAATCCACTCACGTGCCTGTAGCAACGCCAGGCGGGGAGAAAGCGCAATCTCACCGCTTACCGCGCTGAACTCTGCTCGTGCTTCTGCGTGTCGTCCAAGCAGCATCAGGCACTCGATCAAGCCGCTGACGCCGGCTATCTCGCGCGGCGCCACTTCCCGCAGTTTACGGAACTGAACCAGCGCGTGTTCCACTTGGCCGGCTTGTAGCAGTAGGCGCCCGAGATTCGCTCGCGATGCAGTGAACCCAGGATCGAGCCGCAACGCGTCGCGGTAGTGCACGCTCGCTTCGTCAGGCCGATGTTCGCGTTCAGCCAGCACCCCGAGCCCGTGATGCGGCTGCACGACGTCGGGGTTCAGTCGAACCGCGCGTTCGAGCAATTGTCGCGCCCGTGCGAAGTTGCCGCGCGCCAGCTCGACCAGGCCCAGGTTGCCCAACGCCTCGACGAACTCGGGGTTGTACTCGAGTGCTACTTCGAGGCGCGCGGTCGCCGTCTCGAGATCACCCTCCTGCAGGGCCTTCGCACCATTTTCGTTGAGGGCGATCGCGGCTGGCGGCAACGGAGCCGCGCCACCGCACCCGACACATGCGAACCCCGCCAGGCAGGCAACAACGAAGGCAAGCCGCTTCATGCTGCTGGTTCGTCGAGCGGCGTCCCAGCGTTGCGACAATTCGTCGACGGTTCGCCGAAAAGCCCGAAGCCGTGGCCTGGCCGCAGCTCGCAGCCGCGAAATCCTGCTCGCAGTAGACAGAAACTTGGGACACCCCCTAGACTCCCGCGCCCATGTCCGACACCAGTGCTCCCGAGATCGGGGCTGAAACGGCCTCCGAAGGCGTGCCTGTGGCGCATGCACCGCGTATCGAGCGGATCGGCGCAGCCAAGTTGCCGGTGGCCGCAGTCGGTCCGAGCGATCACACGTTGCGCTGGATGCTCAGCTTCTTGGCGGTCGTGGCCGGGGCCACGGCGCTATCTTGGGGAGCGCTCGTCGGGGTCTGCAATGCACATCCCCCGCAGAGCCAAAAGTTCAAGCAGGCTTCGCAAGAGAAGCTCGTCGCGCGACCGCAAGACGCAGCGTTCGAGTTCCATCACAGTCTGTTCGTCGAGGACTTCGAGCGAGCGCGTGGGCTCGCGACCGGCGCAGCGCTCGATATCGTTCACGATAAGGAGAAGCAATGTGACGAGGCTTGCCGACGCGAGAAGGCCAGTCGCGCCGACAAGGCGTACACCCGCGTCGTGCTGCACCGTCTGCGTGGAATCAACGCGTGGGTGACGGCTGAGACGTTCTTCGAAGGGCGCGTGATCTCCGAATCGTACGAATTGCGGCGCACCGATCGCTGGCAAGTCGTGCGCGCGGCGCCGCCACCGCCCCCGGATCTACCGCCGCCCGAGCCCGCTGTGCCCGAGCCCAGCACGCTTCCCGCCGCTTCCGTAAACCCAGAGCCATCCGCGAGCGCGCCCGCCGCCCTGACGGCTGAGCCGCTGGCGACCGCGGGCGCCGCCAGCAACAGCGCAGCGACCAGTGCGCAATCCGTCCCGTCGTCGCCTTGAACGGCGCCAGCGCGCTCAGCGATACACGTAGAAGAAGTCGCGATCCGACGGACGCGCGAAGCATTCGCTCTTGCCGTAAAGTGCTTCGGGCAAGAGGCTCGAGGTGAGACGGGGCAGCTCGTCCCTGCGCCCCACGAGCAGGAAACGCGCCCACGCCCAGTTGATGTCGAGCTGCAGTGCGCTCTGTGCCCCTGCGGCCAGCAAACCTCGAGCAAGATCGTCTGGTTCCGTCTCGTTGCCAATCGCGAAGAACAGCGTCTTGCCGTCCCTGGTGATGCCTGCAGCTGAACGTCTGCGGGTCTTCAGAGCGGCGTTTTGTCCAGCCCAAGCCTTGCGTTGACCCCGCTCGAGATCAGGGTGCAGCGCGCCGTCGATGATCAAACAGGGCGGCGATTGCCGAAACGCCTGCATACGCGCGGCGTCGTTGGCCAGATTCGCGTAGGGCGCGATCGCGACGCTTTCGTCCCCGAAGATGGCAAGCGTGCAACCATTGGGGCGCGGCTCGACGATCGAAACGCCGTCGCTCATCATGCCCCACCAACCGTGACGGGCTTGGAAGCCGCCGTTGAACACTGCCAGAGTGTTGGCTTGATCCCGCTCGGGCACGAGCCCCGGCGTCTGGTGTCCGACGAGCTTTTCCGCGTGGTAATCTTTGGCGCCAATCACCCAGCCGAGCTTCAGCGATCCCAGATCCATCGCCACGACGTTCATGCTCACGTAGCCCTTGCTCTTGTGCGGGTGCACCGTCGTTTGCAGGACCTGGGGCGGTACCGTCGCGGCAAGTTCGCCCAGCCCAGAATCGCCAACCGAGCGCCACTGTCCGTCGCCTTCCTTGGCGGTGGCTGCAAAGGGGGGCGTGAAGTTGGGCGGAGTGAAGCGGTGAATTTCGCAATCGCACGGTTTCGACTCCGCGCTGCCGCTCGACGCGGAAGGGGGCGGCTTGCTGGGCTCGGCCGAGCTGGCCGAGGCCTCCGAGGTCGCGGGGGGCGCGTTCTCGGTTGCTACTGGCTTCAGCGGAGTTCCAACGATGTACAGCGGCGGCGGTTGCGCGCTGGAGCAACTTGCAACACCGAGGCTACACAGGAGCCCCGGGAGCCGGCGTACTGCTGCTCCAAACGTCGCGAGCACGGCGCGGATCATCCCACTTTGCGCTGGGGTCCGCGTCGTGTCCGCGTTCTTCATCGTTTCGTTCCGCGCTGGCCCGTTCACTCGGCGGCAGCAGCCGTGGGGCGTGAACCCGGGACGCGCTCGGCCGCGATGCTATCGAGGAAGGCTGCGATGCTCATCGCACCGAGCTCGCCGCCTTGGCGCGATCGCACGTTGATGTTGCCGCTCTCGAGCTCTTTCTCGCCCACGACGATCACGTAGGGAACCTTGTTCAGGCTCGCTTGACGGATCTTGTAGCCGACGCGCTCCGCGCCCAAGTCCGCCTCGCCGCGCAAACCCGCAGCGATCAATTCGGCGGTCACTTTGCTGGCGTATTGGTCGAAGCGCTCGCTGACCGGGATCACGTTGAACTGCACGGGCGACAACCAAGTCGGGAAAGCGCCTGCGTAGTTCTCGATGATGATGCCCAAGAAGCGTTCCAAGCTTCCGTAGCAAGCGCGATGCAACATCACTGGCGTGTGTTTCTCGCCGTCGGGTCCGATGTAACTCAGGCCGAAGCGCGCAGGCATCGAGAAATCGAGTTGGATCGTGCCGCACTGCCAGGAGCGCTTGAGCACGTCACGGATGTGGAAATCGATCTTGGGTCCGTAGAACGCGCCGTCACCGGGGTTGATCTTGTATTCGATGCCGGCCGCGTCGAGCGCGACTTTGAGTGAGCTCTCGGCCTTTTCCCACATCTCGTCACTGCCGATGCTCTTCTCGGGGCGGGTCGACAGTTCGATACGCACGTCGTTCAAGTCGAACGCGCTGTAAACCTCGCGGAAGAAATCGATCAGCATGCGGATCTCGTCGCTGATCTGGTCGGGAGTGCAGAAGTGATGCGCGTCGTCCTGAGTGAACGCCTGGACGCGGAACAAGCCGTGGCGCACGCCGCTGAGCTCACGCCGGTGCACGAGGCCCATCTCCGCGATGCGCAGTGGGAACTCGTTGTGGCTGTGCAGACGGCTGCGATACACCATCAAGTGCCCAGGGCAGTTCATCGGCTTGACGGCCATCGGCCGCTCTTCCTCGACGTTGTCCTTGATCTGGCCGGGATGCTCTTCGTCACGCAGCTTGAGCTTCGTGAAGAACATGTTCTCCAGGTAGTTATCGTAGTGGCCAGAGGTGTGCCACATGTGCTCACTCAAGATCAGCGGGGTACGCACCTCTTGATATTGCAGGCGCTTCAAGTGCCCACGCATGTAGTCAATCAGCTGGTTGAAGAGCGAAGCCCCCTTGGGCAGGAAGAACGGGAAGCCCGGTGCATCGTCATTGAAGATGAACAGGTTCAGTTGTTCACCCAAAACCCGGTGATCGCGCTTCTTCGCCTCTTCCAGCGCCTTCAAATAGTCGTCCAGCTCGGTCTTGCTGAAGAACGCGGTGCCGTAGACGCGCACCAGCTGCTCGCGAGTGGCGTCGGCACGCCAGTACGAGCCAGAGACCTTGGTCAGCTTGATGTTCTTGAGCCAACCCGTGTCCTGCACGTGGGGGCCGCGACACAAATCCACGAACTCTCCGTGCTTGAAGAACGAAAGCTCTTCACCGCGCTCGCGGATGCCCTCGACCAGCTCGGCCTTGAACTTGTTGTGACCGCCGTCGATCGCTTGATAGCGCGCGTAGACTTCGTCCGTCTTGTCTTTGACGACGCGGCGCTCGAACGGGGCCGCATCTTTGGCGAGCCTTGCCATTTCGGCTTCGAGCGCTGGAAAGTCCTCGGGGGTTATCTTGCCGCCGTCGGGGAGGTAGATGTCGTAATAGAAGCCGTCCTCGATGGCTGGTCCAATGGTGAGTTGGGCCTTCGGAAACAGACGCAAGATGGCGTCCGCCATCAAATGGGCTGCCGAGTGGCGCAGCACGTCCAGCGCTTCCGGATCCTTCTTCGTGAGCAGCGCGACTTCGGCACCGCTGGGCAGCGGCACGCGCAGATCCCAAATCGCCCCGTTTACCTTGGCGGCAACCGCGTTCTTCGAAAGGCCTGGCCCAATGTCGCGAGCCAAGTCAAACGCGCTAGCCCCATCCTGCAACTCCCGACGACTGCCGTCGGGCAGCTTCACTTCGATCATGTCTGGTCCTTACGTTGTGCGGGACGGATACAACCCGACCTCGCTGTGTCACCGCCACGGAAACGACCCGTTTCGGCTTGGTGAGACCGTAGCGCGCGGGCAGCTGTGTCGCAACCCGTGTTCACGGGTCACGGACTCACGGAGCGAGCCGGCGCGGCACAAAAAACAACGGCGGCTTCGGGAGGGGGAGGGGACCGAAGCCGCCGTTTTGTAGACGGGAGCCCAAACGAGTTGGGCGGAAAAGAGGCACGGCGACGAGCAGGGAGGGAGGGGAGGGAGGGAGCCCGCCGCCGTGCGAAAACGTTGTGCCGTCGGATGGGTCCGACGCGCTACTGAAATCTCTTCTGCGAGGAGTGTGCCACAGGGCTGGCGCGTAATTTCAGCAGCTTAGGACCCCGCAGTGCCGATTTCATTTCGGTCTTGCGACGAATCCTTCGATCTTGATGCTATCGCGCCGCCGGCTTGGCAAGGGCTCGAGCGATTTTTCGGTAATCTGGGACCGCTGTGCGCGCAGCGAGGTCACCGTCAGTCGTTGATCTTGAGGCCCGAGACGCAGAGCTGGGTGGCGCCACCCGACTCGGTCGGGACCACGATGAACTGCAGCGAGATGATCGCGTCGTCCTTGAAGTCGGTGGTCTCTTCGACCCAGTCGGGCTGCATCAGCGAAGCCCAGCTCACCGTGTTTGCGCCCTTCTTCACGACGGCGTAGTGCTCCTTGCCGGTGCCCGAAAGGGCCTTGTTCACCACGCGGACCTGAATGGGGTTGTCGGTATCGAAGTCGGCCGTGAAGGAGAAGCCGCTGTATGCGCTGCCGTCCCACGGGTCTTCGTCGTTGAGGTTCAGGCCCATGCCGCCGCCCCATTGCTCCGCCGAGTCTTCCTGCAGCATCAACGTCTCGTTGATGCAGACCGTCCCGTCCATCGACGTCAAGGTGACGTCTTCGGTGTAGTCGTCTTCGAGATCGTACCAGGAGCCAGTCACGCCAACGCCATTGCTGGTCCCAGCGATCCACAGTTTTTCGTTGGCGATCAGGTCGTTGCCCGTGCCCATCGCGGCGGGTGCGGGATCGGTAGCCGGCGTCGGATCCGATTCCGGCGTGGTGGGGGTCGTCGAAACGGGTGCTGGTACCACCGGATTGGCGACGGTCGGGTTCGGCGACACCGGGTTCGTTTGTCCGCCCATCGGCGGCATCGGACGGGCGGTACCCGTCGTCTCGGGCACCGTCGCAGAGGTGCCGGGCGGCGCGCTGTTGGCCGGTTGCATCATCGTGGTCTCGACCGGGGCCGTTGGTTGCACGGTCGTGGGCGTGGTTGCTGGCGGCACCGCTGCGCCCACGAAGGACGGGGGCACTGCGGCTCCCACTGGCGTCGTGGGCACGGTCGGTCCGGTCGGCTGCGTGGTGACTGCCGCACCAGCACCCCCGGGAGGCGGCGGCGCATCGGCGCCGCACGCGACGAGCACTGTCGCGCTCAAGCCAACGCCGAAACCGACCAGCAGACCACGCTGCAGACCGAGGCTCAATCCGCCCAGTCGATTGATGCCGAACTTGAACGCCTTGTGAGTGCTGTTGAGATTGCTCATGGCTGTGGCCTCGTGCGCTGCCGACCTGACGAAACGAAAAACCCGCGGCACGTCGAACGCGCGCGTGCAGCGTTCCGTGTCGCGGCTTGTTGTATGCAAGGGCCCTAGGGCTGTCCAGGCGATTGTCCGCCGTGGCCCGGACGTCTCGGGGAACGATGCAAACGCGAGCAACGCCCGGCGCGGACTTCGATGAAGAGCAAAATGTTCCAGCGAAACTCCGTGGGGCAATGCGCAAGGGCGAAGGTCGCAGGTTAGTGCTGCGATCCCGCCCAACGAGCTCGAGTCGTCGCTGAAGTCGTCGTGCGCGGCGTGACGCGGCGAGTTCTCCGACTTTCGTTAGCGTTTACCGCTATAAGGACCGACCCGAAAAAAGCCCCTCATGTCCGCGAAAAAGCTGCAGCGTCGAGTCCGAATCAAGAAGCCGCCCGTCCTGTTCGACAAGACGCAGCGGTTGATCCAGGTGATCGAGGAACGCCTCGGGGTGCCGTTCATCGCGTATTGGACTTCGCCGTCCGGTGCGGTCTGTGACAACGATGTTCTGGCGTTGTACGAAGTGCTGAGCGTGATCGGCAAGCACCCGCGCGTCGCGCTTTCCGTCAAGTCCGACGGCGGTTCCGGCGAAGCCTCGCTCCGGCTCGTGCATTTGTTGCGGCAATACACGGAACGAGTTACCGCGTTGATCCCGCTGGAGTGCGCCTCGGCGGCCACCATGTTGAGCCTCGGTGCCGAGGAGTTACTGATGGGACCACTGGCGCACTTGACCGCGGTCGACACTTCGCTGCGCCACGAGTTGTCACCGGTGGACGTCGACAACGAGCTGGTCAGCGTGAGCCAGGACGAGCTGTTGCGCGTGGTTCGACTGTGGAAGGAATCGGCGACTCGCCAGCTCGAAGCGCCGAACAACCCCAGCACTCCCGAGGTCAATCCCTACCAGGCCCTGTTCACCTACGTCCATCCGCTGGTGATCGGCGCGGTGGATCGGATTAGCTCGCTCTCGATCCGCCTGTGTCAGGAGATCCTGTCGTTCCACATGACCGACGCGAAGAAGGTCGAACGCATCAGCCGCTCTTTGAGCGAGGGTTACCCGTCGCACGAATATCCGATCACGCTGCGCGAGGCGCAGCGCATCGGGCTCAACGCCAAACCGTTGGATGCGGAGTTGAATCAGCTGTTGCTCGAGCTCAACTCGCTTTACGCCGAGATGGGACAGAAGGCCCTAACCGATTACGATCAAACGAGCTATCACAGCCACGAGATCGTCAACATCGTGGAAGGGACTGGTGTGCAGATCCACTTCCAAAACGACAAGGACTGGCACTACCGCAAAGAAGAGCGTCGCTGGACGCCGATGAACGACCAGAGCACTTGGCGTAAGCTCACACGCGTTGGTCGCCGTGTGAAGACAAGTATCTTGCACATCCGCTGAAGCGCAGCGCTTGCGCGCATTGCACTCCCGTGGGCGCGCCAAGTCGCAGGGCGATCCCCTATATGTCCGCTCGACCCGTTTCCGCGCGAGGGTAACGTGATTTTTCCTTGGCGGCCCCGGAATCCTACGCCCCGAGCGTAGGTGCGGCGAGTGCGTCCGCGCCGTGCCTTGACATTCAGGCGTCGGGCCAGCACGACCAACTCGGAATATGTCGTGCTCCGCATTTCGTCGTGCGTCGTGGGTAACGCCCTTCTTTGCGTCGCTGGTGCTGGCGTGTGCCTCCAACTCGAACGACGGTGCTAGCCAAACTCAACCCTCGGTGAGCGTGGAAGGCCCTGGTCCAAGCGCTCCGACGCAGAGCGTGTCGACTCCCGAATCAACCGGACCAGAGCTCACGACGCCGGCGCCAATCTCGACCCCGAGTTCACCCGCCACCGGCAGTGGTGGGACGGGCAACAGCGCTGGTGGAGCGCCGAACGCGACTCCGAGCAACGGCGGTGCTCCGACTATGCCTTCGGCGTCTGCGGGTGGGGGCCCCAGCGTTACGCCCGCTTCCGCAGAGCGCGATCTGTTGAGCCAAACTGGGTTGTTCACCGACATCGCGAGCGAAACGCTGGCCGATAACGTCATGGCTTACGACCCCAAGTTCCAGCTTTGGAGTGACGGAGCCGCGAAGCGACGTTGGGCGTATCTCCCGCCCGGCACGCAAATCGACAATACGAACCAAGACGAGTGGAAGTACCCAGTGGGCTTCAAGCTCTGGAAAGAGTTCTCGCGCGACGGTGTCCGGATTGAGACTCGCTTCATCGAGAAGCTGCCCGACGAGCGTTTGGAAGAGGGTTTCGAGGGTTGGCTCGCCACGACGTACGTCTGGCGCGACGACGGCAGTGACGCGGAGCGTACCGACGCTGGCCTCGAAAACGCCAAGGGCACCGAGCACGACGTGCCGAAGCAAGAGGCCTGCGGCCGCTGTCACGACATGCGCAAAGAGAAGCCGCTGGGCTTCAGCGCCGTGCAGTTGTCGCACGACGGGGATGGCGCTACCTTGACCTCGATCTCGTCGTTGGGCTGGCTCAAGGTGCCCGCCACGGAGAACATCGCGCTGCCGGGTGACGAAGCAACGCAGCAGGTGCTGGGTTACTTCCACGCCAATTGCGGTCATTGTCACCGCAAGCGAACGCCCTCGAACAACCGCGTTTCTTCGATGTTGTTGTGGCTCGAAACGACTGAGCTCGGCAGCGTGGAAGAGACCCCGGCGTATCAAGCACTCGTCAACCACAACACCGAATCGGCGCAGGGTTCGATTCACGATTATCGCATCGTGGGTGGCAGCCCCGATGAGAGTGAGCTCATCCGCCGCATCACGGAGCGCGGCGGTTCGCCGATCATGGCCGACGGCGAAGAGATCAACGTGCCGATGCCACCGTTGGCGTCGGAGCTCGTAGACATGGACGCCGTGGCGAAGATTCGCGCTTGGATCGAGACGTTGCCGCCTCCCCCGTCGGAGGACGCGGGTGCCCCAATGCCGTCCACGAGCGCGCCGGCGCCCTCCACGACTGCACCCGTGCCTTCAGCGTCCGCCGCGCCGTGAGTCGCGCGCGCTCGTGCGGCCGGCAAATTTGTTAGCAACCAGGCGCCGCCCTGGTCGACAGTCAGAGCAATCGGGACGAGTAGTGCTTAGCAGCACCGCTCCGGTATGCTGAATGACGTCGAGGAGCGAACGATGAGGGATGATGCTGTGGCGGGTTCGAGGGGAACTTGGCGAGGGATCGCCGCGGGTTTCGGGGGAGGCGTACTGATTCCCGTCGTTTGGTTGAGCGGATGTTTGAAACCGTCGACCTGTGAGGACACGCTGACCTGTCCTTACGACGCGGCGGTTGGCGACGCGTCGGAGCTATCCCAGGCGCGAGCCGATGCGGGGTCAGGATCAATCGACCAGCCCGCGAGTCCGAGCACTGCCGCGACTGGGATCCCGAGCGGGGGCACTACAGCGCCTTCAGTGAGCATGACCGGTGGGCAGCCGGACGCGATTGCAGAAGGTCCAACGGTTGGCCCCGAGCCTAGCGTGATTGCCACGACTGGCGGCCGGGCAACGAATGGAGTCGACGGAGGCCTCAATGACGGTGGCCTTGGTGGCGCTCCAAACACGGACGGAGA
>DATAHU010000107.1:0-173054 GCA_036263015.1 Polyangiaceae bacterium | reverse complement strand
CCACTCGCGCTCAACAGGTTCAGCGTCGGTGTCGATCTCCTCTGCGTAATGGGGGATCGTGTACTTCTCTAGTCCGTTCGCGCGCGCCCATTGCGTCGCGAAGGCTTGCACCTCCCGGACAGGCAGTGGGTTGGGCAGACGTCCAACGACGCCTCCAAATAGGTGCGCAGCCCCGTTGTGCCGAAAGGCAACCAACCCGTATCCGACGCGAGTCCGAATTGTGAGGTGCAGGATGCCGGAGAACTCCTTAGAGCGCTCGACCGCGAAACTCATGAAGTCTTCTCCACAAGCTCAAGCATGCCCGCTGAAAAGACCGCTAGAGAAGGCCCGGTTGCATCCATAGATGCGAACCATTGACACGTGACCGAGTCGTCTTGTTTGACCTGGGCGACTGTCATCCAGGGACCCCCTGAGCGGAGGCGAACGACTTGGCCCTCTGTGAAAGCCTGAGTCACTTCTTTGACCTCTTGACGGTTTCGACCGTGGTCGTCTTGGGGTTTTTTCGAGCCTTCTCCACGCTGATAAATCGCCCGTTGCCAGCATCGCGGCCAATCTTAATGGTCTTATTCTTTGACATGGCACCTCTCAAACGTTTACCCTTGTTCAGGGATAGATTCTGTAACTTGCCCCAGCGTTGCCACGCCTCGCAGCCTGTAAAGGCCCGGCGATATGAATTTTCAGTGCTAGGGTGCTCAGGCTGAAAATTATACCAGCACTGAAAGACGACGGGATCGCGGTAACGGACGATCGCGCACACCGTGGTAAGCGTCGGGCTTGCGCGTATCGGTGCTAATCTGCTTCGCCTATGGCCTCTCCCCGACCGCGTCGCTCCGGCACCGTGCGGCGCTACGTAGCGGCCAAGCCAGGTGAGTCCCAGGGCCACTACGTGGTGCGGTGCTCGGCACCAGACGGTTCACGCCCGGACTTTCACCTCGACCCCTCTCCAGAGTCGCCCAAAGCCCGTGCTCGAGCACTGGCGACGGCTGAGGCCATCACCGAGCGGCTCCGGAAGGAAGGCCTTGGGGCAGCGCCCAACCCCGCCCGTAAGCGCGCCGCGGACCCTGGCGACGGCTCGGGTTGGGTTGATCTTTGGATCGCCGATCGCAAGCGTCGCGGCCACACCTCGACTCGAGAGAACGAGCAGCACTACCGCAACCACATCGCCCCAGCCCTCGGCGGTAAGCATGTGAAGGCGTGGACATCGGACGATCTGCGCGGCCTGGTTCGTGCGCTGGATGCGAAGGTGCAGGCGGGGGAGTTGTCTTGGAAGACCGCCGGCAACGTGTGGGGCACGGCTACCAAGATGGCCAAGGACGCGTGCACCGCCAAGGACGACACCTTGCGCGTGCGTTCCGATAACCCAGCGGCAGGCGTGCTGGGCCCCGACCGCGGCGGGACAACGGCTAAGCAATACCTCTATCCCAGCGAGTTTCTGAAGTTCGTGTCCTCCGAAGCCGTGCCGTTAACTTGGCGCAGAGCGGCCGCGCTTGCGGTCTACATGTACCCCCGCGCCGGAGAGCTCCGAGTCTTGCGCTGGGAGGACCTGAACCTCGACAACGGCACGGTGCACATTCATCGCGCCCAAGATCGCAACACCGGCGAAGCGAAGGCCACCAAGACGGACGCCGCGCGCCGGTTCAACATCGAACCCAACCTACACGCGTTGCTCCGCGCCATGCACAAGGAGAGCGGCGGGCAGGGCCCGGTGATTGATCTGCCGGCGCCAAAGCACATGTCTCGAGGCCTGCGGCGCTGGCTCATGACTGCTGGTGTGACCCGCTCCGAACTGCACGCGAGCACGCCCACTCAGCAGCCCCTGACTTGGCACGCGCTCCGAGCGACGGGGCTGACCTGGCTTGCAGTGCGCGGAGATGACCCTCTCAAGATCATGCAACGGGCCGGGCACTCCGACTTTCAGACGACGCAAGGCTACATTCGCGAAGCCGAGGCCGTGCGCGAAGGGTTCGGAGACGTCTTTCCGCTGCTCCCGGAGACGCTGCTTCAGACGGATCCGAGCGCCGTTGCTGTCCCAGTTCCTGTCCCAAGGCCCCCTCGGACCGCTAAACGAGCCAAAAAAGGCTCTGACTTCGAGCGGGAGACGGGATTCGAACCCGCGACCCCAAGCTTGGGAAGCTTGTGCTCTACCAACTGAGCTACTCCCGCGAAGGACGCTGAAGCTATCGTGATTCGCCGGAGCACTGCAAAGGGAAAAGTGACCGGCAGTGGCCTCTAGTCATCGGCGCGTCAGTGAGCGCTCGGGCCGCCCGAGAGCACCACGTACAGGACCGGGACCAAAGCACCCAACAGAGCGAGAATGGCGCCGCGCCCCATGATCCCCTTGCGGCCCGGAATCATGAACAAGCCCGACGCGGCGAGGAACAGTAGGAACACGGCGTAGCCGTCCGCGACGTACTTCCACGCCTTCTTGCCGCGGTTCAAGTGCAGCCAGTTCGCCGCGCGAAGGAAGAATCGCTCTTTTTGACCGTCCTCGACCACGGCGCCGCTCGTGAGATCGACGTGCAGCGTGCTCTTGCCCAACGTCAGCTCGAGGTGCGTCGCGTCGCTGAGATACGCGTCAGTGACGTCGTTGGGGCGCTTCAGCTCTTCCAGCACTCGCGTTGCGAGTAAACGCGCGCGCGCGTCGTCGTCGAGGGCCTCCGTCGGTAACGCGATCGGCACTTGGACGTGCTGTTCGGTGTGGATCTGCGTGAAGTTCGGATCCCAATCGGCAATGTGGTTCACGGCCAAGCCGCTCAGTGCGTAGACGATCGTGAGCCCCACCGACGCGTAGCCGATGTCACGATGCAGCGCGCGCAACCACGGCCGCAGACGAAATGACTTCATCAGCTGTACCGCTCTTCACGCCACGGATCGCCGTGGTTGTTGTAGCCGCGGGTTTCCCAGTACCCCGACTCGTCGAACTGGGAGAAGCGGATCCCAGTCAGCCACTTTGCGCTCTTCCAGAAGTACAGATCAGGAACCAACGCCCGCACCGGCGCGCCATTGGCGCGGGCAAGCGGCGCATCGTCGTAGTGGTGGGCCACCAGGACGTTGTCTTGCAAAGCTTCACGACGCGGAATGTTGGCGGTGTAGCCGTGGGCGGCTTCGAAGATCACGTGGCGCGCGGTCGGCTTGATGCCGGCCTTCTCTGCCAGCGCCTTCAATCGAACCCCTTGCCAGTGCGCGTCCAGCACCGTCCAACCGGTAACGCAATGCACGTCTGCGCGCTGATCGGTCTGCGGCAGCGCCAACAGTTCGGCGAAAGTGAGCTCGAACGGGTGCTCCACTTCCCCATAAACCCGCAGCCGATAGCGGCTCAATTCCGGATCCCCGGGCTCTCCGCCCATCGGTTTGAGTCGTTCGATCACGCGTTGTCCGGGCGGTACGCGCGGCCGCCCATCGGCACGCGTCTCGGCTCGCGCGCTTTGTGTGAGCGCGTCCGAGAACACGTAGAGGCCACCCAGAGTCACGAACGTCGCGCCGGAGACGGCGCGCGCGATGAACTGGCGGCGAGCGAAGCGTCGCTCATCCTGCGACGAACCGAAGGGCATACCGGGATCGGGTGTGGAGTCGGCCATGGTGCGAGTGTTTCCTCCAGCAAGGCGAGTGGTGATTGTACGGTTTCTGGAGCATTACGGGCCAAGAGCCAGTGCAGATCGTTCGATCTGCCGCTCTCGAATCGTGTCTGAGCCTGCTACGCAGCCATCAGCCCGGCGTTAGTTTCGAAGGTCCGATTCTTGGGCCGACGTAACTCACCGAGCTGGGTCAGCGACCCGCCAGCGGTTTCGTGCCACACTGACAGTCATCTTGTCCTTTGCCCTTTCGGGCCCTGCTTTCGAGCGTTCGCATGTGTCGCCTCTTTGGATTTCGCAGCGTCATTCCGAGCCAAGTTCACTCTTCGCTACTAGCAGCAGAGAACGCGCTGGGCACGCAAAGCACCAACCATCCCGACGGCTGGGGGGTTGCGTATTACATCGATGATTGTCCGCAGGTGATGCGCAGCGCCGAACATGCGCTCGCCGATCAGCTCTTTCATCGCCTCAGTGGTGTCGTGTCGAGCGAGACGGTGCTCGCCCACGTGCGCAAAGCCACTCAGGGGGAGCGCAGCGTGCTCAACTGCCACCCTTTCCAATACGGCCGCTGGGTGTTCGCCCACAACGGTGACATTCCGAACTTTTCTGCCGTCAAGGAGACGATGCGTCACCACATCCCTCCCCGACTGCGGCGCTTCATCCTCGGCGATACGGACAGCGAGACGATCTTCTACTTGCTCCTGGCCGAGCTCGAACGCTTGGGGCCGCTCAATCGCGCTCATTCGATCGACGAGCTGATTCTGGCCGTGCGCCGTGCGACGGATCTGGTTCGCGACCTGTGCGACGCCCAGAACGCAAAGCCGAGCTTGCTCACCTTGGTCGTCACCGATGGCAGCTCGCTCGTCGGCATGCACGGCGGCAAAGAGCTGTATTTTTCGACCTACAAGAAGAGCTGCCCCGAGCGCGATCGCTGCGCTAGCCTTTCGCCCGAGTGTGAAGCGCCCACAGCTACGGGCTTCGTCAACCACTTCATCTTGTCGAGCGAACCGCTACAGGGGTTCAACGTCTGGGAAGGTCTCCAAGCGGGCGACATCATTGGGGTCGACGCGCGAATGAAAGTCGTTCGCACGCGGCTCGAGCGCGTGGACTCGCGGCGCTTTCTCAGCGCTTCGTGAGCGCGTGGCGAGCGAGCTTCAGTAACTGCGTTCTCGGAGCTCTTCGGGCAAGAGTTGGCTCGGTTGCCCACTGGTCAAGATCCAGAGTTGATGCGCTGCTCGCGTGGCGGCGATGTGCAACAAGTGCCGCGCTTCGTCGTCGGTAGCGTAGGTCGCGTTGCTCACCTCGAGCAGAATCACGTAGTCGAATTCGAGGCCTTTGACTTGGCGCACGCAAGTCACGTCGATGCCCGGCTTGAAGGGGAAATCTTGGTGGGCGATCCGGCGCAAGCGCGGCACCTCGGCGCGCGCCAGGCCTTGGTAGAACAGATCCGCTTGCTCGGGATGACGCGAGATCACAGCGACCGAAGCGCGCGGTTCTTGCTCCATCAACTCGCGCAGCGATTCGGCAAGAAAGCCAACGGCTTCGCCGCTATCGGCAAAGCGGAACATCTCCACCGGTGCGCCTTCACGCGTCGCCAAGGGCGATTCCTTGGGCGCCAAGGGACCGAGCACGGATCTCGCAAAGTCGATGATCTCGCGCGTGGAGCGATAGCTCACTTGTAGCGGTTCGATCGCAACGTGCGAGAAGCCGAGTTCCTTCAAGGTCGCGTCCCAACCATTGAAGCTGTTGTCCATGTACAGCCGCTGCGCGACGTCTCCGGAGAAAGTGATGCTCTGGCCTTTGCTCACGCAGCGCATCACGACGGACAGCTCGAGCGGACTCAGATCCTGAGCTTCGTCGACCAGGACATGCTCGTAGACGAGCGCTTCGTTCGTCCCAGCTTGAAGAATTGGGCCTCTCAGATCTTGCCAGAGCAACAGCAGAAGCGAATCGTCCTCGACGTCGAGCGTGGCGTGCTCTTCGACGGCTTTGCCGTCGATTGCGCCATAGTCGTCATCATCGTCATTGGCCGCGGCTTCTTCGGCGCGGCTGGCTTTCGCGCGGCGGCTTTCACGCGCCTCTTTGCCCTCGCGAGCAGCGGGGCGTGAACTCGAACGGCGACTTTCGGACGGGCTCGGCTCCTCGTCGGAGGTGTCGAGTTCGTTGAGCATCTGCGTGCAGCGCAAGCGACACCACTCGAGTGCCCTGGCCAGCTCGCGCTCGTTCAAGTTCGCTGCGGGGTGCTCTGCGAACACCGCGGTAATACGCCGGCGCTCGGTGAGCACGTCGACCCAGGCCGACACGACGTCTGCGGCTTTGCGCGCCGCGCGCTCGACTTCGCGCGACAAGGAGTGCCGCTCGGCCGTGCTCGAGCGCGTCCCGTTGCGTTCGACCCAGCGCTTGATCGCGTGAACCCGATGCGACAAGGGCTTGCCCACAGAGGCGTCCCAAGCCTCGGCCAGCAACGCACTGAGCTCGGCGTTGGCGCCGAGCGCGCCCATGAACTTCTCCCGGATCTCGCTGGCGAGCTCCGCCGTATAGCGCGCGATCACTTGGCGCATCGCCGGGTTCTTCTTGAAGCGAGTGGCGAGCGGCGGCGTTTCGTCGCTGTAGCGCGCGGGCAACTCGGGCAGCATTTGCTGCCGCAGCTTACTGACCCAGTTCTCGTAGGTTTTGACGGAGACGCCCTTGACGTCGAGCGCCGGCAAGACTTGCGAAATGTAACGCGCCAAGGCCTCGTTGAAGACGATGACCAACATGCGATCGGGCCTGAAGCGCCGCGGATCGTTGAACGCGAGGTACGCCAGACGGTGCAGGCCGATCGTCGTCTTTCCGCTACCCGCCCCGCCTTGGATCACCACCAATCCGGAGTCGGGCTTGGTGATGAGTTCGAACTGGCGCGCATCGATCAGGGCCGTGATCTCGCGCAAGTGCTTGTCGTCGCCGACTCCGCCGTCGTCACCGACGCCCAGACGCTTGGGAGCGTGTTGTTGCTCGGCGCGGATCGCGCTGCCCTCCCCGCCCTTGAGCTTGATGCTGGCACCACCGCGTCGCCATTCGCCGTTCTCGGGTTTGACGAACGTGCCCTGCGGGCAGACGATGCGACGCAAGCGCGCGTCGACGATGGTGAGGCTGCGGCGAACCAAGACTTCGCCTTCGATCTCGCGGCCGCCGAACACCTCTTCGTAGGCATCGCCTTCCGCGCAGCGGTAATACAAGCGACTCACTGGAGCGTCGCGCCAATCGACGATGCGGATCCCGGAGTTGGCGTCCAGGTACGTCGAGCGCCCGATCAACACCTCGCGGGTGCGCTCCCCTTCGGAAAGCACCATGCGACCAAAATAAGGCGAACGCGCGTCGACCGTCCCTTGGACCAGTTGCCTTTGCCGGTTAGCAATGCCCTGCAGGCGCTCCATCTGCTCCAGCAACGGCGGTACGTCTTCCAAGCGCGCAGCGGCGATGTCGTCGCGCAGCTGCAAGAGCTGCGTGTCGTAGTCCGTCTCGCGGCGCACCGTGGGCTCGCGTTGCTTGCGCTCCACGTGGCTGGTGACGCGCTCGAGGCACTGCTGCTCCTCGCGCAGAACACGCTCCAAATCCGAATCGCTGACGTTCTCGCTGCTCACGATGTTCTCGGGCCGGAAGGGGCCGAAACGGGGGGTCGCTTGGAGTAGCATCTTTCCGCAGTGGCGTGCTTGGTTTTTTCTTTCCCAGAGATTTGCTCGCTTGTGGGACACAACCGTCGGGGCTCAACCACGGAGGCCCTCGCCCCGCGCTCGGGGTTGCGCATATACTCCCCGGCGATGCTCAATTCGTTGGAGTTGTTGGCAAAGGTTCGGGAGTACCTGCTCCGCCATCCCGAGGAAGTGCTGCGCGTCATCAAGAATGCCGCACAATTGCGTTTCGGCGTTCCGCTCGAGGCTCTGCGCTGGGCCGCCGGCAAGGCGCGCGGCAAGCGAGCCCCCAAAGACGTGCAGATCGAAGCGGTTCCGCCTGGCGTTCGCGTGGGTGCCACCATCGATTTGATGGGCACGGTCGTGCGCGCCTCCTGCATCGTCTACATCGAAGACGTGCGGCTTTCGGAACAAGAGCTGCGCTTCGAAATCCGGCTGACGGACGTCTCGCTGCGTCTGATGGGTGACTTCGACACCCCCGTGGCGACGTTGATCAAGTCAGGCGCGCTCGATCTGAGCAAGCCGGGTAACCTCGTCGCGTTCATGCCGAAGCGGCCGAAGTTCTTGGTCGAGGCGCGTGACGACAGGGTCGTCATCGACCTGATGAAGCATCCCGCTTTGGCCAATCAAAAAGTTGAGCGGATCGTCTCGTGGATCACTCCGTTCATCACGCTCGGCGCGATTCGCACCGACTGGGAACACTTGGACTTCGAATTGAAGCCGTTCCAAAACGGAGTCGCGAAGGCATTCGAACATCTGCGCCGCGAACTCTGAGTGGCGTACCCGACGCGACGACCGCGCTGAGCTCGCGATCTGCCCGCCCTGACGCAGGATTAGGGGGTACGCAGCGCCCTAGACCGAAGCCGAGCGCTCGGCCGCGTTCGTCGAGTGGCGGCGGGTGAACAACGCTTTGAGTCCCTGTCGCGTGATCGGCCGAGAAAATGCGATCAAGGGCAGGATCGCAAAGGCAGCGAACACGTAGCTGATGGCGATGAAGCGGTCATCGATCCAATAGCCGTGCGCAAGTAACACTTGGCTTCCTGCAGCGGTCGCCAAGAACGCTGGCGCGAGCGCCGGCCTGACGCGACACAGCGGCGCAAAGACCACGAACATCACCATGTAGTAGCAAGTGATGCTGGTGAGGCTAAAGAGCAGCGGAATGCTCAACGGCAAACCGAGCCAGAATTGCTTGGTGCGATGCAATGCCCAAGTGATCCAGGCCGCGAGCGCCAACCAGACCACGACGA
This sequence comes from Polyangiaceae bacterium, assembly GCA_036263015.1. Taxonomy (GTDB): domain Bacteria; phylum Myxococcota_A; class Polyangia; order Polyangiales; family Polyangiaceae; genus SZUA-265. The sequence goes on along the minus strand of DATAHU010000107.1, from coordinate 164,564 downwards.
AGACCGGCCGCAACGCGTGCTTGCGTTCGATGCGGCCCTCTTTCCAACTCTGAAAGGGATCCGACTGGCTGTCGTCGCGGGCGAAGCGCATGCGCCCGTCCCAGGTGTGCACCGCCATCGTCTCGAGACCCATGTGATTGGTCAGCGGGGTGTTGTTGTGCAACGCGATGTGATGGGCGAACTCACGGTAGCTCTGGGCGCCAGCAACGGCGATGCTGGCCGGCACCAACACCATCGCCGTGACCAGCGCTCCACCCAAGAACCGCAAGTGGTCCTTGTGCAAACGGCCGTGTCGGATCAGGTGCAGCAGCATCAGCACGAACCAACCGAAGCCCGCGGCAAAGGGGAACACGCGCAGCAAGCCAGACCACATGAACGCGCCGCCACTGAGCGCGAACTTGCGTTTCTTGGCCAAACACACCGAGGCGACGAACAGGAAGATCCAGTCCTGGCGCAGAAAGCCCCCACCCGTCCAGTAGAAGTTGCCGGCAGAGTTGCAGCCCCAAAACACCGACGCAAGCGCGACCGTGCGCCAACCAAAGGCCCAACCCAAGAACAAGAGCGTGCCGATTTGCAGCACGATGTCGATGCCTGAGAGCAACTTGAACGTGTGATCGTTGGCTGGCCCCAACTGCGCGAAGAACTTGCCGGCCATGGTCCAGACAGGCGGCGGATTGTAGCCGTGGTCCTTCTTCATGTTGTCCCAGTAAGTGCCGCGCGAAACGGACTCCATCCAGCCGACGTCAGCCTTGAAAGCCTCCCAGCGCTCGGGCGTGAAGTGATCCGTGCAGTATTCCGGATGATCGAACACCGTCGTGTCCGTGATGCGCTGGATCAGGTTCTCCTCCCCCAAGTTGCGGATCTCCAACTGGCGCAACTGTGAACCTCTGCCGAGTTGGATCTCCGCCACCGCAGTGCACTCGTACAAGCGCTTGTAGCCGAGCTCGCTCGAGTACTTCGAGCCGAGGAAGTAGTGATAGAACTCGTGCCGATGATAGTACGCCGAGTGGCGCACGGACGGATTGAAGAAGCTGAAATACGACAGGAATCCGACGACCGTCAGCGCGAGCGAGAAGCCTCGCACGACGCGCTTCGAAGGCGGGTAACCTGCTCGGCGCATCAACGCTTCGATCACGAGCAAGCTCGCCGCGAACAGCGCGAGCAAGACCCAGAACCCGTACATCAGGTCTTCCCAGGTCGAACGCTGGAAGAAAGTGCCAGGCCAATTCTCGAACAGGATGCGCGACAGCCAATTGAAACCGGGGATCCCGGCGGCTTCGAACAAGGTTAGCCCTGGCGCAGCAGGTGGGGTTTGCAGCGCGGTCCAGATTTCGTGCATCGCGGCGGCGCAGGCTAAATCACGAGCTCAGCCAGCGCCACAAGTACGCGCGTTGATTGTGCCGGGAAACCGGCGTTCGGCCACGGACTGGTTCACCGCCTGGGCCGCCCGAGCCGAGCCACAAAAGCCGAACGCGCCAGGCACCACCTCTGGGGTGACGACACTGACGCGTCTGTTGCTTCGAGCTTGCTTCACCGAGTTGGCGCGGTGAGTTGCGTTCTAGTGACCCCAACGAGATTTGAACTCGTGTTACCGACGTGAGAGGCCGATGTCCTAACCACTAGACGATGGGGCCGGTATTTGACTTCGATTTCTCTGACCTGTTGGATCTGCCGTCTTGCTCGTCTGACAGGGTGCGAACCGCCGATCGGGTGACCCGAAAGCCACGCGATCGGCTGCGCGCAGCAGCTGGGGAACCAGGACTCGAACCTAGATAACAAGAACCAGAATCTTGCGTCCTACCATTAGACGATTCCCCAAAAACGGGGCTCAGGAAGGTAGTAGTCTCTTACTCAGCTTTCAAGACATTTGACACATGTTGCCAAAGAATCGGCATTTGGCGGCGGTCAGGGTTGCTCGGCAAGGTTGTTTGGAGTGGTCTTTGGGTTTTGTGCGCTGCTAGCCCTTGACCGCCCTGTGGGAGCGCTTACCTTGCCGCGCCGATAGTACCCCCTCGCCCTGGTACTTGCCTGGGAAGCTTTTTCCGGCGAGGTCGGCGCTGAATGCCGCCGGGGCACGTCCAACCGAAGACCACTTTTTCCACTTCGTTCAACATGAGCAAAGACATCGTTTTTCGTGAGCGCTCTCGCCGCTCGTTCCAGATCGGCCTCAACACGCTGGCAAACGTCGTCAAAGTGACGCTCGGGCCGCGCGGGCGCAACGTCGCGCTGGAGCGCAGTTGGGGCGCCCCCCTCGTTACGAAGGATGGCGTGACGGTCGCTCAAGAGATCTCCTTGGCGAACAGGGCCCACAACATGGGTGCCCGCCTGATCAAGGAAGTGGCCGAGCGCACCAACGACGATACGGGTGACGGCACGACGACCGCCACCGTGTTGGCGCAATGCATCTTCAACGAAGGGCTCAAGCTGGTGGAAGCCGGCTTTGCCCCGATCGACGTGCAGCACGGCATCCAGAAAGCGGAAGCCGCGGTCAAGGAGGCGCTCAAAGCGCAGGCCAAGCCCGCTACGACGTCGCGTGAGATTGCTTTCATCGGCACGGTCAGCGCCAACGGTGACGAGGCCGTGGGCAAGATCTTCTCTGAGGCTTTCGACAAAATCGGACGCGACGGTGTGATCACCGTGATCGAGTCGCAGCTGACGGACACCAAGGTCGAGATCGTCGAGGGCATGGAGTTCGACCGCGGTTACCTCTCGCCGTATTTCATCACCGATCAGCAACGTCTCAAGGCCGAGCTGGCCGAGCCTTACGTGCTCGTGATGGAGAAGAAGCTCAGCTCGTTGAACGACATCGTACCGGCATTGGAAGCCGTGCAGCGCGCAGGTGCCCCGCTCTTGGTGATCGCCGAAGACGTGGACGGCGAGGCGCTGGCAGCGCTGACCATCAACAAGATCAAAGGCGTGGTGCAAAGCTGCGCAGTCAAGGCGCCCGGCTTCGGTGATCGCCGCAAGGAGATCCTCAAGGACATCGCAGCGCTGGTCGGTGCGTTCCCGTTCATGGAGGGCGTGGGCCGCAAACTGGACTCGGTGACGATCGCCGATCTGGGTCGTTGTGAGCGCGCTGTGGTCGAGAAGGAAAGCACCAAGGTCATCAAGGGCCGCGGCAGCAAAGAAGCGATTCAGGCGCGCATCGAGCTGATTCGGATGGAGCACGAAGCCACCAACAGCAACTACGACAAGGAAAAGCTGCAAGAGCGCTTGGCTCGCTTGTCGGGTGGCGTGGCGGTGGTGCGCGTCGGCGGAACCACCGACGTCGAGGTCCGTGGTCATCGCCACTTGATTGAAGATGCATTGGCGGCAACCAAAGCCGCGATCGCCGAAGGCTACGTGCCCGGCGGTGGCGTGGCGCTGCTGCGTGCGTCCCAGGCGATCGACAAGCTCAAAGATCTGAACGACGCCGAGCGGGCGGGCGCTCGCTTGCTGAAGCGCGCGTTGCGTGCTCCGCTCGAACAGATCGCTCGCAACGCAGGGCTCGAGCCCGCGGTCGTGGTGGACAAGGTGCTCGAGGGTAGCGGCACGTTCGGGTTCGATGCGCGTAAACTCGAGTATGGCGACATGGTCGAAGCCGGAATCATCGACCCGGTGAAGGTCACGCGCTTGGCGCTCGAGAACGCGGCCAGCATTGCCGGCCTGATGTTGACGTCCGAGGCGTTAATCGTAAGCCGCGATAAGCCCAAGGCCGCAGCCCCGGGACCCGGTGCTGGCGGCATGGGCGGTATGGGTGGCATGGGTGGTATGGGCGGCATGGGCATGGGTGGTATGGGCGGCATGGGTGGCATGGGCATGGACGACCACCACGACCACGACCACATGGACCTCGACTGAGCGCTCCCGTTCGTCAGAGCAGCAGGGCCCTGCAAGCGGCAGGGCCCTTGTCTCAGTGAAAGTCGCGAGATGCGGCGCGCAACGGGCTGTCGACGTTGTCCAAACGGATCAACGACTCCACGATCACGTGGATGACGGCTGTCGCGCGCCCTACCTCACCTGGCCGTGGTTGCGTCACTTGCCGCTCGAGCTTGCCCCGCGCGAGCAGCAAGCGTGCGTGCTTCGCCACGTGGTGAAAGCGCTCGTAAACTTGACTGAAGACCACGAGATTGGCGCTGCCCATTTCGTCCTCGAGCGTGATGAACACCACACCGCTCGCCGTCGCTGGACGTTGTCTCGCCAGCACCAGCCCTGCCACGCTGACTTCGGATTTGTGTGCCACGTGCTCTAGGGCGTTGGTCGTGAGCACGTTGCGCGCTCGCAAGCGTTTGCGCCAATGCAGCATCGGATGATCGTGGAGCGAAATCCCTACGCGGCTGTAATCGAGCAAGAGCTGCTCCGAGCGCTGCAAGGGCGGTAATTCTACGCGTTCTTCTTCGATCGCGATTGAGGCAAACAGTCCCGGTGCATCAGGCGCCTTGCTGGCCCAGATCGCTTGCCGCCTTTCGGGTTCGAGATCTTCGAAGGCTCCTGCTTCACTCAAAGCGGCGAATTGGTCCTTGTTCAGCGGCACACGCTTGCGAAAATCGTGAACGCTCGAAAAGGCGGCCTTTTCCCGCGCGGCGACGAGGCGCTCGACGCTCTGTTCACGTAAACCACGCACCAAGCGGAAACCCAGTCGCACAGCGCGTTTGGCTTCGGGATGCGAGCTCGAGATCTTGCTCTCGACGTCGGGTTCGATACTGCAATCCCACTGGCTCGTGTTCACCCGTACTGGTCGGACGTGAACTCCGTGCTTCTGGGCATCTCGAATCAAGCTCGCTGGCGAATAGAAGCCCATGGGTTGGGAGTTGATCAGAGCCGCGCAGAACTGCGCGGGGAAATGTGTCTTTTGCCAAGCCGAGATGTAAACCAGGAGCGCAAACGACGCGGCATGGGATTCGGGAAATCCGTATTCACCAAAGCCTTTGATCTGTTCGAACAGCGCTTCCCCGAATTCTCGTGAGATGCCGTTGGCGGCGAAGCCGCTCAGCAAACGCTCACGATGTCGCAGCAATTTACCGCTCTTCTTCCAAGCGGCCATGTCGCGGCGCAACTGATCTGCCTCACCTCCCGAATACCCTGCCCCGACGATCGCGAGCTGCATCACTTGCTCTTGGAACAGCGGCACGCCGAGCGTGCGCTTCAAAACCGCCGTCAACATCGGGTGCGGCATCGCGGCAGCTTCTTCCCCGTTACGTCGACGCAGGTAAGGATGAACCATCCCTCCTTGAATCGGCCCCGGACGCACCAGCGCGACTTCGATCACCAAGTCGTAAAAATACTGAGGTCGAAGCCGTGGCAGCATTGCCATCTGAGCGCGGCTTTCGATCTGAAAGACACCGACCGTGTCGGCTTCGCTGATTCGCGCGTAAACGGCCTTGTCTTCCGACGGGATGCGACTGACGACGTCCAGGGCATTGAACTTTTCGTTGGGGTCACGCCGCAGCACGCCGTCTTCGAAACACGAATCCAGGGTTTTGCGGATCGCAGTCAGCATGCCGAGCCCCAAGACGTCGACTTTGAAAAACCCGAGCGCCTCGATGTCGTCCTTGTCCCAAGGCACGACCGTGCGATCGACCATCGAGGCAGGTTCGACGGGGGCGACGCTGAACAACGGTGTCTTCGAGAGCACGAAGCCACCGACGTGAATCGACAAATGCCGCGGAAATCCCTCCAATTCGCGTGCCCACTCGAGTGCGTATCTCACGCGTCGATCGGCGGGATCGAAGCCGTACTCCGTGAGCCGTTGACGGCACGCTTCGGCGTTGTCCCAATGCGTGATGCTCGCGCTCAAACGATCGATTTGCTCGAGCGAAAAGCCGAGCACTTTGCCCACTTCGCGCAGAGCGCTCTTGCCGCGATAACAGATCACCTCCGAGACCATGGCTGCGTGTTCACGGCCATAGCGTCGATAGATCTCTTGAATTACTTCTTCGCGGCGTTCGTGTTCGAAGTCGATGTCGATGTCGGGAGGCTCGGCACGCTCTTCGCTCAAAAATCGTTCGAACAACAAGTTACTGCGCTCGGGATCGACCGCGGTGATCCCGAGCGCATAACAGACGGCGCTGTTGGCAGCGCTGCCACGCCCCTGGCACAGGATACGCAGCTCTTTGGCGATCTGAATGATCTCCCATGTGCACAAGAAATACGCAGCGACGTTCAGTCGCCCGATCAAAGCGAGCTCCTTTCTGAGCTGCTGCTCGACCGTGCCCGTAACCCCATCGGGATAACGGCTATGAGCGCCTTCCCACGTCAGCCGTTCCAAGCGCTGATCGGGGGTCTGCCCGGAGTCCGTCGCACAAGGGAATTGGTAGCGCACCTGGCTCAAATCGAACTGCAGTTCTCGAGCGATCTCAGCGCTCTCGTGCACCCATTCGGGGTTGTGCCGAAATGCACGCAACAGCTGCTCTTCGCTGCGCAAAAAGGCTTGGGCATTGGTCGTCAGTGCTTGGCCAGCTTCATCCAAAGTGAGGCCTTGGCGGATGCATTGCACGATGTCGACCAGAGGTTTACGTTTTGCCTCGTGCATCAGTGGCCGCGCGCTGGCCACGAAACGAAATCCCGTCAGCCTGCGCCAAGTATCGGCGCATTGTATCCGCAGATCGTCGAAACCATCCCAGCGACGAAAGACACCGATCCAACCTCGCTCGGCAAAGCACTCGCCGAGCGGGCCGAGCCAATGCTGTAGCCCCGCTGCAGTGGTGATCTCTGCTGGGATGATGCAAATCAATCCATCCAACGGTTGACTGAGCATCTCGGGTTCGAGCCGCGCATGCCCTTTGGGCAATCCCGCATGCGCGCGAGTCAAAAGCCGACATAAATTTTCGTACCCCTGAGCATTTTGAACCAGCAAGCAACACGTCGGCGGCTCGTTGCGTGCGAATAGCTGTCGTTCGGTTGCCGAGTACGAGCGCGGCGAATCCGTGCGCTCCACTGGCTCGCCATTGGGGCTCAAGCTCAATTCGACCCCGACGTGGTAAGGCATTTTTTTCGTGCGTGCCTCGGTCCAAGCGCGCACGGAGCCGTACAAGCCATCGCGATCACACAACGCCAACGACGAAATGCCGAGCTCGTGGGCGCGCCCCACCATCTCTTCGGGTCTCGATGCTCCCCTCAAAAAAGAGAACGCCGAAGTCGCGAGCAATTCCGCGAATGCCATGATCAGCTCGTACGCTTGTCCCAGTCGAATGCTCAGTCGAATCGCTCACTGAACGCGTGAGCGTTCAATCGTAGAGGGCTTGCAAGAAGCACTCTTCGGTATCGCGATTGAAGTACACCAAAGCATTCAAATAACCCGACTTGTTGGAAAGCCCGACACGCCAATAATCGCGCGACAAGTTACTGCCCGACCACCATTCGATGCGCTCGAGACGACATTCGAACTCCATCGACTCGACGCTGTACAAGCTGGTGCCCACCGAGATCAGCGCCCCTTTCTTGATGGGCCCTCTGAGTAACCGCGGGTTGTTGAACAAACGATTGGGCGGGTGTTTGGAAAACGCCGAGCGCTGCAAGTTCAATTGCTCCATCGCGCCTGGGGCTGGCTTGCGCCGACTTCGAACACGAGACTTTTCGCTCGCAGCCGTTCCCAATTTGGTGATCGGCCGTAAGCTGCTGTGTTTTTCCGGCAGATGCGAGTTACCCGTCGTCAAAGTGCCAAGTCGGTCGTTACCGATGTCGGCTGCAAGTTCATTGATCAGAACGCTCAAGCGTTCGGGATCGGCGTTGAGCTTCGAGGCAGCATTGATCAACTCGAGTTGTCGAGTAGTTGCGAGCGCCAGCCCGCTGACTGCAACGCGCACTTCGACATAAGGCGCCATCAAGCGCAATTTGCCGAGCCGCGCCGTCAGAATGCGCCACAGCTCATCGGCTCTGAACAACGGCTCGACCAAAGTGTAGTCGAGCGTCAAGCAAGGCTCGGTTTCGTTGAAGCGTGCAACGACCGCATCGTATCGAATGTTCAATGTCAGCCCGGATGCAGCCAAACCGCGCGCTTCGAGGCGTGCCGCAATACGCGTCGTGATCAGCTTGAGCGCGAACAAGATCGGCTCGTTTCCCGAACACGGCTCATCCCATTGGATCTGCTCATGAGGCAAAGCTGCCGGCACATATGCGGTCAACGGTTGAAGGTCGCGGCCTTGCAACATATCGAGCGCGGGGCTTGCTGATTCACCCAATCGCGACGCGGCTTTTGCAGGATCGATGCGTGCGAGATCAGCGAGTTGCAGCAACCCCAGTTGGGCCAACCATTGCATCACATCTGCCGAAACCGGGAGCGCTTGAATTGGCAGTTGTTGTACGCGCTTCAGCGTCTCTGACTCTGGGACGATGATGCCGGCTTGTCCTCGACTGAGCGATCCCCAACGCGCAAAAGCTCGCGCCAAGATGGGCCCCCTGGAGATCGCAATGCGTGAAAAATGACCCAATTCGGCCAAACAACTTCGAATCCGCTTTACGAGCTCTTCCTCGTCACCGAACAGCGCCGTCGTACCAGTGACATCGAGCCACAGTGTATCCGGGGCACCAATTGCGACGATGGGTGAGAACTGAAGCAAGCATTCCGCGACCCGTTCGAGCGCGTAATCGAGTCGGCTCTCGGCGATGCTGAGCACTTTCAAATGCGCTACCCAAGCACAGGCTTCGGCGATCGTTTGGCCTGGCCGCACGCCAAAGCTTCGCGCTTTCGAATTGACGGCACTAATCGGCAGCGATTGCGCAAGCTCACGTTCTTCGGGCTTGGCCCCTACGATGACTGCAATGGGTAGGCTTTTATCGAACGGGGGCTGTAACTCTGCGACGGCCAGTTCGCACGGCAGTTCACTCAACACGACGGCAACGATGCGTCGAGCCCCCGCAGTAGCCGCTGGGGTTAGAGCTACTGATGCCTGGTCTACAGGCGTCAGTGCCGGCGCGGAGTTCTGGCTCGATACGGAGTTCTGGCTCGGCATGGGGCGTTACTCACGAAGCGATCGCCAATGTCGAATCGAACTTTCGCGTCGACTTGGGCTCGAGATTTCCGCGCAACGACCTTCCCGTATAAACCTCTGGGAGCAAATTCGTAGTGTCCAGCGAGATCGGGGCTCGGGTTCGCCCCAACTTGTCTTTGGCCACGGTTAGCCGCAAACGATCCTGGCTCGTTCGCTGCAACTCGAGGCGCAAAGCAACGGGCAAAGGCAACGCGCGATGTGCCGTCAGATCCGTGAGCAGTACGATCTGTGTTGCCGTACCCTGAATCGAAAGAGACAGCCTGCGCACGATCTTGACCCAGCGTGATAACGCCAGCGTCGAGACATCCGAGCGTCCTTCGGGTTCGAACCACTGAGTCGAAACCAAGTCGACCACCACGACCGAGAAGATCTGTGCCTCGGCAAGTTTGACCGCAACTCGATCCATGGCTTCCAGTGTTGGCTGGACCACGAGCAAGCGTTGTGCATCGACCCCTGCAGCGGCAATTGCGGGCGCGAAGAGCGATTGGGTGGGATCGACGAACGCGCACCAGGCTTCGACCCCCATCCGCCTCGCGTCGAGTTGTGCGGCGCGACAAGCCCAAAGCCCCCAAGAGGTCGCGAGGCCCGAATTGTGAACGGCAACTTCGGTGATCTGCCCTCGCGGTAGCCCACCGTCCGGAAGAGCCACGTCAATCGCGGAAATGCCGAGTGGAAGCGGCTGAGGACCACGATCGGTGCATGGGCTAGGGCCGATCAGCGACTTTAGATCTCGAGCTGCGTGAGCCATCACTGAACATAATATCACTTACTGTACTGATGGCTAGTGTATAGTGCATGCCTACCGGCTAAGGTTTGTCCACATCGAGTAGCTGCGCCCCTCAAAACCCAACTAAAGGGCTATCTTCTGCCTCTAGTCAGACGCCCCCTTGGTCTTGGGCCGGAGCGAACGAACCGCACCCCCAACAACTGACGGATTTTCGATTTGAGCTCCGACTTGCCCCTACCCGCGCCCGCTTCAGACGCCGTGCGCAGTTCCTCGCCGAGTCGCACCGACTTGGCCCGCAAGCGTCTGGGCCAAATGCTGAACGACAAGTGGCACCTCGACGAGCTCTTGGGCGTTGGCGGAATGGCTGCTGTTTATGCTGCGACACACCGCAATGGTTCACGGGTCGCGATCAAGCTCTTGCCTTTCAGTCTCGCCACGGGTCCCGAGGTCTGCCAACGCCTCTTGCGCGAAGGCTACCTAGCCAATCGCATTGCGCACCCCGCCGTGGTGCGCGTCCTGGACGATCACATCGACTACGAGCGCGAGTTCGCCTACCTCGTGATGGATCTGTTGCACGGAGAGACAGCTCGCCAGCGCTTCGATGCACAAGGCACCTTCGAACCGGTGGCAGCGCTCGAACTGATGATCGAGCTCACGGACTGTCTGAAAGCCGCTCACCAGGCGAACATCATTCACCGGGACATCAAGCCCGAGAATCTTTTCCTGACCGAACATGGTTTGAAGGTCTTGGATTTTGGGATCGCGCGCGCTCTCGACGGCAACAGCAGCCTAACTCAAACTGGAACCTCCCTGGGCACGCCAGCTTACATGTCGCCGGAGCAAGCACGCGGCAAACAAGCCGAGCTGAGCATCAAGAGCGACATCTATTCGGTCGGGGCGACGCTGTTCTTCTTGCTCACCGGCGAAACGCTACATCAGGGGGAAAACCCGATGGAGCTCATGGTCAAGGTGGCTTGGACGCCGGCACCGAGCGCGGCCACGCTGTGTCCAAGTCTGCCCGCGGAAATCGTCGAAATTGTCGATCGCTGCTGTGCCTTCGACCCCGCTGCCCGCTACTCCGACGCGCACGCCCTCGAAGCCGCTCTAATCGAAGCCTGCTCTCGCCTGGGAGGCGCGCCGAGACAAACGACTCCACCGGCGCGCTGGTCACTTGCGCCGAACACTCCACTTGGCCGCGAACCAGCGCACAATTCCACCATGGATGCCGAAACCATCGGCCTGTCCACAAGACCGTGGAACTCCACGGCGCGACTGCTCGTCGCTCTTGGGATCCTGTTCACGGTCGCTCTGACGATTCGCCTCGTGCAAATCAACAAGGGCCGTGAGCCTTCCGCACGCACCTCGAGCCCGCCTCAAGCAGTCCAAGCGCAGCTCGAACCAGTGCGCGCCGAATTTCCGGAACCGGCAAGAAATAGCGCGCCGACTCCGATCGAGATCAACGCCGCCGCAGTCGCAAGCAGCCCAGTCCCGCGTCCGCAAGTCGATGCCTCTGGATCTCCGTTCGCATCGGCTCCCGCCTCCGCCGCAGCTCCCTCCGTCGACTTAGCGAAGCCGAACCACCCTCCGAAGCCCCACAAGACTTCACTGACCGACAGCTCTGCCGTCAAACCCACGAGCGCCAGCTTCGACCAGGCTCACGGGGACGTTCCTGTCGCGCCGCCGCCCGCGCCCGAGTCGACCAGCAAGAAGAAACTGGGGCCTCTGCGCTACGATTCGTTCCGCGACGCTCCTGCCAGTACCGCACCCTGAGCACGCTGCCATTCGCGCTTTGCCTGGGAGACTTTCCCGAGACCAAGCGGAATTGTCGGTTGTGCGGTTGGCGCTGTTTCGCGAGACTGGCCCAGATGTGGAGGCGAGCTCTGCAAGTCTGCTTCGCGGTCGGAACACTGCTCGGTTCAACCCACGCTCGGGCCGAGTCGCGTCGTTTGAGCGACGAGGAGATCCATCAACTCGAGACGTTATCCTCCCGCGGTCAGCAAGCCTGTGAAGCCAAAGACTACGCGACTTGCTACGCGTTGTTCGAAAAGGCGCAATCGATCCTGCCCTGGCCCCCGCATCAGTACTACATGGGCGAAGCGTTGGTCGGTCGCGGTCAAATGCGCGCGGGCGTAGAGCTCTGGCACCACATGCTCGAAGCTTCCACGGCGACCTCCGACAGCGTCGTCGATGAAGCCATGCAGTTGGCCAAACAGCGCCTAAGCGAAGTCGAGCCAACGATTCCCACGTTGCAGTTCCAACTGCGATCGGGCCAACGTTCGCACGTGCAAGTTCGATTGGATGGCGAGACGTTGAGTCCCACGGAGCTCAGGGCGCCCGTGAAAGTAGATCCCGGCACCCATCGGTTCGATCTGGAGGGACAGGGCTTCGCCTCGGAGCACCACGAGGTGGTGCTGAGCGCCGGCATCCACCAGCAGATCTTGGTGGCGCTTCAGCCGCTCGACCCAGTCCCCGCAACCCCCAGCGCGCCGCCGCCCAGCAGCACTTGGCGCGCACCGGCCGGATGGGCTCTAGTCGGCAGCGGGGCGGCCGCGATGGTCGCTAGCCTGGTCGTGTACCTGCACAAAGAGGGGCTCAATCGCTCGCTCGAGGAAGAGTGCGAAACGAGCAAATGCCCGGGGTTGTCCGCCGCCGAGTTCGACAAGCGAAGGCAGCCCATCCTGCGTGAGACCTACGTCACCAATGGGCTGCTCTTCGGTGGGGCTGGGCTTGCCGCATTGGGCAGCGGATTGTTGGTCTGGGAAGCCTATGGCGATTGGGGCGAAGAAACGGCCGTCCGTGCTTCGACAGGGCCAGGTGAGCTGACTTTGAACGTTTCGGGCAGGTTCTGATCCGCCTCACCCGCGTTCATTGAAGCGCCCAGGGGTTGCGTCGCGCTACCGAGTTCTGCATGGTCTCCAGCATGGACAGTGTGGCCCTACCGGCAGAGCTCGAACGCTTGCGCAGTCAGATTCGCGCCTACGGTTCGGTGCTCGTCTGTTACTCCGGCGGTATCGACAGTGCCCTGGTGCTCGCGGTCGCTCATGAACAACTCGGCAAGCGGGCATTCGGGATGACGGCGGTGAGCCCGAGTTTGCCAGCGGCCGAGCGCGCAGGTGCCGAGCAAGTTGCGTTGAGTCTCGGCGCCCAACACTTCGTCGTGAATTCGAATGAGCTGTCACGCCCGGGTTACGTCGCCAACGCCTCCGATCGGTGCTTTTATTGCAAATCCGAACTCTACGAGATCGCTAAGCAAAAGCAGCTAGAGCTTGGCCTCGCTCAGATCCTCAATGGGACCAACGCCGATGACGTTGGGGACCACCGTCCGGGGCTGCGTGCCGCGAGCGACGCCAGTGTCCAGAGCCCATTGCTCGATCTCGGCATCGGCAAAACCGGCGTGCGCGCCCTGGCTCGGGCGCTGGGCTTGCCCATCTGGGACAAACCCGCGTCGGCTTGCCTCGCGAGTCGAATCCCTTACGGGACCCAAGTGACCATCGAGCGACTCGACCAGGTCGGGGCTTTCGAAGCCGCGCTGCACGTGCTCGGCTTTCGGCAGGTTCGGGTCCGCTGGCACGAACAAGTCGCCCGCATCGAAGTCCCCCTGCCCGACCTAGAGCGGCTGTGCGCGGCGCCGATGCGCGATCAAGTCGTGGCGGCTGGCAAGCGCGCTGGTTTCGCTTACGTAACCATCGATCTGGCGGGTTACCGCGTGGGCTCGCACAACGAGGTTCTGCCTCGTCGCGCCCTGCCGTTGATCGCCAGTTGAATCGGGCTCGTTCGGACGAGCGCGCTTCTCGAGCAAATCCTAGCCACCAAAACGCGAAGGGCGCCACGCCGCACTGAATGCGGGGCAGCGCCCTTGGTGAACATTGTTCTATTGGAGCTACTCAGTCGGCGCGCGGCGGCCTGGAACGGCTGCGATCGCCACCTGGGCGTCCACCGCGACTGCCACCACCACCGCCACCGCCACCACGACGCGGACCGCGATCGCCACCGCCACCACCACCGCGATCGGGTCGCTCGCGCTGGGAGTCGACACCTTCCATGCCCTCGGGCACGGGCAACAAGGCGCGTCGGCTCAGGCGGATCTTACCGTCGCGTTCGACGCTCAGCACCTTCACGTCCAGCTCGTCGCCTTCCTTGACCACCGCGAACATGTCTTGAGTGCGCTCGTAGGCGTACTCGGAGACGTGCAACAGGGCTTCGGTGTTCGGCAGGATCTCGACGAAGGCTCCGAAGTCGACCACGCGACGGACCACGCCGTGATAGACCTTGCCCACCTCGGGCTCCTCGAGCAGGCCCTCGATGATCTTGATCGCCCGTTCGACCGCCGCCGAATCTGGCGATGCGACGGACACGGTGCCGTCGTCTTCGATGTTGATCGTGCAACCGGTCTTGTCGGTGATGCCCTTGATCGTCTTGCCGCCGGAGCCGATCACGATGCGGATCTGCTCGGGCTTGACCTTGATCGTGGTGATGCGCGGCGCCCAACGGCTGAGCTGCTCACGCGCCGTCGGCAACACGGCAAGCATCTTGTCCAAGATGTGCAAGCGGCCTTCGCGTGCTTGCTGCAACGCGCGCTCCATGATCGAGCGATCGAGGCCTTTGATCTTGATGTCCATCTGGATGGCGGTGACGCCCTTCTTGGTTCCGCAGACCTTGAAGTCCATGTCACCCAAGTGATCTTCGTCGCCCAAGATGTCGCTCAGGATGGCGATCTTGTCGCCCTCTTTGATCAGACCCATCGCGATGCCGGCGACCGGGGCTTTGAGGGGCACGCCGCAGTCCATCAGACACAGGGTGCCGCCGCAGACGGAGGCCATCGAGCTCGAGCCGTTCGACTCGAGCACTTCGCTCACCACGCGCACCGTGTAGGGGAATTGTTCGTGCTTCGGGAGCATGCGTGCCAAGGCGCGCTCGGCGAGTGCGCCATGACCGATCTCACGCCGTGCGGGGCCGCGCATCGGCTTGACTTCACCGGTGCAGAACGGCGGGAAGTTGTAGTGAAGCATGAAGCGCTTCCACGACTCGCCCGTAAGCCCATCGATCTTCTGCTCGTCGGTAGCCGTACCGAGTGTACAGGTGACGATGGCTTGAGTCTCGCCGCGTTGGAACAACGCCGAGCCATGGGTGCGTGGGAGCAATCCGGGCTCGCACGTGATGGGGCGAATCGTCGTCGAATCACGACCATCGATGCGGCGCTTGGTATCGAGCACGAGCGCGCGTACGACGTCGTACTTGCGGTTCTCGAACTCGCCGGAAATCAGCTTCTCGACGCTCGGCCACTTGTCACCCAGCTCTGCCGACAGAGCCGCGATCATCTGCGTCTTCACTTCGCGATAAGCGTCGTAGCGCGCGTGCTTCTCTTTGACGACGCAGGCCTTGGCGATGCCCGCATCGGCCAGCGCCTTGACGCGCTCTTGCACCGCCGGGTCCAGCGTCTCGAGGCTGAACGGACGCTTTGCGCGGCCAACGGCTTCGCGCAGTTTCTCGATCAACCCGATCACGGCCTGGCCCTCTTTGTGGGCGAACTCCAGGGCGTCGATCAGGTCGGTTTCCGAGGCTTCCTCGGCTCCGCCCTCGACCATCACGATCGCGTCGCGCGTCGCGGCGACCGTCAAGTCGATGTCGGCTTGCTCGATCTGTTCGAAGCTCGGGTAGGCCACGAGCCGTCCATCGACGCGCACGACGCGGATGCCGACGATCGGCCCGTCCCACGGAATGTCCGAGATGTGCAGCGCGGCGCTGGCGCCGATCACGGCCATCACGTCCGTCGGGTTGACCTGGTCACTGCTCATCACCGTGGCGATGACCTGAGTGTCCTTGCGGTAACCTTCGGGGAACAACGGACGCAAAGGGCGGTCCATCAGACGCGAGGTCAACGTCTCGCTGTCGCGCAGACGACCTTCGCGCTTGAAGAAACCGCCTGGGATGCGCCCCGCAGCGTACGTCTTCTCGACGTACTCGCAGGTCATCGGGAAGAAGTCCAAGCCCGGGCGTTCACTCGTGGAAACCACAGTGACGAGCACGACGCTCTCCCCACAGGTCACTAGCACTGCTCCGTCCGCCTGCTTGGCTAGACGTCCTGTTTCCAAGGTCAGGGTCTTGCCCCCAACCTCAATCGATTCTCTCACGAACATGTGTTGGTGCGCTCCTTTGCGCAGAACCGCTGCGTGCGGTTGACGCCAACCTCCGAGTTGCTATGAGCTTCACCCTCGGTTCCTATGCGCTATCACTAGCGCCCACGAAGCGAAGTTGAAGCCTCTCGTCTGCAAGTCTCGAGGCTGGAGAAATGGTTTGACCCCCCTCTGGCACTTCTAGCGGCGCAGCTTCAACGCCGAGACGATACTGCGGTAACGCTCGATGTTGCTCTTCTTCAAGTAATTGAGAAGTCCGCGGCGTTGGCTCACGAGCTTCAACAAGCCGCGACGCGAGTGGTGATCCTTCTTGTGGGTTTTGAAGTGCTCCGTGAGGTGATCGATGCGCTGCGTGAGCAACGCAACTTGAACCTCGGGAGATCCAGTGTCGGTTTCGTGAAGCCGGTGAGTCGAAATCACCGTCTCTTTGGCGCCAGGTAATAGAGGCATGTGTGTTCCCGTTGTGTGCTGATGTTTGAACAGCCCACCCCGACGTGCGACTCCCTGGGAAGAACCCTGGGACTTGCGTCGAGGCAAGGATAGGGCGCGCATCCTTAGCACCTGCGCTTCCCGAATGGGAAACCCAAACGCGACAAAAACCTGACAGCCGGCCTAATCTCGGATCTTCTTCAGATCGGTCTCCAACGCCTGCTCGTCGGCTCGCTCTCCCTCCACCCGGGTAACGTCTCGATGCTGGACCTCGATGACCAGCGGAACCAACCGCTCCTTCAGCCACTCGGCCAGCGCTACGGAACGATGGCGTCCGCCGGTGCAGCCGAAACCGACGGTCAGGTAACTCTTCCCTTCGCCCTCGTACTTGGGGATCGCGAACTCGAGCAGCTTGGCGATGTGGTCGGCGAAGTGCTGGGCATCCGCGTTGCCCCGAACGAAGGCGCGCACCGCTTCGTCCTTGCCGGACAGGGGCTTGAGGTTCGGATGGAAGTGCGGATTGTCGATGAAACGGGCATCGAACAGCAGATCGAGGTCTGAGGGGGTTCCATACTTGAAGCCGAACGACACGAAGCGAATCCGCATTCGGGCTGCGGCGCTGCCCTCTGGACGGAAGCTCGCCACGATTTTGCGTCGCAGTTCGTGCGCGTTGAGCGCCGACGTATCCAACACCAGCGTCGCGGCTGCGCGCAGCGGCGCTAGTCGTTCGCGCTCCAGATGAATGCCCTCTAGCGGCGCGATCGAGATCCGTTCGGACGTTTCCGTCGTCAAAGGGTGCGGGCGGCGCGTCGCGCTGTAGCGCGCGAGCAAACTCGCGTCACTGGCGTCTAGAAACAACAGCGTGAACCCCTGGGGGTACTCGCTTTTCACCTCGTCGATGGCTTGGACTGTCCCGTCCAAGAACGAGCGCACGCGCACATCGATGCCGAAGGCGACGTGTTGCAAATTGCCTTTCGCGCAAGCCTGAAGAGTAGGCCCGAACGCGGTGGGCGGCAGGTTATCGACGCAGTAGTAGCCCAGATCTTCGAGGGCGCCGAGCGTCGTACTTCGCCCCGCGCCGCTCAGACCGGCTACGATCACGACGGAACAACGCTCGACCACACTTCACCTCGAATTCGTCACAACGGCATGAACGCCGTTGCAATCTGGTGCTCGGCTCAGCCTTCGGCTTCTTCCTCCACCGCGTCGCGCAGGGACTCTCCCCTACGCCGACGACTGTTGTGAGCGTCTTTGCTCGCTTGGATCTGGCGCTCGAGTTTATCGAGTACCTTGTCGATCGAAGCGTACATGTCTGCGGATTTCTCGTGCGCCTCGTGATGTTCACTTCCCGCCGAAATACGAACTTCGGCAGAGTGCTCCAACTTCTCGAGCGATAGCGTCACTTTCACCGTCATCGGCTGTTTGAGGAACTTCTGGAGCCGCCCGATCTTCTCCGTGGCATAGGCCTTGATGGAATCCGACGCATCCAGGTGCCGAAAAGTGATGTTGATGTTCATTGCTGTCTCCCGGTCACGTGTCCTTTGGGTTTGATGACGTTCAAAGCAAAAGCGGCTCGGCTGAGCAGAAGAATCAGTGCAGAAGAATCAGTGCAGAAGAATCAGAGCAAGAGTCCGTGCAGAAAAATCAGTGTGCCTCGCCAGTGCAACCACACGCTGCGATCCTGTCCCTTAGCCTGTGGCAGATTTGGGGTGCTGGCGGTTTCAGAACGGCTTCTTTCGACGCGACGACGACAAGATCCCGAGCATCTCTCTGTATTTCGCAACGGTTCGACGGGCGATCTTTATTCCAGACTCTTGTTCTAGAAGTTTCACGATCGCCTGATCACTATGCGGGTTCTTCTTGTCTTCGCCATCGACAATCTTCTTGATGGCTTGTTTGACGCTCTCGCTGGCGATGTCTTCGTCCGCCACGCGTCGAATGCTCGAATTGAAGAAGTACTTGAGCTCGAATAGGCCTTGGGGCGTGTGAACGTATTTGTTCGTCGTAACGCGCGAGATCGTCGACTCGTGCATGCTCACGGCCTCTGCAACGTCGCGCAAGATCATCGGCTTGAGATGAGATACCCCCTGCTCGAAGAACTCACGCTGCTTCTCGACGATGCACTCCGTGACGCGGATGATCGTCTTGCGGCGTTGTTCAATCGCACGAATCAACCATTGCGCGTTGCGCAGCTTCTCGCCAACAAACTCTTTCGCCGCCGGATCCTTCAATAACTTCTGGGTCAACGCTTCGTTGATGTGCAAGCGCTGCATCCCACGATCGTTGTCGACGACGACCCACTCGGAGCCGTCTTTGATCACGTAAACATCGGGCGTGATCCCGATGCTGCGCTCATCTTGATCGGTGAAGTTTCGGGCAGGCCGACTCTCGAGCTTCTGAATCTCGCGCGCGGCCTCGTAGACTTCTTCGACCTCGATTCGCAGATCTTTCGCGATCGCCTGGTAGTTGCGCTTCTCCAGGTTGATCATGTGCTCGGCGATGATTCGCTGCTCGAGCTCGTCGTAACCGAGCGCACGTGCCTGGATCAGCAAGCATTCGCGTAAATCACGCGCGGCAACTCCGACGGGATCGAAGTTCTGGATCATCTCGAGCACGAACGGCGCATCGTCCCGATGCAGCTCCGCTTCGTCCGCCAAGTCGTCGATGGTCAGGTCTGGGGTGCGAGTGCCATCCTGGCGTTCTACGCCCTCCAGATCGAGAAAGCCGTTCTCGTCGAGATTGCCGATCACCAACTCACCGAAACGACGTTCGACGTCGGTGAAGTCACCGAGCTGCAACTGTAGGAGCAGATGCTCTTGCAGCGACCCAGGGCGCGTCAGGTTCTGCTCGATCGGCGGCAGATCTTCGAACCCGCCCGCGGCCTTGTTGGGCGAGGCGGCTTGCTGCTGACTGCGGTTTTCTAGGAACTTCTCCCAGTCGACCTCTTTGGTCGCCGCAGCCGTCTCGCGCTGCTCGGCGCTCTGGCGGTAGTCCTCACGCTCGGATAAGCGTTCGGCCGTTGCCGCCGAAACGGCTTCAGCGGTGCGCGGGCCCTTGTTGGCATCCCCATCGTCGTCCATCAGGATGGGGTTGCCGTCGAGCTCCTTGCGGACCTCGTCGAGCAGCTCTAGTCGCGACAGCTGCAACAACCGGATTGCTTGCTGCAGCTGGGGAGTCATCACCAGCTGCTGCGACAGTTTCAGTTGCTGCTTCAGTTCCATCGTTCTTGGCGCTTCCAGGCAATGCCCAAGGGGAGTAGGTCACCTGCGCTGGAGCCGACCCTTACCGTCATTGGTGACGGCAAGTGTATCATCCCAGCAGTATTGGGAAGCTCTTTAGAAGGGCCTTTGTCCCCAAAAAAAGCCAGACCTTGGGGCCGGGGCGAAACGCAACAACGCAGGAGTGCAACCCATGCGGACGTTCTCACGATCCGATGTGCCCCCTGTGCGGCTTTGCTAGCGGGTCTGCTCACGTTTGTCCACAGTTCCGCGATTCGCTCGGATTCGACCCCAAAAATTCCGATCCCGAGCGGCGACTTTCTAGGATGCGACCTGCATGACTGCACTGCACGTCGTCGTCCATCCTCGCCCTGCAAAAGCGCCGAACCCGGCAATCGCTCACCTCAACGGGGTTCTCGACGTCATCGACGGCGTGAACTTGACCGCGCGGATCGGTGAGGGCCGCGCGATCGACTTCGTGACGGATCTAGGCTTCGCCCTCGCCTCCCTCTGCAACGGTCCTCGCCATCGCGTGCAGGTTCCGTTGCACGTGGTGGGCGAGCTGTGGGAGCTCGGCATGGAGCTCGACCAAGATCGAGTCGTGTTGGCGATCTACTGCTCCGGCCCGACGCCGAGCGTCCCCGCGTACGGCCAGAGCATCTCTTTGAGAGCGCTGCGCGACGCGGTTCTTGCGGCGCTCGAACAAGCTCCCGAACTCGACCCCGCACTGAGCGGACCTTTGCGCGCGGGCATTCGCAGCGCGCGCGCAGCGCTCGCTGCCATCGATGCCGAGTTCACGGCTCCTGCCATCCAGCGCGAGCCTGTGTTGGTGCGCGCCGCGGCGGGCGGGGTCGAACTCAGTGCCGAACTCGAACTGAGCGCGAGCAAGAAACGCCCGCGTCGGGCAGACGCTCGGCTCGAGCGCGCGGATCTGCACGCGTTGCTCTGTCACGGCAACTTGGGCATCCGCGCGCTGAAGCGACAGTTGGTGACGGGACCTGCTCAAGTCTTCTTGGATACCGAGAAACTCGTCGCTCTGGCGCAGAGTGCGTTCGACTCGTTCGCGAGCGCTCAGCCGACTTTTCGCAGGACCCAACTGGAGCAAGCTCGAATCTCACTGCGTCGCGGTGGGGGCGACGCAAGCGTAGAGCTCACGTTCCAAGCAGCCAACAAGGACCCGAGCAGCGCACGGGTGCAGCGCTTGTCATGTGCGGACTTCGTACGGTTGGTTGCGGGATTTGCTCGCAACCTGGTCAAAGAGTTTCGCCGCCGTGACTCGGAGCACGAGCTCAATCTGCGTTTGACGGAGCTCGACCGTCAGGCTGAGCGCTTGCTCGGACAGATCGAAGAACACCGTGACGAGGAGTCCGTCACCAATCCCCAACCCGACACTTATCGCCGTTTCGTGCCCCGAGTGCGACGCGCCGAGGGGCTATGGGATCGCGGTCCCAAGATGCGTTTCGTGCCGCGCTGGGTGGCAGCGATCGCAGAGCTCGATCTGCGGGCCACATTTCTGTGTGGTGAACGCTTCATCGTCGGTTCGGCGCACGAGACCACGTGTCTCAAGCGCAACACGGGCGAAGTCGTATGGCAGAAATCGACACACCCCGCCGCATGCGTGGTCAGTCCCGCAGGCTTGGTTCGGATCGAGTCCGATGGGCTGTTGTCTTGTCACGATCTCGCCGACGGTGAGGTGCGCTTCACGCTGCGCACCCAACCTCGCTCATCGCGCGCGGCTGCTGGCTCGGTGCTTCACGGACCTGGACTTCCAGAGCTGCTCACCCTGGTCGAAGGGGATCGCCAAGTCAGCGCGATCGATCTGCTGGGTGGCACCGTGCGCTGGCGTTACTCGATGAAGCGTCCCGCAGGTTATCGTCTGCGGCGCGCCGGTCGACTCTTGCTCGTGGCAGGCGGAGATCCTCAAATGGTGGCGCTCGATGCCGTCACGGGTGAACCCGTCTGGAGTTTGCGGGCGCGCGTGCCGTTCAGCGGCGAGATTTCGGTCGATCACGACAGCGCGTTCGCGTTGAGCGGCAGCAACGGCGGTCGCTTCCACTTGCATCGCTTCAATCCGTTCAGCGGGCGCATGGACTGGCAAGTCGAACTCGACGAGCGCCCCATGCCGGGGCGGGCGCCGTTGCTCACCCCCGACGCCGTCGTAATCCCCACGCTCGAATCCGAGGGGTTTGGAGTCCTGGCGTTCTCGCGCTTGGACGGCAGCAGGCTCTGGGAGTACGCCCCGGGACTTCTGACCGGCACTTGCGCGTGGCTCGCCGTGGACGATTGCATCTTGGTCAACAGTTCGAGCGGAGTGCTGCTGGGACTCGGCGCGGAAGACGGCAAAGTGCGTTTCAACCACGTCTTTAGCGCGGGCTCTGCTGCGGAACAACCGCGCAGGCTCGAGCCAGTGCTGCGCTCGGGCGCACTGTTCGTCCCGCAAGAGAAGATCCACGTCGTGCGCCCCAAGGACGGCGAACTGCTCGGCACGCTGCCCACGGATCTGATCCCCGATTTGATCCGCGTGGACGAACGCTGCGACGTGTACGTCGCCGAAGAGAGTGGTCACCTCGCTGCGTTCGGCGCGGCGCCACGCTTGGCGCTCGTACGCTGATCCAGCGCGTCAAGCTTGCTGCGCGTGGTGAACGACCAACGCAGCAAGCTTGCGGATTGGGACCCCCTCTGGACACAGCGTTTCGCGCCTCGCCAGCTCTAGGCTTGGAACCAGCGCCCAGGCCCGTGCTGCCGAGTTGGCCGCCGTGGTATCACGGGCCGAGCTCAACACGAGCGTCATCATGCCTGGATAAGCATCGCCGTGAGCGCTGCGCAATGCGTCGTCCCCCGACTCACAGCGCCGACAGGCAATGCAACGCGCCGCCCCGAGCAGAACCTCGGCATCGTCGGGTCGCATGGCGCTCAGATGGTCACTGGCGTAGTTGCGGTTGAAGGCTGGCAGGCCGTAGCGTTTACCGATGCCGAACCAACGGGTGAACACCGTCTTCAGGAAGGCGAAGGCCAACAAGATGTACGCTTTGACTAAGGCGGGCACGGTCGTCTCTCGAGCAGGTCGCGGAACTCCTTCTTAGCGCGCCCAATGGCGGATGCCTCGGATTTGTCACCGAGAGGGGAAGCCCAGACGGGCCATCTGCGTATCTTGTTTCGCAGGCTTTGCGAGCGTAACAAGCCCCCTCCCAGGTTACGCTGTTACGCTTTTCGCCAGCGCTAACTAGCTGAAATTAAAGCAAATCAAACCTGGTACGGCAGGTGCTCTTAGAGCTTCCCGTCGGCAGCCTCCGAAGGCCCGACAGGAGCTTTCTCACCATGTCGTACCCTATTAGCGCCGAAATCGAAGCTGTCTCTTTCACCGACGAGCAGAGCCTGCTCAATGGCTTGCTCGCGGACGACCCCCGCGCTTGGACCGAGTTCGACCGCAAGTACTCGCGCTTGATCGAGCGCTGCATTGCCCGCGTCCTCAATCGCTTCGGCTCGGTGATTCACAGCGAGGACACTCGCGAGGTTTATGCCACGTTGTTCCTGCAGTTGGTGGCACGCGACAAGCTCAAGCTGCGCAGCTACGATTCGAGCCGCGGTACCCGCCTGGGCACCTGGCTGGGCATGCTCGCGACCCACGCGGCCTACGATCTCTTGCGTCGCCGCCGTCGCGACCCCAAAAGCGATGATGGCTTACCCGAGGAAGCGCTCTCGAGCGACAGCCCAAGCCCCTTCGACGCTTGCGCCACCCGTGAACAAGCTCGCCTGCTCGACGAGTTGCTCAACGGCTTCTCCGAGAAGGATCGTCAGTTCGTGACGCTCTACTTCGAAGAGGGCCTCGAGCCCGAGCAGGTCGCCCGCGTGATGGGCATCAGCGTGAAGACCGTGTACTCCAAAAAGCACAAGATCCGCTGCCGCTTGGCTGGTCTGATTGGCCGCCAAGCGCTGGCTGCCTAGAGCGCTCGCTTGGCGCCCCGGCAAGACGAACCGGGCCTGCCAAGTTGGCGCGACAAAACGGGTTCGTGATATGGCTCGCGTGTGAACGGCACTCTTGCGCCGCAAAGGCGGCGCGCGCTCCTCCAATCCAGATTCCTCGAGTCGATCGTCGTGGCTTTCTGGGTGAACGCGAGCGCCTGCGGTGGTCAACCCCCCGCCGCGCGCCCGGCGTCGGTCGTGACCCACACGGAGCCGGACAAGCCGCGCTTGGAAGTGATCGAGCGCGACGGCGATCCCGCTTCTGCGCTAGCGATCGCCGTGTTCACCAACGCCGCTGCAGCGACCAACGCACAGATCGCGCAAAGCGCCGCGGCCAGCTTGGAGCGCGCGGGCTACTTGGCGTCGAGCCGCGCCGCAGATAACGCCATCTTGCTCGCGGTATTGCTCGACTCGGAAGCGAAAGCGGAGCACGCCGCCGAGCAACTGCGTGCCGCGTTGCTGACTGGGCCCCTAGTAAAACGAGCGCCTTCGCTGCGCCGCGCGAACCTCTGCGGATTCGACACCGTGCAGGAAACCCCGGCACAGGTGAGAGCCGAGATCGGGCAACAGAGCGCACGACTCGCGCTGGTCGGTAACGGCGCCGTGCTGCGCGCGGCGATACGAGGCTACGAGCACGGTCTCGCCTGGCCCCAAGGTCCAGGTATCGATGATCCGTGGCCAGCCGACGACTCCGTCTCGAGTGAAGGGCTGCCTGGCCACTTGAGTTTGGCGATCCGCACCGAGCAAATCGCCAAGGCGCCCGCGGCGGCAGACGCGCTGCTGCGCGCCGACAGCTCGTTGCGCTTGGCTGCGGAAGCGTTCCGTCCGCCCTGGCGACTGCTCGATGCCACTGCGATTCTGCGGCCGCGCGGGGCCTGCTTGGTTGCTGAATTTCAGGGCTCGGGGACTGCTTCGGCCGAAGTCGCGACAGCCCTCTCGAGTTATCTAGCCGCCGCCTTGGCCAACACTCCGGGTGTTAATCCTGCAACACTGGTGGGAGCCAGCGATCCGCGCGAGGCGGCTCTGGCTGCGGCCTGGCTTGCCTTCAACGGTGAACAACCCCCCAAGGAATCGCGCTGGGTCGTGCACGCAGGGCCAGACGCCTCGCGCCTGCAAGCCACGTTTCACAAGCTCGAGCCCCCGCTGATTGGCCTCAACTTGCGACCCGAGAAAGGCCAAGGGCGGATCTGGGCCTTGCTCACGAGCCGCTGTTCGACCGCTCACGAGCTACCAGAGACCTCTGGGCACACGTTCGCGGCACTCAGCGTCGCAGCGCGCAGCGCGCCCAAAAGCCCCCATTTGCAGCTCGAGCCCTGGTTCAATGGCTCTCAAGTCGGAATCATAGGTTCGGTGTCCGCCCTGGACACCGATTCGGCGAACGAACTCGCTCAGGCCCTGGGTCGAGCTTTGCTCAGCGTGGGCCGCTCGGAACAAGTCGCAGCCGCCACGCGCAGCGAACTGCTCGAGTGGGCGCCCGCTTCACCCGGGTGGCAGCGCACGCTTTCGTTAATCAGCGGTGATCAGCCAGGGCGCATCACTGCAACGGGCGTGGGCAGCGAGCTGAGCGCGTTTTCGGCAAGCGCCGCGGAGCGCGCCATGCGCGGATTCAGCTCGCATCCGCTCGAACTCGTGGTGCTCGGTAACGCCAACGCTGCGCAAGCAACGGCGCTCAATCGCGAGCTCGCGACGTTGTTGTGGCCGTTGCGCGGCGCAGTTCAGCCCTGCGCAGCGACGCCCTGGTCTGCTGCAGTGCCGGGCGAGTACGACAGCGCCAGTTGGCTGCAAACACTTCCGGCGCTGGAAGCGGGTGGCTCGCCCTCGGACGCAGCCCCTTCGAGCGCCCAGGCATGGATTGCCTTCTCGACGCCAGCTGGTAGCCGGGCCGCACTCGACCGCCTCGCGGAGGTGTTGAACGCCCCGGGGGGATGGCTGGAGCGCGCCGTGCGCCCGAGCGCCCCCGTTTCGTATGCCCAGGCCAGCGTGTTTGGCGGACTCGACGACAAGGGCGCGCTCGTCGTCCACCTGCGAGCTTTGAACACGGCAATCGATCCGGCCATCGCTCAAGTGCGGGCTTTGTTCGTGAGCCTGGCCACGGCCGACGCCAAAACCATCGACAAAGCTGCGCGCACGGGCCGCGCCATTGAAGCACAGCTCGATCCGCGTGTGCGCATGTCACAAGTGCTGTGGCCGCGTGCCAAACCCGCTTCCGCCGTTCTGGTCCAACGTTTGTTGCGAGAGCACTTCGGCAGCGCCCAGGCCATCGTGGTGCGTTCACTCGTACCCGACAGCGCGGCCCCGTGAAATCGTAAGCATTTCAGCTGTCGCTCTCCCGCCGATAAATCGCTTATCCGCGAGGCGGCTTCATGCTAGCTCGCGCGCATGCAAATCGCAGCGTCTCGCCAATGCGTCCTGATTCTCGACTTCGGCTCGCAGCTCACACAGCTGATCGCGCGCCGCGTCCGCGAGAGTCAGGTGTACTGCGAGATCGTCCCAGGCACGATCGACGTGGAGCGCATTCGCTCGGCGCAGCCCTCCGCCATCATCCTCAGCGGCGGGCCCGACTCGGTCTACGAGAGCAACTCACCCAAGAGCGATCCCGGCTTGTTCGAGCTCGGGCTTCCGGTGCTCGGGATCTGTTACGGGCAGCAGTTGATGGCTCTGCAGCTGGGCGGCTTGGTCGAGCCGAGCAGCGAGCGCGAATATGGGCCTGCGGAGCTCGTCGTGGACGAAGCCATTGGCATCCTTTCGCGTTTTCGCGAGGGCGACGTGTCGACCGTGTGGATGAGCCATGGGGACCGTCTGACGCGGCTGCCCACCGGCTTTCGCAGCATCGGACACAGCCAGAACGCGCCCTTGGCAGTGATCGGTGATCCTGCTCGGCGCATGTATGGCATCCAGCTTCACCCTGAAGTTGCGCACACCCAGCGCGGACGCGACATGTTGGAAGCGTTCCTGTTCGACGTCGCGGGACTGGAACGCTCTTGGACTGCCGGCAGCTTCGTGGAGCAAGCCGTCGAGCGCATCAGCGAGCAGGTTGCACCCGATGCGCATGCGATCTGCGCGCTGAGCGGCGGTGTCGATTCAGCGGTCGCCGCAGTGCTCACGCACCGCGCCCTGGGGGCGCGCTTGACCTGTATCTTCGTCGACAACGGCGTGCTGCGGGAAGGGGAGTTCGAGCGTGTTCAGAACGCGATGCAGAAGCTCGGTCTGAAACTGATCGCCATCGACGCGCGTGCGCGCTTCTTGGGGCGCCTAGCCGGAGTCTCCGATCCCGAGCAGAAGCGCAAGATCATCGGCAACCTGTTCATCGAAGTCTTCGATGAAGAAAGCCACAAGCTGGGTGCGGTAACCCATCTCGTTCAAGGCACGTTGTACCCGGACGTGATCGAGAGCGTGAGCGTCAAAGGGCCTAGTGCAGTGATCAAGACGCATCACAACGTGGGAGGGTTGCCCGAGCGCATGAAACTCAAATTGATCGAGCCGCTGCGCGAATTGTTCAAAGACGAAGTGCGCAAGGTCGGTGAATCGCTCGGGATGCCGCGCGACGTGATCTGGCGCCAACCGTTTCCCGGACCGGGCCTGGCGATTCGCTGCTTGGGCGAGGTCACCGAGAAGCGCTTACAGGTGTTGCGCAAGGCCGACAGCATCGTGACCCAAGAGATCCGCGCCGCGGGCTTGTACGACAAACTGTGGCAAGCGTTTGCCGTGCTCTTGCCCGTGCGCAGTGTCGGCGTGATGGGCGATGGGCGCACTTACGAGGAAACCTGTGCCCTCAGAGCCGTCGAATCCAGCGATGCGATGACCGCCGACTGGGCCCGGTTGCCCTACGACGTGCTGGCGAAGATCAGTTCGCGATTGATCAACGAGGTGGCTGGAATCAATCGTGTGGTCTACGACATCAGTTCCAAGCCGCCCTCGACCATCGAATGGGAATGACGCCGACTCCTTCGCCCGTTAGCCCGAAACTGCTCCCTGCTCTGCGCTGGCGCTGCTCGGGCAGACTGCGCACGGCTTGCATGCTCGCCTTGTTCGCCATCGTGAGCCCCGAGCTCAGCGGTTGTACCGGCGTACGCGCCGCCGTGAGCATGAAGCTGCGTCCCGAAGCGAGTGCGCCGCCCGATGCCTCGGTCAAGATCGACGAGCAATTCATCGGGCTGCTCGGCTACGTTGCCGCCAAGGGGGTTCGACTCCCGGAGGGCGAGCACCGCGTCACGATTGAGTGCGAGGGGTACTATCCCTGGGATCGGATCGTCGTCTCGGACCGTGAGCCGATCTTGCTGAACGTGAGTTTGCGGCGCTTACCCGACTGACCAAACCCAGGCTGGCGCTGGACTAACTTTTTATTGAATCGGGATTGAACACTGCGCGGATCAGCAATATAACGCCGAGCCCGCTCACGGGGTGTACCTCAACCTGGTAGAGGGCCTGCTTTGGGTGCAGGACGTTGAAGGTTCAAATCCTTTCACCCCGACTTCCCTCACCTCAGCCTCGAGCCACAGCTCGCCCCCCGTTCTCAGGAACACTCGGTCAACTCAGGAAAAACTAGATGTCGAATCGCGCTGTTTGGGATGTTCGTAAGCGTCACGTGTGGCTTGCCACTCCCGCAACCAAATCCACGCCCAAGCTTCGTACGCGCAAGCGCTGTGGCATGCAGGCGGCGATTGATCGCAAGGCGCCGAAGACCGCTGCCAACGCGCAAGAGACCAGCGGAAGCTGAGTCCCTTCGGCGGCGAAGATCGCCGGCGTCGCCGTCCACGCGAACCTCAGCGAGGAGCCCTCACCGGGTCGTCCTCGCTTTCGCTTTTTGTGCTTTTGCCCGTCGCGGCGGTTTTGGTTCGCGAACCGCAACTGTGCTCAGCAGAGCGCAGCCAACTCTTGGCGAATCTGACTCAAGCGGGCGTCGTCCAGCAGGCGCCGAGCCAATTCCGGATCGTAGTCGTAAGCCAAGCTGAAGGCGGTCTTGGCTTCGTCCTGTAGCCCCGCCAAAGCGAAGCCAAAGATCGCGTCGATGGCGTCCGCTGAGCTCCGCTGCAGCTTCGCTAGAGCCAAACTCAAACGTGCCGCCTCGGCGCTGGCGCCTCCGTCGCGGGCCTCCATCGCCACGCGTCGCACTTCGCTCGGGGCAATTCCGTCGAGGATCTCGCGCGTGAGGTTCGCGGCCGGGGCGAACTTGCCTTGGCGCAGCAGGATCTTGACGAGCAGGGCGGTAACCTGCACCCGCGCGTCGCCTTGGGACCGGGCCTCGCTCAGCAAGCGCTTGGCCGAGTCGAGCTCGTCCGTCGCTTCATAGACGGCTGCTGCGAGGTAACGGTCGACAGCCCTCTCGGGGGCCGACAGTAACAACGCCCGCGCACCCGCTGCATCGCCAGCTCCGAGCCGCGCCCACAACAAGGTAGCTAGAGCGCGCCTGCCGAGATCGGCAGCCGTGGTGTTGGTCAGAACGCGGTGCGCCAGGGCCGACGCCTGCTGAAACTGTTCTGCTTTCAGAGCCGCTTCCGCGGCTTCCAACACGCGCGCCAAGATGTGATCGTCGACGCGGGGCGGTGCGCTGTTGCTCTGGCGCATGCGCATGAAGCTCGACAGCGCTGCGGTCGCGAACAGAACCGCAGGGAACACGGACCCGACTTTGAAAAGCCACACCGCCAGCAACAACCCAACCGTGAGCGAGATCCCCCCTGCCGCAACTTGTCGCGTTGGGCCAAGCGCCGCAGCCAGCACTCGACCTCCGTCAAACGGCATTACGGGCATCAGGTTCAAAACACTCCAAACCAGATTGATCCAGACGAGCGACACCATGAGCGTCGCCAACGGCGCAAGCGACTCTGCCCCTGTGTCGCTCCAGGCGTCGGGTGCGATCCACTTGGAGGCGATCCACGCCACGCATGCGAGCAAGAGCCCCGCACCTGGACCCGCAAGCGACACCAAGATATCGCGCCCACGCGTGAGCTTGGGCGCAGAGGGGAACCCCGTCGCTCCACCCATCATGTGCAGCGTGATTTGTGCAGGCAACCCGAATGCACGTGCCATCAGCGCGTGCCCAAGTTCGTGAACTAGAATGCTGCAGAACATGACGGCCATGAGCAGCAGGCCCGATTGGACCGAGCGCTGACCCACACCGAATCCCATGAGGGCACTGAGCAGCCAGTACCCGGGAAGGATGGCAACGGGGAAGCCGAATAGACGGAAGCGCAGAACGCCCATGGATGGATCAGCAACTTAGGTGAGCGGCAAAGTTTGGCAACCCCATACGCACCTACATTTCCTTCCTTTTTCGAGCTGGTCGCAACGAACGCGCGGCAAGACTGTCGGTTCGTGCATCCGAAGCAGCCGAGATCACTCGCGGGATCTGCGTGCTCGAAGCCTTCTCCCTACTGGCCCCTACCCGCGTCCGCGTGGCGCGCTCGAGCTCGCGTCGTTTCTCGCTGCGCTGTTTTCGAGATCTGCTCTAATAAACTACGATGCGAGACGCTCAGCGCTACCAGATCAAGGAGTTGATTGCGGCGGGCGGCATGGCCGAAGTGTACTTGGGCGAAAGCGCGGGTATCGAGGGGTTTCGCAAGAAGGTCGCGATCAAACGCGTGCTTCCGAAACTCTCGGAGAACCAGGACTTCATCAACATGTTCCTCGATGAAGCTCGGCTCTGCGCGTACTTGAGCCACTCCAAATGCGTGCAGGTCTTCGACATCGGTCAAGGCGCTGGCACGCACTTCATCGTGATGGAGTACGTCGATGGCGCGGATCTACGCGCCGTTCTCGATCACTTGGCGAGCCAAGGCAAAGCCATGACCGTGGAGGTCGCCTGCCTGATCGCGATGCAGATCTGCGAGGGCTTGGCTTACGCCCACGGCGCAGTGGATCATCATGGTAACCCGCTGCACATCGTGCATCGGGATATTTCGCCCCACAACGTGCTGATGACCAACCACGGCGAAGTGAAGCTAGTGGACTTCGGCTTGGCAAAAGCGAGCTCGCATTTGTCCGACGAGGACGAGGACATCGTCAAAGGCAAGTTCGGTTACCTCGCGCCCGAGGTCACGTTGCGCCAGGGCGTCGACCACCGCGTCGATATCTTTGCCGCCGGCATCTTGGTGTTCGAGATGCTCGCCGGGCGACGCTTGTTTCAAGGCAAGACCGATCTAGAAACGTTCAAGCAAGTTCAAGCGGCCCAAATCCCGGACCTTCGGCAGATCCGTCCCGACGTGGACGAAACGATGATGCGCGTCGTACTCAAGGCGTTAGCTCGCGACCGCAACACACGCTACCAAAATGCCAACGAGTTCGCCCGCGATCTGAGCCAGGTTCTTTTCAGCCGCGGCCGCGCCGTGAGCTACTTGGACATCGCGCAAATCGTAAAGTCGACGTCGGCGCAGCACCAACATACGCGCAAGAAGGTCGCCGCCAAAGACGCGACCGCCGTGATTGGCGAACTGATCATCGACACTCTGCATGCTTTCTCGGCCGATGAATCCGGACCTCCCACGCGGCAAGGTTTGGCCGCTCAGTTGCCCCTTTCCGTGCGAGGCACACCTGGCAAATACGAAGATCCGACGGCCTGGGGTTTCGGCGATGATTTTGGCGATCTGATCGACTCGCCCAGTGCGACAGGGCAACCGCAGACTACCCGCAGCGCGGGGGTTCAGAGCAGTGGCGCCCCGACCCCGAGTCCTCAGCGTAGTCAGGCGCCTGCTACGGCTTCCGCCCCAGCGCCCCAGCTCTCTGGTCCGCCCCGCCCCCTACCCCCACCGTCGTCGGCAGCGTCGAATGGCGCGGCTGCGCGCGCGCGCGTCTCGCGCGTGGCGCCGCCCCCAGCCGAGGGCGGGCCGTGGTGGAAGCGCTGGTTCTGAGTCGTCAGGTCACTCGCGCACGACCACCAGCGTCCCGGCTCCGAACTCGTCCGACACGTTCATCCCGTGCCATCCCTCCGGCAATGGGGGATCGGTCCAACGAAACACGATGCGGGCGTCGATCGGCGACAGGTTGATGCAGCCGTGACTGCGCGGCGTTCCGAACACGTCGTGCCAATACGCGCCGTGCAAGGCGTAACCCGACGCAAAGTACTGGATCCAGGGCACGTCACGCAGTTCGAAGTCACCGGCGCCGCGCCGTTGGGTAACCCCGTATTCGGGGTTGCGACCCTTCTTGACGTTGAGCAAGCGCCGCTGATCTTGTTCGTCGAGCTTTTGCCCCTCGCGCTCCGCCTTCAAGAGGCGTTCAGCGGTTGCTGCAGCGTCTGCCGAGAACCCGCCCCCGGACCCCGCGCGTGTTCCGCCACTCACGCTCGAGTTCTCCTCAGAGTCCATGGCAGCGGCGACGTGCTTGCTGCGAATTCGAAATTCGCCGCGCGGCGTCGAGAGCGTCGTTTTGGGGTCACCCAAGCGATCGCGGCCACTCGAGATCAAGGTCGCGTAGATCGGTCGTTGGCCTTCGTAGAGCACCAAGGTTTGCTGCGTCAGGGAAACATCGATCCACTTGGCGCCTTTGGTGGCATCCTCGGGCCAAGTGGGAGGCGGCGCGACGACGCCGATGTCCGCCGCCTTGAGCCAGCGTTGCGGGTCCCGGGCGATCTGATAGAAGCGCTCGCCGGCCTTGAAGCGTGCCTTGCCCGACAAAGGGATCAGCGCTCGCCGAGGTAACACCGCATCGGCGCTGACTTCGTCACGCCCCTTGATCAACTTCCACGTGCTCGAATCGCGCCGCGAGACGAACGCAAATGGAAGCTCGACCGCGCCCCCGATCTCGACTCCATGGAACTGCGAACCGGTATCGGGTTTGACCTTCGTCCCTGGAATCAAGCGCAGATCGACGGTGACGGCGAAGCGTCGTTCGAGATCTTCGCTGTCCGCCACGAACGCGTCGACGAAGCTGAGCCCCGTCTTGCGCCGGACGCGATCGGCAAACACGGCGTAATCGGGGACCTTGAAGTCCGCGACGTTCGGCACCCCGCGTCCGCCCGTCAACCAGAACGGGATCGTGCCGCGGGACGAGCTGCCCCCGAGTAACTCGGTCGTGCTCTTCTGAGTGCTCAAGCGAAAGCCGGGCTCCATGCTCTGACCGAGCACCGCAAAGCCGCGCGAATCGAGTGGGATATCGTTGGCACCGAGCGTCACGCGCTGAACCTCCGCGCG
Source organism: Polyangiaceae bacterium (assembly GCA_036263015.1). Classification (GTDB taxonomy): domain Bacteria; phylum Myxococcota_A; class Polyangia; order Polyangiales; family Polyangiaceae; genus SZUA-265. Next base: position 131,999 of record DATAHU010000107.1, on the reverse strand, counting down.
ATTTTCGCGGTACCAGTCCATGTGTTCTTCGAGTTTGAACTCGCTCTGGAGCTGCTCCTTCTTGGTTGGAACGCGCAGATACTGAGGGGCGGTAGCTCGCACGAAGCCGTAAGCGTAAGGTAGCGGCTTGCTCAAGTCGGGCCTGCGAGCGGCGGCGCGTACGAGCGGCGTGCTCAGATCGATGGTGGCCTCGTCCGTGCACATGTAGCCCAACGGGTAAACATGGTACCATTTGCCATGGCAACCCGAGCCCGCGACTGGGTTCGGATCTCTGGCCACGCTTCCGCCAAGCCTCACGTAACCTAGGCGCTCCGAACTGATGTTGGGTTTCGAGTAAACGGTGGCAGCAATCTGCATCGCTGCGATGCGCGGACCGTCGCCGGAGGGCGTTGTGCCGTCCGCACTGGCCGCGCTGGTCGCCGCCGACGGCTCGCTGTCGGCCTTGATCATCGAATCGGCTGGGGCCTCTGTGCGCGCAGCAGCCGAAGCCGCGTTGGGATCCGCGCGCATTGGCGTGGCCAGACGCTCGGCGCCCGCATCTACGCCCTCGAAGGTCACGAGCGGCTTCTCTTTGGCCGGCTCACCACTTGCGCAATGGAGCAGCTCGAGAGCCAAGCCGAACAGAACGGTGCGCGATGGCGCGAAGCGAGACATGGGGGTTCGTGGCACGTGACCTATGCTTGACAGCGCCGAGCCGGGGTCGGAGGCTAGCCGCATGAAGCTGACTGTCAACGGCGATGCCGTGGAAACCGACGGGCCGCTGACAGTGCGCCAGTTGATCGAGCGGCTGGCACTGACGGATGGCCCCGTCGCGGTCGAGTGCAACCGCGAAGTGGTTCCCCGCGCCGAGCACGCGCTGCACACGTTGCGCGACGGCGACGTGGTCGAGATCGTGCACTTCGTCGGGGGCGGCTGAGCTCGCCCCGAGCGCCGAACCGAGCGGTTCTCAGAGCCCTTTGTCACGTCCGAGCGCGTGCTCGAACTCGACGTTGGCGATCGCTAGATCGATGTGAGCGTTGACCAAATCGAGGCGCGCCCGCATCAGTTCGGTCTCGGCGTCGGTGACCTCGACCTCAGTGGCTCGCCCCGCCCGATACAGCTCACGTCGCACGCGGTAACCTTCCTCCGCTGCACCCAGCGAGAGCTCGGAGGCTCCAACGGCGTATTCGGCGTCGAGCACCGAGTGGCGCGCACGGGCCACTTCGAGCTTCAAGGCGTCCATCATTTGGGCCCGCTGCGCCGCTAACGCGTTGGCTTTGGCTTGGTAGGAGTCGGCCTGAGCGTTCGCGCCGAACAGTTGGGTGGGCGTCCAACTCAACACCACCCCGACGTCCCAGGTGCCCTTGAACTTGTCTTGCTGTGGGAAGAAGCGCTGGTTGGGGTTTGCGTATTGCGCGTTCGCCTGCGCGTCCAAACGCGGGTAAGCGCCGACCTGCACGAGACTGGCGGCGTCTCGCAGGGCCTGCTCGTTGACCCTCAGGTTCTGCAGCTCTAGCCGTTGGCTGGACGCTTCTGCGAGCGCGGCTTGCTCGTCATCGAGGTACTTCGGGTGAACGGGTTTGACCAAAATGTCTTCGCCGACTTCGTAGATGTTGCTCATGGGGTCTCCCATGGCGACCGAGATCTGTTGACTTGCCAGCGTGACTTGGGTTTGGGCCCGTTGCTGGAACAGCTTCGTCATTTCGAGCTGGCCTTGCGCACGCAAGACGTCTGCTTTCGAGGCAACCCCGGCGGCAAACGCGTTCTGGGTGTCTGCCGCGTGCCCACTGGCTTGTTCGAGGCTCTGCTGCGCGACGATCGAAACGCCCAGTGTGCGAATCCATTGGTAGTAAGCCACCCTCGCGTCGCGCGCGACGGCCCTGCGAGTCGCTTTTTCGTCGAGCTCTGCGCCATCGTGCGCGAGTGACGAAGCCGCGATCGCGCGCGACGTCCGCAACACGTAGTCCGATAGAGGCACCGCCAGCGACGCCCCTAGAGAATATTGGTTGAGAAAAACTGGAAAAGAGAACGAGGGGGTCGGCACCGCGAGCAGCACCTCGTTCTGTCGGAGCGGGCGTGGCGCCGCACTGGGCGTGGCGGATATGATGAGGCTGCCGTCGCCAAAGCCCCCGAGCACGGGGATCGGGATGCTCGACAACCGCGTGTAGCGCGCACTCAGCGACAGGGTCGGATAGAACTGACTGCGCGTTTGCCGAACGTCGGCTTCGGTCGCTTCCAAGGTCTGTTGCTTGGCTTTGACCTGGCTGCTGTTGGCAACCGCGCGTGTGGCAACCGCGTCGGCAGTCAACCCGCCGCCTCTTCGCATGCTGGCCAGCCGTGATTCCAGCTCGAGTGCCGCCTGACTCTTTTGAGGTTCTTTGCTGTCGCTCGACAGCAGAGGCGCCCCGGGGTTAACGGTGTCGGGCAATGCTGCGGCACTGCCGGCGGGAGTAGCGCCGGGTTGTGGCGCGGGAACCGAGCCGGGGGGTTGTGCGCTGGGAGTGGGCGCGGGCTGGGATGGCGGCGTTTGGGCTAGCGCCATCGGGGCTTGGAGCAGACCGGTCGCCAAAGCGAGAGCGCCAAGCGTCACGTGTGCGCGCAATGCGTGGGGGGTTGACGTAGTGTTTCGTGCCGTGCTGCGAGCATGGCGCTTATCGAAGATTGATGATCCCATGAATCTGCTCGGACTAGTGGCTCTGAGTAGCGCCACAATATTAACTTGTTGAGTTACTCGGCTGCGCTCGGAGAAGCGCTGGTACTGTCGGGGGTTCGAGGCGTATCGAGCTCTGGTTTGACCGTGCCCCCACGTCTGCCCCAACGTCCAATCCAAGCCTTGATGTTTTCGATGGTCAAGTAAAAGACGGGAACGACGATCAGCGAGAGCAGGGTCGAGCTGATCACGCCGCCGATCACCGCTACGGCCATTGGCGCGCGGAATTCACTCCCCTCGCCGTTTCCGGTCGCAGTGGGCAACATGCCGAGCACCATCGCCGTGCTGGTCATGAGAATCGGCCGCAGACGCTCTGGACCCGCTGCAAGAATCGCAGCCAAGGGGGACTCACCGTGATCCCTGACCCGCACGATCGCGCGGTCAACCAGCAAGATCGCGTTCTTCGTAACGAGACCCATCAGTAAGACCATACCGATCAGAGCACCCATCGCGAGCGTGTCGCCCGTCAGGAACAGCGCCAGAATGCCACCGACCAGCGCCAGGGGCAGTGTGACCATGATCGTCAACGGGTGGATGAAGCTCTCGAACTGCGACGCGAGCACGATGTAGATGAACACCACGCCCAGCAGCAGAGCCAGCGCCATGTTCTGATTGTTCTCGTTCATCAAGCGCAGCTGCCCGTCGTAGAAGATGGACATCCCTGGTGCGAGTTCGAGCTTCTTGATCTGAGGTTGGAACTCCGCGGCCACGTCGCCGAGGGGACGACCAATCGGCGATGCCCAAATCGTGACCTGACGATTCTTGTTCTCGCGTTCGATGATCTGCGGCCCTTCGGTGCGCACGATGTTCACCACGTCCCCGAGTTTCACGGGGCCATTGGCGGTCGGCAAATTGACCAGGGCCAACGAGGCCGCGTCGCCGCGGTAGCGCTCGTCCAAGCGGACGCGGATCGGCACATCGTCGTGTTGGCCGGGCTGACGCAGTTTGCCTGCCTCTTCGCCTTCGACAGCAGCACGCAGCGCCATTGCTACTTGGGCGGCACTCACGCCGCGATCGGCGGCTCGACTGCGATCAAGCGCCACGCTGAGCTCGGGACGTCCCGGCGAATAACGAACCTGGATGTCACCAACGCCTGGGGTGTTGCGCAGGATCTTCTCGATCTCTGCCGTGGTCCTCTCGATCTCTTTGTACTCTTGGCCACGCACGTTGATCATGATCGGGGCCTCGGTCGACGCACCCTCTACGAAGGGCGGATCGGCAACGGCAATCTTGGCGTTTTGCAGATGGCTCGCGGCTTCACGCGCGACATCTTTCAATTGCGCCAGCGTCTCGCTGCGCTCGGTCTTGACGGAAGTGACCACACGCCACTTCACCTTGTTCACTTGGTCCCCGTCGCCGATCGTCGCGAACACGACTTTGATCTCGGGATTGGCCAGCATCGTCTGCTCGACGATCTCCGTCTGATGGGCCGTCTCTGCCAACGAGGTACCTGCGGGCAACTCCGCCTCGACGATGAACTGGCCGTGGTCTTCCGCGTTGACGAACTCTTGACCCGTCAATTTCGCGATGTAGCCCATGAAGAACAGGCTACCCACCGCGAGCAGACCCACGATCGACTTCCAACGCACGGCCCAGTGCAACAGCGCCCGATACGTGTCGGCCATCTGTGCGTGCACCCACTCGAACGGCGCTTTGAGCCAAGCGAAACGGTCCGGCTTGTCCGAGAGCGAATGCGAAAAGCGCGACGAGAGCATCGGGTCGAGCGTGAACGCGACGAACAAGGAGATGATCACGGCCGCCGAGATGGTGATGCCGAACTGACGGAAGAACTGTCCGACGATGCCCTTCACGAACGCGATCGGCATGAACACGGCGACGATCGTCAGGGTCGTCGCGAACACACTCAGTGCCACTTCCTTGGTACCATCCAGCGCAGCTTGGCGTGGGGATTTGCCCTGTTCGATGTGTTTGAAGATGTTCTCGCGCACCACCACCGCGTCGTCGATCAACAAACCGATGGCCAGCGAGAGCGCTAGCAACGTCATCATGTTGAGCGAATAGTCGAGCACGTACATCACGAAGAACGTCCCGATCACGCTGGTCGGCAACGCCACGGCGCTGATCAGCGTCGAGCGCAAGTCGAGCATGAAGAGGAGCACCACGAGCACCGCCATCAGCGCGCCGAAGACGATGTCCTCTTCGACTTGCTTGACTTGGGCTTCGATGAAGCGCGACTGGTCGATGATCAACGACGCTTCGGTGCCCTCGGGAAATGCCTTCTCGAGCTCCGCCATGCGCGCCTTGACGGCGTGAGCGACGGCAACCGTGTTCTGGCCGGATTGCTTGCGCAGCTCGAACGTGACGGCATCCTTGCCATTGACGCGGACTTGGCTGCGCAAATCCTCGAAGCCGTCGCTGACGTTTGCGACGTCGCGCAGGCGCACTGCCGAGCCGTCTTTGGCCGTCGCGATGATGGTATCGCGAATCTGATCGACGTTGCTGAACTCGGCCAGGGTGCGCACGCTGATCTCGCGAACGCCCTCGTCGAAGTGGCCCGCCGGCAAGTTCAGATTCTCGGCGCGCAGGCGCTGCACGATGTCACCCGGGCTCAGCCCGAGTGAATCGAGCCGCGAACGATCCAACTCGACCCGCACTTCGCGCTTCGCGCCGCCTTTGACGTCGACCGCCGCCACGCCGTCGACTTGTTCGAGCGCTGGGCGCAGCACTTCATCGGCGTAGATGCGCAAAGCGGAAAGTGAACCTTTGCCGCGCAGCGTGTAAGTCAGGACCGGCGCCGCTGAAACGTCGAAACGTTGAATCACCGGCTCTTTGGTTTCGGCCGGAAGCTTGTAGCGCACTTGAGAGACGCGCTCGCGCACCAGGGTCGCAGCTTCGGAGATGTCGGTCCCGAGGGTAAACATCACGAACAGCTGCCCCGATCCTTCGCGAGCGAACGCACGCACCCGGTCGATGCCGTTCAGGCTGATGACGGAGTCCTCGATGGGTTTGACCACGAGGCTCTCGACTTCCTGGGGGCTCGCGCCGGGATAAGGCACCGTGACGACGACCGCCGGAAACGTCACGTCTGGGAACAAGTCGCTACCCAGGCTCTTGAAACCCATGAAACCCAGCACCAAGAGCGCCACCGCCAACATGACGGTGAAGACTGGGCGGCGGATGGCAATCGCCGAAAGATTCACTTGGATCCCTCACTCGCCTCGACGCTCACGACGTCTCCCGTTTTCACTTCGGGCTTTGGACGCTGCACGATCACGTCGTTCGCTTGCAAACCCATGCGCACCAACAAATTGCCATCCGTGTCCAGCGCGTAGACGATCTTGCGCAGCTCGAGCGTCGTGGGCGAACCTCGATGTACGACCGCGACTTCATCGTCGGACCCGGGACGCAGAGCGTCCCGCGACAGCTTCAAGACGTCTATGGGTTTGCCGGCATCCACGCGTGCGCGCACGAACGAACCGGCCCGCAGCGAGCCGGGATTGTCGAAGTCGGCCACGACGGGCACGCGGCGGGTCCGTTCATCCAGCGCGCTCAACAGTGCGCTGATCTTGCCCTCGACTTTGCCCTTCTCGGTCTGTAGCGTCACGGGTGTTCCGACGCTCAGCAAGTTGGCGTCGCTCTCGCTCACGGTGGCGCTCAACTTGAGCTCCTTGACGTTGACCACTCTGAACAACGCCTGTCCCGGGTTGACGACCGCGCCCACGCCGTCGGGCGCCTCGGTTACGGTGCCCGCGAAGGGCGCCACCAAGGTGTGTTGTCCAAGCGAAACCTGGGCCAGTGACACCTGCGCCCGCGCCGCGTCGAGCTGGGCTTGGGCCAAAGCGCGTTGTTGTTCGGTTTGCACGGCCCCCGCCGCCGCGAACGAACCACTCTGCACTAGGCTAGTGGTGCGCTTCTGGTTGTCGTCCGCCAGCGCCAATTGCGCCTCAGCGGCGCGGACCTGAGCCGTAGACGCAGCAACCTGAGCACTGGCTTCACGCGTGTCCAAGCTCGCGAGCAACGCTCCAGTCTTCACCTCGTCGCCGACCCGGACCGCCACGCGAGACAGTTTGCCCGGCAATTTGAAGGACAGGCTCGCCGCTTGTTGAGCCGCTAGAGTACCGTCGAACTCGACGTGGGGTTGCCAACGTGCTGGTTGTAACGCGATCACGTGTACGCTCGGTGGCGCATTGACCAGGCTCGCCACGCGCTCGGCGTCTTGAGTCCGCTTGTCGGCGACTTGCTGTTGTTTGACTTCTGCCGCGCTGATGCGCCGCGCGGTCCAAGCGCCTAGCGCGCCGACGAGGGCGAGTCCAACCAACACACCGGCGAGCGGAGCTTTGACGCGCTCGGGGGTGTTGGATCCGGTGGACGGCGATGACACGTGTTTCATTGGTTAAGCCTGGCTCGTGGGTCTGGGGTGAATCGTTGAGTCACGGGACTCGCTAGACACTGAAATCGTAGTGGCGCTTGGCTCTGAGCCGCTCGCCGTCGGCGCTTCGATAGGGGCGCCAGTGGTGGCGGACTTGGTCTGTTGGGCTAACCCGGGCAACACGCAGCGTGCGGCCGCGGCGAGAGTCGAACTGCCCACTCCGGCGATCACTTGACGTATCACCTTGGCCAGGTGTGACGCCAAATCGCACTCGGCACCTTCAGCCAGTAACATCTTGATCAAGTTTCGCGCGAAGCGGTCATAGCCCCCGGCGATGAACGCCGCCGCCGAGTCCACCTCGAGATCGTCGCGGTAATAACCGGCTGCCATTCCTGCCCGCAGCCCCGCCGACACGACGCGTTCGGTGCGCGCAGCAAAGCTCTCGATCAGGTGGCGGTGCCGTCCGGAGCCGCCGCCCTCGAGCATCAGTGCCATCATTCCGCGGTTGTCGCGAATGAACTCGAAGATCCCGAGATCCTGCGTGAAGCAACGACGCAGCAGGTGCTCGGGGCTCTCGACCGGCACGGAGAAGCAGTGACCAGTCTGGTCCAACATCTGCTCCAAGCCCGAAGCCACTTCGAACACCAGTTCGTCGAAGATCTGCTCCTTGCTCTCGAAATGGAGGTAGAAAGCGCCCTTCGAGAGCTCTGCGCGTCGGGCAATGTCCTCTACCCGCGTCCGATCGAGTCCGCGGCTCACGAACTCGTGCCTGGCGGCGTCGAGCAAGCGCTGACGGGCATTGGGGTCGCTGGGTCTGGCCATGGGATCGCCTCGCAAGCAGTTAACTGACTCGACAGTCAGTTATCGGGGGTGTTTATGACTCCACGTCCAGAAACGTCAAGCCCGGCCCCAAATTTTTGCGCGAGGCGCCGCTGCTGCTTTAGAGGCAATACCTAAGCATTGGAATTCATGGGATGAATATCCCAGACGCGTGCTGCTGCGCCTTGTGCTCCTCGGCGAGCGCCAAGTAGCGTTGGACCGCCCCTGCCGCCCAGGCCACTTCGTCCGGCGAAACCTCACGCACGACCTTGGCCGGACTCCCTCGAACCAGGGTGTGTGGAGGTACGACTTGGCGTGGAGGCACGACGCTGCCGGCCGCAACCCAGGCCCCAGCGCCGATCACGGCGTTGTCCATCACGACCGCGCTCATGCCGATCAGGGCTCCGTCCTCCACGCGCGCGCCGTGCAAAACGGCGCTGTGTCCTACGATGACGTCGGCACCGATTAGCGCATCGGAGACTTCGTGCGTCATGTGAATGCAGGCGTTGTCCTGAATGTTGGTGCGCGCTCCGACTCGAATGCACCCGACGTCGCCCCGCAGCACCGCACCAAACCAGAGGCTCACGTCGTCGGCGAGCTCGACGTCACCGAGCACCGATGCAGTGTCCGCGATGAACACGCGGGCTCCGAACCGAGGGCTGTGCGTTCCAAACGCCCGAATCACCGCCATCGACTTCCTGCCTCTCGCTGCAACAACGTCAGTGCGTCAAGGCAATGGCTGCGCCATGCGAGCTTGAGCCGCCAGGAGTGTGTTCTCCATCAACATTGCGATCGTCATGGGCCCGACCCCACCGGGCACCTTGGTGATCACGCCCGCGCGCAGACTGGCCTCGGCGAAGTCGACGTCACCGCAGGCCTTGCCGTTTTCATCGCGGTTGGTGCCAACGTCGAGCACTGCCGCACCGAGCTTGACCCAATCGCCTTTGACGAGCTTGGCTCGCCCCACGGCGGCAACGACGATGTCGGCTTCGCGGCAAAGCGCCGGCAAGTCCTGAGTTCGCGAGTGCGCGATGGTGACCGTCGCGTCGCGCTGCAGCAGCAGTGCCGCTATGGGTTTGCCCACGATGTTGCTGCGACCGATGACCAGCGCGCGGGCCCCCGCGATGCGAACTCCACCCGCCTCCAACAGTCGGATGCAACCTCGCGGAGTGCACGGCACCAAACCGGGTTGGTTGCTCCACAGTGCCCCGACGTTGGACGCGTGAAATCCGTCCACGTCCTTGGCCACGCTGACGAGCTTCAGGATGCGCGATTCGTCGATGCCCTTGGGTAACGGCAGCTGGACCAAGATGCCGTCGACCCGATCATCCGCGTTGAGCTCGCCTATCAGCTTCTCGAGCTCGGCCTGCGTGACTGCGGCGGACAAGCGATGAACGGTGCCGGCGAACCCGCACTCTTCGGCGGCTTTCTCTTTGTTCCGCACGTAAACCGCCGAGGCAGGGTCGTCTCCCGCCAAGACCACGTGCAAGCCTGGAGCGCGACCGAAACGCGACCGGAACTCGTCCGCGCGTCGCGTAACCTGCTGCCGAACCTCGAGTGCGATTGCCTTGCCGTCTAGAACTGTCGTCACGACGCTCAGCTACCAGAGTCGATTCGAAAAAGCAGCTCGAGCTCGTCGCGAGATTGTTCTTCGTGGGCGGAGTCGGGGTCGAACCGACGACCACTGGCTTGTAAGGCTAGCGCTCTACCACTGAGCTATCCGCCCGAAGGGCCGGCGTTCTACTGCGCCCGGGTCGCAATTGAAAGGGCGTTTCGGAGGCTCTCGAGCCTCCGACGCCCCGAGCACAGCCGGCAAGTCGGTTTTCTAGGAGCAATCGAGCGCGGATCCCGGATTGCAGTCCCGAATCCGCGCTGGCTCTCGTCCCTCAGGGCGTCGCCGCGCCCTTGACCGTGATGTCGACGCGGTTGTTCTTCTCGCGTGCCTTGGCGTTGGCATTCGGCACGAGCGGCGTCGCCGAACCCGCACCGATGGCGGCTACGCGCGTGGCCTGGACCCCGTTGGCGAGCAGGATTTCCCGAATCGCGTTCGCGCGGTCGGTCGTCAACGAAAGCGCTTGCTGGAACGCGACCGAGTCGTCGGTGTGAGCCTGGATCTCGATCGACAGCTCGGGGTGTTCACTCATCACGTTGGCGAGTTCGTAGGCCACACCAAGCGACTCAGGGGTGAGTTCGGCTGTCGTGGGCTTGAAGCGAATCGGTTTCTTGAAGACCAAGCCCTTGGCGCCGACGCTGATGGTAGGCTTGCCGGCCTTTACGAGCGCAATGCCGCTCGTGATCTCCTGGCTCGGTACCACCTTCACCATCTTGAAGGCCTTGTAGTAACCGGGTGCCTCCACCGCGACGCGCAGCGTGCCGACCGGAACGTTGTTGAAGCGCGTAGCTCCTTCTTCGTCCGCTTCGAGCGAGACCGAGCGGCCGTCTTCGGTGGTCGGTGTTACCGTGGCGCCGGGCACGCCGCTCTGCGCGACCGCGTCGGTGATCATGATCACGACCGTTCCAAGCTTGGGCTTGGCCTTGAGGGCGCAGCGCACCTGAGTCAAATGCGGTGCATCAGCAGCGGGTTTGTCGCCAGCTGCGGCGTCCTTCGCTGCTTCGGCCGTGGCCGCCTCGGGCGGCGCTGCGGCCGCGTCGCTGGGGCCCGCTGCTGCGTCGGTCGCTGGGGCCGCGCCCTCGGCGCCTTCAGCCCCTTCAGCAATCGGAGTGATCACTGCTTGGCAGGTGCCCTCTTGATAATCTGGCGCAGTCACGACCAGGTCATAGGTCCCTGGTGCCAACTCGGCGCTCTGGAACGCGCCCTTGTCGTCGGCAACCATGCCCGTCATGCCGCTGCCCTGGAAACGCAAGATCGCGCCCGGGATCACCGTCTCGTTGCCCTCTTCCACGACCACGCCAGCCAAGGCGTAGCGAGCGGGCGGAGCCACGGGCTTCGGTTGCTCGGCGGGCGGCGCTTCGACCAGCACGCGTTCGATGCGCGGTTGGGTGTCTGCGGCATAGTTGATCCCGAAGTAGAGGTTCCAAGGCAACTCCGGCTGAACCTCTTCCCAAAACGGAGGCTTGTTTCCGCCGGTGGCTAGGTCCAGCGCTGCGTGGAAGGACAAGCCATCGAGAAAAGCGTTTGCTCGGGCACCGATCGTCAAGCGCGCGGGAACCGAAGCAAAGGTCGGACTGGTGGACAAACACGTGTCACCGGCGTGCACGTCCGGTTCGCTACACAGGTAGTTCTGGCGGTTGTTGGGAATGTCGATGGACCACTCGACGTAGGGCCGCACGACCTCGAACGCGCCTTCGATGCCGATCGCTGGAGTCAGACGATCGACGCGGTTGATGTTCAGACCGAAACGCTCGATGCGCGTGATCCGACGGTGGCGCGTGAACTCCACGTCCTTGACGAGCGAACCGGAGTTGTCGAACACGTAACTCAAGTTGAAGTTCAGCCGCAGAGGGATGCGGTCCTCGGCCTTCGAGTACGTCGTCAAGTCCAAGCTGGTGAGTCCGCGAAAAGCGAAGCTCGGTTGGTCGAAGCCAACGCTTCCGGTACCGTTGAGCAGACCGAGCTCGACCGCGCCACCCGCGGTGAACACCTGATCGGGCTCGCGCGGCATGAAGGCTTTGAGCCCCCAGACCGAGTCCCCCAGCACCTGCAGTAGCTGCGGATCGCCGAGCGAATTCGAGGTAGCCGTGGAGATGATCGAGCCGTAGGCCTCCAAGAAGTCGTAAAGGGTCGCGCCCAGCTGGATCGTGGCACTGACGCGGCTGACGGAATCCGCACGCGATCCATCACCGCCGTCCGCCGTATCGCATTGCGGGCACAGGAAGCTCTTGGTGGAGCTGGTGCTGCCTAGCACACCGAAGCGAAAGGACCCCACCGGACCAGAGCCTGCGAAGTGGGTTCGCATCAAGCCGGTCGAGCCGTTGAAGGCACTGTGGGTCTTGAGCTGTTCGAGGCGCTCTGCTTGCTTCGCTTCGAGCGCTTTGACCTCCTCCTCGCTCATCGCGCCAGGGGTAGTCGACTTGGCTTCGCCAGGCTTGGTGTCTTTGTCCTGCGGCTGCTTGTCGTCAGGCTTGGCGTCGCTGCTCTTGGCAGCGTCGTCGGCAGCTTTGGTTTCTCCTTCGGCAGGAGGAATTTTGGTCTCGCCGTCGGTTTCGATGTCCGTGTTAACCCCTTGCAGTGGGCTGGACGCCGCAGCAGGGGGTGGCGGAGCAGCGGCGGGGGGTGGCGGAGGCAACTGAGCCTGGGCCAATCCAGGTAGCGACAGCGCTAACAGCAATGCCCCTGCAGTGATTCGGGGGCGGTCGACGCGATTCATCGTGATAAGGCTCTTTCCCACGGAGGTGTTCGTCCCGCCGCGCTTCTAGCACTGACCTGCGATACCTGGAAACGCCCGAAATGACGCCGCTTTTGGTGGAACGGCCCAAGCGGTGATTCAGGTTTTGAATGCTTCTGGGAATCCCTATATTTTCCAGGCACTTACGCCTTCTTGGCCGAGCTGGGTCGCGCGCGCTAGAGTCTCGCGCCATGAGCGCATTGGTGAGCGTCGAAGGGTTGCACAAGAGCTACCGTCAAGGGTTCTGGATGCGCCGCGTCGAAGCTGTGTCGGGCATCTCATTTACCGTCGAGGCAGGACACATCTTTGGTTTCTTGGGCCCGAACGGGGCTGGCAAGACGACGACCATCAAGGTGCTGACTGGATTGATCCGACCGACGAGTGGCGACGCACGGCTGTTCGGGATCCCGGTGCGCGACCCTCGAGCACGAACTCGCGTCGGCTTCTTGCCCGAGAACCCGTACGTGTATCCCTACCTGAGTCCACGCGAGTTCGTGCAGTTGTGCGCGCAGCTCTCGGGACTCAAAGCCAGCATTGCTCGTCAACAGACGAATCAGGTGCTTGAGCGAGTTGGGATTGCCTACGCGGCCGATCGCGCGGCGCGCAAACTCTCCAAGGGCATGCTTCAACGCACGGGCCTGGCGGCAGCGCTGGTCGCAGATCCCGAACTATTGATCTTGGATGAGCCGATGAGCGGCTTGGACCCGACGGGGCGCAAGGAAGTGCGCGACTTGATCCTCGAGGAGCGTGCACGCGGACGCACGGTATTGTTCTCGACCCACATTCTGAGCGACGTCGAAGCCATGTGCGACGAAGTTGCCATCCTGAAACGCGGCAAGGTCGTCGTGCAGGGTAAACTCAGTGAGTTGCTCGGCCGCGATGCCACTGCAAGCACCGAAGTCGTGTTGTTGCGAGCGTCCGAGGCCTTGGAGAACTACTGCAAACAAAACGACTTGCTGGTCCAGCGCAACGCAGAACGCGTGGCAGTGATCGTGAGTCAGGCCACTCACTTGGATACTTTGCTTCGCATCGCGCTGGATACAGGGGCGCAAATCGTCGAAGTGACTCCGCGCCACGAATCGCTCGAAAAGTTGTTCGTTCAGAGCGCCGTCACGAGCGGTGAAGCTTCCGGGCAGTGAGATGCGTGCTCGGTCTCAACCCGAGTAGGCGCGGCAAATTTACGCGCGCTTGCGGCCAATGATGGTCTGGATGTGCTGCCAATCCGAAGCGTGGAACGTGCGCAAGAGCGCCAAGATCGCGAAGTAAGCGACCGACACACCGCACATTGCCGCCAACGTGGTCACCCGTCCAAAGCTCGGCAAATAACGCCCGGCAAATAGAAATGCCGCTGTGGTCAAGGCGACCTTCAATAGCACGGAGGGCGCGATCGCGGCGCCAGCGATGCGCCGCACCAACCAGCCGGAGATCAATGTCGCTGCCAGCATGGCGCTGGTCGTGGCCCACGCCGTCTTGACCAGCAATTCTGTACCGAACGGAGTACCGTTCACCCAAACCCAGTTCAGACCGATCACGGCTCCGAACGCGAGCGCGGTCACGATCAAGCTCTGCCACTGGCGACCCAAGCTATTGAGCACGGTCGTGAACACACCAAAAAGCGCGAAGGCGCCCAGTCCCACGGTCAGCACGCGCATGCTCTGAGTCCCGAGCTCGGCGAACTTTGCTGGGAACACCAATCGCAACAGCGACTCAGGCAAGGCTGCACTCACCGACATCACGAGTCCCACGATCAGCGCAGCGATGCGAGTGCCAGCCAGCACGTAACGCCGGACCGCAGCCGCGTCACCTTCGACGTGGGCTTTCGACAACATCGGGAAGAGGATGAACGTGATCCCGACCAACAACTGAAAGGGCAAGAACCCGAACAGCTGTCCCGCGTTGTACGCAGCAATCAGAGGATCGGCGGCCTGCGGCTCGAGTCCAACCCCGACGGCTGCGCGGGTCGCGAAGCCGCGCAGCGTGTTGGTGTCCGCCTGCATCAACAAGTTGAGCACGGCCTGCGATGCGATCACGGGCAGGATGAAGCCAAGGTGCTCCTTGGCGCTGATGCTCGAGCGGCCAGCTGCGCCGAGGCCAACCAGACCAACACTCACGACCACCATCACAATCGCGATCGCCGCAAACCCCCAACACGCACCCTCTACGGAGCGGGTGGAGCCTTGCGAGCGCAAGAACCACGCGCCCCCCAACAGGGCCGCGGTGCGCAGTGTCGCAGTCAGAATGTCCAGACCCGCTTGAGCTCGAAAACGTCTCAAGCCATTCAACACACCGACCGCTGGAGCATAGATGCCGTAGAACAACACCACGAGGCTCAGGATCCGAAATGACGGAACCAGGTAATCGGAATTCAATCCAGCGCCGAGCAGCGGTGCGAGCAAGAAGAAACCTGCACCCATCACGAGGGCAACCGCCGAGTGCAAAACCCAACCCAAACGGATCGCTTGCGCCTTTTCGTGATCAGGCACACGGGTCACGGCGCGGCTCATGCCTTGTACACCCGCGGTTACCAGCGGATTGTAAGTGATGCTGGCCGGGGAAAGCACACCGCGCAAAGCGCCGTAGGCGTCGGCCAACAACCAGCTGAGAGCGATTTGCTGCACCAAACCTATGCCCGTGAAGTAGAGCTTGGCAAAGGACAGCCACAAGCCGCCCCGCCCGGCCATGCGCGTCGGATCCTCGGTGGGCTTGGGCTCGTCGCCCCGCGCGACTTCGTGCGGGATCTGCGCTGCCACGACGCTGACTGACTCGGCAGGCGGCTCGAGCGCGGCAGCGTTTTGGTGCGCGGGGACACTTTGATCACGCACATTCATGCTTTTGGATCCTCTTCCTTCGAAGGCTCACGGGTGCTCTCTTCGTCTTTGATTTCCCGCAACAGTTCATCGACGCGAGCTCGAGCGTCCACGGCCTGATCGTAGAAGAAGCGCAACTCGGGCACGCGCTTGGTTCGAAGCTTCTGCGCAATCGCGCGCCGGAACACCCCTGCGGCGCGCGCCAACGATTTTATCACTTCGCGGATCACGCGCGGCGTTGGCTCTTGCAAGACGCGCACGAACACGTGAGCAACACCCAGGTCAGGCGTTACCTCGACGCGAGTAACGACAGTACCGGTCAAGCGCGGATCACTCAGATCCCGGCCCAGTACCGACGAAAGCGCGTCGCGCACGTCTTCGGCGACTCTGAGCGGGCGGCGGCCGTCAGCCATCTCGATCTCCGGGATCGCCGGCGGGCTTCTTGCGCGATCGGACTGCGCTCGACAAATCGCTGCCAAGGGCTGACCCGCCGGCGCTGAAGGAAAAAACCTCCGAACGTACGTCGGCCAAAATCGCTTCGGGCAAAGTTGCCGCTTGGGCTCGGACCGCGTCGATCAACTCGTGACAGCGAGCAGATTCTCCAGAGACCACCGCGAGGCCGAGCGTCGCTACCTGCAACTTCTCGACGTCACCGACTTCCGCAATGCTTATGCCCATCCGAGCCTTTACGCGTTCCTTGAAGCTCTTGATCACTTGTCGCCGATCCTTGAGCGAGCGCGCTCCGGGGATCTGCAGGACCAATCGACTCACGCCCACGAACACGAGGTCGACTGTCGCACACCGGCGCCCAAAAGTCTGACGCCAAAACGCCACACGAACGATATCGTCCATGTGGCGTAGCAGGCGGCGAGACTCTGTGCTCCAGCCAACGATGGCCGGTTCTCAGAGCGTGGGGCGAACCTCTTTCATTTCGAAGGCGGCGATCAGATCGCCCTCTTGCAGGTCGCTGTAGCCCTGGAAAGAGATACCGCAATCGAAGCCTTCGCGGACTTCCTTCGCGTCGTCTTTGAAGCGCTTCAGGCTATCGAGTTTGCCTTCCCAGATCACCGAGTCGTTGCGACGCAGACGCACCATGGAGTTGCGGCGAACGACGCCCTTGATGACCATGCAACCGGCGACCACGCCTGCCTTCGAAACCTTGAAGATGCGACGCACCTCGGCTTCGCCGATGGGCTCCTCCACCAAGGTCGGTGCCAGCAGGCCTTCCATCGAGGCACGCACGTCGTCCGTGACGTCGTAGATGACCGAGTATTGTCGGATCTCGATGCCCTCGCGTTGCGCCAAGTCACGCGCCTTGCCAGCGGGGCGGGTGTTGAAACCGATGATCAACGCGCCCGAGGCAACCGCCAAGTTCACGTCGCCTTCGGTGATGGCACCCACTCCGGAATGCACCACGGTGACTTTGACTTTGTCCGTGCTGAGCTTTTCGAGAGCCGTGTTGAGCGCCTCGACCGAACCCTGCACGTCGGCTTTGACGATGACCTTGAGATCTTTCTGATCGGCTTGGCTCATGCGACGAGCCAACTCCTCCAGTGACACCTTGGTCGTCGAACCGCGCGCCTTTTCGGCCACCTTGACCTTGCGCTGCTCGGCGATCTGCTGCGCCTTCTTGGCGTCGTCGACCGCATCGACATTGTCACCGGCGCTCGGCACCTCGCTCAAACCGATGATCGCCACCGGTGTTGCGGGGCCCGCGTCGGCAAGATTGCGTCCGCTGTCGTCGAGCATCGCGCGCACGCGGCCCCACGAGTTACCGACCAAGACGCCGTCGCCTTTGCGCAAGGTGCCCTCGAGCACGAGCACCGTAGCGACCGGGCCGCGGCCGCGATCGAGTTTGGCTTCGATCACGGTGCCCCGCGCGTGCCGATTCGGATTGGCGCGCAGATCCAAGACCTCGGCTTGCAACAGAATCGTGTCCAAGAGCTGTTCGATGCCTGCGCCGGAGTGGGCCGAAACCTCGCAGAACAGGGTGTCGCCACCCCACTCTTCCGGCATCAATCCAACTTCACTCAGCTCACGTCGAACGCGATCGGGCTGAGCCTCGGGCTTGTCGATCTTGTTGATCGCCACGACGATCGGACAGTTGGCGTCGCGCGCGTGATTGATCGCTTCCTTGGTCTGCGGCATCACGCCATCGTCTGCGGCCACCACGAGCACGACGATGTCCGTGCACTTGGCACCGCGAGCGCGCATCTGCGTGAACGCTTCGTGACCGGGCGTGTCCAAGAACGTGATGCGGCCCTGCGGCGTCTTCACCGAGTAGGCGCCGATGTGCTGCGTGATGCCACCAGCTTCGCCAGAAGCGACCTGGGCCTTGCGGATCTTGTCGAGCAAGCTCGTCTTGCCGTGATCGACGTGGCCCATGACGGTCACCACCGGGGGCCGCGGCACGCGCTCACCATCCTCGGCTGCGGTTTCGCCACCTTGGGCCGCGGCGATCGCCGCGTCTTCACTCACCGCGACGTCTTCGACGGTCCAGCCGAACTCGGCAGACACGATCTTCGCCGTGTCGGAGTCGAGCGTGGTGTTGATGTTCACACCGGTCATGCCCAGACCGAGCAACTTCATCAGCAGCTCGGCGCCCTTGATGCCCATCTTGCCCGCCAAGGCCTGGACGGCAATGTTGCCCTCGATCTTGACGATCTTCTTGTGCGCCGAGCGCTCCTGCGTGACGCTTGCCGCCGTGCCGAGCGGTCGCCGACCAGCGAGCGCGCCGATTCCGCGACGGGCGGGTCCGCCGCGCACGCCACCGCGATTGTTGGGGCCCGACATCTGAGCACCGCGGCGTTGTCCAGCGGGACCTGCTCCGGCGCCTGATTTGGCGTCGTATTGCACGCGGCGCGGCGCCATTCCGCCGCGAGGCGCCTGAGGCATTGGCACGCCAGGACGACCCTCCCAAACCTCGATACCGGTTCGCGGCGGGCTCGACGGACGCTGAGCCCCTGCCGGCGCTTCAGCTCGCGCTGGAGCCTGGCGCTCTTCCGGGCGCGCTGCGGGTCGTGTGTGAACAGCGCGAGTCGCGCCAGGCGCGGTTCCCGCGGGCATCGACAGCGGCGGAGCACTGGGTACTGCGGGCGACGCCGAGGCTTGAGCTGGCGCCGTAGCGACAACCGGTGGCTCGGGCTGAGTCTGAGCGCGTACCGGTTGCGTCGCGGCTACCGTCTGAGCCGTGATCTCACCCGCCTGTGCCGCACGCCTCACTTCGGCTTCGCGCAGTTGTCCGCCGGTTGGCTGAGTGGGGGGCGCGGCCAAGCTGGGCTCTGGGTCGTCCCCGGCCGAGGAGCGATTGTTCGAGATCGGATCGGGCTGGGTCTCGAACCCCGTCTCGGTCGGAGCCGGTCGCGCGCTCGGCGCGGCATGAACGGGTTCGTCGCGTTCGGGATTGTGGCTGACCGGTGCCGGCGACGCCTCAGAGACGGGAGGCGCTTCGATCGGCGTCCTAGCCGCTTCGCGCTCGACCTGGGGATCCGTGGGCGGAGCCGCCTGAACACTGGGCTCATGAACTGCCGGCTCCGAGGGGGGCCGAGGGCGTTCATGGGTGGCGCTCGACGGGGCCTGACGGCGCACGACGGCGGGTGCTGCGGGTCGGGCCGCAGCTTCTTCCTCGCGAGAGGGTCCGCGCTCCGGGCCCCGGGGTTCTGGACCGTCGGCTTTCTTGCCGCGACGGATGATCACGGCTCCCGCTCCGCCCTGTGGCTGAACACGTTCCTCCGTCTGACGATGCTCGTCGTCGCCGTGCTTCGAAATATGTCGGCGCACGCGCTCGACTTGCTCGGGCGCTACCGCGCTCATGTGGTTGCGCACATCGGTAGCCCCGATGGCCTGAAACATCGCGACCAGGGCCTTGTTGTCGATGCCCAGTTCTTTGCCAACCATGTAGACGCGCAGCTTACTCATCAATCCTCCAGCAGACTTGCGCTCTGTTCCGCACTCGATCTCTCACCGCAAGGGGGAGCGAGCCTAGAAAGCGCCAAGGTGTGAGCCGCGTGCCCCGCGAACCCATTGTCGATGAATGCCAGGATCGCCACCTCGCCGCGTCCCAGCCATTGCCCAAACAAATCTTTGTTACCCCAGATACACAACTTGCCGTGCGCCGCCAACGTGCTCACGAACTGCTCGTTCGCAAGCGAGCCGGCATCCTCGGCCAACAGCGCCAGCTCGACGCTCCCCGGAGCGCCGGAGTTTTGGGTGCGGGAGCTCGGCTGGTTGCCGCGCCCCTCCTCCAAGTCACGCTGGATCTCTACGCAGGCGCGCACTTGGTCACGCCCGAACACCAGTTTGCGGCTGGAGCGCGCGGCCTGCAAAAGCCCCGTGAAGCGAGCCACCGCCGCGCTTCGAACCAGTTCACAGACCGCCGCAGGCGTCGTCTGAACCCGGGATTTGAAGCTCTTCGAGAAACCACTGTGCACGGCGCGCTGTACGCACTGCGGACTAGGATGCAACCAAGCGCCCCGCCCCGCCACACCCCTCACGTCGACGCTCAAGCCGAGTTCGGGGTCATACGCCCAACGCAGCAACTCAGCCTGCTCCGCTTGACCACCGCAGCCGACGCACGTGCGGACGCGCGAACGCGGTCCTGCGTCGCGGCCTTTCGGCGCTGAGCTGGGGTGGGCAGACGGATGCATGTTCGAAATCTTCAGCGGCTGTTGGGGGGTGGGTGTGGTTCGCTACTTGGCTTAGGCTTCGGCGCTCGGAGCGCCTTCGCCGTTTTCGTTCACTGACGCGTCGGAAACAGCCTTGTTTGCTTCTTGAGCTCGTTGTTCACGCAGCGTTTGGCGTGCGCGTTCGAGCATGGGGAGCTCGGTTTCCATGAACTGGCGTGCGGCTTTCTGAACCTGTCGCGCCTTCTTGTTCAAGAGGCCCGTCTTGATCGCCAAACGGTCGGGATCTTCACGCACGATGTCCTTCAGCGTGCGGTACCCGCCCTCTTCGAGGAATTGCAACGTGCGTAAACCTACGCCGTGCACCAAGCGCAGCAACTCGCGTTCCGTTGGCGGTTCGCGCCGAGACTTCGCCTCGCCGAGGCGGGTCTCACGCAGCCGTTCCATGGTCTCGGTAGCACTTTGTTTGAGGGTCTGGGCAGCATTGGGGTTGCCCACGCCCTCAATCGTTTGCAGCTCTTCGACCGACGCTTCGGCGACTTCCTCCAACGCGCGGAAGCCGAGCCGATACATGGCGCGCGACACGTCCTCGCTGATCCCGTCGATCTCGCGGAATGCGGCCAGCGCTTCTTCTTCGAGAGCCTTGAATTTGCTCTCACTGATGATGTCGAGCTTCCAGCCCGTCAGCTGCGATGCAAGGCGCACGTTTTGACCTTTGCGCCCAATCGCCAACGAGAGCTTCTCGTCGGGTACGACGAGCTCCATGCGATTGTCGGCTTCGTCGACGATCACCTTGTTTACGTCTGCGGGTTGAATGGCCGCGATGATATACCGAGCTGCGTCGCCATCCCATGGCACGATGTCGATCTTTTCGCCGCGCAGTTCCTGCACCACTGCCTGAACGCGCGAGCCCTTGATGCCGACGCACGCTCCCACGGGGTCGACGTCTCCATCTCGCGTTGCCACGGCGATCTTGCTCCTCGACCCGGCCTCGCGGGCGACGGCGACGATGCGCACGATGCCCTCGTAGATCTCGGGAACTTCGGACTCGAAAAGCTTCTCGACCAGCTGTGGGTGGCTCCGACTCAAAATCACCATCGGCCCACGCGCGTCGCGGTCGATCTCCTTGACGTAGGCGACGATGCGATCACCCGGACGGTACGTCTCACGCGGTGTCTGCTCGCGATACGGCAGAATGCCTTCGGTTTTGCCCAGGTCGACCACGACCGTGTGGCCCTTCTCGAAGCGTCGAACGATACCGCGGATCAGCTCACCCCGGCGGTCTTTGAACTCGTTGTAGATAAGGTCCCGCTCGGCGTCGCGCACGCGCTGCAAGAGCACCTGCTTGGCCGTCTGCGCCGCAATGCGTCCGAAGGTCGTGCGCGCCTGCTTCAGATCGAGCAGCGAGCCGTACTCCTTGTCTTGCTTGCGCGCGCGGTCTGCGTCGTGCGGATGCCAGAAGATCTGAAAGCCGATCTCTTCGCCGACTTCGACGTCGGGCCAGTACTTCTGCGCGATTGGCGCCGGAATTTCGCGCTCTGCGTTCTGCAACTCCGCGACCACCGTCATGTACTGAAATAGATCGATGGACCCCGTCTCGGGGTTGAAGCGCGACTCGAGCTGCCGATCGGGGCCGAACGCCGCTTGCGCGGCTTTGAGGATCGCCGCCTCCATGGTTTCAATCAGAACTTGTCGATCGATGCCCTTCTCTTGTGCAACCTGGTCGACGATGTGTCCTAGATTCGCTTCGAATCCATCTACTGCTGCCATGTCTCATCTGCTCCGTGCATTGACAGGTGCTGTCTAGGTCCCACCCGGCTCGGCTTTCGGCCTTTTTGGGGGGTTCTTCTTCGACTTTCCGGGGCCCCGCTTTGCGCCTGGGCGTTTAGATTCTGCGCCGCCAAAATCGAGAACGAGGTTCGCCTTGTCGATCTTGCCGGGCTCGAGTGCCACGAGCCCGCGCTCCGTGTCTATGAGCACGCGCCCGACATCATCTAGACCCTGAAGGGTCCCGCGCAAGCTCCATTCCCCTTCCCAGGGCTCAGTCAGCTTGAGCTTCGCGTTCTGCCCGCTGAAACGACGATAGTCATCCAGCACGTAGAGGGTTCGCTCGAGACCGGGAGTGCCGACCTCCAAGCGGTACGGCAGTTGGATCACGTCCGCTACGTCGAGCGCCGCAGACAGATCCCGCGAGAGCTCCGAGCAGTCGTCCAAGGTGACGCCTTCGCCGGGACGACGCGAATCCGGGCGTTCGACAGTTAGATACAGAACCCAACCGCGGTTGTCGGTGCGCCAAATCAGCTCTACCCCGCTCACTCCGTGCGCGCGCAATACGGGCTCGACCGCGGCGACGACGGCGTCGCGGGCAAGACCTCTGAGCTTTTCGAACACGAACGGCATGGATGGCGGAGGAGGAGAAAGAACAAGTCCGACAGGCGGAACTCGGGCAAACTGGGCCCGGACACAACTGCCGGGAAAAAAAAAACGGACCCAGTCTGGGATCCGTTTTCGGACTAACCCAAGTTTTTCGGGCGGGACGATACCAAAGGCCCCTGTAAGGCGCAAGCTGTGGCCATCGCCCAAGATCCGAGCCCCCCCGCGCACCGAACCGCGGTTCAAATCACGACGTCGCCTTTGGCAGCACTTGAGCGGTCGTCCGTGGTACGGGGGCCGAGCTTATGGACGCCTCGGGCAGCAAACAATCCAACAAGTCATACTACGACGTCTTTTCGCAGCGCTACGAGGATATCCGTGGCGACAACGATCCGGGCGGCTACCACAATCTGCTCGATGAGCTCGAGTCGGACTTCGTGGCGCGCTTTGGTACAGGGCGCGACGTCCTCGAAGTGGGCTGCGGTACTGGCCTCGTGCTCGATCGCATCGCCAAGTTCGCGCGCAACGCCAAGGGCGTCGATTTGTCGCCGGGCATGCTCGAACACGCACGGCGCCGCGGCCTGGACGTGCAGGAGGGCTCTGCGACCCAGTTGCCTTTTGCCGACGGCGCGTTCGACGTCGCCTGTTCGTTCAAAGTGTTGGCGCACATCCCGGACATTCAGCTCGCGCTCTCGGAGATGTCACGCGTCGTTCGCCCCGGCGGCGTAGTGCTCGCCGAGTTCTACAATCCGTACAGCTTTCGCGGGCTGATCAAGCACTTTGGTCCCAAGTTGGCGGTGGGTGAGAACACCAACGAAGGAAACGTGTTCATCCGCTTCGACTCGCCGGCAGCCGTCGAGCGCCTTACCCCCGCGGGCTGCAAGTTGATCGACGCGCGCGGCGTACGCATCGCGATCCCATTCGGTCAGGTGATGCGAGTTCCGGTGCTCAAGACGATCATGCGCCAAGCAGAGCTGGCGCTGTGCGACTCGCCCGCCAAACGCTTTGGCGGCTTCTACATCGCGGCGTTTCAGAAGCAGGCGTAAGGCCTAGAGCACCGAACAGCTTTTCAAGCTTTTCGGTGCTTTGGCTTCGAGCCGTCAGAAGTGTCCGGTCAGGCCGAGCACTGCCCCGCCCTGAACGGGCGCAACGCTCGGCACTGGCGTCGTTGGAGATAGCGGTCGCTTGGGTGCAACTCTTGGCGGAGCGAGCACACGCTCACGCGTGCCGAGCGACACTTCTTCCGAGAAGTTGAGCTGCGCCTCCAGGATCCCAATGCCCGCGAGCAGGAAGAAGCCTGCGCCTGCCCAGAGCTCCACGTTGTGAGCCAACGTCAATGTGCCGTTGATGGCATCGGGATCCTGAACGTCCCTGCCTCCCTTGGCGTCCGAGTGGATGCGTAACTGCCACGCCGCTCCACCGATCGTCGCAGCCAACAGGGCCCCTTCGGTCGTGAGAAAGAGTGCACCCAGCACATTTTGGCCGTTTTGAAACTGACCTACGCCGAACGGCAGCGCCGCGATCCACCTCTGGTTGCGATGGATTAGCGTCTCCTGTCGCGCCAGACGCTCCAACGCTTGCACGCGTTGGCGTTCCAAGAGCGCTCGTCTGGCTTTGGCTTCCTCCTGCAACCGCGCTTCGCGCAACTGTTCATCTTGAGCACGCTGGACCTCCTCCAGAAAGTCGCTCTTCACTTGAAAGAACAGATCGCGCACCTGGGCCGGAAAGACAATTGGATCCGGTGAAGCCATCAGTGGGTTTTGCTTCATCGCAGCGCGCAATTGCCGATCGGCCGCGTCGCGCTTGCCCAAGGCCAATAGACACGCCGCGTACGTCGTGCGCGCTTGCTCCAACGCTGCCGCACGCGGCGTTGGCGGTTGATCGTCGGGCAGCAACTGGGCGTAGGCCTCGGCGCACTGGTCGTAACTGCCGATTTGATAAAAGGAACGTGCCCGATCGAGCGCCGCAGACGTATCCAAGTCACTAGCGTCGGTTGGGGCCGCGACCGTGCCAGTCGGCTTCCCCGGTTGCTGAGGCTTGGCGGGATCACCAAAAGCGGACCCGTGCCCCAGTAACAAGGCCAAGATCCATAGGGCGCGCGAAAACGCGATCAACGATCTGAGGGGGCAAACGCTACGGATCAGAGACCCTCCGGGCCGGTCGACTCAAGGCCAGGACAGTATCGTGGTTTGACCCGCGGTAACGCCAACTTTTTTCTTCGCGAGCACCGAGCCATCGGCGGTGAACACGCAAAACCCCTGCGCCGTGCCCTGACTCATCGGAATCGAGCGCTGGCCAGGCAACGTCAATGGGCCGGCAAACAACATCGGACACGACACCTGTCCACCGCTGGGGGGACCGCTCATGTCCACGACCGCGTCCTTGAACGGTATCTTGCCCATCACCCATTGGACGTCGTCGCCGGGGACGACATCCACCGAGCGGCGGTCGGGCACGCAGCAACTGTCGTTAGGGGGGATGAACTCGAACAAGTGGGGACCCACTGGTAGTTCATGTTGCAACCCGCCGAACCAGGGCACCTCTTTGCCGTCGATTCGGACCGTGCCGCCCGCGGCTCCCATGATTTTGATGGAGACGGCTCGCGTCTGTGCCACCGCAGGCGGTTCGTTGGACTCGTGATGCCCAACTCGGGGCGGATGCGGCTCCTTGTTGCCGCGCTTCTTCGTCAGCGGATCCGCCGATGACGCGCTGGCCACCGAAACCGCCGGCGACGCGTTCGACGCGCTGGAGCCGGGGCGTGGATCCGAGGCAGTCGGTTTGGGCAGTGCAGTCACGCCCTTGGTCGTAAACCAACCGCTCAACTGTTGGCCGAGTCCGGCGTGGAGCGCGTACCAGATCACGCCCCCAACCACCAACAGCCCCGCGCCGCCCCACGTCGCCTGACTGAACCAACGGCGGGCGCGTAGCCCCGACACGTGACGCAAGAGTTCGCGGTCGCCGGGCTTGTAAGCCAAGGCCCTGGCAAATTGAGCTCCTGCGGCGGCAAGCTGACGCGTCCCCCTTAACTTGACGCCGCTACGAACCAAACCTTCGATGATGCGCGACGCGAAGCTCTCTTTGAAAGCGTCCGGGTCACGAATGAAGTCCGCCAGCTCGTGACGTACCGACGCGAAGCCGGTGCGCTCGAGCTCTTCCCGAATTTCTTTGGCCATCGCCGAGACCGTCTGTGGCCGTGCTTCCGGCTCGCGCTGCAGGGCGCGCTCGATCACACGACTCCAGGTCGTTCCGATCTCTGGCCGCACTTGGACTGGCGGGCGAAAATTGCCTTCGAGCACGTTGCGCAGAACTTGTGCCGGGTTTCTGCCTTCGAATGGCAGACAGCCCGCGATACATTCGTAGAAAAGCACGCCGAGCGAGAAGACGTCGGCACGTCCGTCGACCGAACGTCCTTCGATCTGCTCCGGCGCCATGTGCGCGGGCGAACCCAACACTTGCCCTGTCGAGGTAACGCCTTGCGCGTCGAGCAGTTTGGCGATGCCGAAGTCCGTCAGCTTCACGCGTGCGGCGCTCGCATCTTCGGCGGACTGCGGCTCCGGGCTCGCCATGTCGATCAGCACGTTCTCGGGCTTCACGTCGCGATGCACGACCCCCTCGGCGTGGGCGTGCTCGAGCGCTGAGGCGATCTCCAAGACGATCGCGGCGGACAGTTCGACCGGTAGCGCGCCGTGCTCCTTCAAGAGCTGTCGCAGCGTTTGCCCGCGCACCAGCTCCATCACCAAGTAGCGCTCGGGCTCGTTCTCTTCCGAAACGTCGTATACCGCTACGATATTGGGGTGTCGCAGCTTGGCGACCGCGCGCGCCTCACTCGAAAATCGCGCTTCGATCTCTGCGCTTTCGCGCAGGTGGCGGTGCAACAACTTGAGCGCGACGTCGCGCCCCAAACGCGTGTCGCGCGCGCGGTAAACGGTGGCCATCCCTCCGTGCCCGATCTCTTCGATGAGCTCGTATTTCGAGAGCGGACTGAGCGCTGGAGGAGCGAGGGGGATCATGAGGGAACAACGCTGAATGGCCAGAGCGCCTGGCCGTCGCCCTGCGTGCGAATCATGTCGCAATCTCTTGCAAAGTGCTATCACCTGCTGCGTGTTTGGATTCACACGTGACGAACGAGGCTATGCCGTTTTCGCCGGGGTCCCCTTGGCCTCCTTCTTGGAGCAGCACAAGATTCCCACCCCAGCCTTCATCTACGATTTGAATGCGATCGGCAACACCGCAGGTGAGCTAGTCGAGGCTCTCAATTCGGGCGGAAACTCGCCCAGGGCCGTAAGTGGTAACTTGGTCGCCTACGCGATGAAGGCGAACTCCGCGGGGACCATCCTACGCACGGTCGCACAGGCGGGTGCTGGCGCCGATGTGGTGTCTGGGGCGGAATTGCAGTTGGCGCTCGCAGTAGGCATCAAACCGAACCAGATCGTGATGAGCGGCGTTGCAAAGACCGACCCCGAGATCGACCTCGCGATCGGGCAATCGATCCGCGCCATGCAAGTGGAGAGCGTGGAAGAGCTACCTCGCATCGCGGCCAGGGCGCGCGCTCTCGGCACGAAAGCGCGCGTCACGTTGCGCATCAACCCCGGTATCCGCATTGACTCCCATGCGCATGTCGCGACGGGTCATAGCGCCGCCAAATTCGGGATCCTGCGTCAAGATCTCAAACGGGCATGGGAGCTGATCGACGCAGAACCTGCGCTGACCGGCGTCGGGCTGTCGACCCACTTGGGCTCGACCCTGCGCGAAGTCGAGACGTACTTGGGCGGGGGTCGGGTCGTGTGTGAGGAAGCGCGGCTGCGAGCACAAATGGGCAAGAAGCTCGAATACGTGAACTTCGGCGGCGGATTCGGGATCGATTACGGCAAAGGTCCCGTGCCCCCACCGGCGGCTTACGCGACAGCCGCCGTCAAGTTGCGCGCCGAGGCGGGTCTCGACGACCACGATCTGTTGGTCGAACCGGGCCGTTCACTCGTGGGCGCTTTCGGAGTCTTGGTGGCACAGGTGGTTCAGATCAAGAAGACGCCGGAGTTGTCGTGGATGATGCTCGACGTGGGCATGAACGATCTGCTTCGCCCCGCGCTCTATCAAGCGCACCACCGCATCGAATCGCTCGTAGAGCCGCCCAGTGGCAGCCCTTGGCGCGTCGCGGGTCCGGTTTGCGAGAGCACCGATGACTTCGGCACGCACGTGATCAGCGAAGCGGTGCCCGCCGCGGTCGCGATTCGTGACGCTGGGGCGTACGGTTTCGTCATGTCGAGTGAGTACAATGGCCGCGCGCTGGCCGCCGAAGTGTTCATTCGCGACCACAAACTCGTTCACATGAACCCGAGCCCAGGAACCGAGCGCTGGGTAAAGTCACGTCTCTCGGCTTGACGCGCGCTTCGGGCCTGGGCGCTTCGGCCCTGGACGCTGCGGGCTCGCTGCCCGCGCCAGCGTCACTCGCTCCCCCTCGCGCTGCACGGCGATGCCGATCGCACGGCAGGCGCGCACTAGGCGCTCTAGATTCACGCCCGGTTTGAGCAACAGGCCGCCACTCGGGGACGGCTCGATGAACAACGCTGCCGTGCTGGCACGTCCCCGCAACTGCTCGCGCAGCTCGGGTTCATCCACCCACAAGAAGCCGCTCGCTTCCACGAAGTCGAGGCGCTGCCGTGGCCGGGTCAAATCGTCCAACAGCATTTCGAGCTCGCTGGACACGGTTCCAATCGCTGCCACCCGAGCGAGGATCGCCTCTTTCTCCGTCCCGCTAGCGGCGAGTTCCTCGATCGCTGGGATCGAAATCTCCAGCCGGGGCTCCTCACCGAAAGCAGCAACCTCGACGATCTCGCTGGCCGCGAGAATGGGCGCCACGCGCGCAGCAGGTCCCAGAGCATAGCCAAAAGACCCCGCCGGGCGCACACCAGCGAGCTCAGTGTTCACTGGGTCCGGAGTAAGCCAGCGTCGGGCGCGAGCGCTCAACCGAACGAGCTCTGCGCTTGCTGTCGGCGACTGATCCGATTCCGCCAAATCGAGCGCTCCGAGCGCAAACAAACTCTCGACCGCGTTACCGATTACTTGGTCCGGATCGAGCAATGGCTCCGAGGTGCGTCGCGTCCAGCGTTGGCAACGTTGCTCGAACGCTACCAAACGCACATCGCTGAGGGTCAACTCGGCGATCAGCGCCAAAGGGCTCCAGCGATCGCGCGCTGCCTCGAGTAACGCGTCGACGAGCGCGGCTTGCAGCTGGCGCGTTGGACTCGCTTGGCGGGCTACGCCCCTCACCCGCGAGACTTCGGGTTCAGGGCGCGCGTCGTCCCAGGCACTGCCTTCGAGCCAAGCCTGTAGCAGCCTCGACCCCACTTCGCCCAATGTACCCAAGCTGCCGAGTTCAGTTGGGGTTGGCGCGCCGGGATCGGCGAAGTATCCGACACGTCGGCCCAAGGCTGCCAACAAGTTAACGGCCTTGGCAGCCAGCCCGAGGCGCCCCTCTAGGCTTCGAATCAGTGAACGCGGGGTGCCGGCGTCGCGCCGCAAGGCGTGCGTTCGGCGCAAGAACACCGCCATCGCCAACAGTGCTGCCCCCGGATCCGCAGCGTAGCGGGCGCGCAAAGGCGCCCACTGCGAACGTTCGAGAGCTTCGACGACACGCCCACGCGCTTTGGTCAGCCCGACGCGTTCGGGTTCGAGCACGACGGCTTGGACCTCTGCCGGTACCACGTGACGCACGGAGGCCCAAGGCAACAGCAAGCCGCGTCGCTCGAGTTCAAAACTCGAGCCGCGTCGCGAGTGAACGGCGACACCAGCGCGTTGAACGCGCAAGGGCTCGCGCTCGAGATCGAGCAACTCGGCGGCTTCGACCTCGCCACCGAGTCGACAGATTTCGCGCAACAGACGCTGCTCACGATCGGGCAGTTCTTTGATCAGGGCACGCACGTCAGCCCTGCTAGAGAGCACCGCGAACGCCCGCTCCAGCGCCAAGGGCCAGGGCGATACGGCCTGGGGGAAGTGATGGCGGGCGACATTGCTGGCGACGTCGCTCGGTAAGCCCGCGAGCAACACGCGCAGCGCTTGGCGGTCCTCGCTTTGCCAGCTCGGCAGTTGCAAGAGATAGGCGATGGGCAAAGTCAGCGTGCGTACTTGCCCAACGTCCACGGGGAATACCCAGCCTTGGTCCACCAAGCGTTGGGCTTTGTGCTCGAGCGCCGCGGGTAACTGGGCCCCACTGGCGAGCGACCACAAGATCGCTTGCTCGGATGCGTCGAAGGAACCCACGCGCCGAATCTCGGGGCGCATGACGAGGGCGCGCGCGAGCTGCTCTGCAAACCCGATGCGCTTCGTCGAATCGAGGGCGACGTGAGTCCGCTCGGCCAGCGCGAGCAACTCGGCTTGCGGTAATCCCCTCAGCAGCTCACCAAGTCCGACGTGCACAGGGCGGCGGGTTTGCTGCTCGGGCACCGCACGAGGCGCGCTGGGATGGGGTAAAGAGGTGCGCAAGATCCTTCACCATTACAAGGCAGGCAAGAACGCGTCTAGCGGGCTCCTTCCAAAACCCGCTCCGCTCTGCAGCGCACGCTTCACTCGGCTCTTCGGGGCGGCTGGGCGCTCCGTTTGTCTCGGTTTGCCTCGGTGGGTTTGCCTCGGTGGGTTTGCCTCGGTGGGTTTGCCATTGGGGTCTCGAGCCCCGCAATGGGGGCCAGAGCGGATGCTTTTTTCGGACCAAGTTGTGGCACAGTCGAGCCGTGATTCTTCGCGACCCGGTGCACGGGCTCATCTCGTTCGAAACGGAGGCATTTCGAATCGTCGCGGAGCTGCTCGAGACCAGCGAGGTTCAACGCTTACGTCGCATTCGCCAGCTCGGGCTCACCTCGTTTGCTTACCCTGGGGCGGATCACACGCGCTTCTCGCACGCGCTCGGTGCGGCGCACGTGATGACGCTGTTCATTCGGCGCCTGCAAGCGATCCACGGTGACTTGCCCTTTTGGCAACGCTTGACGACAGAACGCGCACGCGACGCGTTGGCGGCGGCCCTCTTGCACGACGTGGGGCATGGCCCTTTCTCCCACTTGTTCGAAGAGGCTTTGCCGCTTGGCCCGCGGCACGAAACCTGGACCTTGCGAGTCATTCTCGATCCGAGCACCGAGGTGCACCGCGTGCTCGAGGCTGCCGACCCCGGCATGCCTGCGCGCGTTGCCGAACTCGTGCTCGGCAACCATCCGCTAACCTATCTCGCCAACACCGTGAGCGGCATGTTCGACGTCGACCGCTGCGACTATCTGCTGCGTGACGCGTTGTTTACCGGCGTCAGCTATGGCCGCTTCGATCTCGATTGGCTGCTGCGCAGCTTGCGCGTCGGAGAGCCCGAGGATCCGGAGACCGCGCCGCCCTTGGCCGTCGATGGTGGACGCGGCATCCCAGCCATCGAGACGTTCATGCTGGCTCGCCTGTTCATGTTTCAACAGGTCTACTTTCACAAAGCCAGCCGAGCCAGCGAGTGGTTGCTGGGGCGCATCCTCGACCGCGTTCGCCGCATGCTCGAGGACGGAACGCGATTTACGGGACTGCCCTTCGCGCTGGAATCGTTGGCGCAAACCTCCGACGCCCCGCTGTCGGCGTATTTGGAGATGGACGACAACGTGCTGTGGGGCGCAATCCGTTCCTGGCGCGATTCGAAGGACCCAATCCTGAGCGATTTGTCGCGGCGGCTCTACGAGCGCAAGTTGTTCAAGACCTACGAGTTGTTCGGCGATGAAGCCAACGACGATGCTTACGAGCTGTTGCTGGAGCGTGCTCGCACCATCGCGCGCCGACGCGGTTTCGATCCCGAAATCTACGTAGGCCTGGATCGCGCGGTGTTGTATCCATTCGACGATAGCAAGGGGGGGCTCAGCGTGCTCTTCCCCGATGGCAAGAAGAAGCCGCTGCGCGATGTATCGTTCGTCCTTGGGCGCCTGAGAGGTGAACGACTCGAACGAGTGCGTCTGATCTGCCCAGAGGAGGTGCGCGCCGAGCTTGGGCCAGACCCGCGAGGGGGTGCGACGTGAGCGCGCCCGATTCACGATCTGGCAC
The DNA here is from genome assembly GCA_036263015.1 of Polyangiaceae bacterium. Classification (GTDB taxonomy): domain Bacteria; phylum Myxococcota_A; class Polyangia; order Polyangiales; family Polyangiaceae; genus SZUA-265. Next base: position 100,962 of record DATAHU010000107.1, on the reverse strand, counting down.
AGCCAGTCGTGACGAGAAACGTTCGGGCCGCCAGCTGCGGGTGCCGGCCTGGGGGTTGCTCGCACTCGTGATCGCGACGCACTCGACCATTGCCCACGCCGAAGCTCAGAGTCTGGCCTCGCACGTTAGTCCGCAAGACACCCGGAGCGATGGCGACTACGGGCGCATGGCAGACAGCTGGACCCTGGCGCTGGCAGCCGATGCGGAGCTCGGCCCAGGGGGGCCACGTCCTAATCTTCGATTCAGTGCGCATCACGCTTGGATGACTGGGGGGTATATGAGTTTCGCGGCACCGCCCAGCTTCGATGGTTCGGCCTGGCTCTTCGCAGCTGGCATCGATCTGCGACCTTTGTTCGTGCCTCGTTGGTCGCAAGACATGGAGCGCGGCCCAGATTGGTTCGATCTCTGGCTCGATTCGATTTCGCTCGGACTCGGGGCTTATTGGCAGCGTTCACCCGAAACCGTTCCCCACGCGTTGGGTTTCGAGAGCAGCCTAGGCTGCGCCTTCCCACTTTCGGCGCGGGCCCACGGCTTGTGGTTCGACACGCGCGCAGTGGTCCGCATACCGGATGCCCCCAAAGCCGCCGACTGGGCCGCACAACTCGGTTTGAGTTGGCATTGGGGATACGATTGAACGCGCCTACGAGTCGTCGTTCGAAACGTCGCCCAGAGGCTTCAGCAACGGTGTGGCCCCCGAGATTTCTTCGCGCACGGCCTTGCGCTCACGGGTCAAGAACTCGCGAATCGCAGCATGTAGCGTCGGGTGTTTCAACTTGTGAGCGCTGTAAGTGATCACGGGCTCGAAGCCGCGCGCCAACTTGTGTTCACCACCTGCGCCCGGCTCGAAACCCTTCAGACCGCGGGCGATGCACTCTTCGATGCCACGGTAGTAACACACGTTGAAGTGCAGAAACTTGCGCTCCTCGCGCGCTCCCCAGTAGCGACCGTACAGCTTGTGGGGCCCGAGCAGGTTGAAAGCACCCGCCAAAGGAACGGGGTTCGATTTGTCACGCGCCAGCACGACGAGGATCTGCGAGCCGATGCGTGAACAGATCTCTTGAAAGAAGTTCCGGTTGAGGTAGCGGCGCCCCCAGAAGTACTTGTCCACGGTCGCCGCGTAGAACTCGAACACGTGATCGATCTCGGCGTTGCTCAAGTCCGAACCGAGCTTGACGTCCAACTCGACGCCCTGAACCTCGAGTTCACGCCGTTCGCGACGGATCTGATTGCGGCGCTTTGACGAATAGCGGCTGAGAAAATCTTCGAAGTTCGCGTAGCCAGGGTTGTGCCAGTGATATTGAACGCCTTGACGCAACAGTAACCCAGCCCGTTCGAGCGCCTCGGCTTGCCGGACCTCGGCGAACAGCACGTGCGCGGAAGACAGGTCGTTCTCTTCGATGATCCGTCCGAGCCCTCCCGCCAGCGCTCGTAAGGCTTGTTCCGAATCGACGTCCGGGCGCATCAACAAGCGTGGTCCGGTTGCCGGTGTGAACGGCGCTGCAACGATCAACTTGGGGTAGTAGCGGTGACGCAGCCGCGCATAGGCAAACTCAGCCCAACTGTGATCGAAGACGAACTCACCCTCGCTGTTGCCTTTGATGTACGCGGGTGCAACCGCTATCAGTTGAGAGCCCTCGCTCAAGCTGAGATGCGCCGGGGCCCAGCCCTTCTCGGGGTCGACGCAACCCGTCTGTTCGAGCGCTTGCAGGAAGTCCCAACACAGGAACGGTGGCCCGTCACCGAGCAGCGAATCCCACTCGTGCTTGGGGATTTCATCGATCGCGCCATGGAGCCTCAGGTCGACCACTCACGACTGTTATGCAGTGCCTGACGCGGCACGCCCAGTGTGATCTGCGATTTGACCGGACAGGCGCGCCAAGCCGTGGCTATGCTGCTGCCATGTTTCACGCTCGAACGGTCGCTTGCGCCTGCTCGTTGCTCCTTGGTTTGGCCTGTGGCTCGGAAGCCAAACCACCCGCCCAGTCCCCCCAGCCGTATCCTGGGCAGCCCTACCCCAGTCAGCCGGGCCAACCCGGCTATCCGCAAAATCCTGCGCAGCCCGGCTACGGACAACCCGGCAGCGGACAGCCCGTGTACGGCCAGCCTGGCCAGGCGCTACCCCCCGGCAACGCGGCGACCGATCCGATCGCGAGCGTGCAGTTGGCCTACTTGCGGCAAGCGACACAGGGGATCCTCAACGAATTGGTCGCTGCCCTGCCGCCCAACAAGCAACAGCGTGTCGCAGGCATCCCTTTGGTCGTCGACGACACGCCGGGTGAAGTGAACGCATTTGCCGCATGTAGTGATCAGGGCAAAGCGGCCATGGCGATCACCGATGGACTGTTGCAGATCCAGGCCACTCTGTCGCAGGCCGAGGCCCACGACGAAATTTTCGGCACGCGAAGCGTCGATGCTTACATTCAGACGTTGGCCTCGCAGTTGCGTCCCAACCAACCGATCCCGGCGCCACCAAGTGGACTGTTCCCCCAGGCCAACGACGCACGCGTGATCGCGCGTGAGCATCAAGTCTTCGAGGAACAAGTCGCGTTCGTGATGGGACACGAATTGGGTCATCACCACTTGGGACACCTGCCCTGCACGGCCGTCGCAGATCCGCTGGGCGCCGGCGAGGTCGCACGGGTGTTGTCGGGCAGTGTGCCGCTGTTCAATCAACCCAACGAGATCGCCGCGGACATCGCGGGCGTCTACAATGTGCTGGATGCAGCGCGCTTGCGCAGCGCACGAGGACAGTACGGTTGGACCGAAGCCGGTGGGCTGTTGACGATGCGTTTCTTCTCGGGGTTGGAACAGCTGTCGCCGGCTACCCTGTTGACCGCGTTCGAGAGTTCCCATCCACCGCCACAACTGCGCGTTCCGATCATTCAACAGGCCGCCAACACGTGGCGCAGCACGGGGGGCGTGCAGTTCTCGTTTCCGGGGTTCTGAGCGCTTCGCAGCCGCCAGTCGTTCATAGGCGGATAGCCAGCGCGCTCGAGACTTCGCTCAACTCGATCGGGTCAGCTGTCGAGAACCGCTCATGAGCTCCGAGAAGACCGAAGAACCCACAGCCAGGCGTCTGCGCAAAGCGCGTGAACAGGGCGACGTCGCGGTCTCGAGTGCGGCGACGCAGACTGCGGCGTTGACTGCAGCAGTGGTGCTCTTGCCCACCGCCTTGCTGCTAGTCTGTCACGACTTCTCGAACGAGATCGCGAGCGCGATCCAAGGTTCAGCGGGCGATCCTCGGTATTGGGCAACGCGCGTGCTGACGCTGACCTTGCCGTTGCTCGGGGCGGCGGCTTTTGCAGCACTGGGGGCCGGCGCAATCCAGACCGGAGCCCAAGTCTCATTGGCGCGACTGACGCCAAAACTCGACAACTTGAACCCAAGAGCGGGGCTCGGACGTTTATTTTCGCTCGAACGTCTGTTCTCCGTCTTACGCGCATTGCTCAGCGCCCTGATCGTCACCTGGTTGGTCGTGCGGCTGCTAGCAAGACACGCCGCGGATCTGGCGCGCTCGGTTGGATCCCCCAACCAAGCAAGCGCTTTGGTAGCCCTAATAGGTTCACATCTGCTCTGGAGCGCCGTGGCCGTGAGTACCAGCCTGGCCGCTTTGGAGTTGCTGGTGGTGCGGCGCGCTTGGCTGCGACGCAATCGGATGAGCAAAGACGAGATCAAGCGTGAACACAAGGAGTCCGAAGGCGATCCGCACATCAAACAAGAACGGCGGCGCGCGCATCAAGAGATGCTCAACAGCGCTTCGCTGTTGGCAGTGCGTGACGCCAACGTACTGATCGTCAACCCGACGCACTTGGCCACCGCCTTGCGCTACGACCGCGAGGGCGACGACGCGCCGCTGGTATTGGCTCAAGGTGAAGGCTCGTTCGCGCTCAGACTGATCGACGCAGCGCGCGCCTATGGCGTGCCAATCGTGCGCGACATACCGGTCGCTCACGCCCTCAAAGAGCTGGCACTAGGTGAACAGATTCCCGAGGAGTTGTACGAGGCCGTGGCAGAGATCCTGCGCTCTGTCTGGGAACACTCGGCTCTGGATGAGTCCGTTCGCTGATCCGAAAAGGGCGCACCGCTGAGACTCGAGCTGCCCGCGAGCGCAGTCGACCCGTCGCTAACTCAAAGCAATCGCTCCCATTGCTGGGCCGCTTCCGAGAAGCCAGAAGCGCGGGTCAACTCGGCCAGAAAGCGAGCACTCGCGAGCTCACTATCGCGATCTTGCAGGGCGCGCGCACGCGCCAATGCCGTCAGTGACTCGAGGTACGAGTCCTTGGTACGCCCCACGCTCGCCAGCGCCATTGCCAACGACAAACGCGTCCGGCTTTGATCCGCGCCCTGAACGCGCTCGGACAGCCGCGCCGCTTCGCGCAGTCGCAGCAATGTCGAAGGCGAGATCTTCTCCTCGCTGTTCAGCGCGAACTCGGGCGTGCTCGGCCGCCCCCCGTCCGCGCCGTCCGCCGGGCGACTACTGGGCTTCGCGGGAGGCTCTGACAGCCTGCGTGCGGCTGGTCCTTTGGAGCGTGGCTTTGGCGGAGGAACCGAGGTCCGCATCGGCATCGGTGGAACCGACACCGGTTGCGTCGCAATTTCGGTGGGAATCGTCTCGCTGTTCACCTGCCGGCTAACGTGTTGCGGGATGTCGGGCAACACCGTCGGGATCTCCGGCGCGCTTGGGCGTGATGATCCGGGCTTGGGAGGAGGCCGCATCGGCGGTGCGCTAGGCACGGGCGCGGAGGGGATCGATTGCACGTCGAGGTCAGGCAGCGACTCCGGAGCATCGCCCGCGGCGGTCACGCTCGAGGCGACAGGCGGTTCGGCGGCAACGCTCGTCGAGATCAACTGGCTCGCGTCCGTGTAGCGCACGGTTTCGGCGGCGTCTTCGGACCCGGGATCGCTCGGGCGGACCGACGGGCGCGGGCAATCGGCCAACGTCGGGCGTTCCTCGTAATGGTTGGCATCGCTCTTGGAAGCCATCGGATCGGCGACCACGACGTAGTCCGGCTTGTGCGTTTGCTCTGCAGCGGAAACGAGTTCACTCGCCGCGGCATCGGAAGTTTCGCCCTCGAGCTCCTGGGCGCCAAGCACGGCAAGCGGCGCCTCGGCTCGCAGCGCTTCGGCCGCCTGGGTCGCGATCTCGTCGGCCACGATCACCAACGCGGGACGCTGCGCGGGCTCGGGCTTGGAGCGCGGTTGCGCCTCGACCGCCATCTCGGGTGGCAAAGTGCTTCGAAAGCCTCCCACTGAGGTTGCGCCGGCGATCATCAGTGCCGCCTCGATGTACTCACGCCCGAGCTCGACTTGAACCAAGCCGACGGTCGCAAGTTGTTGATGCTTCACCGCGTCTAGTTCCGGATCGAGCAGGATCTCACCGCGGCGCGCGCTCTTCGCCAGCCCTTCGGCGAGCAACAGTGCGGGCCCCCAACAGCGTTCACCCTGTTCGAACAAGGGCCGCGCCACGATAGCGGCGCCAAGTTCACTATACCGACTCATCAGCCGCAGTGTCCCGGTGAGCAGCGCCCTCAGTTCGCTCAAGCGAAACGCGAAGCTTTGATGCTCGCCGCTCCAACCGATCGGAGCTCCCCCAATCTGCTCCAGCTCCAGAGCGATCTCGGCGGCTACGGCCAAATACGCGGTGGGTTCGGTCTCTCGATCGCACCACCGAAAACACAGAACCAAATGTCGTGACATCACACTCGTACTCTCAGCTTCTGCTTCAGCTCTGCCAAATCCGAATCCAACTCGGTGCCCGAGGCCGACGGATTTCGCGCTTGCCCTTCGAGCTCACGGAACTTTGCCTCGACTTCGTGCTCCGTGAGCCCCATGGGGCTCGACCCGGTCGAAAGCACCTTGTCGACCTCGCGTTGCGCTTCGATCACGTCGTCGACGCCGTCGATGCGTTCCTCGATGGCGCGAAACTCGGTGAAGCTATTCTCGCCGCCGGTGGCACCGAGCGCCTCGACCCCGCCCCCCGCTTTGGCCATTTGCGCCTGCACTCCCAGCGTGTGCTGACGCAGACTCCAGTTCTTGTACTTCTGCTGCATCGAGTCCCAGGTGCTCTTCATGTCGAGCGCGTTGCCGCGCTGAGCGACTCTCAAAGCCTCGACCTGTTGCTGTTCGACGCTCAGCTTGCGCTTCTGAGCCAACGCAGCGCGGGCCAGCTCGTCATCGCCGCGTTCCACGGCGAGCATTGCACGGCGTTCCCAGGTCGCTTGCTGCTCGACCAGCTCTTCCCCTTTGCGTTGCAGTTGCCGTTCAGCCGCTACGGATCGGACGAGCTCTGCCTTCGCCAGGCGCAGCTGCTCTTGTAGATCGCGCAGCGTTTGCTCGACGGTCTTCTTCGGGTCCTCGGCTTGATCCAAGAGCGCGTTGAAGTTCGAGGCGATCACTCGGCTCACGCGATCCAGGATTCCCATGGCGCACGGAGCCTGCCACGCCCCGTTTGGGGTTGCCCAGGAGAATCGCGTCGGCTCGCCTCAGAGCGTTCTGGTTGGTTTTTTCGCGCCTGACGGCGCGTTGCGCCATGCAGAACCCGTGAGCAGCCGGCTAGCGATTGGCGATGTGGATCGCATGACCCAGAGCGGCCGCCCCAGCCTCCATCAACGCCTCTCCGAGGGTTGGATGCGGATGCACGGATAGCGCCAGATCTTCGGCGGTGGCGCCCATCTCGATCGCAAGCACGGCCTCGCTGATCAAGTCGGAGGCCGACGGTCCGCAAACCGTGATGCCCAAAATCAAGTCGCTGTCGGCGTCGCGCACGACTTTCACGAAGCCCTCGGTTTCACGCAAGCTCATCGCGCGTCCGAGTGCCGCGAACGGAAAACGTCCGACTTTGAACTTGCGTCCTTGTTCCTTCGCTTGCGCCTCGGTCAGGCCCGCCTGCGCGATCTCGGGATCGGTGAAGACGATACCGGGAATCGTGAGCCAATCCTTGCCGGCAGCGTGCCCTGCGATCACTTCCGCCGCCACTTCGCCTTCTTTACTCGCCTTGTGAGCAAGCATCGGTGCACCGCTGACGTCACCGATCGCATAAACGCCGGGCACGTTGGTTCGGCACTCCGAGTCGGTCTTGATGAAGCCGCGGGCGTCGATCTCGACGCCCAGAGCTTCGAGGCCAATGCCCTTCGAGCGCGGACGCATGCCCACCGACACGAGCACTTTGTCTGCCGTGATGTCTTGAGCCCCCGAAGCGGTCGTCACTTTGACGGTCACGCTACCGTCTGGGTTTTTGACCAAGCTGTCCGCCTTGCTGTTGGTCAAGACTTGACCGCCGCGCTTCTTGATCGTCTTTTCGACGAGCTTGACTGCGTCTGCGTCGAGCCCGGGCAGCAAGCCCGCGGTCAACTCGACGACCGTGAGCTCGGCGCCGAACGCCTGGTACACCATGCCGAGCTCGAGGCCGATCACGCCGCCCCCGATCACCAGCAGGCGCTTGGGGATCTCGTTCAGGCTGACCGCCTCGCGCGCGCCGATCACCGACTTGCCGTCGAATTCGAACCCCGGAACTTGAATCGTTGCCGAGCCCGTCGCGACGACGATGCCCTTGGTCGCGGTCAGCTTCGTCGTGCTGCCGTCGGCGCGCTTGACCTCCAAAGTGCGCGCATCCCCGAACGAGCCGCGCCCTTCGACGATCGTCACGCCGTTAGCCTTCAACAAACCGCGCACGCCGCCCGTGAGCTTCTTGACGATCCCGTTCTTCCACTCTTGCATCTTGCCAGCGTCGAGTTTGACGGCGCCGAAACTCAAACCCACCTCGTCGGCGCCTTGAGTCTTGTGATAGAGGTGCGCGTTGCTGATCAACGCCTTTGACGGAATACAGCCCCAATTGAGGCAAACGCCGCCGTACTCTTCTTCCTCCACACAAGCCGTCTTCAGCCCGAGCTGCCCGAGCCGAATCGCGCAAACATAGCCGCCGGGGCCGCCGCCCAACACAATCGCGTCGAAGGTGTCTGACATCGCCCGCCCGTTTACTGCCATTCGCTTGCCAGAACAACGACTTCGAGCGCAGGGAGATGCTCAGCCGTCGGGCCCGAGGGCTGCGAGCGCTTCACGCACTACTTCTTGCTCTACACGCCCGCTGCGTTGGACTTCCTTGAGCGCCGGGCGCAGCGCCAGTGCGCCGGCTCGACCCACCGCCACGACGGCATGCGTGCAGCGGTCGCGCTGACGACTGCTCAGCTCGCGACGGAAGAACCCCAGCGCTCGCGCGTCGCCCAGCTGCAGCAAGGCAACTCGGGCCTGCCAAGCGAACGGACTGCCCGACAATCCAAACAAGCCCCAGGCAAGCGAGCGCAGACCCGGTAACGCTTGCAGCAACTTCAAATCGGCGACGCGCTCCAGCAGCGCCTGTTGGTCCTCGGGGGCATCGAGGACCAAGCGAGAGTTGACGGCGTCGATCAAGATGCGCTCCACCGCGTCGGGTAGCGGTGTGAAGGGGAGCAGCGCCGCCGCAACTCTGACGTTCAGCTCGGCGTCGCCGAGCGCGGTCCGGGCTTGCGCGATCAGGCTGGATCGCTCCTGCAGGCTGTCCCAGCGCTCCTCGACCAGTCTCAAGGCGAGGTAGCGCAAGGCCGGATCGCGATCGCCCAGGGCGCGCTCGAGCTGCGGGGCCAAGTCGTCGATCTCGAGCCGCGCGGCGGCCAACAGTGCCTGAAAGCGCAACGCGGGCAAATCCGAAGCGAGGGCTTCGTAAATCACGCGCTGAGCCGCGGGGTCACGGGCTTCGGCGAGTTCACCCAGCGCCAATATGGCCATCTGGCGCAAACGTGGGTGACGTTCACGCGCGGCGTCCATCAAGAGCGAACAGGCCTGCGTTGCCCCCACGTCCGCAAGCGCCACCGCTGTATCGGCGCGCACTTCGTCGTTGGCTTTGCTTGCAAGCACCTCGAGCAACAACGCGATCGCTCGCTCGCGTTCTTGCGTGTGCGCCAGGCGCGCCAGATCGGGGATCACGGATCGCTGCACCTGCAACTTCGGATCGTGAATGTCGCGGGCCGCAGCGGCCAGCGTGCGGGGCAAAGCGCGAAACCCAAACACCCGGGCTCCAATCAGTGCGCTGCGTCGCGGGGCGCGGCATCGTTACCCGCATCCCGAGCTGCCGCATCCCGAGCTGCCGCATCCCGAGCTGCCGCGTCACGAGCTGCCGCATCGACGACGGCGGCGTCGCCCACGGCGGCATCCCGAGCCGTCATGCCCGCGTCCAGCTGTTCCGAGCGGCCCGAAGCGTCACTCGGCGCGCGCCAGGTGCACACGTCCGAAGCGCGTTCGGGTGAAGCCGGCGGCTCGGAGTACGCGAGCGCGCAGACCTTCTCGTGCGCTCGATCTCCCTTTTCCATCACGATCGCTCCCCACGGATTTTCGACCGACAGATCGAGACAGACGTAGCCACCCCGGCAGTCGGAGTCCGAGCCACACGTGCGCATGCAGTAGTTGCGCTCGAGCCGCGCCGGTTCAGCCGGGTCGGCGCAGGCGCCCGCGTTTGCGAGCGACGCGCGGTAACCAATGCAGGTGGCCTCCGATGGACACGACCCCGGTTGACAGTTGAAGACCGTGCAATAGCCGCCCGGGAAGCCTTCGATGGCCTCCGTCAAACACAGGCGGTCCGTCTCCGTGCTGACGCACTCGGCGGCGTTGCGACACTTGTCGCCGATCTTTGGCGTGCACGCTCCGAGCAAAAGCAGGAGCAAGAACAGGAAACGCATGTTCGCTAGGGGGCGGGACGCTAGTGCCGCGCCCCCGGTCGCACAATCCGAATACTCGATGTCGGTGCGCTCCCCGCATCGGGCGCCGGTCAGCCGACCCCAGATTTGCAACAGCGAATTGACCCAGGTTCGCCGAATCGCTACCCGCAGCGACGATGCACGATCTCTCGTTGCGGTTCCTCGCGAACCCAGAACTCGCCAAACGAGGAGCAGTGCCGTTCGTCGTCGCGTCGCTCCTGACCGGGTGTGGCGGGGCAGCCTCGCTGCTCGAGCCTGCTCACCCGCTGCCCAAAGGCTTCGTCGAATACGGAGCCGGCGTCTCGACGCAGATCGCGCTCGGTCCTACCGACCGCGAGATCGCCAAGGCCGAGAACATCGAGAACCCTTCCGGCCCGGTCACTAAAGATTGGCTGCGTGGCGCCTACCGGGCCTCGGTGCTCGCGCCGGGCGTCGCCCCTTGGCTCGGTGGGCGCGTCGGACTCGGCGGGGGTAACGAGGGCTCGCTGATCTACACCGGACGCAACCTGCGAGTCGGAGCGCGGCATGCGTGGCTGTGGGACCGCTATGCGCTCAGCCTCGGTGGGGGGCTCAGCAGCGTGCTTACCCATTCACCCGCCGAGGCGCACGAGAACGAAGGTTTCTCGAGCGGCCAAGTGTGGTGGCCGGCGAGCGGCGTCGGCCTCGATGTGCCGCTGACCTTGGGCTACTCGTCCGAGTCCGATTTGGTCCAGGCATGGGTGGGGGCCCGCGGCGGCTTCGAAGCACTGTTTGGTGATTTTCCGTACACCCTGCGCGGCGAATCGGTCGGCTTAGATGCTAGCGCACAGCACTGGCAGGCCGGCGCCTTCGTAGGCTTGGCGGTTGGAGTGAGCCCAGTTTGGGTGCGAGCCGAGCTGGCAGGCGCCTTTCACGGTGTGACGGCGCGAGCCAGCCTTCCCGCGGACGCGGATGAACGGGCGGCGCGCGATCATTTTTCCGGCTTCTCGTTGGCCCCCGCGGGCGCGCTGGTGGTGCAGTTCTAAGCGCCCAGCAAAGCTATCGAATTGGCGCGTTACGTTTAACGTTGCGTGGCGTTCGAGTGGCGCGCGGGAAGCTTGCTCAGAGGCCTCCAGGGGCGTATCCTGAACGCCGTGCTCAGTGTTCCGTATTCCGCCCGTTCGACGCTTGCCGTCGCGAGCTTTTCGTTGGGGCTAGCCGCCTGTTCGGGCGCGGCTCCCGGGGCCCCAGATGACGGTCAACGTTCCGCGAGCCAGGGCGCAACCCAGTCCGCGGCCGTAGGCCAGAGTGCCGAGCCCAAAGCTGCCGAGCTTGGGTCGTCGGTACTCGTAGACGCGCGCATCTCGGTGTCTCGCACCGAAGTCGTGAGCAGCGCCGAGCCGACACTCGATGCGCTCGCTCAGGCCGCTGGAGTTGCCCAATCGGGGGCGATCACCCAGCCGGCAGCGATTGCCCAGTCCGCGGCGATTGCCCAGTTTGCTCACCTCGACGAGGGCTCCAAAGACACGCTGGCTGCCGCAGGTTTGGCAGTGGAGCCGCCACGCGTCGGACAATGCGGGGTTCCGGCACAAGGCGCGCTCGCTGAGGGCCGTACCGGATCGTTCACCGCACTCGGTGAGATTCGCTTGTTGGACGTCGGAGAAGTGACGATCACGCCGCTCGACGCCGCGGGTGCAGACTTGGTCGATAACGCCGCGGGTGAGCTGCGCGCCAACAAGAGCGTGTCGCTCGCCCCCCACGCTTTTCCGAGCGTTTCTGGCTTCGTCTCTGGGGTCGTTTACACCTCGCGCGATCGCTTGCCGCAGGGTCTGCCCAGCGGGACGGATTACGAGATCGCGGTTGCGGGCGGCGCCGAGCTCGCTGGCTTCCGTCTCAACGCTCAGGCCCCTCAACAGCCCGCACAGATCACCGTGAACGGTGAACCTCTGGCGCAAGTCGCACAAATCCCAACCGACGTCCCCCTCGACACGACCTGGGCCGTGGGTGCCACGGGTGACATCATCGTGGTCGAGCTGAATGCCGTGGCCGATGCAAGAGGCACCGAGCCCGGGAGTGACGCCGACAGCACGCGCGTCGTGCGTTGCGCGTTCAGTGACGAGACCGGCGTGGGTAGCATTCCCGTCGAGTGGCTCAGTGGGCTCTCGGGTTCTGGACATCTGACCTTGCACCGTTATCGCGCACAGGAGACGCTCCGTAGTGTCCCTGAGTTACCTCCTAGTTTGATCCGAGTAAGCTTTGACTTCGAAGCCAGCCGCGCTGTCGACTTCGGTCGTTGAGTCAACCTCGAGCATGCGCCGTGCTCTAGCCGCCAAGGGTGGACGTGGGCCGCACCCATAGGCTTTACCTGGCACCTGGCCTGTTCGGCTTCGCAGAGCTCACCGGCTACAAGTACTTCGGGCACCTAGAGAACGAACTCGGGCGTCATTACCGGGCGCGCGGTCTGCAGCTCGAATGCCAAGTGATCGCCACGCCCCCGACCGCGAGCATTCGCGAACGCGCGCGGATCCTCGCGCACAATCTGGCGCGCAGTGTACCCGCCGATGATAGCCCTGTTCACTTGCTGGGTCATTCGACGGGCGGACTCGACATCCGCTTGGTGCTGTCACCTAGCGCGGATCTGGGCCTCACCCCGCGCGAACTCGAGTGGCGCAAGCGCGTGCGCTCAGTGGTTTTGATAAACACCCCCAACTACGGCACGCCGCTCGCCACTTACTTCATGACGGTGTCGGGCAATCGCGCGTTGTATGCGATCAGTCTGCTGACCGTCTTGGCCCTGTCGTTGGGCGAACCCTCGTTGGTTTTGCTGTCGCGAGTATTGACGGGCCTGGGCAACGTCGATCAGTGGTTCGGAGACGATACGCGCTTGTTTCGTCGGGTGACGGATGCATTGCTGCGCTACGTCGACCGCGATAGTCGCAACGCGCTGGTGGCGTATCTCAATCAGCTGCGCGCCGATCAGGGAGGGCTGATCCAAATGACGCCCGAGTCGATGGATTTGCTGAACGCGACCATCATCGACAATCCCCACGTGCGCTACGGTTGCGTGGTCAGCGGTTCGGCGCCAGCCAACTTGCGCAAGCTCGGATTTCGTGTGCTGTCGCCCTACGACGCGCTGAGCGCCACCCTTTATCGGATCTTGTTTCGCGCGACGGCTGCCAATCACGAGCGTTACCCTTACGCTCGCCTGACCCCGAACACGCTGGCCGAGATGGCGCGCAGCTTGGGTGTCGAACAGCTCGACGAAGCGACGAACGACGGGGTCGTTCCGACGTTGAGCATGGTGCACGACCAAATCGTGTGGTGCGGCTCGGCAGACCACTTGGACATCATCGGACACTTTCGCGATCGGTTTCGGCCGTCGACGCACTTGGACTGGATGGCCAGCGCTGGACAGTTCGGACGCGCCGAGTTTGCTGCCATGACTGCTCGCGTCGCACAGTTCGAGATCGAATCCGTGTATTGAACCTCGCGATCGGGGACTGCCCAACGCTGCCTAGGCTCCATCGGCCGATCGCCCGGGGTGCCTGGCCTGGGCAGATCGTTCGAGGCGAGATCGCTGTCCGTCTCGCAGAAACCTGGCATTCTGACCGCCTGATGGTCTGCTACATCGACGGACGCTTCGTGGAAGACGAAGCCGCAACTGTGAACGTGAGGTCCCGTGCCTTGAACTACGGTCTCGGCTGTTTCGGCGGGATCCGGGGTTATCTGGGAGATGACGGGCAGCAGGTTTACGTCTTCCGTTTGGCAGATCACATCAAGCGCCTGGCGCTATCGGCGCGCATGATCTTCTTGAAGCTCAACGTGCCCGAAGAGGCCGCTCGCGATCTGGTGCTCGAACTCGTGCGCAAGAATCAGATCCACCACGACGTCTATCTGCGACCTTTGGTCATCAGTAACTCGACGCAGCTATCGCCGGTCTTGCGCGAGGAAGACAGCAGCTTCATCATCTATTCCTTGCCGCTCAAGCGTTACATCGACAAGGACGCGATCGACGTCTGTGTTTCGTCGTGGCGCAGAGCCACCGACAACGCCATCCCGGCGCGCGCCAAGCCCACCGGTGTGTACTTGAACAGCGCACTGGCGCGGCGTGAAGCCTTCGACAACGGCTTCGAGGAAGCGATCCTGTTGACGGAGCGAGGTTACGTCTCCGAAGGCAGCGCCGAGCATGTGTTCATTCTGCGCGAAGGGGTCTTGATCTCCCCGCCCTCGACGGAAGACAACCTCGACGGCATCACGCGTAGGACCTTGATCAGTCTCGCGACGGAGGACCTCGGGCTGAAGTTCCAAGAGCGCCCCATCGCGCGCACGGAGCTCTACGTTGCCGAAGAGATGTTCTTGTGCGGCACGGGCGCCGAGGTCACCCCCGTAAACTCGGTGGATCGCCGTACCGTGGGTGCAGGCGGCGTGGGACCTGTGACGCAGAAGCTCAAAGCCCATTTCGCCGACGTGGTCCGAGGCCGCGTCGAGCACCGCAAGAGCTGGTTGTTCCCCGTCTGGTGAGGCTGGCTCTCGAGCCCGACTCACCGAGGCGAATCATCGACTTCAGCCGGCAGCAGAGCTGGTCGGCGTCGCTTTCGCCGGAGCGGGATCAGTCGGGGCCTTTGCCGGCTCTGGAGCGCCAAAGATCGCAAAATGCAGCTCGCGGGCCACTCCCTCGCGCAGCAAGTGAACACGGATCTCGGGCGCCGACCGCAACCCTTCGAACACCAGGAAGGCGTCGTTCGGATCTTCGATCGACTTGCCATTGACGCCCACCACGACGTCCCCAGGCTGCAGATCGACGTCGTGCCAGAAATTCTCCGGCTGGAGCGAGACGATTCGGAAGCCTTGAAAGCGTCCTTCGTTCAAGCTCGGCTCGACGGCGACTTTCTGCAAGAACGCGCCCAGCCCTCCGTCGACGACCTTGACGACGTCGTGACGCGCCAATGCGCCAGGCGGGACTACCTCGGCTTTAGGCTTGGCTTGGGCAGGCGTCTCGGGTTCTTCGACTGCCGACGAGCAAGCGACCAGAGCCCAACAAGCAATGACGGGAACGAGACGAAATGAGCGTCGCACCCGGCGAGCCTAGGGCCATCGGGAACGCCGGGCAAATTCGTGGTGCTACAGGACCACGGTTTGGATCGTCAGCGCCTGCTTGGCGACCAAAGTGTCGAGCGTGCCGGTCGTTCCGACGTGCTTGAACTCGACCGACACAGCCGTTCCCGGCAAGGCGCCGGCTGGAGCATTCAAGATCAGCACACTGCCGCGCTCCGCCGTCGCGGCGATGGCGTCCGAATAGGTGGCGCCAATGTCGTACGCGACGGTCGCGCCGTTCGTGCTCAAGCCCGTAACTTCGACGTCCGAAACGGGGATGCCGGCTTGATCCACGAAATTCAGCATCAAATGGCCCGCCTTGTCGTTGAGCGCGGTGGGCGTCCCGCCGAGGTTCTCCGCGACGTCCTGCAACACGCTGAGTTCGACGATCATGAGCTCCAGATCCGAGCTCGGCTCCTCATCGACCCACTGCAAGGTCGTCATCAGTTTTGCGTCCCCAGACACTTGGCGGGCGATTAACAGGGCGGGAAAACCGGAGACCCCTAACTTGAAGGTGTCACCTGGGCCATAGGCGGCGCTTTGTTCACCCCCTGCCGGACTGCTCGCAGTCAGCTCGAGGCGGGCGTCTTGCAACTCCGTCAAGGAACCGAAATCGGGACTGGTGGCCACTCGCACGCTGCCTGAAAGCAGGGTTTCGGCTTGCGTTCCTCCGTCGCCGGTCGTGGCAGGGGAACCGGGTGTGGGGCTGGCGGGTTGCGGGGCCCCTCCTCCACCCGAAGCGCCCTGAGCGCCTCCGTTCTTGCACAACGGGGACGTGCACGTGTCCTTCAGCGGCGGCAATCGCTCGGCTTTCTTGGGGCTGCAGCCGAGAGTCAGGCCGCACAGAGCCAAACAAAACAACGCCGTCGCGCCGAGGTTCAACGGTAGCCGCGGCAGCGCGCTCAAACGGCGGGTGCGCACGAGGTGCACGATCAGCGCGGCGGCCACGCAGAACACCCCGATCCACTGCGAGGTACTGAAGATCCAGAAGCCCCCGCGGTCGTCACTGCGCAAAAACTCGACGGCGAAGCGAGCACACCCGTACGCGGACAAAAAGAAGACGAACACCTGCCCGTCGTAGCGCTTTCTGCCGTGCAAATACAAAATGCCGACAGCCGCGATCACGAAAGCAGCTCCCGATTCGTAGATCTGTGTTGGGTGAACAGGCAGCGAGGGCAGCAAATGGTGCTCGATCAGCCCTTCGCGCGCTTGCCAGTCACTCGCAGGACTAGCACTGGGAAAAGACAACGCCCAAGGCAGCGTACGGCTCACGCTGCCAAAGCAGCACCCCGCCATCAGGCAGCCGAGGCGACCGAAACCCAGACCGATTGGCACCATCATGCCGCCCATGTCGACGGCTCGCCAAAACGGGAACTTGTCGCGATTGAACAACCAAGCCGAAGCGATCGTAGCCGCGATGAACCCCCCGAAGAACGTGAACCCTCCAGACCAGAACTCGGCCCACGCAAAGCAATCGACGTTGACCGGGTGACAGACGCCCTTGGCAGCGTCCCAAGCCCCTTCGTAATTGGGTCCGAGGCACTCCGCCTGGGTGATGTTCCAATCGACGAGCGAGGGGTCCGTGCACATGTGCACGTAGTCCATGAAATGTCCGTCGGCGAAGATGTGCAGCAGCCGAGCCCCGCCGAATCCCGAGAGCAGAGCGACGAGCCCCAAGTCGACGATCACGTCAGGGTTCTGCCCCACGCGCTTGGCCCACAACGCTCCCATCGTCGCCGCGAACACGAAGCCAACGACGATCAGAACGAAGTAGCTGGGAAACGGGGTATCCAGAAGCGTGAATAGCCGTCCGTGCATGGCGAGCCCTCACTATGACTTGGCTGACTTGACCGCGGGGACCTTGCTGTCGTCAGTTGAAGCGTTGCTCGAGTTCGCGGCTTTGTTCTGCATGAACATGTCGAGTGCCATCAAGCCGATGCCGGTGCAAATCGCGACGTCCGCGACGTTGAACGTGGGCCAGTGATTGGTCACGTTCCAGCTCGGATTGAGCTTGGCGATCAGTTCGTTCATGACCTGCACCCACCCCGCTTGATAGTCGATGAAGTCGACCACGCGGCTGCGTACGATTCGATCCGCCAAGTTACCGAGCGCTCCACCCAGGACCAGCGGTAACCCGAAGCGTAAAGCGCGCTGCTCCGGCGTCAGTTTCTTGTAGAGCGAGACGATGAACAAGACGGCGCCGGCGCTCACCAAGACGAAGAACGGCTGTCGCCAGAAACCGGTCTCGCTCGCCAGCATGCCGAACGCACCACCCTTGTTGTAGGTGAGGGAGAACGCCAGGACGTCCTGGATCAAGACCAGCGGATCGGTTGGCGAACGCCCCGACAGCGTCTTGACGGCCCAGCCCTTGGTGATCAAGTCGAGCGCGAGCACACCGACGGAGACTAGAGCCAGAAACACGTAGCTCGGTCGGTACGGCGCCCCAGCAGCCGCTTTCGGTGCGACCTCAGCCGCCCCTGATTCCTCGGTCTCGGGGGCTGCGTCGGTACTGGAGGTCTCGGGGGAGCTGTCTGGCTGACTATCGGACATCATCGGGATCTTTCGGCTTCGAGGCGAGCTGCCTACCACCGGCAGGTTGTGGAGCATAGCAGCATTGCCAAGCACCGCACATGCGTTTAGTGTCGCTACGTGGCGACTCCGAATGCGGCAAATTCGAACGATGACGCGCCATGGAAGCGCCCCGCGTCGGGCGTGCGTGCCGTGGTCGATGATTGGTTGCGTGCAGGACGAGTACGACCACAACTCGCGCTCGAGCGTTTGATTCCCGCTCGCGACGCCCAGTTCGTGCCTTTCCCGACAGACCTGCATCCGGCGCTGGCCAGCGCCCTGCGCAAGCGCGGGGTGGACCGGTTGTACAGCCACCAAGTGGCGGCAATCGAGGCGGCACGCCAAGGCAAGGACGTCGTGGTCGCGACTCCGACTTCGAGCGGCAAATCGCTGTGCTTTCACTTGCCCGTGCTCGAGGCGATCGCCAGCGATCCGACCGCAACCGCACTGTACCTCTATCCGACCAAAGCCCTCAGTCGCGATCAAGAACACAACCTGCAGGAGTTGATTGCGGATGCTGGGTTGACGCTGGGCGCGATGGTCTTCGACGGCGACACGCGTGGGGACGCACGGCGGGCGGTGCGTGAACGCTCGCGCATCGTGCTCAGTAACCCCGACATGTTGCACGCGGGGATCTTGCCCAACCACGCCAAGTGGCAAGCGCTGTTTCAGAACCTGCGTTATGTGGTTCTGGACGAACTGCACACCTATCGCGGCGTGTTCGGTTCGCACATGGCGCACGTGATCGCCCGCCTGAAACGCATCGCGAACTTTCACGGCAGTAATCCCCAGTTCATTGCCGCAACCGCGACCATTGGCAATCCGCTCGAACACGCCGCGCGCTTGTTTGGACGCGAACCGCACGAGGTGCAGCTCGTCGATCGCTCGGGAGCACCCAGCGCCTCGCGCCGTGTGTTACTCTACAACCCGCCCGTGATCGATGAAGCCTTGCAGTTGCGTGCTTCGGCCTTGAAACACGCCGTAGCTTTGGCGGCGGATCTGGTGCGAGCACGCGTGCCTTGCATCGTGTTTGGTGAATCGCGCAACAGCGTCGAGGTGATGCTCAAGTACTTGCGCGCGCAAGTGGGTGACGTCGCGGGGTCAGAGGCGATCATGGCTTACCGCGGCGGCTACTTGCCCGAAACCCGCCGCGGCATCGAGCGCGGGCTGCGCGAGGGCGAGATCTTGTGCGTGGTGGCGACGAACGCGCTCGAACTCGGGATCGACATCGGGGAACTCGACGCGGTGATCTCCGTGGGTTACCCGGGCTCGATTGCCTCGCTGTGGCAACGCTTTGGGCGCGCCGGACGCAGGGGCAGCGAGAGCATTGCGGTGATGGTTTGCAGCAGCCGCGCGCTCGATCAGTACCTTGCACGGCAACCGGAAACTTTGCTCGAAAGCGCTGCCGAAGAGGCGCGCATCGATCCCCTGAACCCGGAAATCCTGATTCAGCACCTAAAATGCGCAACCTTCGAAGCTCCCTTCACGCTCAACACCCGCGGCACGACACCCGCGCGTGAGCTACCCGCCGAGGGCGAGAGCTACGCAAAGCTCGACCCCGAAACCACACGCGATGCGTTGTGCTTCTTGGAGGAGAACGGCTTGGTCCACGCCCGCGCGGGCAAGTATTTTTGGGCTGGCGAAGCGTTTCCCGCGAGCCACGTCTCGCTGCGCAACATCGGTTGGGACAACTTCGTGATCATCGACGAAGCCAGCAACACGACGTTGGCGGAACTCGACTGGCGCGCGAGTCACACCATGCTGCATGAGCAGGCGATCTACCAGCACGACGCCGAGCAGTACCAAGTCGAGCGCCTCGACTACGACAACCACAAAGCCTTCGTGCGCAAAGTCGAACCGGACTACTTCACGACGGCTTTGACCTATCGCGACGTCGAGGTGATTGAAGCCTTCGAGCGCAGCGACGTTGGCCGGTTCGCGACCGGCTTCGGCGAGGTGAAGGTGATCGAAAAGGTCACTGGCTACAAGAAGATCAAGTTCTTCACGCACGAGAACGCCGGCTACGGCGACGTGCATTTGCCCGAGATGCAAATGCACACCACGAGCTTTTGGCTGAGTGTGCCCGAGCCCACGGTCGAGGCGGTGAGTCAACGCGAGCAAGCGGGCCGGGCCAACGTAGTGCTTGCATTGCGTGCACTGGGACAGGCACTCGAAACGGTCTCTACGCTCGCCCTGATGTGTGAACCGCGTGACATCAATCGGACGTTGGGCAACGGCTTCGACGGCGAAGGGGCAATGCCCGGCCGCAATCAGGGCCAGCGCGGCGATCACGAGCCGACGCTCTTTCTGTTCGACGCGCAACCGGGCGGGGTTGGCCTTTCCAAACGCATTCATCAGCGCGCGGCTGAACTGCTCGAACGCACCGGGGAGCTGATCGCGCGCTGTGCTTGTGCCGACGGCTGCCCAGCATGTGTCGGGCCTTTCGACGGCGGCGGCCTGCCCAAGCGCTTGGCGCTGGCTTTGTTACGTTTTGGCCTCGCCTCCGACGGCGCCGGGCCGCGCTGAATCGCGCCCGAGCAGGTCTTGCCCTTGCGCTATCCGGCGGCTACGTTTCGGAGGTGCGTCGCGTCCGGCTCGCAGCAATCGTTGCAACGCGACTTGGTCGCTCACTGCGCCACGTCCCGTGCGCCGTGAGCCTGGGCGCCGTGAGTCTGGTCGCCATGACCCTGGGCGCCGTGCTCGGCTGCTCCACGGAGCGCGAGACCCTTCGCACCGCGACGCAGAAGCCCGTCGATCCGGTGATCTTGCTCGACGACGATGCGGGCACCAAGGCGACGCCTCTGAACACCGATGCCCACGCATTGCTCGGCATCGAGCCTGCGCGAGGGCCGTTCAACGGCGGCCAGTTCGCTATCATTAGAGGCAATGGGTTTACCGGCGATACGCGCGTCTGGTTTGGCGATGCGGAAGTCCCGAAGAGCGATCTCGTGGCGCTCGATCCGAATCGACTGCAGGTCAATGTCCCGCCAGGGGCCGTGGGTCCGGTCGACGTGAGTTGCCAGAGCGGCAAAGACCTCGCCACGCGCCGAGTGTTGCCTTCGGGTTATCGCTACGAGAGCTTCTTCGTGGAGCCCACGAGCGGGACTACTCGCGGCGGCACACCGTTGACTCTCACCGGCAAGTCCACGAACTGGACGAAGCACACCCTCGTTCAAATCGATGGCGCGCCTTGTACCGACGTCAGCGTGCGTGAGCTCCCCGATGAGGTTCAAGAGCTCGATTGCACCACGCCCGCCGGCACGCCGGGAGCCAAGACGGTCACGACGACCGACGCTGCCGATGCGGGAGCCGGCGTGAGCATCAACGGCGCGTTCACCTACGTCCAATCGGCCACGAACTTCAAAGGTGGCCTGGCGGGCGACGCGCTCGACGATCAGCTCGATGTGACGCTTCTCGACGATGTGCTCGGAGAGCCGCTGCCGGGGGCCTACGTGGGGCTGGGGCGCGGCGCTGACGGCGAGCCGTGGGCGACCACCGACGAGGACGGGGTTGCTCATTTCTCCGGCAAACTCGGGCCCAAGCAAACGATCACCGCCGGCGGCAAATGCCTGCAACCCATCACGCTCTTCGACGTGACGGTCGACAGCGTGACGCTCTACCTGGAGCCCGTGCTCTCGCCCGCGTGCCTGTCCATCGACTTCAATTTTCCGAGCGTCGGCGGCGGCAATGCAGGTTCGCCCCCACTGCGTCAGGTGAAGGGGTTTCTGTCCTGGGGCACCGGAGTGGAGCTCAAGCAGACGGCATGGCGGGGTGTGCCCGAGCCCAAAGACGAACAAGAGCAGCAAGCCGCGTACGTCTTCGAGTTGAATTCGAACTCGGACGGCGAGTTCAGCTTGCCCAGCCACATTTACGCGGTATCGAACGACGATCGCGGTCCGTTCGGCTACCCTTTCGAATACGACACGACGAGCGACGCAAACATCACGCTGTACGCGTTGGCAGGGCTCGAGCGAACCGTCGGAACGAGCCGAGTTTTTGCGCCGTACGTGATGGGAATCGAGCGCGGGATCGTGCCCGGCAACGACGAGCTTCGGCCGATCCTGATGATGGATATCCCTCTGGATCACGAGCTAGCCCTGGACGTCGATCCGCTCTCCCAAGTTGCTGGCCAACCCGATCTATTGCAGATGCAGATCGGGTTGCGGGTCGGACGCCTGGGCTTCATTTCCCTGCCCGGCCAAACGCGAACGGCTCCCTTGCCTCTGTTGGACGCAGAGGCGTTCCGAGGGGTGCCCGCGTTGGGCGGCGCGCTTGCGGATGCCGAATACGTTGCGAACGTGAAGGCCGTCACCGGCTCCGGCGCCGCGTTGCCGATTGCGGACGTCGAGGCCGTGGCCACCAAGAACGTCGATGAGCCGATCGGGGTCGGCAACTTCATCGCGATCCCGCGCTTCGATAGTCCCGAGAATGCAAGCACCTGGGATGGGCGCGAAATTGAGCTCCATCCCAAAGGCGGTGACAACTTCGACTTGTGGTCACTTCGGGTGGATGGTGCGGGAGATCTGTTCTTTTGGCGCATCGTGGCGCCGCGCGAGCACACCAAGTTGGAGTTGCCGGATCTCGCGCGCTGGCAAACGCCGATCCCGAGTGGCGTGCTGACCATCCGCGCCAGTGCCGCACGCATCGCAGACTTCGACTACGCAGAGGTGCGACAACGCAGTTTCAACGCCACGGGCTGGGCTGCGTATTCGGCGAACGTCGTCAGCGTCGAGGCTCCGTGAAGCGCGCTGGCCGAGCATCGTCCTGGATCTTGCTTCCGCTGGCCGTCTGTACTGCAGCCTGCGCATTCGATCGCGGTGATCGCTGGGGGCCAGCACCCAAGCAGGAAGTTCTGAGCTGCAGCATTGGAACGACGCTCTGCCGGGGCGACACTCTGCTTGCCTGCGTAGCGAGCAATGACGCGAGCGTGGCGACCGAAACGAGTAAGCTCCAGGGAGCCTGGGTCACCAAGCGCGACTGTGGGGCCCGTTCTCTGATCTGTTCGGTGAAGCTGCAGGCCTGTAGCGTGTGCGAGCCCAACACCAGCGAGTGCACGGACGCGGGGCCGCGTGTCTGCAAGGCCGACGGCTCGGGCTGGGAGCAACAGCCCCCCTGCGACGCCGACGACGGCAGCGTGTGCCGCGCCGGGGGATGCCAGCACCTGTGTTCACAAGCCAGCGCTAGCAAGAGCAATGTCGGCTGCGAGTATTGGGCCGTCGATCTCGACAACGCCGATGTGTCGCCGGACGTGAACGCCGCAGCCCAGCAGTACGCAATCGTGGTCAGCAATCCGCAAGCGGACATCGAAGCCAAGGTGCGCATCTTGCAAGACGACACCCTGCCCGGCGAGCAGAACGACCCCACCCTAGTCAGTCAAGGCTCGATCGCCCCGCTCGGACTCGAGGTCTTTCCGCTCGGGCCACGCGAAGTCGACGGCTCCCCGCGAGGCGAGTTCAACACGGGCACCGGGACAGCGTTGACGCGCAGCGCGTACCGAGTGTTGTCGACGGTGCCCGTCGTGGTCGTTCAGTTCAACCCACTCGACAACGTCGATGTGTTCTCGAACGACGCGTCCTTGCTCAAGCCGCTGGAAGCGTTGCGCGATGACGGTTCGGGGTTACGGCCCATGTACACGGTCCTCGGTTGGCCGCAAACGATTGCGCGCACCGACGATCCGCTCACGAATTTCGTCAGCAACGACGTCAGCGCGCTGCGCGCTTTTCTGACGATCGTCGGTACACGGGCAGGCACGCACGTCCGCGTTACCCCCAAGGCGAAGGTCTTGGGCTCGCCCGACGTCCCCGCGACGAGCCAAGACGAAGCGCTCGAGGTCGAACTCGACGCCTACGACGTATTGAACCTCGAGACCGACGACTTCAACGCCGATTTGACGGGCAGCCTGGTCGAAGCCGATGGCCCTGTGGCGGTCTTCAGCGGCAGTGAAGCCTCCGATGCTCCCTGGTTCGAAGATCTCAGCAAACGCAGCTGCTGCGCCGATCACCTAGAGGAGCAACTCGATCCGCTGCGCACCGCGGGCAAGACGTTCATCGCCGCGGTTGCCGCCAATCGAAGTCTGGCCGTCAAGAACGCCGGCGGAGGCATCGGCGTCGTGCCAGCGGTAGAGACGTTCCGGGTGATCGCTGCAACCGCTGCCGGCGCGCACATCAAAACGACGCTGGGTGGAGACTTTCGCGAGCTGACGTTGAGTGGTCTGGGTGATCACGCCGAGATCGTGAGCACGCAAGATTTCCAGTTGCTGAGCGACGCGCCCGTAATGCTCGGCAACGTATCGCCGAGTCAAGACGCTGCAGGCGTTCCGAAGCCGCTGCCCGGAGGCGATCCGAGTTTTTTGATCATCCCCCCCGTCGAACAGTTCAGAAAGGAGTACGTGTTCTTGACGCCTTCTCTGTACGCCTTCGACTTTCTTCGGATCATTGCGCCGCCCGAAGCGCACGTCGTGATCGATCAGCGAGCAATCCAGGATCTGCCCGAGTGTACGAACGCCAATCCAGGCGGACTCCAAATCGCCATGGCACCCGAAGATCAGAAGCAATACACCGTGTATCGCTGCCAACTCGGCTTCCCCCAAATCGACCCAAATCTGGACGCTGAGCAATTGCTCTCGGATGGAGTTCAAAACGACGGTGTGCACACGATCGTGAGTGATCGGAAAATCGGCGTGTTGGTAGACGGCTTCGATCGAAACGTGAGCTACGCTTACGCGGCAGGCACCGAACTCAACGAGATCGTGGCGCGTTGATGCTAAACCCAACCCGATGCTAGAGACGAAAGAGGCAGCTGTCTGGGCGCTGCTCGCCACGCTGTTTACCGGTTGCGGCACTGCTGACGAAAACGCAGCTGGAGGCCCCCTGTCGAGCGCCAGCACGCCGAGTCCAAGCGGCTCGCCAGCGCCGATCTTGCCGGAGCCGAGACCGGACATGTCCGCGACGTCGCCTGTCGTGAACGGTGAACCCCCAGCAGCCAGCAACGTCGTCGCATCGACGACGCCAACGCCGTCCTCGGAGCCCGCGACACCGACGCCCGCAGTGAGCAGCACGGTCGCGCCATCGCTGCCCAGTGTCCCCACTCCAGAGCCGAGCCCGAGCGCGACCCAGCCCGCTCCCATCACTCCAACGATGCCGTCCACCGAGCCCGTTCCGAGCCCGAGCAGCAGCGCGCCCGATGGCGAAACGGGGGGCGCGCCCTCGGTGCCAGCCGAGCCCGAGCCCGCGGTTTGGCACGCAGCCATCAGCACGAGCATCAGTGGCGATCAGCTGGACAGTGAGTATGCGGCGTGGGTCTCCAAGTATGTCCAGGACTGCGCTGGCACGGACAGCGCGGTCGTCGTCAAGGACGGCGGCCAGGTCGTATCGGAAGGCATCGCGTACGGCATGTTGCTCGCGGTCGGGCAAGACGATCAGATGCTGTTCGACAAGCTCTGGCGCTATTACGAGGATCACCTCGACGAAAACGGACTGATGAATTGGTCGATGGAGGTCTGTGCTGCAGCCGGTGACAACGACGCCAACGCGGCAGCAGATGCCGACTTGGATGCCACCATGGCGCTCGTCCAAGCGAGCTCACGCTGGGGCGGTGATTACTTGGCGAGCGCCGAAACGCTGGGGCAGAGCATCTTGGCCTTCGAGACCGTCAGCTGCGCGGATCGACTCGTGATCAAACCTGGAGATACTTGGGGCGGTTGCGAGGACACCAGCGGACAGACCCGAATCAATCCGTCGTACTTTGCGCCGGGTTACTACCGGGTCTTCGCAGCACGCTTCGAGGCCCAGAAAGACCAATGGCAAGCGTTGCTCGACGGGACCTACGAGCTACACGCAATCTACCAGCAGCGTTTGGATGGGCTTTTTCCGGACTGGAGCGATGCCGACGGCGCCGACTGGTACGACTCGACGTACGGTTACGATGCTTGTCGCACGCCGTGGCGCGTCGCCGTCGACTTCGCGTGGAGCGGGGACGACCGAGCTCGAACGACCCTCGAAGCAACCGCGGCCAGAGTCACCAAGGAGGGCGGAATTCCGGCGGGGACTTACCCCAACAACAGCGCTTTTCAAGGTGCGTTCGCGCTATCGTTCATCACCGACCAGCAATCGTTCGACAGCATGACCGAGGCCTGGATGAACGCAGGCGGCGACGACACGCCGTATTTCCAAGCGACGCTCAGGCTCCTGTACTTGCAGGTCGCCTTGGGACGATTCCCGTCGACGCTCTGAAGTCTCACTCGCCGATCTGAGGGGTGACGCCACTTACGGCCATCGCCAAGAAGCGCACCGCATCGGCGTTGGCAGACGGAACGTCGAACACGACGAAATGCCCGTCCGAGTCCGCAGGGGGCCCGTACTGGCGAGCTGCCGTGGTGTAAGTCACGTTGTCGACCGCAAACGAGCCGGCAAATGGGAACACTTCGGATTCGGTGCCGATTTCGTCCTTGGGTGAGGCCGATGCGTCAGCCTTCACGATGCTCAGATTGGCGTGCGTGATGTAAAGCTGCATCGTCAAGGGCGGTGCGAACGTGTCGCCGAGGCCGTAGGTCTCGAACACGTGTTTGGGCGCCATGCCTGGCAACGGTTTACGCGCGATCTGTTGCGCGAAGTTCAGCGGATCGGCTGGGTCGATGTACTGCTGCACCAACGACAAGACAGGATGATGCGTTCCGCCCGGCAGCGAGCCCTTGATCACGCCCGAGCCGAAGTCGAGGCTCACCCCGTCGTTGACGACGAGCGGCACGACGCTCTTCACGTTGACGGGTTCGGTTTTGGTCAACAGAGCGTGCATCAAGCTCACGCCATTGCCGCTCAGGACGGCGGCTTTGTATTCGGGTGCAAACGGCAACGCCAGACTGCCAGCCATCGAACCCTGTGAGTGTCCAAAGTATACGATGCGTTGGGCGTCGACCTTGATTGCCGTGCCACCCGTTTCGACAGCCGAGAGATCCAGATTCGAGGCAAAGCGACCGATCGACAGCACGTCTGCCGCCCCCTGCAGAGGATTGCCCTGGGCCGCGTTCGGATTCAAGAAATTGAAGAACAGGTTATCCGGTGATTCTTCCGAGTCGCCGCGCCGTGGACCGTGTTCGACCTGGTCGTAACCCAATACGGCAAAGTTGACGGTGCCACCCGGCATTGTGGCCGCGCTCAACGTCTCGGCGACCGGCTTCTGAATCACGCTCGAGCGGAACGAGCCGCCAGTGCCATGAGTGAACACGACCAAGGGCCAGCCGTCTGCGGGTTGCTGGACGCCCTTGGGAATCGTGAGCGACATGCACACGGCCTCCGTACGCGCGGGCTTGCTCGTCTTGATCTCTCCGCCTTGGGTCAGATACGGCGGCTCACCCTGCTGGAAGATCGGCAGCTCGACCAGCGCGTGATACTCGGAAAACTTCGAGTTCGCTTCGCCGCAGGCGCGCGACTCCTCTGCCTGCGGACAAGGCGATTTCACGCCCTTGTCGCAAAGCGTCCATTGCGAGGCTTTCGGCAGATCCGTCGCGCGTACGGCAGCCGCCAAGTCCGTCATCAGATCGCGAGTGGGTCCAACCGTGATCACGGTTCCGACCAACACGCTGTCCGGGTCGATCGACTGCGTCTTCAAATACGTGCGCATCGGCTCGAACTTGGCGTAAGCTGCGGCCAATTTCGCATCCGCGGGCGCACTGGTCTGAAGCATGGCGCTGAAGTTTGGAGCGCGCACCAGCTTGTCGCCGTGCTTGCTCTTGCCGTCCGCCGTCAACATCACGGCATAGACGTGACCCGGTTCCATCGGGAAGCCGTCCGCACGGCGGATGCTGAGCATGTCGTGGCAGACGTAGTTCGTGTTCCCGGTGCTGGTCTGGTAGCCGATGCCAGAGAATATCGGATCGGTCGGATCGGTGATGTCGACCCAAACGATCCCATCCTCCCCCGAGAAACTTCCAAGATTGATTGGACCAGAAAAACGAAACGTGACCGTGGCGTTGGTCCCCCAGCCCTCCATGCCGTTCACTACCTTCACGTAGGCAGCGATTGGATCGATGCCCACGAGTGGGTTCAAGCCCGGCGTCGGAAAATCGGAAATGTCGACGTGACCCTTGGCATCGAGTCGGATGTCGTTCGGAAACGGTAAGCGGAAGAAGTCACCCTCTTTGGCCTCGGGCGCACCGGGCACCTCGAAGTACGCGCGCACATGATCGGTGTCCGATTCTTCACACGCGACCCCCGTCCAAAGAGCGGGCACCGCCGGCGGCGCGCCCTTGACGGGGTTGCAAGTGGGCTCGTCAGCGGCGCTGGCTTGAACACATTCGAGTCCTGCCCCGCAGTCGTTGGAACTCTTGCAGCCTTGTCCCAAATCGGCGTTACCCGTGGCCACGCACTCGGGCGACACGTTGACCAATCCGCAACGCAGCCCCTCGGCACACTGCGCCAATCCCAAACAAGCCGCACCAAGCTGCCCCGGACCATAGGGAACGCACTGATTGTCGACGCATTGGCCGTCTTTGCACTCGCTGCTGAGGATGCAGTCGCCACCCTTCTTCGTCGCTCCGGTCGCCACGCACTGGCCGTCCTCGCACGATAGGCCCATGCGACAAGCTTTCTTGGCGCTGCACTCATCGCCCAACTTCTGACCCTCGAGGTACTCCTGGGGCAGATCGGGCGGCAGTGTGGCGGCGATCTCGGGCGGCACTCCTGCGCGCACGACCGGCTTCGGCGCATCCGAGTCGTCATCCGACGACTGAGGCGTGGCCTTGAACTCGATGCAGCCCAGACTCAGTAACCCCACGCACGCGAACCACGACCCAACTCTCGAGCTCCACATGGGCCCTAAGGTACTGGACCTATCGGCGTTCGCAAAGGGCCGCGCGCGGCGGCTTCGAAAGAGGTATGGGGACTTGCGATCTAGCCGTATTGAATCAAAGACAACACCGGCGTTGGCTCGAGCGCCTTCCTTCCGTTCAAGCCCAGCAGTTCAATCACGAACACGTAAGCCAGGACCAGTGCCCCGCGACCACGCACCAACTCACCCGCCGCCGAGGCGGTGCCGCCCGTGGCCAGTAAGTCATCGACGACGAGCACTCGTTGACCCGGCGTCAGGCCGTCCGCGTGGATTTCGAGCTCCGCATGACCGTACTCCAGCTCGTACGCGACGCGTTCGGTTCGCGCTGGGAGTTTTCCGGGTTTACGCACCGGCACGAAGGCCTTGTTCAACCGCGCCGCCAACGCCGCCCCAAAGATGAAACCCCGCGCCTCGACGCCGACCACGACGTCGATCGGCTCTGCAACGAAGCGCGACGACAATAGATCGAGCACGAAGGCAAACGCCTTGGGGTCGGCCAGGACCGGCGTCAGATCGCGAAACAGGATCCCTGGGCTCGGAAAATCCGGCACTTCGCGCACCAGACGCTTCACGTAGCGTAGCGGATCGAGCCCCAGCACCTTGCCGAGTTCGCTGAGCGTAGCGCCCTGCAGCAGCTTGTCTTGCACTTGCGGCACGCCGCGCGGCGTAGGTAAACGGCGCGCGGGCCCACGCTCGCTCTTGCTCGACCGTTTCGGAGCACGCTCACTGGTTTGTGCCCCTGATTTGCCCCGTTCGCGCTGCGCTGCGCTCAGCCCTTGTGCGCCAAGTCGTTTCCGGCCTGCCATCTTCATTCACCTCTTACACGCAACGTGACGGCTTCGGCAATCTCCGCGTGATGACTTGCCCAAAGCTGCAACGACAGCGGTGTGATGCCGACGAAGCCTTCGTCGAACACCAGGGTGTCCGCATCGGAAGCCCCGGAGTGCTTGACTCCGCCCGTGCCGATCCAAAGGTATTCCCCACCGCGTGGATCGTTTCGGACGACCACGCCGTCTTGATAGATGCGGTTGCCCAAGCGGGTCGTCTTGACCTCCCAACTCGAACCCGCGGGGAAGTTCACGTTGAACAGCAACGGCTCTGCTGCCCGGTGGCCCAACATGTTGCGGGCGATCTTGGCAGCGAGTTCCGAGGCCTTCGCGGGATCCGCCGTCGATGCAGCAGAGCACGCCAAAGCATTCACCCCACGCAATGCCCCCTCGCGCGCTGCAGCCACCGTGCCGCTGTAGAAAACGTCATTGCCGAGGTTCAGGCCGTGGTTCATCCCGGACACGACGAGGTCTGGGCGTCGCGGCACGACGCGACGCTCCGAGTGCAGCGCGACGTAAACACAGTCCGCTGGAGTGCCGTCGACCACGAAAATCCCCGGCTCGGCTTCGTTCAAACGCAAGGGACGGTTGAGACTGATGGCGTGACTCGTCGCGCTCTGTTCGGTTGCCGGCGCACAAACGACGACCTCGGCAAACGTCGCCAGGGCCGCGCGCAGAGTGCGAATGCCTGCCGCGGCGTAGCCATCGTCATTGGACAACAAGATCAAGGGCCGCTCTGACATTGGCCCCGCCTATAGCGCATTTCCAAAAGGCACGTGGCGCTAGTCGCTCAGCCCAGTAGCCCACTGGATCAAGGGAGCGGCGGCCCACTCGGCACGGGTATCCGTCGAGTGCTTCGGCTCTAGGTTGCCTGCTTGCGACGACGCCATTCATCGGGCGTGTGAGTGCCCAGCGCCAAGGCGTGAATCGCTCCACCCACATGCGCTCCCAATGTACCGTAAACGAGGCGATGCCGAGCGATGGGCTTGAGATCCTCGAATTGGGCCGAGATCACCTCGACTCTGAAATGATCTGCCGTCCCAGTGAGGTCTTGGATCTCGACCACGGCGTCGGGCAAGCCTTCTCGGATGAGCTGTTCGATACGCGAAGGTTCAAGCATTGATCGCGCTATAGCACTCGGACTTCCGTGGGGAACGCGGTATCATGCAACCCGTGAGCCGCGTCGTACCGCCCCCGAAACCTGCGCGACCAGAGTCCCAGGAGTCGATCGAGCCGCCCCCTTCCGTCAATCCGCGCCCTTCGGCAGCCCCTGCGCTGCGCACGAGCCGTCCCCCAATGACGGCAGACGAACGCGAGGATTTGACATTGCGCGCGCTCGGGATCCTGCGCGAACAAGTCGAAGCGCGAATCGTTCACTACAAGGCGGAACTCGAAACCAGTCCCGAACTCGACGCCGTGACGGCGCAAGTCGTCAACCAAATACGGCAACTGCAGGAAGCCGCCGCCAAAGAACGTCCGGTCGAAAAGGATCCGGATCTGATCGAGAACGCCCACGTCGGAACTCTGACGCGGCTTTTGAACGGCATCTTCGTTCAAGACGTGAGCTACCCGACGCGTGCGATCCAATCGATCGGCAAGCGCCTCGCGAAGTTGTTCTTCGAGAGCGAGCTTCATTTGAAGACGCAACAGCAGCGCGACAAGGTCATCCACTTGCCGGAGCAAGGCGTGTACTACGTGCTCAAGCGCTTCAAGAATCGTTTGCGCACCGAGCTCGAGGGCTTCGAATACAGCGCACCCGAGATCAAGACCTCAACCGACGAACTGTTGATCAAGATCGAGCGCGATTTGCAGGTCGCGTTCTTGTCCCGGCGCTCCCCGGAGCTCAATCGCGTGATGGGCGTATTCACGGGCGTCTTGGTGGAGTTCTTCCAGCGCCACTTGCCTCCGCGCCTGGAACAAATGGCCAAAGTCACGGTTCGCACTGCGCGCACTGGGTTTCAGTACAACAGCGTGCCGTACAAGATTCACGCAGACCGATTCAGTGACTTCAGGGCCTCCTGGGAGCGCGTTTTGATGACCCAGATGATCCACTTCTGCGGTGATGAGTTCATCGCGCGGGTCAGTCAGGGCGATGATCTGGTGCGCGAGGAAACAGTTTCGTTTTTCACCGATCCACACATCTACAGTGAAACCTGCGACGCGATCTGCGAGGGTCTATACGACCGATTGTGCGTCGAAGGTTTCCTGGATCTGCCTGTGGATTGGCGGGTTTCGATGGGCAAGCACTCTACGACCTAGCGTCCCAACGCGTCCTGGGCGATCGCGGCCAGCGCGGCGATGAAGCGGGCGTCGGTGTTGAGCGCCGGGATGCGCGACCACTCGAGCCCGAGCGCGTGCGCCAGCTCGCGAGCTTCGATGTCCAAGTCGTAGAGCGTCTCGACGTGATCAGCCAGGAACCCGAAGGGAGCCACGCTCACCTGACGCACACCGCGCGCTGCGCTCCCTCTCAAACTCTGCTCGAGCGAGGGCCCGAGCCATTGGCCGCCGTCGGCGCCTTCGCTCTGATAAGCCAACGTCACGCGCCGTCCGAGCTTCTGGCCGATGGCGACCGCACAGGCTTGCACCAAGTCCGCGTATGCGTCGCCCGCGCGAATCACGAACAGCGGTAAGCTGTGCGCCGTCAACACCAACTCGCTCTCGGTCGTTGGCAGCCCGAGGGCGATCAAACGCGCTTGGGCTTCGACGAAGCCCGCGTGCAATGCCCACGGCCCCACCCGCACCAACTCGATCTCGCGGGCTGGACCCTCGAGACTTTTCTGCGCTTCGAGCGCGGCGGCGAAGTAGACATCGACGCTGAACGGCGCGAGCGGCAGCACTGCCAGCCGAGTGATTCCTTGCGCCGCGGCGTCCAACAGGACGTTCTCGACGCTGGGTTCCCACAGCCGCATTGCGACCAGTGTTGGTAGTGAGCTAACGGCTTCGAGCGCGCTGGCCTGGGCACGTGTGATCTCGAGCAAGGGGGATCCTCCGATCCGCTCGTAGCGCCGCCTCATCTCTGCCAAGAGCTCTGGACTTGGTTCTCGTCCGCGCCGGATGCGACGCAAGAACTCGGGCAGCTCGTCCAGCTGCTTGATCGTGCCGTGAGCGACTAGCAGGATGCCATCCATGGCGCTCGTGTAGCCGTTTGCGCACACGAAAGGTAGATCTCTGCGCTCAGCGCCAGCCGTCGGGTGGGCAGCGCACGCACCACCCGAGCGAGAGCTGCACGCGAGACGCAACGCCCCATTCCTGCTCGGGCCGCTGCAGCATTGGCCGAATGAAGTATGGCTGGTTCGGCGTGCCCGACGTTTCGCGACGGACACTGTTCGCATCGCGTGCAGAGGTCATCGGATCGAGCTAGGGATTTCTGTTCGTTTCGTCCTGTTGCACGTTCATGCGCGGCCGTCCCCAGCCCATTGATTCGCTGATCCAAGTACCTCGAACCGCGGACGCGGCAGAGCAACGGGCTCGCTGGCGTCAAGCGTTCACGTTCTTGGGCCAACAGACGCGCATCGACGGTCCGCCGCCGCTCGATGGTATCGACCTCGGCTCGCTGCAGCACAGTTGCAGAGTTGCGCTCGAGACCGGGCTCGCCGATGAACTCGATTGGCTGAGCAGCGACCAAGCGCTAGTCGCCCTGTACGAATTGACGACGGCGCTGCCCGCGGGGAATGAACGCCGCGAATTCGGGCGCCGCGTGTTCCAGGGACTCTACGGCGGCGCCGCCGGAGCGTTCGTCGCGGTCGCGCGGCGCATGGCCTGGAGCGGCGTGCGTCAGCTCGAAGCGGCTTCGATGCGGGCTCGAGTGAGCCTCTGCTTCGCCTTGCCGTTGTCGAGTGGGATCAACACCGAACCGTTGGCTCTGGCTTTACTGTCCGGGCGCGAACGCTTCGGCGCGTGGATCCGCAAACCCTCTACCAGCACCCTGCCCGAGCGGCGCCTTGCGGCGCGCATCTTCGAGCAAGGCAGCCGAGCCGCGGTGCGTGCGTTCTCCAATGGTGATCCCTATCCCTGCGACTGGGTGCTCGGTAACGAAGTAGCGCCCACTTATGAACGCTTGCTCTCGGATCGCGAACCCTTGGTTTGGCAACACGCCGCGCGTGCACGCGGGGTGCTTTCCCAAGCCAAACCCGCGCTGCGTGAAGAGATCGAACAGTCGCTCGATCCCGGCTTGTCCCCGACCGAGTGGCGGCGAGCGCTCGTCAGCTTGGTGGCCTGCATCGCGCACGATCCGAACATCGCTCTCAGACAATGCACGAGCTTGCTGCGAGGCGGGCTTGCTGCGCAACACCCAGCCTTGTTGCCCACCGCGTTTTGGGGACTCGGACCCGTCGTCGAGAGTGAACCCGACGCGGCCGTCGAGTTGATCAACGCGCTCGTGGATCTGGCGCTCAAGAGCGGGCGCCCGCCTTTGGACTTGGCCGAAGAACTTGCCGTCTTGCGTGAACGACTCGGTGATGCGCGTTTTGCGGCGCCGGCGGTCGAACGGATTGGGCAAGCCTTGCAAAGCGCTCGAGACGCCAGCGCAGACGGCTTGTGGCGCGCCCTTTTGGATCGCACGCAGCAACGCTTGCAGGGGGAACGCTCGCACGGCGGGCCCAGCGAGACCTTCGCCAACGCCTTGCTCGCATTCGAGCAGGTTGGTGCGCTGAGCGCTCGCGATCACGCCCTAGCCTTGGTCGATCGGGCCCATCAAAGTCTGACCGAGGTCGAAGCCAAACCCCTCGAAGCGCTCGACGCGGGTGCCTTCGGCATTTTGACCGAACTGGGCAGCTGCTTGCTCGAGGGTTCGGAGGTGCGTGATCTGTTGCTGCTCGGGCATCGACCTGGCGAAGCAGCCCACGCCCCGCACCACTACTCGACCTTGCTCGACCGCGTGGGTGCGTGGCTGTTGCGCGCCGAGCAAGCACGCCCTGGCAGGCCACCGATGAGCTCCGCCGCAGAGGGTCCGATGCAACGGCGGCAGCTGGTGATGTTCCTGCAGCTGCTCGACATGCAAAGCCCCGAGCAGCTCCAAGACGAGGACGCCAAGACGCGAGTGAGAGCGCGTGTGAAGAGCGCGATCTCCGTGCTCTTGGGCCACATCGCGACCAATCCCGATCCGAGCGTTCACAGAGTCATGTGCGCTGCCTTGGCGCGCAGTTTCGACGCGGCCGTGCGCGACAACCAAGTCGAACCTGGCGATCTATTGCTGCTTGTGATGAACAGCATCACCGATCAAGAAACCGTGCGTGCGCTGATGGAGGGCTCGACCGACGAGGAAATGCGGCAGTGCCTCGCCGGTTACGATCAGCTGATTCAGTCGCTCGGGTCCGATGACGACGCAGAGCCCCCCAGCAACCACAGCCCCGCCCGCGCGACCGCCTTGGCGCTGGTTCGCTTCAGCGGCACGGTCGCCACGCGTGGTTCGTATCGCTCCGAAGCATTCCGCCAAGCCGTCCTACGCATGGGCCGCAGCTTGGACGCGATCGCATCCGCCCGTGGCTTGACCGATCTGAGCGCAGACGAACAGGGCGGTCGGAATTGGCTGGATGATCTCGAGCAGTCCGTGAGCGCACTCAGGGCACTGTCGCAAGGCGCAGTCGCACGTTTGCGTGGCCAGCGCTCGGCTCGACCTGCCCGACCGAGCGAGGCGACGAGCGAAGCGTTGTCGGCGTTGCTCGAACGCACCGTGAGCGCCGTCAGCAGTTTGCCGAGGGCCGAGTTCGAAGCGAGTTTGCAAGCTCTGACGACCGAGCTGCCCGATCCGATCGCAACCGCGATTGGCCAAGTGGTGGGTCGCTTGGCGGATCTGCCACCACGGCTCGCCACGCGAGTCTCGGCGATTCCTTTGAAGACGCGGCGCGCCGCTCTGCCCGAATGGTTGCTGCCGCGCCGCACGATCGGCGGCTTCTACGTGATCCGCGCATTGGGTAGCGGCGGTGTCAGCACCGTCTTCGTCGCCAAGCGCGTCGAAGAGCGCAAGAACCCGAATGCCGAAACTTACGCGCTCAAAGTACCCCACTACGATCCGAGCACAGCCCGCAGCCTGTCCGAGCAGGAGTTCATGGAGATGTTCCGCGCCGAAGCTGGCGCCCTGTTGAGTTTGCCCCAGCACCCGAACCTTTCGGGCTTCGTGACCTTCGACATGGCCGCCAAACCCAAACCCATCTTGGTGATGGAGTTGATTGCGGGACAAGCGCTGGAGAAACTGATCGTGCGCCGTTCACTCAACGCGGCCCAAGCGTTCAAGTACCTGGACGGCGTGCTCGCAGGTCTCGGCGCCATGCACACGATGGGCATCGCGCACCTCGACGTGAAGCCCTCGAACGTGATCTTACGCGACGAGAACACGCCGGTGTTGGTCGACTTCGGGCTGAGCGGTCGCCAACTGCGACCGGGCTGCGGCACTCTCGAATATTGCGCGCCCGAGGTGCTCGGGGTGATCCCCGAAGGTTATGAACCGGATCCGATGAAGGCCGACATCTACGCCGTAGCGTGCATGGCCTTCGAGCTATTTACCGGCAAGCTACTCTTCGATGCGGAGTCCGAGACCGCTATCATGAATCAGCACGTCAGCCACGACGGCTGGCCCCCGACGCTGGCGCGCTGGGCCGACAACGACGCTTGGAAACCGATCGCGGTCGTGCTGGGTGCGTGTTTGCGGCGCGATCCGCGCAATCGCCCCTCCACCTTCGAAGTGCGAGCAGCCCTGCAGAAGATTCTGCGACGCACCAACGTCGACAGCTGGAGCTGGCCGCTCGTGCCTCAAGAGGCTGAAGCTGCCAACTTGAGCGCGTAAACCACCGACCTACACCCGGCGCACGTTCAAACGCGCTGGCTCAGGGCGGGCTATCCAAGCGGCTGCGCAGCGCGCTGATTTGGGTTCGGGCGCTGGCGTCGTCGCCCGCCAACGCAGACGCCCGTTCCAGCCAATGTCGTGCTTCCTCAGCTCGACCCGCCTGCGCCGTGAGCTCTGCGACTTCGTACCAACGCGGCCACGTCGATTCGCGCTCCGCGGCGCGCTGCAAGTACTGGAGCGCCAACAAGGGCTCGCCGCGCGCACGAAACAAGTGCGCTATCCGAGTTAGGGTTTGCGCGCACTCTTCTGGATTGCCGCATTCCACGCTCAGCACGATTTCGGCCACTTCCTTGGCCCTGTCGGTGTCGGTCTTGGCGGCGGCCGTGAGCATCAAGTCCAAACAAGGGACGGCTGCGGAGGTGCGAGGGCAACGTTCGAGCAACCAAGGAACTGCCTCGTCCGCGCGATCCGACGCGATCAACCAACGTCCCTGCAACATCGCCCGCTCAGGGGTGATACCTTTGGCCAGCAAGTCTTGGAGCTTTCGCCCCAACGACTCGAGGCAAGCCGCTCGATCGGCGGCGCAAGGCCCCTGGCTGCTCAGCAACGCGTCCAACTCGGCCGCCAGCAACGCTTCGGGGATCCCAGGTCGGTCGCTACGCAACTCTGCCAACCTGAGCAATCGTTCCCGATCGCGCGGCTCCGGCACCCGTGCGGCAAGAGCCAACAACAGGGCGGCCCCTGGCTCGCCGTCAGGCACGCTGCGTTCGTAGTTGGTGGGTGACCAAGCGAGCGCCCGATCGGCGACGGCCGTCGTCAACTCGGGACTCCACGTCACGGCCTCACGCAAACTGAGCAACGCCTGATCCACGCGGCCCAGGCGTCGCAACAGTTCAGCCAACAGCACGTAGCTGCGCCCGGCTCGCGGCGCTTGGATCAACGAGGCATTGACCCAGGCCAACCCGCGACGAGGCTCGGACGCCAACAAGGCTTGCGCGCCAAGCCGCAACACGAAGGCGTCCGCGGGATGGCGCGCCAGCACGGCTTCTACTTCCGAGACGCTAGCCGGCACACCGGCCGTGGCAAACCGAGCGCTCAATTGACGCCGCTCGGTGTGAGCGAGCTCTGGAGGTTGAAGCATGACCCAGACGCAGACCAAGCCGCAGACACACAGGATCAACGCCGACAAACTGCGTTTGAACTGAACACGCTTTTCGGCGCTGCCGTGACGGGAGCGCCCACGCAGCGCCGCGAGGACGAAAATCGCCGGCACCATCAGACCTGGAAGCTCGAGTCCCAAGTCCGCCAAGTTTTGCGCAAGCAACGCGCACAGCCCGGCCAATAGGAACCACTCACTCGGCCGATCCCGATTCTTGGCGCCAAACGGCCACAACAGGACGCACACGCCCACGATCGCAGCGATGCCAATCGGCAACCCCCAGCCCGCTATCCACTCCGCGGGCCAGTTCTCGGCGTGAGTGAACACTACTTCGCCGCCATCACCCAGGCGCCCGGCCTCGGTCCAGAACGCACCACGCCCAACGCCAAACCAAGGATGAAGCAGCGCCATCTCCCAGGCCCAGCGCCACAGTTTCCATTTGTCGATGGAAGCATCGGTGAGTTCACCTGCGACCGACCCGGTCATCCCGAGGGCTCCCAGCACGAGCGCCAGCAAGCCGACACCGACCAGCGCGATCCAGGCCCCTGATCGCCGTTCGTGCCGCTGCCGCGCTAGCCCGAGGCTACAGACCAAGGCCCCAACCCCCAAGCCGACGATCGCGCCGCGTGAACCCGTGAGCACGGTCTGGGCCAGCAGAACGCTGACGGCCCCCCACGCCATCAGGCTGCGCTCGCGTGTCGTTCGCGGATACAGCGCATAGGCAGCGCCGGAAAAGGCGCCCAACATCAAAAGGCCGGCGAGTGCGTTCGGATTGAGCAGCGGCCCCGCATGCCCAAAGGTTGCGTACTGTGGCTCGTACACGCCGTAAACCCGCGACGCTCCGAAGAGCCGATGCAGGACCGTTACCAGCCCCGTCGTGAGCGCGAGACCCAAGATCACCAGGGCGGATGGTCCGAGACCCCAGCGCCAACGGAAGCTCCCGGCTCCAACCCAGACCGCGGCATAGAGTGCCCATTTGGCGGCCTCGAACCTCGTCGCTTCCGGATCGAGCGAGAGCGCTGCTGCATGCACCAAAGGCGAGAGCGCCGCCGCGCGCCGCCAGATTTCAGCGCTCTCGAAGTCGACGAACTCGACCCATGTTGCCGACAGGTGAACGCTCTGCAGCGCGCACAGCGCCGACAGCGCCAAGAGCACCAGCGCGGGCGTCTGAACTTCGATCTTGCGGTGCCAGGCTCCGAGCGCGAGCGCGAGGGTGGCGGCGGCCAGCAGCAGCGTGACGATGCCAGGAAGCGCTCCGCCCAAAGCGAGAGTGCTTGCCGCGACGATGGCGATCCAGAGGCCCGCCCAGGCATAGGGCCTCACCCGCCGGGCGCGGGGCAATGGCTCCCCCGAGCTCGGCGTGCGTCCGGCGCGCCCCCCGTCGTGCGCCTCGTCGAAGCTGTTTCCCTGGTCCTCCAACAGCCCGCTAATAGCAGATTCCGAAGTGGAAATGAGCCGCCAGCGCGAGCGGCGGAAGCTGCCCGCAAAGGTCCACCCCGCCCAGCCGCTGCGTCCGCCTCAAGCCGTGTGCGCCGTGCGGCACAACAGCCAATTCTGAACGTGGGCGGTGATCAAGAACCCCGCCGCAACCACCGACAGCACGGCTTCGACGCGACCGTGCACCCCATACAGCTCGAGCCCGGCAAAGCCGAGAAGGCCCAGGGCCAAGAATGGTGCTGCCCGCCAATTGCGGTGAAGGAGCACGCCGGTACCGACGGCGATCAGCCCCAACGTGCCCAGGATCAAGCGCATCCCGCGCTCGAATTCGTGGGAACCGAGCAGCGGCAGCCCGAGCAGCAACAGCGGCGTCAGCGCGCAGTGCACGGCACACAACGCCGACAGGACGATCGCGACCCGATCCAAGCTGGGCAGCCAGCGTCGAGCCCTTACGGTCGGGTGTGAGTGAGCCAAGCTTGGGCACCTTATCGCCTCACGGTCCTATTCGCAACCGAGTCGCAATAGAAGTCCTGATGGCAAACCAACCATTGGGCCCATCGCAACGGAACAATTTCCCAGGTTGTCGCGAGCTGCCCCACACCGAGTCACCCCGCGTCGATGCTTTTGGATTGACCCGTCGACCGTCTCGGCCCTAGCAAGACCGCCATGCGCGTTCTGTTCATCGGCGGCACGGGGATCATCAGCTCGGCCTGTAGTCGAGTGGCGGTCGAGTCTGGCTACGAGGTGTTCCTGCTATGCCGTGGTCAG
This sequence comes from Polyangiaceae bacterium, assembly GCA_036263015.1. Taxonomy (GTDB): domain Bacteria; phylum Myxococcota_A; class Polyangia; order Polyangiales; family Polyangiaceae; genus SZUA-265. The sequence goes on along the minus strand of DATAHU010000107.1, from coordinate 61,821 downwards.
TCCCCGCGCTCCACGCCCAGCGGCGTCAAGGTTCTCACTGCCGACATTCGCGATCCACAGAGCGTCCGCCAGGCACTCGGCGACTTGAAGCTCGATGCGGTTTGCGACTTCATCTCGTTCACCCCGGATCACGTCCAAAACGCCATCGATTTGTTCACAGGGCGAACACGTCAGTACATCTTCATCAGCTCCGCATCGGCCTACAAGAAGCCCGTCGACAACTGGCCGATCACCGAGTCGACCCCTTTGCACAATCCTCATTGGCAATACTCGCGCGACAAGATCGCCTGCGAGCAATTGCTGACCTTGGCCTATCGGAACAATGGGTTTCCCGCGACGATCGTGCGTCCTTCGCACACCTACGACAAGACGCTGTTACCCTTTGACCCGTATCAGGCAGGGTACACGGTCCTGACGCGCCTGCGGCAGGGCAAACCCGTCGTCGTGCACGGTGACGGCACATCGCTCTGGGTGCTCACGCATCACCTCGATTTTGCGCGTGCTTTCGTCGGTTTGCTGGGTAACCCGAAGGCGCTGGGCGAAACGTTCCACATCACTTCCGACGAACTTCTCACCTGGAACGAGATCTACCAGCTCGTGGCCAACGCTGCGGGCGTCGAACCGAACCTGGTACACGTCCCCTCGTGGCGGATCGCGCAATTGCATCCGGATTGGGGTGCTGGGTTACTGGGCGACAAGACGCACAGCGTGATCTTCGACAACACCAAGATCAAACGCTTCGTGCCGGGCTGGTGCGCCACGATTCCGTTTCGGCAGGGCGCGCGCGAAATCGTGCGGTTCTACGACGAGAATCCAAACTTCGAAGCGTTGCGGCCCGATGTCGACGCTCTGATGGACCGCCTCGCCGACGAAGCCGCACGCGCGAAAGTCTGAAGCGCTTCAGATCGCTTCAGCAAGCTCCTTTGCGAGCTCTGCGGCATTCGCCCCAAGTTTACCCGCAGGCCACCCCACGCCGAGACCCGCGACGGCGTCCGGTTTGGGGATGATGTGAAAATGCACGTGAAACACGGCCTGATGTGCCAGTGCTTCGTTGTTCTGCAACACATTGTAGGCGGCGACTCCAGTCACGCGCTTGACCGCGCGAGCGACTTTCACGAGCGCCGACCCCAATGCCTGCGCCGCCGGCTCCGAGAGTTCATCCAAGGTCCGCGCAGGCTCTTTCGGGATCACCAAGGTGTGGCCTGCGCTCAACGGTGAGATATCGAGGAATGCGAGCACGTGCTGGTCTTCATAGACCTTGTGGCACGGGATCTCGCCGCGCAGGATCTTGCTAAAGATGGTTTCGCTCATGGCTTCCTCACGCTGACCTGCCTTGGGTGAACTGTCATGGCTGAACTGTCACGGATGAACAAGCCCGCTGGCATCCTGCGCGAGTTGTTCCGCGGTCGATTGCACGAGTTTGCCCCACCAACGCGTGTACTCCGTGCGTCCGAAGTACTCGGGTTTGGCATCGGGCTCGGGCGTCCCTGCTTGGCGACTGGCGACCTCCAAGCGTCCGAGCGATTTGCCCTTGTCCGAGAAGTACTCGACCGTAAACAGCACAGTCGGTGCGGGTTGCGAGGGTTCCTCGTATTCGGTCACCCGCAAGCGCTCGAGCTTGTCCATCCAATTGACCGCCGTCTCGTCCTTGGCGTCGGGCGTCTTGGGATCCGCCCAAGTCTGCTTCTTTTCGGCGTTGCGGCCGAGCTCACGGCTGGCGTCTCCCAACGTTATCTTTACCCGCACAGCCTCGTCGTCTTCCCATTCGTGCAGACTGCGCTCGAGCAAATGCGTATCCGCCGATTCGAGATCGCGCGCGATCTGCCCGTCGAGGACATAGGCCTGTTCACCATCCGCACTGCGCGCATAGATGTCCTGGCCGCCCGGCGTCTTACCCCCGAAGATCAGCTCACGCGTCGAGCCGGCGAGCAACACCTTGACGTGCGGAGGCTCGGGCGTGTCGAAGCCAAAGTCGGCAAATTTCGCAGGGTCCACTTTGCCCAGAATCCTGAGCGCTTTGAGATCGGCCAAGCGCTCCGCGAGCTTGCCGGCGTCTTTGACGGCGACGAAACGCTTCAGCTCGTGGGGCTTTGGTGCGTCGGGAGTCTTTGCGGGATCGGCCGAAGGTGCACCGCCCTTGTCTTCCTCAGCCTCGTCCTCCATCTCCGGATTGTCTGGAGACTTGGGGTGATGAGGACTCGGCGGCTCCGAGTCGACCTCCTTGTCGACCTCGCCCAAGTAAAAGCGCCCGAGCGCATCGGAACTCGCCGTGAGCAGCACGTGTCGATCCTTGGCAGTGTATTCGATGCGCTCAACCTGCTCCGGTTTGGCAGACCAAATCGCCACCTTCGTGTCGTCTTTCGGTTTGTCCGACGCGAGCCAGCCGCGCACGGCAAAGCCGGAAGCAACCGCTAGTACTATCAGGTGAACACCCAGGCTCCGAATCATGCTTGCGCTCCCATGGAGGATTCATCAGGCTTCGCGCTTGGCGCTTTGCTGGTTTTGGCAGCGCTGCGGGCACGGCGGCTCAGCCACCACCCGAGCACCAAGACGCCGGCCGGAACGCCGAAGATCAAGCTGTAGAACCAGGCCAGATCTTGCTGCTTGGTCTGTTCGATCCGCACGTCCTCTTCGCTTTGGAGTTCACCCGCGAGACTCTCGTCGCCCACGAGCCAACGCACGGCATCCACCAGTAACATTTGGTTACCGGGCACCCGCTCCATCAACAGATCGCTCAGGGCGTCGGCATCGGCCAAAACGAACGCGCGCATTTCGGGTGGCGCGTCGGCCTTGGCTTTCTTGTCCTTGTCGCCAGCTGCGGGCTCGCCGGATTCAGGGTCGTCGTTCTCTGGATTGGTGGACGCTGCGGGTTTACTCTCGTCTTGCTTGGCCTGGCCCACGGGGTGCTCGACCGGGTGCGTGAGCGCCACCGCCAAGTTGTACGATTTGCGTTCTTCGGTGCCGTCGAGCTTGTAATCGCGGTTGTCGTCACCGAAGGCAGAACCCAGCGTGCGCAAAGCCACCTGCGGCTTTACGCCGCCTTGCTCGCTCTCGAGCAGATGCGCCGCACCCAACACGACGACGCCAGTGCGCGCAGAGTTGCGGCTCAACGTCGTCACCGAGGCGTGCGATGAGAAACGATTCGTCGGCAGGATCACTCGATCCGACGCGTCGTTGCGACGCACGACGTATTGTTGTTCGTCGGCCAACACCGTCGGCACCAGCGTAGCCCCAACCGCGGCAGCCAAATCGACGACCCATTGCCTCGCTGGCTCGTTCGGAGGGGTTGCCGCCGGCGCAGCAGAGGCCGATGCTGCGGGTGCGCCCGAAGCCGATGCGCTAGCAGCGCCCGACGCGGACGCTGCGGGGACGGTCTTGGTCGCACTGACCACTTCACGCGTCGAGTGATTGTCGACGTCGAGCGCGAGCATCAACTTGCCGCCCGAATCCGCATAGCGCTTCAGCGTGGCAATCTCTTCGGGAGCGAACGCCAACGTCGGCCCCAGCACGAGCACCAGATCGGCATCGTCGGGCACGCGATTGGCGAGCCCTTGCGAGAGCCCAAGATCCTTGATCTTGTAGTTCTGCTGCTCCAACAGCTTCTTCGCCACTTCGGCGCCACGGCCTTCGGGTTTGTCCGCGCCCGGGTCCGGGTCGTTCAACTCACCGTGGCCTACCGTGAAATAGGCGGTGTGGCGTGAGTTAATCAACTTGCCGAGCTTGGTATAGAACTCGGAATCGAATTTCGTTAATTTAGCACGCGCCTTATCGATATCCGCACCGACGATCAGGATCTGATTGCTGTCGTCTTGCGAGACCACGACCACACCGTCCGAAACGACGTTGAGCTGATTGGCCAAGGTCGGGTCGAGGTAGCGATCGGTGACCTTGACCTCGAGATTCCCTGCTTTCTTTTGCAACTGAGAGAGGTAACCCGACACCTCTTTTTTGACTTGGCTCACGTCGGGAAAGAACGCAGTCACCTTGATCGGCTTGGCCGCTCGCTGCACGAGCTTGACGGTCGCCTCGCCCGGCTCCGAGGTTTTGAAATACGAGAAATCTGCCTGGGCTTCTTCTTGCGCCGCGGCATACACGAACAGCGCGCCGTAGGTTGCCCCCAGAGCTAGCGTCGCGCCGCTGATCGCGGCAGCGTAAACTCGGGGACTCTCGATGTGGTCCGCGCCGCGCATCGGGTTGAGGGCGAACTCCGCGAACAAGAGCCCCGCGCTGCTCACGGCCAAGCCCACGACCCACAGCACGTGCAACACCGACACGACGCGTGACGGCTCGAGTCCCTGGTCCAGACCGAGCCAAGCGCTACCAGTCTCGGTCGTCGCGAAGTATAGCGCCAAGCTCACGACGCCAATCAATTGCAGCAAGCTCAGCAAGCGCGCGATCCTGGCGTGCGAAGGATCGCCCTTGAACATCGGCGTGAAGCGAGCGGCGCTAGCTGCCAACGTCGCGGCCAAGCCAAGGCCAGAGAACGCAGTCGCAACCCCCTCCCATTTGACGACCACGCGCTGGCCCAAATACAGCGCAACGAGGCCGCCCAGAAACAGCACCGTCAGCCACAAGGGCGCAGTCTGTCCAACGCGCGAGCCACCACTAGCAGTCGTTCGATTCAGCGCCATCGACGGGCCTCCAAGACTTTGGTTGCGGCCAGCAAGAAAAAGTAAGTCACGGCCACGTAGTAAGCTACGCCCCGCAGCTCCAGAATGCCGAATTGGAAGGGCTGAAAGTTGACGTGATGAAAGGACATCGCTGCCACGAAATCGCTGATCGGCGGATCGGCGACTTTGGCGAGCATCCAGAACACGAACATCACCCCGATGATCACGGCGCCCACGATGGCGGCCAAGACCTGGTAGCGGGTCAGCGCCGAAGCAAACAATCCAATGGCGGTGGCCGCGGCTCCGATCAGCAGCAGCCCCAGGTATCCAACGAGGATGTGTCCCACGCTCACCTTGCCGTTCACGAACAGCATCAAGGGCATGTACACGGAGAGCAGCGTGAGCAACGCCACCATGCAAAATGCCGAGAAGAACTTGCCGAGCACGATTTCACGATCCGAGACCGGCGAGGTGTTGAGCAAAGTGAAGGTCTTGGTTTGACGCTCTTCGGCGATCAACCGGAACGACAAGACCAGGGCCGCGACCGTCGTCACGCCACTTGCGTTGTAGAAGAAGCGCTGCAAGGCCTCGCCCGACAGCAGTCGCTCCGAGAGCGATTGAGTGTAGAAGAAGATGCCGTCGACCAGCAGCGAAACGGCGATGATCACCGAGCCTAGCGGCGAGCGCACGTACGCGCCCAGCTCGCGTTTGAGAATCAACCACGTCGCGTTCATGCGGCCTCGCTGTCGTTCACGCTGCCGTCGGTCAGCGGCGCATTTTGCGCCAGCCCGACGCCCTTTGCCAAACGCGCAAACACGTTCTCGAGTTCACGCTCACTTCGCCCCAAACCGAGCAGTTCATGTCCCGCGGCTACAATCGACGAGGCCAATTCGGCGCGCACGTCGCGCTCGGCGCCCACGCTGAAGCTCGCGATGCGTGCTCCGGCCTCCTTGGCCCGCTGCGCATCCACGCGCGTCACGCCCGGCACAGCCCGCAACTCGGACGCCACGCGCTCCGCGTCGCTGCCGTCTTTGCAGCGCGCCGTGACCTCCAAGGTCAGACCGCTCATCCAGCGCGACACGAGTTCGCTCTCCGTCCCCGCGGCTACGATTTGGCCGTCGCCGATCACGAGCAAGCGATCGCACATCTCGCTGATCTCTGGCAGGTTGTGACTCGAGACGATCACCGTGCGCTCACCGCCGATGCCTCGCACCAAGCGCCGCATGTCTTTGATCTGCACCGGATCGAGGCCCGAACTCGGCTCGTCGAGCACGACGAGCTTCGGCTGGTGAACGACGGCCTGCGCGATCCCGACGCGCTGACGATAGCCGTGCGACAGGGCCGAGATCGGAGTGTCCTCGACCTCCGTCAGCGCGGTTTGCTCGAGGGCTTCGCCGACCAAGCGATTGAGCGCCGTGCGCGATGCTCCGCGCAGCTCGGCCGCGAAGCGCAAGAAGCGCCCGACCTTCATCTCGTCGTAGACCGGAGGCGTGTCGGGCAGGTACCCGATCTTCGCTCGCACCTTTTCGGGTTCGAGCGAGACGTCGAGCCCATCGACGGTCACGCTGCCCGCTGAAGGCAACAGATCACACGCCAAAATGCGCAAGGTCGTCGTCTTGCCGGCGCCATTGAGGCCAAGCAAGCCGACGATCTCGCCCTTGCCGATTTCGACGCTGAGCGGCCCCACCGCCCGCCTCGTCCCGTAATATTTGTACAAGTCTTTGATGAAAATCATGGCGCTCCGCTACCCGCACCGCCGATGCCCCAAGCACACCGTCTCGGGGACGGCCGCTGGACGAATTGCGCGCTCGGTTTATTCCAGAGACCCAGAGAGGATCACAAGCCCCTTCCCCCCGCCCAGCGACGCAAATCGCATTGGCGGCACCTGCCGAAAGCACCTACCGTCAATTCGAGCCATTCCGTGACCGAATCGTTCGCGCCAGAAGCCATCGAGACCTTTCTGCCCAGCTCTGCAAAGGCACCGGTGCAGAACGTGGTCCTAGAACTGCAGCGGGCGGCGAAGCAGCTAGGGGCTGCCCGCCTCGGGATTGCCGAAGCCAGCGACGACTCGCAGGCCTCGGAGCGTTTCGCCGCTTGGATCGAGCGCGGCTACTTCGGTGAGATGAACTACCTGAAATCCCCGCGTGTGGGACCCGAGCAGCTCTTACCTGGGGCCAAGAGCGTGCTCGTGCTGGCGTTCAGCTATGGCGCGGAGCTCGTGCGCCGACCCGCGCGGTCAGTCGCAGCCTATGCCGAAGGGCCCGACTACCACCACGTGCTCAAGCTCAGATTGCGTGCACTGGGTCAACAGTGCGCCGAGCTCTTGGGTACGCGCGTTCGCGCGCGCCTGTGCGTCGACACCGCCCCGCTGCTCGAACGCCGCTGGGCCGAGCGCGCGGGGATCGGCTTCACCGGCAAGTCGACATTGACCGTGGCACCCGGCCTGGGCACGGCGTTCGTGCTTGGAGAACTGATCATCGACCAAGCCCTCCCGGCGAGTCGTCCCGTGCGCGACGGTTGTGGCGAGTGCACTGCGTGCCTGAACGTATGCCCGACGGGCGCCTTCGTGGATGCATACACGCTCGACGCGCGGCGCTGCATCGCGTATCTGACGATCGAACACAAGGGTTCGATCGCCTATGACTTGCGCGCCGGTATCGGTGAGCGAGTGTTCGGTTGCGACGAATGTCAGCGCGTTTGCCCCTACAACGCCTCGCGCAAACTTCCTAAGCGCAGCCTCGACCTCGAGCCGGAATCCTTCGACGAGCCCGATCTCGTTGGGCTGTTGACTCTGAGTTCGAGCGCCTATCGCAAATGGGTGCAAGGGACGGCTCGACGCCGCACGAGCCGCGCCCAGCTTCAGCGCAATGCCGCGATCGCCATCGGCAACCGCGGACGCGAGGCCGACGTCCCGGTCTTGTGCACGACGCTGAATCGAAGCGCATACCCGGTGGTGCGGGCCCACGTGGCCTGGGCGCTCGGGCAGATCGGCGGTTTGGCCGCGCTGGACGCCTTGAGCGCTCGGATTTCGAGCGAACCCGATCAGACGGTGCAAAGCGAAATCACGCGAGCCTTGCGACGATTTGCCTCGCTAAACGCGAACCAAGGGCTCGCCACGGAGCCAACCGCTAGCTAAAGAACGCCCAACGACCTAGAGGTTTGCCATGCCCTCCGATCCCAGCAGTCTGCGTCCAGAATTTCCGAATCGCGAACGCTCGTTCAGCGCGTCGTCGCGACAGATTGCCATGATCATGTTCCTGGCTTCGCTGGCGGTGCTGTTCGTGACGAGCATCATTGCCTACTTGGTAACTCGCAGCAATCACCCGGACTGGTCGCGCGAGACGGTACAGTTGCCCTGGGGCCTGCTCGGCGCAGGCGTGTTCTTGGTCGGGACCAGCGTGTTCATCGAAATGGGTTTACGCGCGATTCGGCGCAACGACCAAGCCAGGCTGATGCGCGCGCTGTGGTGGACCGGCGCTTCGGCATTCGCCTTCCTCGTGGCACAGGGCTTCAACTGGCGCAGCGTCGTCGCGCACAACGTGGCTGAGGAAAGTCGGCTGTTGTCGCTGTTCATTTTTTACATGCTCACGGGGGTGCACGCGCTTCACATCTTGGCCGGCTTCATCCCGCTCGGAATCGTGATTCACAATTGCCGGGAGCGCGAATACTCGAGCTCACGCCACGAAGGCGTCGCGCTGTGCGCCCAGTACTGGCATTTCTTGGGCGTGATCTGGGTGCTGCTGATGATCACGATGCAGCTCGCCTGAAGCGAGCAAGTCAGCGCGGACCGAGGCCGGGCGCGATCTCGAGGCGCAGCGCGCCGGTCTCGCCGCTCTCGAACACTGCCCCGCGACGGTCCGCGTTGCCGAGCCGCAACCAGTGACTGGGCAGGGCGAGCGCGAAGGGAGCTCCGGCAACCGGCGCGCCCAGCCCCTCGGGCACGACGAAAACGGTCGCGCGTGATTCTTCCGCGCGCACCAGGTTGGTTTCGTCAGGGCGCTGATCGAAGACGAGGCTGGCGTCATCCTCGGGCGCTGCGAGGTCGCACGCGCGAGCGACGCGCGCGCTCACGTCGTTGTCCAGGCAGCGTTGCAAACCGCGCACGACCGTCCCGCGTTGTTCGCTCGCAGGCCGCAATCCGGCTTCGACAAAGGCGCCGCTCGTCCCGGCTTCGGCGCCCAGCGCTGCGGACCCCGTGTCTGCTCGCGCCGTTGCCCCCTGTCCGCGCTCGGCAGTCTGTCCGCTCGGGCGCAAACCCGGGGGCGCAACCTCGGCTTGCGAGCTCGCGGACAACCAGGCGCGCAAGCTGAACGCCGCCCGCTCACGCACGACCGGATCGGGGTCGCCTGCAAGTAGCCACAGGACGCGTTCCAGAGCGCAATTGGCGTTGGTCTTGGCCATCGCGACCAGCGCATTGGCCCGGACATAGGCGCGCTGATCGCCGAGCGCATCGCAGAACGCAGCGTCGAGTGCTTCACGTTCGGCAGCGCTCTGGCCCGCGTTCACTTCGCCCGCGGCAAGCGCCGCGATCGCGTTGCTGGCGACCGCTTCGTCGGAGTCTTTTGCGAGCGCCCGCAGCTGCGACGACGGTGCTCGGCCCACGCCAGAGGCAGACCAGCGCGCGAGCGACCACACGGCGTTGGCGCGCACCCTGTTCGATGGATCGGCGAGTAGGTGCACCAGCGCGTCTGCTCTGGCAGCGGTCTCGGCGGGTGGCAGAGCGACGTCCGCCGCACCAGCCAGCGCTTCGGCCACCTTCGCCCGTGCGTTCTCGCTCTGGCCCGCGATGCGCATCAAACTCGGCACGATGCCAGGCCCAACCATTTGCCCCAGCGCTTCGACCAAGGCATCCTGCTCGGGTGCCTTTGCGCTTGCGAGCAAGTGCTCGAGCCGCGCCGCCAACTTGGCGTCCGACGCACCGTGCACAGGGCCAAGCAGAGCCAACGCGACGGAACTTGGGTCGACCGCTTCGCGTGACTCCAAGCGCGCCACCAGCGTGACTGCGAGGCTCGCATCCGCCCCGCGCCGGATGGCCCTGGCTGCTTCGAAACGCTCGAGCGGCTCTGCACCCTCCAAGGCCTCGAGCAGCAAGCGGCGAGTGTCTTGCTCGAAGCCGCCCAAGCGGCCCAAGGCGCGCAACGCAGCGGCGCGCACGGGTAAGGGCGTGCACGCCGTCGCGAACGGACGCAAAGCAGTCTGAGCACGGGGCGTGCGAGTCTTGCCCAGCAACTCGATCAGCACGATCCGCTCCTCGACGCTCGAATCGGCCCGGGTCAACGCCACAACCACGGGCTCGACAGCGCGACCGTCGGGGGCGCCTCGCGACAAAATCTGCGCCGCCGTCTGCGCAGCTTTCAAACGAACGCTCGGCTCGTCACTCGTCAGCTGTGCGAGCAGCCAAGGCAGAGCCCGCGGGTCGCCCAGTCTCTCGTAAGCCTCGATCGCACCGTTCACCCGCAACGCGCCTCGCGTCAACGCCCGTGCGATGGTGTCGTAGGCGCTCGGCAAGCGCATGCTTGCCAAGCTCGAAGCACAAGACTCTACGCGCGGACTGAACGTGTCCTCGTTCACACAGGCTTCGACTCGACTTCTGCACGCGGCCTGCTCGGCGCACGCAGGCGCCAGCTTGGCGAGCGCAGCCACCGCCTCGCTATGGATTTCAGGGCGAACCGGATCGTGTGCCCACAACAGCCACTTCAGGGACGCGACACTCGGCACGCGCGCCAAGGCGTTCAGGGCGGCAACGCGCACCTGACTCTCTTCCTTGTCGTTCTGCAAGACGCGCCCGAGTGGCTCGACGCTGGCCTCTGATCCGATACGCCCCAGGGCGCGCGCGACCCAAGCTCTGACTACGGGATCGGAGTCGCCGAGCGCCAAAGCCAAGGCCGTCACCGACTGTTCACCTCCGAGCGTCCCGAGCGCGCGAGCCGCTCGCGAACGAATCCCCGGGTTGACGTCCTGCAGCTTCGCAATCAGCGACAGCGTGGACCGGGGATCACCGCCGTATTCCAGCGCGGCGATCACGCCCAGCGTGACGCGCGGCTCGCTGTCATCGAGATGGCCGGACAGCGCCGTCAGAGCTTCGGGCGTGCCGCTCTTGCCCAGGGCGTCCACGACGGCCTCGCGCACGCCGGGCTCCGGATCGTTCAAGCCGCGAGCCAGCGCACTGACGGCGGTGTTCTCCAAGGGGAACGTTGCCAGCACGCGCGCCGCGGACTTGCGCAAGCCAGCGTCCGGATCGGCCAGCCATGAAGGCACGATGGCTGCTGCGTGCGCGAAACGGACTCGGATTGCCACGCGGGCAGCCTCTTGTCGAACGATGGGGTCGAGATCGAGCAGCGCCGTTTCGAGCAAGCGTGCTGCTGCCGCGCGCGGCAACTGCCCCATGCGCCGCGCCGCCTTGCGTCGCACTTCTACGTCGCTTTGCCCCAGATCGCGTTCGACTTGCACCACGACGTCGGGCCAGACCAGAGCCTCGGCAACCCGTTCCGTGTGCCCGCCGAATGCACCTGCGCACAGGCTGTATACCAGCAACCCGCAGCAGAGCAGCGCCCTCCCAGTTCTCACGCCAAGCCTCCGCGGCGGCGGGCAATCCAATGCGCGCCGAGCAACAAGGACGCCGACAGGGCCCAGATCCAGGCGGGCAACACCGGTCGCGTACGGCGTTCACGTGTAACCTTCACCGAGTCCGTGCGCGGCAGCTGATCGATCTGATCACGATCGACGAACGTGCCCTTGCTCGTGCTCGAAATCGCCTGCAGACGCGCGTTGTCGGGCCGTGAGTCGGCCCAAGCGCTACCCCCGCGTTCACAGGCGATGTCCTGCCGGGTCGGCGGCGCGGCTCCAACCGACACGCGCACCGCATAACCGCCCGCAGCTTGAGGGGGCAACGTCGCGTTCAGCGTCGCGCTGTGATTGTCCGCGAGATGCTGTGTCAGGGACGTGCGGCGCGTGGGTAACAGCGGTTCGAGCGAGACGTCCACGTCGCCGGCCATGCCCGGTAAGCGGTGCACCACGAGTTCCAAGGGCTCCCCGGCAATGCATTCGTGCTCGAGTTCCACCCGCGCCGCCTCGTAGCGCGGATCGCGCATCAACCAACCCAACAGCCCGTCCCACAACGCTCCGTACGCTCGCCCCTGAACGCTGGCCGCGAGTTGTCCAAACGCCAAGCGCTGCGTCGAGTCCAAGCCAAGCGCGATCGAGCGGCCATCTCCCGCCTCCCCGAGCGCCAAAGTGGGCATTGGCTTGCCTGACACCGTAAGCTCGGGGTGCTGCAGCAACACGATGGCCCCCGAGCGCGGCAATCCGAGCAGGTTGGTGCCTGCCATCAGCGGCAGGTCGTTGCCGAGCAGCGTGCGCAAGCCTCGAGTGACCGGGGCAGCGCGGCCTGCCTCCGTGTAAGCCGGAACGAACTCCTCCGAATCGAAGGCTTTGCCTTGGCGTGGCTGCTCGACCGGCAGCACTTGATCGATCGGTGTGCCCGCGTAGTTACCGCCCGCAAAAGAAGAAGGTCCGCCGACCATGATCAGACCTCCACCCTTTTGCACGTAGTCGCGCAGGCGCACGAGGTGCGGCTCGAGTTTGTACTTGATGGCGTCGATGTCCTGCAAAATCACAGCATCGAAACTCGGCAGGTGTTGGGTGAACAATTCGTCGACCGGGAAACGGATCAGAGCCAGCTCGCTCTCCGATGCCCCGGGATCGTCGAAGTCACCGCGCAAGATGAAGAAGGCCACGACATCGACCGACTCGTCGCTCTTGAGCCAGTTGCGCAGGGCGCGCACGTCGTAAGTCGGTCTTCCCGCCAAGTGCAGGAGCCGCACGCGTTCACGCGCGACCGAAAACGTGAGCGTGCGTGTGTCGTTCTCGGCGATCGTGTCGCCGGACGGCGGCTCGATGCTGACTTCGAGCACACGTGAGCCCGCGCGATCGAGCGTGACCTCGAGTTCGGCACGACCGATGCCGTTTTCCGCGTTCACGACGCCCGCCGCCAAAACTACCGGCTGTTCGCCGAGCAACAGTTCCCTGATCTTGACCGGGATCTGGGAGCAATCGAGCCCTTCACACCCAACCTCGACGCTGATCCGCAAGGGCTGGTGCGCAACCGCCGCGCCCGCGGCTCGCACTTGGCGCAAGCTGGCATCCTTCGGTGCCGACCGAACCAGCCCGACCGTGTGAATCGGGATCTGCAGGTTGCTGGCCCATTGTTGGATTTGCCCGCCCGGCTCCGTCTCGAGAGGGCGGGTCAAACGTCCGTCGCTGACGACTACGACCGACTGTGGGCGTTCACCTGGAGCACGAGCCAAAGCTCCCAAAGCGCTCAACAGGTCGCTCTCTCGGTCGGTTGCAAGGCGCTCCGGGACGTAAGGTCGCGGTTCGCCGTCTCCGAAGCCCAGCACCGTCAAACGCGCGTCGGTGAAGTGGCGCGACAAGTCTTCCACCGCTTGCCGCGCGGCGTCACTGCGCGTGCCCTTCTGGTCTCGCATGCGCATGCGCCGAGATTCGTCGACCAAGACCACGACCCGAGGCCCGAGAGAACTCTGCTTGGCCGTGACGTGCACGGGGCGGAACACCGCGCCAGCGAAAGCCAACGTTGCCAGCGTGCCCCAGATGAACGCTGCGCGAAATGGCTTACCCTTGCGCCGCAGCTCGGCGAGCAACAGTCCGAGCGAGACCACTACCAACGAGAAAGCGACTATCGTCCCGATCTGCGAGAGATCATCGCTCAACGCTAAACTGGTAGCGTTCATCGCGAGTGAGCTCGTCCCCGGCGGCGCATCAACTCCTCGGCGTGGACTTGATCGTCTTTGTAGTCGGAACAAAGCACGTACATGGCGATGTTGACCGCCAAGCGGATTGCGCGCTGCCGCATCTCTGCTTCGTTTTCGCCTTCCATCGGCAGGCTGAAGGTTTCGCCGCTGCCGTGAGCGAGCGCCCCGAGCAAATCGTGACTGGAGAACAAGACTTGCACTTGGCGCCCCCGCACCATTGCTTCCATGCTCGTGGGCCCCAGCACGCGTCCCACCGGGCGCTCCACGAGGTAGTAGGACTTGTAGATCACGTGTTGTTCGGGGAGCACGGCGATCGGCACCTCGGGCAGCACTCGGGCGAGCTCCGCGCGGGCGCTCTGCCCGAACTCGCCGCGCCCTGGATCACCGTCGTCCACGAACAGCACCCCACCCAAGTCCAAGAAACGACGCAATGCGCGCCGTTCCGTCCCGAGCAAGGGCTTCACGGCATGCGACCCCGCCCAAACGGCAAACGGCTCGTTCTCGAGCTTGGGATCGTCGACCGCGATGTGCTCGGTGATCAACTGCGCCGGTGCGCTCGTGCGTCGCACGAGCTCCCATGCCCAACGGCTGAGCCCGCTCTCGCGTTCGGGATCCAAGGGGGGAGTCCCCGAGGTGCCCAACAAGCGGGGATTGAATCCGCCCTCTTGTCCGAAGCCTTTCGCACGCCGAGTCCAGGTTTGGGTGACGAGAGCCGCGGCGCTCAACAGCACGCATTCGCTGAAAGCGCGACGGCCCAGCGCTCGCTCACGTCGACCGAGCATAGTCATTCGAAGTCACGTACCTTCCAGACACCGTCTTGCAGCTCGAGCTCCACTCGATGGCCGCTGGTAGTGATCAGTGTGGCATGATTGCCGTCAATTTCGACGGGCAAAGCATTGGGCTGCTCGAGGCTCGTGATCAGCGAGCGCATTTGGGCATCGAACGCCGCCCGCGACTCGGCAGTCAAAACCTGCGCCAAGCCTGAGTAGCTGCGTTCGGATAACGCCCTGCGAAGTTCCGCCAGAGCGGCGGCAGGGGTGCGCGCACCGGCCGGCAACAGCGCCGCGGAATCGATCTTGTAACCCTCGGACTCGAGTGCGAGTTCGGCCACCTCACCATCGGCGTAGCGCACTTGGGCGCGCGTCGAGACGCGACTCGAGCCGAGGCTCAAGCCCTTGGCCCGCGCCTGCAGCGCTGGGCGCGACTCATCGAGCCAACGGCGGACGTCGCGTTCGCTCACTTGAGCGCGGGCGTCGGCACTGAGAAACGCATGAACGGCGTGCGCGTCGTTGCGCTCCAGCGCCGCTTCGTATTGTCTCACCGCGAGCCGGGGATCGGGCAGCGCGGAGTTCGCGCAGCAAAGCGCAACCGGGCCGAGCCCAAGACAAGTCCACGAAGCACGCATGCCGCGCGGCAACTGCTAGCGAAAGCGGTCGGGTTTGGCTAGAGCGCATTTCGTGGCGAGTCGCAGCAGTTTTCTTCCACGATCGAGGCCGGGCCTCGGGGCCAGCAGAGCCAACCCCAGTGGTTGCTCGAGGATTGCAGATCAGAGCGCCCGACGCGTGCCGTCGTTGATGGCCGCACTGCTCGTGGCCGGCAATGCCCTAGCCTGTGCATCGGAGCCGGCCAAGGCTCCTCACGCCGAACGCCCACTGGATGAAGCGATTGCGCGTCAGCTGATCGCCGAAGCCGTGCGCAGTGAAGGAGCGACCCCAACCGGGGGTCGATTGATCAGCTTGCCGCGTGACAAGCACTTGCTGGCCGACATCGGTGTCTCGGGCCACAAGTTAGCGATCGCATTCGTTACGGCGAGCGAAAGGCAAACACTCGGCGCGAGCGTCCCGGCTTATGACGTCGGCAGCACCGCTTTGCAGCTCGTGCGCGACGCGAACGATCACGATGCCCGGATCCTCATCCTTCACGATCTTTCGTACGTCACGGATGAACAGACCGGTGACGAACGCGAGGTCTCGAGCGTCGCGGTGAGCAATCGGCTGCAGCGCGACGTGCGCGACTTCCTCGCAGAGGCGAAGAAGCAAGGGTGGCCGTGAAAGCGCGTCCCCTGATTCAAGCGGGAGCGCTGGCAACGATCTTGGGCGTCGCGGTCGCGCTGATCTTGAACGCCAAGTTCGGCGGCATGCTGGTGGTGCTAGGTATGGCAAGTCAGGGCTGGGGACTACATCTGCTCGGCCGCAGTGGCACTCAGCCAGAATGATCGGAAGTCCCTGCGACGGCAAAGCGAGTCAGTGATTGACGCGCGCCCTCGGGCTCCGGTTTGATGAGCTTCATGCGTTCGTCGATTTCAGCCCCGGTGCTGTTGGCCTTTGGCATGCTGATTGGTTGCGGCGGGGAAGCGCCCGCCCCAACGACGCCCAGCGCCCCAGCAGCCGAACCCGAACCCGCCTCCACGGAAGAAGCGCCCAGTGCGGCGGCCGCTGCCGAACCAGAGCCCACGGGGATCCCCACTCAATGCAGCGGCAAAGGTTCGGTCTGCGTGCCGCCCGCGAAATGGGTTCAGAAGCTGTGTGCCGACGTCCACGCGGACGTCGCGCTGTTCATGTTCCAGTCCGACATGCCTTGGCAGCACATGTATCTGACGCGCGAAACCGACGCGGTGAATGCCTCGGGAGGGGCGAGCGTGGGAGGCAAGCTGGCCTTCGATGAAGAGGTGCTGGTGCTGGTCCACCGGGGCGGCGACAGCGGCGGGATTCAAGTTGGCTCGGCGTCGGGCAGTTACGATGCGCTGCGCTGGAACGGCAGCTGCGTGAGTTTGGACGGCGAGGAAGTGACGAACACAGTTCCTCCAAAACCCAAATATTCGCGCATCGAGTGGCGTTGGCTCGGCGATGACGTCCAAGAAGCGTTGCGCCAAAACGACGAGATCAACAAGACGTACATCGCGCGCAAAGCCGAGTGCAAAGGAGTCACCATGGGTGAGGTGTCCAAGAAGTGTGAAGTCTTGGACGACAAACTCATCGAAGTGGTGGTCAAGAGTGTTCGCGGTGGATCCAAAATCCCAGAGCCCAAAGCCAAGCCCTGATCGGAGTGTGGCGGGCGCGCCCAGCTTCACGGCGGGCATGCTGGTATTGTGCGCGCTGGTCGCGGCTTGCGGCGCACCGAGCAGCAGCGCGCGCAGCGGCATCGACTTTGGGCCACGCCCTCCCCCCAAACCAGGCAGCAGCATCTCGCACACGCGCATGTGCGAATGCACCAGCTGCCAACCTCACGCTTGTTGTCAGGGGGCGGACGAGCGCCAACGGAGCTGTAACTTCGACAGCGTCGCAGCCGACAGCGAGACGATGGATTTCAGCAGCGCGGAGGGCTGTGGCATCGAAGTCGAAAGTTGCACTCAGCGCTGCGCGCCGCGCGTCTGGCGCGTCAGCCTCGACGAGGACTGCTCGGCAAAGCGCCCCGCCGAATGCTGCGGCTGACAAAAACCGCTCAATTCAGCCAAACGCCCAGCAATCGCGGGTTGTTGACAATTCCGATAAACAATCCCACTATCGACGGGTGAAACTGTCGAGCAAAGGTCGCTACGCCGTGCGGGCGCTGTTCGACATCGCGTTTTTCAACGACGGCCGGCCTACTCAGGTCAAGGACATCGCGGAACGTCAGGGGATCCCTCCGCGCTTTCTGGAGCAGATCTTTCAGGATCTGAAGCGGGCCGGCCTGGTCGGGTCCAAACGCGGGCCCCAAGGGGGTTACAGCCTTTTACGCTCACCGGACGAGGTCAGCCTGGGGGACGTATGGCGTGTCACCGAAGGCGCGGTTTCGTTCTCGGACGAAGCCGAAGAAGCTCTGCCAGGGAACCGCAATGACCCCTGCCGCCAGGTCATGGATAACGCATTCGAGGACTTGGCGCGCTCGGTCCAAGCCTGTCTCGATGGTGTGAACCTCACCAGCCTCTGTCAACGCGCGGAGCGACTCGGGCTGAACAAGCCAGGCTCGCGTCGGCAAGTCTACGTGATCTAAAGTCCGCGTTCGCCCAACCAACGAGTGCTGCCCGAAACGCAACCAGCGTCTGTCGCATGTCCCAGCTGCCCCCCCTAAAACAACACCCTCACATCTACGGCGGCGTGCTCGAGTTGATCCACGACACGCCCCTCGTGCTCTTGAAATTCAGGGATGAGAAGCCTCGCGCCAAACTCTGGGGCAAGCTCGAGTCGGTCAACCCGGGGGGCTCGGTCAAAGATCGCATCTGCTTGGCGATGATCGAACGTGCCGAGGCGATGGGCTTGCTCGAGCCGGGCGGGATCGTGGTCGAGCCCACTAGCGGCAATACCGGCATTGGGCTCGCCCTGGTCTGCAAACGCCGCGGCTATCGCTGCATCCTGACGATGCCCGAGAGCATGAGCCTCGAACGTCGAGCGTTGCTCGAGCTGATGGGCGCCGAGTTGGTGCTGACGCCCGCCGAAGAACAGATGCACGGCGCGATCCGCAAGGCCGAGGAAATCGTCGCCAAGGAGGGCGGTTTCAGCCCGCACCAATTCGCCAACCCGGCCAACCCCGCCGTTCACTCAGAGCACACCGCACGAGAAATCCTGCACGCCATGGGCGATCTCACGCTCGACGCGTTCGTCGCGGGCGTCGGAACCGGCGGCACGATCTCGGGGGTCGGATCGGTGCTCCGCGACACCAGACCTGGGTGTCGGATCGTCGCGGTCGAGCCAGAGAGTTGCGCCACGATTTCGCGCGGCGAGGTGGGCCCGACCAAGATCCAAGGTTGGGCTGCGGGCTTCGTGCCCGACAACTACTCGGCGAGCGTCGTGCACGAAGTTCGCACGGTGTCGGATCTGGATGCCTATCGCACCAAGCGCGCCCTGGCGCGCGATCTCGGGATGCTCGTGGGCATCAGCTCTGGCGGGGCCGTCAAAGTGGCGCTCGACGTCGCACGTGGTCTCAGCCCGGAGCAGAACGTCGTGGTGATCTTGCCCGACACCGGGGAACGCTACTTCAGCTTGGACGTCTACTTCGCTCAGGAAGCTTGAGGGGTGATGCTCGACACGCCCGAACTTCGCTTACCGCCGCCGGTTTCAGCCGGGCTCCCTCGCAAACGCGTACTGCTCGTGGGCTTGGGCGGACTCGGGTGCCCGGTCGCCTGGGTGCTGGCCCAAAGCAGCGGGGCGGAGCTCGTTTTGCTCGACGACGACGAGGTGGACGAGAGTAACTTGGGACGGCAAGTGCTGTTCGACGACGGCGATATCGGGCGCCCCAAGATCGAAGCCGGGCGCGAGCGACTGTTGGCGCTGGGCGCTGAGCGGGTCGAAACGATTGCAGGCCGTTTGCTGCCTGAAAACGCGCGTGAGTTGGTCCGCAGCGTCGAGCTCGTGGTCGAGGGCTCCGACAACTACGCAACCAAGTTCTTGGCGGCTGACGCAGCTCACCTCGAAAGCCGCCCAATCGTGCACGGCGCAGCGGTGGGCTGGCGCGCCACCGCCTGGTCCGTTAGCCCACAGGGCGCACCCTGTTATCGCTGCTTGTTCGAAGAGCCGCCGAGCGGCCCGGCAGCGTCCTGCACGTCGCGGGGTGTGATGGGCGCCGTGGTTGGTTTCACCGGTGCCTTGATGGCTGATCTCGCGCTCGCCGTGCTCAGTGAGCGGCCACGCCACGGGACCTTGTGGAACATCGACGGCAAGCGCCAAACGGTACGACCAACGCAGCTTTCTCCCAATTCGCGCTGCAGTTTGTGCTCCGCTGAGCCTCGAATCGTCGAGATCCTGAGCCAACACTATCAGCCGCGCGCTTCGGCAGCTTGAATCCTCACCCCGATCTCACTTAGGGATCGCCACCCAACCCTACGAATCCAGAAAATCAGGAACAGGAGAGACCCATGAGCGTCACCGTCCGCATCCCCACTCCACTGCGCACTCTCACGGCTGGCGAAGACCAAGTCAAAGTCTCGGGCAGCAATGTCCAAGCCGTGATCGACAATCTCGAAGCCAAGCACCCCGGCATCAAAGAACGCCTGGTCGACGACAAAGGCATTCGCCGCTTCGTCAACGTTTACCTCGGAGACGAAGACGTCCGTTTCTTGGACGGGCTCGAGACTCAGCTGAAGGACGGCGACGAGTTGTCAATCGTTCCGGCCATCGCGGGAGGCTGATTGCTCCCGTTCGAAGATCGCTACACGCGACAGCGTCAGCTGCCCGAGATCGGGCTGCAGGGACATGAGCGCATCCGAGCCCATCGCGCAGTCGTCGGCTCGGATGCGGCGAGTCCCAGCGCGAAGCTGTATTTGCAGCGCGCAGGGGTTGCGCTCTTCGACTGCGGCGACAGCGCTGAGCAGCACTCCGAGATCGCTCGGATCTTCGAATTCGAAGCGGCTCGCCGCTTCGGTCTCGGGTGCTGGCGCGCTTTGTCCGAGGTGGGTCGCGCGCTCGGGCTCGAACCGGTCGAGCGAGCAAGGCGCAATGCTCGAGCACCAGACGAGGCAGCGCCGAGTGCTGGTGCCCCACCACTCGCTGATAGCCAGCTGATCAACAGCGCTCCGCTCGACGGAGCCGTTACAAGGAAGTAGCCGTGAAGCCTCGTTTGGTTCGTTCACGACGTTGGGATTCGTTGGTCGAAGGCGTGGGTAACACCCCCTTGATTCGACTCGAAAAGGTCGCCGCGAGTGCTCCCAGCGTCGAAGTTTACCTCAAGCTCGAGTTCTGCAATCCGGGAGGCTCGGTCAAAGACCGCCCCGGCTCGAGGATCTTGCTCCAAGCCATCGCTAGCGGTGAGCTCAACTCGAGCAAAACGCTCATCGATGCCACCAGCGGCAACACCGGCGTGGCCTATTCCTGGTTGGGAGCGGCGCTCGGCGCAAAGGTCGCGCTGGTGATGCCCGCAAACGTCAGCAAGGCGCGCAAGGACATCACGCAGGCGTTCGGCACGGAGCTGATCTTCAGCAGCCCCATGGAAGGCTCGGACGGGGCGATTCGCAAAGTGCGTGAGCTGGTGGAGGCCAACCCCGACAAGTACTTTTACGCCGATCAATACTCGAACCCAAACAATCCCCTGGCGCACTACTACGGCACGGGCGTCGAGATCTTGGACGCGTTGGGCGATCGCATCACCCACTTCGTGACTTCGCTCGGCACGAGCGGTACCGCGATGGGAACCACGCGCCGCTTGCGCGAGCACACGCGCCGGATCAAGTGCATTGCGGCTGAGCCGGCCGAAGCGCTTCACGGCTTGGAAGGCCTGAAGCACATGGCTTCGAGCATCGTGCCGAAGATTTACGATGCCACCCTGCCCGACGAGATCCTGCCGGTGCAAACCGAAGCCGGCTGGGACATGTCCGAGCGCTTGGCGGCCGAAGAGGGGCTGCACGTCGGACACTCGACGGGCGCCAATGTCTGGGCGGCTGTTCACTTAGCAGAACAACTACACAAGACCCAAGGTGGCGGCTGCGTAGTGACCATCGCGTGCGATCGCAGTGACCGCTATTTCGCGCCCATGAAATGGGAAAAGAAGTACGTTTGGTGAGCGCTACCCTACCCGCGCTCCGCCACGTTGACGTAAAGATGGAAGGTCATTCTCGATGCAATGGACCCAAGGAAACGTAACGATTCGCCGTAAGGCTCTCGACGTCGTCGAGGCGGCGGGACGTGCAGCTTACACGCGCGACGAAGAGGCGTGTGGTTACCTGCGCGGCCCCCTCGATCCTACGCTCGTGTGCGACGAGGCCGTCGAACTCGAAAACCTCGCCAACAAGTACCACGCGATCGATCCCGAGGGTCACCCTCGGACCGGACGCGAGTACTTCAAGATCAACTCGCTCAAGTTCGAAAAGGCGATCGCGGCGGGTGAGAGCGAAGGTCGACCGGTCAAGGTATTCTTTCACTCACACCTGGATTGCGGGGCGTACTTCAGCGTCGAGGACGCGGCGAGCATGACGAACGGGGGCACGGGCAACCCGGCCTATGCTCTCGCATACTTGGTGACGGCCGTTGACAAAGGTGTCGTCACCGCGCACAAGCTTTTCGTCTGGAACGAGCATGCGCGCCGCTTCGACGAGTCTCAGCTCACGATCATCGACTGAAGCACCCGGAATCGTTGAAGCCCCAAGATCGTTGAAACGGGGGTCCGGGCCATGCGGCGGCCAGGACTGATTCGGTATGGCTGATCTGAATCCGCATCAAAACAAGGCCGTTCACACGTTGCGCGGCCCGCTGTTGGTGCTCGC
Organism: Polyangiaceae bacterium; assembly: GCA_036263015.1. GTDB lineage: Bacteria > Myxococcota_A > Polyangia > Polyangiales > Polyangiaceae > SZUA-265. Next base: position 40,270 of record DATAHU010000107.1, on the reverse strand, counting down.
GGGCGCGGGCTCCGGCAAGACACGCGTGATCACCTTCCGGATCGCCGAGCTGATCAGGAACGGGATCAAACCGTCGCGAATTTTGGCGGTGACGTTCACCAACAAAGCAGCGCGCGAAATGAAGCATCGCGCAGTCGAGCTGTTGGGTCAGCGGCGGCGCAGCAAAGAAGCGCCAGAGATCTCTACGTTTCACTCGCTGTGCGTGCGTATCTTGCGCCGCAACATCGATCGCTTGGGCTACCCCAAGAATTTTCCGATCTACGACGGCAGTGATCAAGACGCCCTCGCGCGCTCCGCTCTGCGGGACATCAAGGTCAGTCAAGAAACGCTGCGCCCCCGAGACCTGTTGACCCAGATCTCGACTTGGAAATCGCAAGGCGTTCGTCCAGCCCAAGCGGAGGCCTTGTGCACGACGGACAAGGAGCTGCTCGCGGCTCGCGCCTACGAGCGCTATCAGAACCAGCTCAAGGCTTGCGGCGCGTTGGACTTCGATGATCTGCTGCTCTGCACCGAAGAGCTATTTCGCGATCATCCGGACGTGCGATTCTCCGAGGCGTCGCGCTTCGATCACCTGCTGATTGACGAGTATCAGGACACCAACGCGCTGCAGTATCGCATCGTGCGCGAGCTGGCGCGCGGTCACAAGAACTTGTGCGTCGTCGGTGACGATGATCAATCGATCTACGGTTGGCGCGGCGCAGAGGTCGAGCACATCTTGGGCTTCACCAAGGATTGGCCCGACGCGACCGTCGTTTACCTCGAGGACAACTATCGTTCGCGCGAGTCGATCTTGAACCTCGCCAACACGCTGATCGCTCACAACAAGGAGCGGCATCCAAAGGTGTTGCGCGCCGCGCGCAAAGCCGGCGAACCGCCGCGCTTCTGTCGCTTCGACGACGAAACCCAAGAAGCCGAGTCGATCGTGCGCGAGATCGCGGGCTTGGTGCAGACGGAATCCGCGGACCGCGTCAAACCGAGCGACATCGCGATCCTGTTTCGCACCAATGAGCAGCCGCGCATCTTCGAGCAGGAGCTGCGACGTCACAAGATCCCGTACACGATCGTCGGCGGCATGTCGTTCTACGACCGACGCGAGGTGCGCGACGTGATGTCGTACTTGCGCGTGCTGGCGCACCCGACTGACGAAGTCAGTTTGCTACGCATCATCAACACGCCTGCGCGCGGCATCGGCGATGGCAGTGTCGAAGCGCTGATGAAGCTTGCAGTTTCCCGCGCGGTGACGCTCTGGGACGTGTTGCCCGACGCTCAGAACCACCCCGACGTCGCGTTTGCAACGGGTGAACGCATCGCCAAGTTCCAGGCCATGATCCAACGTTACCAAGAGCGGCTGCAGAGCGAGCCTCTGCTGGACGTGGCGCGGGCACTGATCGGCGAAGTCGAATACAAGCGCGAAATCGAGCGACTGTACAAGAGCGCGACCGACATCGAGTCGCGCTGGCGCTCGATCGAAGAGCTGATGAATGCCATCGGTATCTATCAAGAGCGCAGCGAAGAACCGTCATTGCGCGGCTTCTTGGAAGAAACGGCGCTCGGTGCACGGGATGACTTCGGCGACGACAAGGACAAGCGCGAAAAGCATGCCCTGACGCTGATGACGTTGCACAGCGCCAAGGGACTCGAGTTCCCTCGGGTTTACATGGTCGGCATGGAAGAGGGCTTGTTACCCCATCAGCGCTCGCTCCTGGACGGAGGCAACTCGATCGCGGAAGAGCGCCGCTTGGCTTACGTCGGGGTTACTCGCGCCAAAGACCGGCTTACGCTTTCGTTGGCAAAACAGCGGATGAAGTGGGGCAAAGCGCGGCCCACGATCGTGAGCCGCTTCCTGCTCGAGATGCGCGGCGAAACCGAGAAGGCCAAGCTCGCAGCACAGGCTGCCGAGGAACTCGTCGCGCGCATGACTCAGGGCGCGCAGGAGCGCGGCGCTTCGAAGGCCTCGGAAACGAGCACAGCCGCGAAGAGCGCTGGCGCGAAACCCGCCGCGAAAAAACCGGGCTCGGCCAAACCCAGCGCAACCCGCGCGAGTTCGAGCAGTGCCGGCGCGACGCGGGCAAGCACGTCGAAAGCCACTCGCAGTAGCGGCGCGAGCGAGAAGGCTCGCCGCACGGCTGCGCGTGCGGCCAGCGTCGGGCGCGGTTGAAGAATGTCTCGAGTCGTTTGCGCGCGGATGAGTGAGCTGCTTGCGCTCCACGGTCTCGACCTCGCTCAGGCCTTTGGGTTAACCCCGGAGCACGAGCCTGATTTCGGCATCGAGTGCTTTGGCTTGCCCAGCGCCAGCGCACTGCTCGTGGGCAATACGCAGAGGCTGTGGCCAAAGTTCGAGAGCCGCCGCGCAGAGCTGGGCGACTCGAAGAATCCACTCGATGAGTACGTGGAGGCGACGCTCGACGCGGCAGTCGCAACTCTCTGTCGGGAGTTTACGCTTTCTTCGATGCCACGCATCTATTTCGCTCATCGCACCGATCTCGTGCGGGCGGACGGCACGCGCGGCCCGTTGCCGATCCAACGGCTCGCAGCCGTGGCGGGACTCGGAACGCTTGGCCCCGCTCATCTGAATGTTCACAGCGAGTACGGTCCTTGGATCTCGTTACGCGCGCTGGTCGTTTTGCCGTGCGAGTCCGAAACCCAGGCGGCAATTGCGCCAGCGCTGGCTGCGCCGTGCTCCCAGTGTCTCGAACGGCCCTGCTTGGCGGCGCTCGAGCGCGCACTCGGCCCCGCCGATGCGACGCCGCGTTGGCAACGCTGGCTCGCGGTTCGCGATGCGTGTCCCATCGGTCGCGAGCACCGCTTCAGCGACGCGCAGATCCGTTTTCACTACGGCAAACTGGGGCACTAGCGCTCTGCCCCAGCCCGAAACAGCCCGGGAAGCGCTTGACACTCGAGGCTCGTGACCCCTAAACGAGCTCATGGCTGCCGAGGCCCAAAACCAAGTCGCGCAAGCCGGCTCCGGAGCGATGTTCGATGGCATCGCCGAGCGTTACGATCTGCTCAACCGCATGATCAGCTTGGGCGTGGATCAGGGCTGGCGGCGCCGCACGGTGAGCTCCCTGGGAAAGACTCCGCGCGACGTCTTGGATCTGGCGACGGGCACCGGGGATTTGGCGTTGCTGATCGCCCGTGAGCTGCCCGAAGCAAAGGTGCTTGGAATCGATCCGTCGACGGCGATGCTGGCCGTCGCCCAGCGCAAGGTGGATCGGGCTCGAGTGAACGTTCACTTGCAACCTGGTGATGCGCAAGCGCTGACGTTGGCGGATCACAGCGTGGATGCGATAACGATGGCTTTCGGCATTCGCAACGTCCCGGATCGAGCGCGGGCACTACGCGAAATGGCCCGTGTTTGCCGCTCCGGCGCGAAGATCGCGATCTTGGAGCTGTCAGAGCCGGAAAAGGGGCTCTTGGCGCCCCTGGCGCGTTGGCACATGCACACCGTCGTGCCTTGGCTCGGCGGCTTGTTATCCGGGCAGCGTGAGTACCGCTATTTGCCGAACAGCATTCGCGCATTTCCGCGCCCCGAAGCGTTCTGCGAAATGATGACAGCGGCAGGCATCGGCTCGGTCAACGCCGAGCCACTCACGTTTGGCGTCTGTCACTTGTACACGGGGAGCGTTGCTTGACGGCGCTGACTCCAGTGGATCGACAAGCCCTGGCCCGTCACGTGCGGCGCGCCGGGCGAACCCCCCTTTGGCTCACGCTGGATGCGCCGCTGGTCCCGATCGAAACTCTGCTGAAGCACCCCGAAGCCCGAGCCGCTTGGGCGCCTGCGTTGCGCGCCGATGACACCCCAATTGGCGGGGCTGAACAGTTCGTAGCGATCGGCGCGGCGCGCGTGTTTACCGCAGCCGGCGAGAATCGCTTTGCCTCCATGCGGGAGCAAACACAAGCCGTGCTCGCGAGTCTGCAGCGTGAAGCTCTGCACGGCGCACCCGAGCTCGAACCACGCTGTGTGGGGGGCTTCGCCTTTCAATGTGGTCGCGCGCGTTTGGATCCTTGGACAGCGTTTGGCGAAGCTCAATTCATCTTGCCGCGGCTGATGTACACGCGCTTCGAGACCACGGCGGCCCTCAGCGTCGTGATTCCGACGGAAGCCGACGCCGCGGAGCAAGCGCTGGAACAAGCCCTTTCACTGCGCGACGAGCTCGCCGTGCTGAACCCGAAACCGCTCGCCGCGCAGCTGCGCAGCGACGATGCACTCGCCCACTGCACCCACAGCGAGGTGGTTGGCGTGCCGCAGTGGACGCAACTCGTGACGGCGGCACTGCGTGAGATCGCGACCGGAGCGGTGCGCAAGATCGTGATCGCAAGGCGCACGACGAATCACTTCGATACCCCGATCTCCGTCGCGCGCAGCTTTGCCGAACTCGGCGCCGGTCGAGCCTCCTCGACGCGTTTCATGTTCCGTGCGGGGCAGCACAGCTTTCTGGGTGTGACGCCAGAGCGCTTGATCAAGAAGTCTGGTCTCGAGCTGAGCACCGAAGCCCTGGCAGGCACGTTTCGTCTGGCACGCTCGCAATTGGCAACGGAGCTCTTGCGCAGTCCCAAGGAGCACGAAGAGCACCGACCGGTGGTCGCCGCCATCGTCGAGCACCTGCAGCCGTTCACCAAGCGGCTGACTTACCCATCGGATCCGGTACTGACGGAGTTGCCGCAGCTGTTGCACCTGCGCACGCCGATTCAAGGTGAGCTCGCAGCGCCCTGCCACATTCTCGATTTGGTCGAAGCCTTGCACCCAACGCCCGCGGTGGGTGGACAACCCAGCGCACCCGCGCTCGGTTGGATTGCGGCAAACGAAGCCCATGAGCGAGGCTGGTACGCGGGACCCGTGGGATGGTTCAACCCCGAAGGCGACGGCGAATTCGTCGTGGCTTTGCGCTCGGGAGTCGTGCGAGGTAACCGCGTGGATCTATACGCCGGTGCCGGGATCGTCCACGGCTCGGATCCGAGCAGCGAGTACGACGAGACCGAGCTCAAGTTCGGCGCGCTTGCGAGCGCACTGTGCAAGGACGATCAGGCGAGCGAAGCACAACGCGCCTCGGCTGAGTGAGCGCCCCGATGGACGCCCCCGCAAACCTCTTGACCCAATGGGCCAGGCTGTTGATCGGAGCGCTCGAGCGCGCTGGGGTCTCGCACGCGGTGATCAGTCCAGGTTCACGCTCGACGCCTTTGGTCGCTGCGATCTTGGACTCTGGGACCGCCTACGACGTCGTGATCGACGAGCGCAGTGCCGCGTTCTACGCCTTGGGGATGGCAAAGGTTACCGGGCGCGCGAGTCTGCTCGTGTGCACCTCCGGCAGCGCCCTCGCCCACTACTTTCCGGCCGTGATCGAAGCCGACGAAAGTCAGATCCCCCTGCTGATCCTGAGCGCCGATCGCCCGCTCGAGCTTCAGGCCTGTCGCGCACCCCAGACGATCGACCAAACGGCGCTCTTCGGTCGACGCGCGCGGCTGTTCCTCGATCTGGGCGCACCCGTTGCCAGCGAGCGCGCGCTCTTGGCCTTGCGCCGCAAAGCGGTTCAAGCGCTAATGGCCAGCTTGGGTCCGGTGCCCGGCCCTGTGCACTTGAACTTCCCCGCGGACAAGCCTTTGGAGCCCAAATCGGCGGAGAACGGCGCAGAGCAAGCGCTGACGACCCTGGTCACACGCCTTTTGGAGTCGACCCCGCGTGCGTTCATCGCCGAGCGCTACCCGAGCCCTGCGGGCGTGAGCGCGCTGCTCGAGCTGGCCGCGCGGGCCACCCGGCCCCTGTTCACCTTTGGACCTCATCCCGTTCATGCGGCAGCGGCCATGCGCGCCTTGGCGCGTGTCGTCAGCGAGGCGGGCTGGCCGAGCTTCGCCGAATGCACGAGCCAAGTGCGACTCTTGGATGACAATCCGTCACTGATTGCAAACTTCGATCGCTTGCAGCACGCGCGCGACGGGCTGATCCCCGATCTGGTGGTGCACGCTGGTGGTCCGCTCACGTCGGGCCCATTTCAACGTCTACTCAGCGCCAACTCGTCGATTCACCTAGCACTGCTGTCGAGCTTCGATTGGCCAGACCCCGAGCAACGCGCGGAGCTCGTGGTGAACGCCGATCCCGGGCACCTGGCAACGGCTCTGGCGGGGCGTTTACCCAGAGCCGCTTCGGGCTGGCAGGAGCAGCTCGCGAAGGCCCAGGCCGCTTTCGAAACCCAGCGCGAGCAAACCGCAACGGCGCTCGCCGATCAGGGCTTCAGTGATCCGATGGTGTTCCGGATCTTGTCGCGCACGCTGGCAGACGGCGATCAGCTCGTGTTGGGCAATAGCTTGCCCGTGCGCCTGGCTGACACTTGGCTCACGCCAACCGGACGCACCCTGGCCTGCGTCTCGCAACGCGGTGCCAACGGCATCGACGGACTGATCTCGAGCGCCGCGGGGGCTAGTCGCGCGGCGCTCGGACACACGGTGTTGGTGCTCGGCGACATCAGCGCTCTGCACGACCAGGGCGGCCTCGAAATCCTTGCGCGTTCCAGCGCGAGTCTGTGCGTGTTGATCATAAACAACGGCGGAGGGCGGATCTTCGAGCAGCTTCCGATTGCGGGGCTGGCGTCCACCGACGCTTGGATCACTCCGCACAGCGCCCAGCTGTGGCGCCTCGGCGCAGTTTGGTCGATCCCGTCGATGCTCGTCGAATCGGCAGCGGAGCTCGAAGCCGCGCTGCGACAGGCGCGCAGCCAAGGTGGCCCCACGCTCATCGAAGCGCGGGTGACCCCCCACGGTGCCAAGCGCTGGGCAGAGGCATTAGCCAGCGACCACTAGCCAAGGGCGATAGCGACTCGGCCATGCCTCAGCTCTTGTTGCTTCACGGATTCATGGGCGCCCCTTCAACGTGGGATCGCGTGGTCTGTGCGCTCGACGGAGATTTCGACGTCTACCGTCCGTGGCTCGGAGGGCACGGCCCTCGCGACGCGCTGTGGGACGCCTGCCGCGACGAACCCAAAGTCGCCGAGGCCAATCAGTCCGCCAGCGACGAGGCCCGTTTCTCGGGTTATTGGTCCGAGGTGGATCGCTTGGCCGCCCATGCCCACAACGCGGGCTTTCAACAGGGGCTGATCGCCGGCTACTCGCTCGGCGCCAGACTTGCGCTCGGTTTGTGCATCCGTTACCCACAGCGCTTCACGCACGCGTTGTTCATCAGCGGACAGCCGGGTCTCACGAGTGACCATGAGCGGGCGCTACGCCTGAGCCAGGACGCGCGCTGGATCGAGCTGTTGCAGAACGCGCCGCTCGAGAGCGTCGTGGAACGCTGGCAGGCGCAGCCGTTGTTCGAGACCCAGCTCGGGTTGCCGGATGCGCTACTCAGCGAACAGCGGGCCGTTCGTCTCCAGCACACGCGCGGAGGTCTGGCTCGCAGCCTGAGACTGACGGGGCTCGGTGCAATGCCCAACCTACGACCCGTTCTGCCAACGTGTCCGGAGGGTTCGAGCGTGGTAGTCGGTGAGCTCGACCAGAAGTTCGTGACGCTCGGCACGGAATTGGCCGAGCTGTTGCCGAACGCCAACCTTCACATCGTCCCTGGACGTGGGCACAATCTGCCCCTCGAAAGTCCAGAATCGCTCGCCCGCTTGATCAACGAACATGTCCGCGCCTGCACCCCGCGCTCCTGAGTTGGCACTTGGCGTGAGCACGCCAAGTCCGCTGGCGGTTTGGCTGATGGCGTGCCGACCCAAGACGCTGCCCGCCGCCGTGGTCGGGGTTTTGGTCGGTAGCGCGTGCGCTTGGCAGCAAGGTTTCTTTCGGGCGCTTCCCTCGCTCGCGGCCCTGCTCGGCGCGCTGCTTTTGCAGATCGGCTCCAACTTCGCCAATGACGTCTTCGACTTCGAAAAGGGCGCCGACAACGCGGCGCGCGTTGGCCCCACGCGCGCGGTGCAAGCCGGCTTGATCTCGCCCGCGAGCATGAAGCGCGGCATGCTCATCGTGTTCGCTTTGGCGTCTTTGGTCGGCGTTTACTTGGCAAGCGTAGCGGGGCCGCTGATCGTGGGCATTGGGCTTGCGTCGATCGTCGCCGCCATCGCTTACACGGGCGGGCCGTACCCGCTCGGCTACCACGGCCTGGGCGAAGTGTTCGTGTTCTTGTTCTTCGGCCTGGTCTCGGTCACTGCAACCGTTTACCTCAATGGCGCACAGGTAGGCGGCGTTGCGCTCGCCCTGGCGTGCAAAGTGGGAGCTTTGGCCAGCGCAATCTTGGTGGTCAACAACGTTCGAGACCATGAGACCGATCGCGAAAGTGGTAAGCGCACGCTGGTCGTACGCCTGGGACGCAGCGCGGGGGTCCTCGAATACGCCGGGCTGTTGAGCATCGGCTATCTGATCCCGATAGCGCTCGTGCTCACCGGATCGCTGTCCGGCTGGACGCTCTTGCCGCTGTTGATGTTACCCCGCGCCGCCCAGTTGTTCAGGGAACTGGGAACCGAGCGCGATGCGCGACTCAATCGAACCTTGGCCGGCACGGCGCAGTTGCTGTTGTTGGACGGTGTCCTCACCTGCGCCGGCTTGTTGCTCTGAGATCCGATGCTTGGCATAGAGCTCAGAACCCAAAGTCTGCAGTTGTCGCGCAGCGTTCACAACTCACGACAACGCTGGGACGAGCGACGAAGCACGTGCTTGGCGCTCGTCCAAGGCGATTGGGTCGGTAGAGGCGAAGCGACACCGCTGCCGGGGTTCTCGCTCGAGTCGCACCAGAGCGCTCACCACGAACTGATGCAGCTCGATCCCCGAGAGTTGACCAATGACATCGCAGGCCTCTCGGCCCCGCAGCTGCTCGACCGAGCGCACGCTCGTTGCGACACGGCGTCGGCGCGCTTCGCCCTGGAGTGCGCTCTGCTCGACTTGCACGCCAAGCGTCACTCGGTGTCGCGGTTGTCGATCCTCCACGAGCTGACGCACGATCGCTTCACGAGCAAACCGCCCGACACGTCGAGCGTACGCCACGACGCCGAGTCGTTGCAGCCCGCGCAATTGCTCGACATCGGCGCTTTGCCTGCTCCGCCGAGGGTGTTGCCAGGCTGCTACAAACTGAAGCTCGGCGCGGCACTGCAGAACGAGCTACGCATGCTGCGGGACTGGCAACCCCAATTGACGAACGACGTGCAGCTGCGCTTCGACTTCAATCGCAGCGTCAACCCTGCAGAGCTGCAAGCCGTGCTCGAGCACCTCGCCGAATTGCACCCACAGTTCGTCGAAGAGCTCTGTGCAGTCGAAGACCTGGGCCCCCCACGTTCACTCCCGGTGACCATCGCTTTCGACGAGTCGCTGCTCGGAGCCGAACCGGGCAGCCAGCGCGCGCAATTGATCGAAGCGTGGATCGCAGCGACGCCGGTCGTGTTGGTCGTGAAACCCATGTTGCTCGGCGGCATCAAGCCACTACAACGATGGGCTGACAGCTCAGCGCGCGCGCTCGTGGTCTCTCATCTTTTCGACGGCAGCATCGCCGCTGGGATGTATGACGACCTGGCCAAGGTCTTCGGTAGCCCAGGCCTCGCGATGGGCTTGGGCACACATCCGGGCCTGCAGCTGTGGCAGTCCGAGCCAAACGACGCTGAGCCGCGCTTGGTGGGAGGCACTCGATGACGCTATCGATCCTCGCTGCCGCGCAAGAGCAAGAAACTCGTCCCTTCTTGGTGGCTCCCGAACGGACGTTGAGCTTCAAGCAAGTCGCCGAGCGCGTGGTCGGCGCAATGGGCTGGCTTCAAGAGAACGGCGTCAGTGCCGGACAAGAAACGCCCTTCGCGTTGACCGCAAGCAATGAACTGCGCTCAATCGTCGTGCTCTTGGCGCTGCTGGAACTTGGCGTGCCGGCTCTGCTCTTGCATCCCAAATGGACGGAGATCGAACGCGCGCGCGTCCTCAAGCGCGCGGAGGTTGCGGTGGCGCCCCTGCCCGACGAGTTCGGCTCTTTTCGCTCGAGCACGCTGCCGCTGGCGTCGGGCACCCATGACCCGGAGCGCACCGTCGCTGTGGTGTTCACCTCTGGCAGCAGCGGCTCACCGCGCGGTGTTTGCTTGAGTCGACGCGCGTTCCTGGCCGCCGCCGAAGCCTCGCGCGAGCGGCTGGACTTCCGCACCGACGACCGTTGGCTCCTGTCGCTGCCGCTGGCTCACGTCGGGGGGTTGAGCATCTTGACGCGTTGCCTACTCGCGCGCAAACCGTTGGTGTTGCCAAGTTTACGAGCAACCGAAGGCGGGTTCCGTCCCGCCGAGATGCTCAAGCTGATCGGTGATTGCAAGATCAGTCTGCTGTCGCTCGTGCCGACACAACTGTTGCGCCTGGTCGAGAGCAGCTTTCGCTGTCCCCCGCAGGTGCGCGCGGTGCTCTTGGGTGGTGCGCGGCCCGCGCCGCAACTGCTCAAGCGCGCGGCACGCGCGGGTTGGCCGATCCATCGCACCTACGGGTTGACGGAGGCCTGCTCGCAAGTGACGCTCGAAGCCGCGCCGAGCGATCCCGAGGACGGCAGCGACGGCACGCCGCTCGACGGCACGGAGATCCGGATCGCCGCCAATGGTCAGATCGCGATCCGCTCACGCACGCTCTTGTCCGGTTACTTCGGATCCGAAACGGCGGCGCTAGACCAAGACGGTTGGTTCACGACCCAGGACATGGGGAGCATCGACGAGCGCGGGCGCTTGCACGTGCAGGGGCGCAGCGATGAGGTGATCATCAGCGGCGGCGAGAACGTCCACCCGCTCGAAGTCGAATGCGTCTTGTTGGACCACCCAGCCATCGTGAACGCCTGCGTATTCGGAGTGCCGAGCGAAGAATGGGGTGAGGAGGTGGCTGTCGCAATCGTGGCGCGGCCCGGGCACTCGCTCGCCGATTTGCCGACCTGGCTCGAAGCGCGCTTCTCCGCATTTCGCAGGCCGCGCCGAGCAACGCTGGTGAACGAGTTGCCCACGACCGCGAGCGGCAAATTGAGCCGTTTGCGTGCACGCCAAATGTTTTCAGGCGAGTGCCGCCCCTGGTCGGAGCTTGACCTGTGAGCGAATCGGACGACTATCTTCGGTATGAGATATTCGTCGTTGCTCGTGCTCGCGCTCGGCGTCGCTTGCCGCTCCGTTGGGGCGAAACAGAGCCCCGAGCACGAAGTGGCCAACCAAACGTCGAGCAGCCAAGCGGCACTGAGCGCGACGCCGCGGATGTCGGCGTCGCCGCACACGGACAGCGAATCCCACGAAGGCGAGCTCCAAGCGCAAACCCCGAAGCCCGGCAGCCAGGGTCACTTTGGAGGCCCGTTCCTGGGCGCGCCCAGCCAGACCCTGGAGCAACTGTTAGCCAAGCCCGATGAGTTCGCGAACAAGCCGGTCAGCGTCTCGGGCATCGTCAAACGCGTCTGTCAACGGCGCGGCTGCTGGATGGAGATCTCATCGAAGCCCGAAGCAAAGGCCAGCTGTCGCGTGCGCTTCAAGGACTACGGCTTCTTCGTGCCCACCGATTCGACCGGCGCCAAAGTCACGGCCGAGGGCATTCTGGAAGTGAACCGCGTGACCAAGAGCCGCGTCGAGCACCTCGAAAAAGAGGGCGCCGTATTCGATTCGAAGAACCCGGACGGCAGCGCCAACGAGACGCAGTTCATCGCGAGCGGCGTCGACATCCAGCGCTGAACCCAACGCCCCACCCCGTTACTCCGCCACAGCCAAGCCAGCCGTACTCCATGGGTGCCTGCTGGCGTTCGCTCCGGCAAGTCACAGCAGCCCCCTGCCGAAAACGCGTGAGGCGCCCCTTCGAGGACGCCTCACGTCGGCGGCGGTTACGCTCTGGACGTCAGCGGACGAGACGATCCGACACGTTGAGCAGCAGAGCTCGAATCACCGGGCGATACCCGTAATCGAGCTTCTTCTTGTCGGTCACTTGGCGCGGACAAATCGAAGAGACCACCGCCTGATCGGTGCAGGCTTCGTTCATCTTAGGGTCCGAGTTCGGAATCGGTGGGCAGGCGACGCCGTGCAGCAACTCGAGCATGCGCGGAGCCGGGTAGGCTTTGGCATAAACCTGATTCGTGGTGTAGGTCTGCGTCGTCGCGTCCCAGCACAGCGGATTGCCTTCGGGTCCAGGCAAGTTCATCTCTGGATCGGCGGGAGCGCAATCGCAGTAGCTGTCCCCCGCGGCGGTGCAGTCGCGCGGCGCGGGCAGCGGGAAGATGCACGAGTATTGCAGATCGTCGTCTTGGCCGTCGTTGGGCAACAGATTGCGCTCGTGCCCATTGACGCTGTTCCAGGTGCCGGCGGGACCCATGGGCTCCATCGTGTACGGCTGCGTGCCGGTACGCGCTGCCATCGCCTCGAAGTTGAAAGGATCTCCCGGCGGCGCGCCGTTGATCGTCAAGTACTTGCTCCAGTCGACGGATGAGGATTCGACCAAGTCGAACTGGCCTTTGTCGATCGCGCCACGGGTATCGTCGGTCGCGGTGTCCTGCCAGGGCACACCGATGATGCCGACCACGAAGATCTTCTCCCGCCCGCGCTTGTCGGTGAACAGCGGGTTGGGTTGGGCCATGCCGGCGCGATCGGGCACGTTCGGGAACACGAAGCCACCGACGTAGACGTCCGTGGAGCGCAACAGGCTAACACCGAAGCGTTGCTGCTGGTCGAAGCAGCGAATCGGGGTTGCCTCGAGGATGTCGTTCGGATCGCGATCGCAGCCGTTCATCGTCGGGTCCGTGGGACAATTCCACTCGGGCTTCGGCGTGGCGCCACAAGGCAAACAACATTGGTTGTTGGGGTCCGTCTCGCAAATGGCAGTGCCGTTGTCGAGTTGGCCCGTCGCCATTGCCAAGTAGCCTTGGCCTTTGCTCTTGAGCGAGCAGTCGTTCTCGTCCGTCAGGTACATCACGACGACGACCGAGTCGGGCCGCAAGAACGCCGTACGTTGATCGAGCAAGTCCTGGTCGACTCCGTCGGGAACGCCGCACAGGGTGCCTTCGGTTTGACCCGCACACGGACCGCGCACGATGTCCTTGTAGGGATCGGGATCGACCAAGAACCGGTACGCGGCTTCCAATGGCGATTCGAAGCCACAACCCGCCTCACCGACCGTTGCAATCTCGGTATCGAACTTCTGCAATAGCACGGCCAGATCGCCGTCGCCGGGCGGCATCGCCTTCTGCCCCTGGTCCCAGACCAAGAAGCCGTAGCCCTGGTACGTGTCGGCGTTGAGCTCGGGGCGAGCGCGACCGATCATCCACGCCTTGTCGTTCTCGCCAGCAACGTCGTTGCAATTGAAGCCGGAGGGAGCCTCTTCGGGCTTCAAACCACGCGGTCCCAAGCTCGACGACACCACGCCGATGTGAATGTCCGTAACCGGTTTGAAGATCGGTCGCGCACCGGTCGGGCAAGTGCCGTCTGCCTGCTTGTCGACGAAAACCTGCTTCTCGTTCTCGTCCTTCGCGACGCACGGTGGATTGACCATTTGGTCAATCATGTCGGGGACTGCGTCGCGGAAAACCGCCTGCTTGTCACCCATGGAGCTCGAGTTGTCGACCACGAACAACATGTCGACCTTCTCCGAGGGCAGAAAGCCGCCCTTGGGCCCCGTCGTCGTGTCGCCCTCGTCGATCAGGATGTCGTTGCCGGGATCGGTCGCGACCGCGCCCGTCCCCGCCGGATCGGGGTTCACTTCACCAACTGCTGGCCCCGGCGTAACGGTGCCGTCGGTGGTCGCCGGAGCGGGGTCGGGACCCGCGAGTACCGGCATGACGACGGGTATGGTCGACGTCATGGGTTGGGGTTGCCCGACCGTGCTTCCAGTCGTTTTGGGCGATCCTTCGCTGGCACTGCCGCAGCCATCAACGAGCACGGCAAGGGCCACCGGGGCCAAGCGACAGGCTAATCTCCAAGAGCTCTTCATCGTGTGCATCCAGTCTCGATCTCGATCCCGAGTGTAGCGAAAGCGAGCGCCCTTACCGCGCCTTTTGAAGTTCCCGCAGAGCGCGCGCATGGGCGCTGGGCAGTGGAGCGCCCAACGTTGGACTTTTCTCCCCTAGTGGCAAACGCCACGCACTTGTTGAGATGGCGACGCTCCGAAAACGCGCGCCACCAAGTCGCGGGCGATCCCTTGGCTCGCACCCAGTGCTTCCAGGGGTGGGCAAAGCTGCTCGCTTTGCGTGGTTTTGGTCACTGCGACCAGCGCCTGCGTCCGCCTCAAACGGCGTAATGCGCACGCAATCGCTCCATGAATTCACTTGCGGCAGGACTCGGTTGCTTGCCTTTCAAAGTGACCAGGTGCAGGGCCCGCGGGACATGTAAACCGTCGACGTCGAGCTCGACGAGCCGCCCGATCTCGAGCTCCAGCTCGACCGTCTTGCGCGACACCATCGCGCAACCCAGGCCGGCCGCTACCGCGTTTTTGATCGCTTCGGTACTGCCGAGCGTCATCGACGGTTCGACTCGAACACCGCGCGCCGCCAGAGCCGCCTCGATCACCGCGCGCGTGCCCGAACCGCGCTCACGCGAAATCCACGGCAAAGCTGCGAGTTCGCGCACGGGTAGACCGCGTTTACCTGCCTGGGGGTGCTTTGCGGTCACGATCGCGACCATCGTGTCGTGCGCGAACACGCTGTGTTCGACTCCCTCGGCGGTGACGAGCCCCTCGGTCAGTCCCAGATCGAGCTCCCCTTCCAGAACCGCTTGTATGATAGCTTCGGTATTTCCGATCGTCAGCTCGAGCACGATCTTGGGAAAGCGAGCGCTGAACTCGCCGAGCAGTGGCGGCACCAAATAACCCCCGATGGTCGTCGAAGCGCCCACTGACAAGCGGCCCGCGCTGAGCCCCAGTAGCTCGGCCAGCGCCAGCTCGGCCCCCTCCTCCGCTTGGAACAGTCGTCGGGCGTGCAACTTCAGCAACTCACCGGCTTGGGTCAATCGGATGCCGCGAGGCAAACGGTCGACCAGGGCCGTACCGATGCTCTGTTCCAGTTCGCTCAGCTGTTTGGACACCGCGGGTTGGCTGATCTGCAAGCGGCGGGCCGCGGCGGTCATGCTCAGCTCCTCGCAAATTGCATTGAAAACACGCAGTTGATTGAGATTCAGCGGCACGAAATCAGCCTGTCACATAACCAGAAGTAATACGATTCATAATTATTATGTCCTTTCGCCATGCACCCGTAGGAGGCAAATACCCACTATGGCAAAGTCCAAAGGCACCCACTTCATCGTCACGGCCAACGTGACGGATTCGGGTTCCCCCACCTATCTCACCGCGAACGGCGGCTGGAGTCCCAGCCTGGCCGACGCACGCTGCATCGAAAGCGAGACCGAAGCTGCAGGGCTCGTAGAACACGCCAACGTTCACCAGCAACGGCTAGTTGCAGATCCCTACAGCATCATGGTTGCGCTCGACGGGGGCAGTATCGATCCTCTATCGGCTCGCGAACAGATCCGAGCTCAGGGCCCGAGCGTCCGCGTTCGACGACCTGACTGAGTGCGCGCCACGGCCGGAGAAAAACATCATGTATCAATACGATTCCTACGACCAAGCGATCGTCGACCAGCGCGCGCGCCAATTCAAAGGCCAAGTCGATCGACGCCTCGATGGTGAGATCACCGAACTCGAGTTCAAACCCCTGCGTTTGCAGAACGGTTTGTACATGCAGCTGCACGGCTACATGCTGCGCGTCGCGATCCCCTACGGCTTGTTGAGCAGCACGCAGCTGCGCAAGCTGGCGCACATTGCCACGGTTTACGACAAGGGCTACGGCCACTTCACGACGCGCCAGAACCTGCAATACAACTGGCTCAAACTCACCGACATGCCGACGATTCTGGCGGAGCTCGCCAGCGTCCAGATGCACGGTATCCAAACCAGCGGCAACTGCATCCGCAACACCACGAGCGATCCGTTCGCAGGCGTCGCACCGGATGAATTGGAAGATCCCCGCCCCTATTGCGAACTGATCCGTCAGTGGTCGACGTTCCACCCGGAGTTCGCGTTCTTGCCCCGCAAGTTCAAGATCGCCGTCACTGGCACGCCCGCGCACGATCGCGCTGCGATCCGTTTCCACGACATCGGCGTGCGGATCGTCCAGAATGCCGCAGGTGAACGCGGTTTCGAGATCTGGGTCGGCGGCGGACTGGGCCGCACGCCCTTCGTCGCCAAGGTCGTCCGCCCGTTCCTGCCGTACGCGGAGTTGCTCAGCTACCTGGAAGCCATCCTTCGGGTCTACAACCTGTATGGCCGCCGGGATAACAAGTTCAAGGCTCGCATCAAGATCTTGGTGAGCGAACTCGGCATCGAGAAATTCACGGCCGAAGTCGAAAAGGAATGGGAGCAGCTCAAGGGTGAAGTGCTGCAAGTCACTCAAGCCGAGATCGACCGCATCAAGGCGCAGTTCCAACCGCCCAAGTACAAGCAGTTGCCCGCCATGGACTTGGAAGGCCAGAAGCTCAAGGCCGACCGCAGCTACGCCAAGTGGCTCACGAACAACGTGCAGCGCCACAAGCAACCGGGCTACAGCATCGTGGTGTTGTCGCTGAAAGCGAAGGACACCCCGCCCGGTGACGTCAGCGATTCGCAGATGCTCAAGGTCGCGGATTTGGCTGACCAGTACAGCTTGGAGCGACTCGTGGTCACCCACAGCCAGAACTTGGTGCTGACCGACGTCGAGACGCAGCAGCTGCCGGCGCTGTACGCGAAGCTCGTGGAACTCGACATGGCGACGCCCAACTTCGAGCGCGTCACGGACGCCATCTGCTGCCCCGGTCTCGACTACTGCTCGCTGGCCAACGCGCGCTCGATCCCGGTCTCATTGGCGATCGCCGAACGCTTCGCCGACATCGACTTCCAGGACGACATTGGGCGCTGCAGCATCAAGATCTCGGGTTGCATCAACGCTTGTGGTCACCACCACATCGGCAACATCGGTATCTTGGGCATCGATAAGCACGGCGAAGAGGCGTACCAGTTGATGCTCGGGGGTTGCGAAAGCGACTCGGCCTCGATCGGAAAGGTCTTGGGCCCCGCGTTCAAGCAAGACGAGGTGGTCGACGCGGTCGACAGCATCCTGCGCAAGTATCTCCAGATTCGAACCGGTCAGGACGAGACATTCCTCGAATGTTTCCGCCGACTTGGTATGCAACCTTTCAAGGACGCGGCGTATGCGAGTCATCAAGAATAAGCAGATCATCGAGGACAGTTGGCGGCTGTTACCGGACAACGCGATCGGCGAGACCGGGGTGCCGAACGACGGTGACGTCATCGTCAGCCTCGAGCGCTGGTCGAAGGACCATTCGAGCCTCGCCAAGCGCGCGGGCAAGACCGGCGTCGTGGTGCGTAGCGACGAGGATCCGGCGACCATCCCTGCGCTCGAGAGCTTGCCGCTGATCGCCATCGACTTTCCCAAGTTCACCGACGGGCGCGGCTACTCGCATGCTCGCCTCTTGCGTGAACGACAGGGTTACAAGGGCGAACTGCGTGCGGTCGGCAACGTGCTGCGCGACCAATTGTTCTATATGTTCCGCTGCGGCATCGATTCGTTCTGCCTGCAAGCGGGCAAGGACATCAACGGCGCGCTCGAAGCCTTCGACGAGTTCAACGTGACGTACCAAGCAGCCGCAGATGAACGGCGGCCGCTGTACCGTCGCGTCGCGCGCTAGAGCAACCAGGCCGAACCGGGGGCGACTAGCCGGCAGAGCCGCCGCTGGTTCGACCCCCAAACAACTCCACTGCCCTCACAAGAAGGCTGCGACGTTGCCGACGGTGATGCTCGGCCCGAACACGAAGGCCCAGGGCGTCAGGCGTACCGTGCCCGTCACGTTGCCCATCGTGTCGAGCAGCTGCCCGTCGCGAGTGCCGAGCGAATAGGCCATCCAGGCGTGGATGTTGACTGCCGCTTGGGTGGGTTGATTGGGGTTACCGATCGGCACGCTGACGCCCAGCCCGCCGACGACTGCCAGTTGTCGATCCTTGTCGGTCGCAAGCCCCATGCCCATCACACCGCCTTCGAGTCCGAGCAGCGACTCGTGGCCGTCGTTGTCCAGGATCGTCAAACGCGAAAGCACCCCGAAGTTCAGCGACAGGGGTCCGCTGCCGAGGTTCTGAGGATCGGTCGAGAAGCGATACAAGCTCGCAGGGATCGCCGCCGTGGCGTAGAACTTGAAGGTCGCGTCCTCCGTTACGACGACCCATTGCCCGCTCGGCGATTCGCTGTAGCGGTTCTTGTTCACCAGGTACACTGATTCATCCGCGACGTGACTGAAGTCGATCTTGATGCGATCGAACTGGTGACGCGCGCCGCGGATCCACAACACTTCGGGTTCGGCCTCGTGGCGCACCAACAGCCGTTGCGATGAACGCGCGTCGCCCTGATCCGCGCCGCTGACATCCGAGACGCTGACGTTGATCTCGAACAACTGCTCGCCCGCATCCTCGGGAATTCGATCCTTGTGAATCACCAGCCGACAGCTGTCTCGCTCCGAGTACGGAACGTGTCGCGTTTGACCGGGCTCGATGCGTTCGGTGCGGCCTTCGCCCATGCCGCACACGAGTTCGACCACAGGCCGCTTGCTGAGCGTCGAGGCGCCCACCGCCATCGGCACGTTGGCCTCGCGCAGCGGGCGCTGCACGGGATCGGTGACGGTCGCGAAATCGGTGTCGGCGAACGCCGCCGGAACGCGGTCTGGGCGGTAGCCGAGCCGTAACCCCGTGTAGCCGCTGGACCCGGGTACACCGCGGATGCGCGTCTCGCCAGCGACCGCCGTAACGGTGTAAGCCCCCGGCACTGCACGGGTCACGAGGCGCCCCTGCGGCAGTGACGTCACGAGCACGATCGCGTCGCGATTCTTCGGCACGAACTCGATCTCACCAAAGCTCGGCAACAGTAGCGTCGTGTGAACGACGGGCAGCTCCCAGGTGGTCGTCCGGGTAACGGCCAGCGCGCTCTTGTCGACGCTGCGCGAAGCAACCAGCACGACGTTCTCGTCAGTGATGCGGCCGGCCCGCAACAGCACGTACGTCCCTTCCGGCGTTTGCAGGCTGCGCACGGGCGTCGCCGAATCGTCGTTGAGCGTCCAGCGCAGAGCATCGGGATCGACGATGCAGACGGGGTCGAGGCGCGCCAGGAACAACGCGTCGTCGGTGTTGCGCACGATCGGCCCCGACGCGATCGTCATCGGGCAGCGCACGATCTCGAAGGTCTCCGAGGGGGACTCGACCGCGCCCGTCGTGTGACTGAAGAAGACGCGCGGCACGAGTTGCACGCGCACCGTCAGACTCTTCAGGGTGAGTGGCACGCCGTGTACGCGGATGCCGGCGCTCGTGACTTCGCATTGCGCGCCAGGGCATTCCGCGCCGCCGACGGCATCTGGATGCGCCAACTGGATCGTGCCCTCGCCGCTCGCCAAGTCCAGCATGCGTGAGCCGCCAAACACGCGGGTGAGCACGATGCGCTGAACGCTGAGTTCCGTGTCTTCGGGCTTCAGTTCCCGGCCGCGCGCGTCGAAGGTAACGACCTCAGCACCGCTCTGACCGAACGCGGGCACCCAATGCATCCCGAGAGCCGCGGTGTCCGCGGGCAAACTGCGCCCCACCGACAAGGCGCATTGCTCACCACTGCGTTCACTCGCCACCGCTCGCTCCGGCGAGTTGGCCCGTTCACCCGGAGCGCCCGTGACGGCCGCCGGCGCGTGTTCACTCTCGGCGCTGGGACAAGTGGCGCGGGCTTGGCCTTGGGCGGTCTTCCACTCGACGCGCACGGACGACAGCCCCTGACCCTGAAGCTCGAGGCGCCCCGCATCCAAGTACAAGAGCACGCTGTCGGCGTTGATACGCGGGATTGGGCCGGTCGCGATCAGCGTCAGTTCGTTCGTCTTGCCCGCAGCGCAGTCGGCGCCAGCGCTCGCTACTTGCACATCGGCGCGAGCACCGGCGGCGCTCTTGTCGGCAGGCGGCCTCAGCCGCCGCCTGCTCGCGTCTACCGTCCATCCGCTCGGAGGCGCGTCGCACAGCGCTTTTTGCCCGGGTAAGCTGAACCAGGCTCCCCCGACCGGCGCTTGGACGACGTCGGCCCAGGCGGGGCGCGGGGCCCAAAGCCAAAGCAAAGCGGCCAATATCAGACCGAGGAATCGCATGCCGCTCGCGGGAGATCCGCTCATGCAGCGTCGATACCCCGAGCGCATCCCCGCCCCAAGAAAAAGGCACCTACCCAAGATTCGATCTAGACTTGGGTCCATGTGGAGCGTGACCCCAGCGCCACCGCTGAGTGCTCGGCGGGGCCGCCCGCGCTCCAGCCTGTTCGGGGCTGGGTTTGGCTCGTTGGTGTTGCACTTGGTGCTCGGCGCCGTGGGCCTGGTCGTGTTGCGTTCGCCCCCTTCTGGCGCCGCCTTGGACGACCCAGAAGCCCAGACGCGGGACTTGCCGCCGCTAGTAGACATCAGCCAAGCCGAGGTTGCCCCGCCCTCACTGGACGGCCCTCGGAAGCCCGTGCCGGACCCGGCGGACCCCGCTCGAGAAATGACGAAACCCCAGCGCCCTGCGCCACCGCCGCTAGCGCCGACGCCTGCGAAACCAGTGCGCGCGGCACGCAGCGCGGTCAAGCCGGCAGATTCACCGAAGCCCGCTCCGGACCCCGAGGGTGAGGATTGGCTCGGCCTGAACAAGTCGAAGCGCGCCACTGCCGAGGTCGAGAAGAGCGAGGCTTCCGCCGACCGCCCCGACTTTCACGACGAGCTGGTTCAACGCTTGCTCGCGAGCGAGAACCGCAAGGCCGCCGAACGCGAACGGCAACGCGCCGTCGAGCCCGCTGCGTCAGACTCGGATCCGGCGAGCAGCCCGAGCGCCGGGACGCACTCAGCGGAGCCGGAACGACCCGCCACTGCTGCGGTCGACAACGCGTCACCCGTGGCTCGCCGAATCGCAGGCGCCGACAGCTTGGCGCAAGCCGCAGCCTGGACGGTTCCTTATGCGTCCGCCACCGATCCGATCTGGGATTCGCCGGGCGCCAGCTCGGGACGCGTGGAACTCGAAGTGACGTTGCAGAGCGGCAGAGTGGCCAGCGCTCGCGTCTTGGGTACACCCTCCGAGCCGCTGCGCCGGCTGGGGCGCAGCGTGCTGTTCTATCTGCAACAAGGCTATCGCGCAGTCGCGACCCGCGATGGCGACGGCAAGCGTCGACTGTCGATCTCGGTCCGTCAATCGGAGGGGGTTCACAACCAAAGCCTCGGCTTCGACCCCGATCACCCACGCTCGTACTTCACGCTCGCGTCGGGCCGACGCTTCGACGCAGAGGTCTCACTGGTCGAGTGATCTGTCGGAGCAATCTGTATTAGGGTGCTCCGACCCATGCAGTTTCCGTCACACCGGCGCCCTCAAACCCCGCTGCTCTCGGCGCTATTCTCGATGATCCTGGGCCCTATGATCCTGGGCCCCGTGGTCATGGGCTCCGCGGTCATCGGCTCCGTTGCATGCCGGCCCGCGGGTTACCATGCCGTCGCGTTGCCGCCCGAGCCGCAGCTGCGAGCCACGACAGAGGTCGACGACGTCCCGACGAGCCAGGACGAGACCTTGCATCGCGCGCTCTACGGCGCGGACTCGGCGCCCTCGGCGCTGTTGAAACCGCCGCCAAACGCGACGATTTCTCCCACGGGTTTGGCCTCCGTCGTGCTGCGCCCTGGTACCGGTACGCGTTCACCTCAAGACGACGATCGCGTCGTGATCCACTACGTGGGCTGGGACCAGCGCGGCGAAAAATTCGACAGCACGTTGGCGCGCGGAAAGCCCGACAAGCTCCGAGTTCAAGAACTCGTCAGCGGCTGGCGTGAGGGCGTCGAGCAAATGGTCGTGGGCGAGAAACGGCGCCTGTGGATCCCAGAGCGCATCGCGTTTGGTCCAATCGCCGGACCCGGACGTCCTTCGGGAGATCTGGTGATCGACGTCGAGCTGCTCGAAATCCAGGGTTTGGAACCGGTTCCAAGGGCGCCCGAAGATCTGACGAAGCCGCCGGCGGACGCGCTTTTGAGCGTGTCCGGGCTCAAGAGCAAGATCTTGAAACCGGGCACTGGACGTGTTCACCCGAAACACACCGATCGCGTGCTCGTGAACTACTCGGGCTGGACGCTGGATGGTCAGATGTTCGACAGTTCGGTAGCCCGTGGAGAACCAGCGTCGTTTGGCGTGGATGAAGTGATCCCGGGTTGGACGGAAGCTTTGATGCTGATGGTCGAGGGGGAAAGCCGGCGAATTTGGATCCCCGCCAAATTGGCTTACGGAGAATCACCGCGGCCCGGTGCGCCCGCGGGTCCGCTCGTCTTCGACGTCGAGCTGATTCAAATCCAGCACTGATTTTCTAGGGGCGTTCGACGGACTGAGCGCCACAAAGGCGATTCGAACATGGATCAGACGCGTTTTCTCATCGTCGGTGGCGGCATTACGAGCCTGGCGTTCGCTGCCGCCCTCCAAGACAAAGACTATCTGGTGTGCGAGGCCGACTCCGAGCTCGGCGGCTATTGCAAGACCGTGAAGCAAGACGGCTTCGTCTGGGACTACTCGGGCCACTTCTTTCACTTCCGGCACAAACACATCGAGGAAGAGCTCGTGGCGCACATCGGCAAGGACCGCGTGCGCACGGTCGTCAAAGATTCGCGGATTTTCTGGCAGGGCTCACACATCGACTTTCCGTTCCAGAAGAACATTCACCAGCTACCGCACCCCGACTTCCTCGATTGCTTGGTGGGCCTGTTCGAGCGGCCCGAAGCAGCTCCCGCCAACTTCTACGAAATGCTTTACAGCAAGTTCGGCAAGGGCATCAGTGATCGTTTTCTCGTGCCCTACAACGAGAAGCTTTACGCGACGGATCTGCGTCGACTCGATGTCGGCGCCATGGGTCGCTTCTTCCCATACGCAGACGTCAGCGACATCATCCGCGGTTTTCGCGGGAGCAACAACGCAAGCTACAACGCCACGTTCACGTATCCGGAGGGCGGCGCGATCGAGTACGTGCACGCGGTTGCCAGCAAGGTGAACAGCGAACGCATCTGCTTGAACGAACGCATCCTGAAGGTCGATCTTCGGCGCAAGGTCGCGACGACCTCCAAGCGGGAAATCGGGTTCGAGTACTTGATCAGTGCGGCCCCCTTCCCGCAACTGCTCGGGATGACGGGCTTCAACGCACCCAAGGAGATCTACAGCTACAACAAGGTGCTGGTCTTCAACTTGGGTTTCGACCGCAAAGGTCCGCCCGGCGTGCACTGGATTTACTACCCGCAGCGCGACTTGGTCTTCTATCGCCTGGGCTTCTACGACAACATTTTCGATACCGACCGTCTCAGCATGTACGTCGAAATCGGATTCCCGGGAGACGAACCCGTCGACGCCCGTACGATCGAAGAGCTGCGCTTGCGCGTGCTGGCGGATCTCGATCGCGTCGGGGTAACCCAAGGCCACAAGCTGCAAGCTTGGCATCAGGTCGTCCTGGATCCGGCTTACGTGCACATCACCCAAGGCTCATTGCGCGACGTGGCCGAGAAGAAAGCAATCCTAGCGACCCGGGGCGTCTACTCGATGGGCCGCTATGGTTCCTGGACGTATTGCTCGATCGAAGACAACATCGTCGAAGCACGCGAACTGGCCGCGCGCTTCAACGCGTTGCCCTGAGCCGCCGACAGGCCGCGGCTAACCGATCAAAGGCAAGCTGCGCGGCACGGGGCGTTCGACGGGCGCGCTCGCGTAGGGCGCGCGGCGCCCACTATCGACCATTTCCGCCACCAGCGAGTGCTTGAGCGCGCGGACGATCCGCAATTCGACGATTTCCCCGGTGGGATCGCCTTGGCAACCCCAGTGCACGATCTCGTTTTGCGCAGTGCGACCGGTGAACGATCCGGACTTGCTGCGCCCCTCGACCAAGACCCGCTGCAGGCTGCCAACTAGCCGCTGCAAGTGAGCGCCGCGAATCTGCTCGGAGAGCTCGAGCAGCTCATTCAGGCGAATGCCCTTCTCCTGCTCCGGCACGTCGTCTTCGAATTGCAGGGCGGGCGTGTGCGGGCGTTGTGAATACTTGAAAGCGAACACTCCGACGAACCCGCGTTCGCGCACGAGATCGAGCGTGTGTTCGAATTGCTCGCGAGTCTCCCCAGGAAACCCGACGATGATGTCGGTCGAGATCGTGAGCCCCGGGTTCTCGTCGATCAACAGCTGCGTGCGCTCGAGGTATTCCTCGCGCGTGTAGCGCCGCCCCATGCGCTTGAGCACGAGGTTGTCCCCGGATTGCACCGGCATGTGAACATGGCGCGCAAGCGCCGGCAAATCGCGGTGAGCGGCCACGAGTGCGGGCGTCAAGTGCCGCGGGTGTGGGCTCGTGTAACGCAAGCGAGCGAGCTCGGGAACGCGCTGGGCGATCGCGCGCAAGAGCGCGGGAAACTCGGTTTCATCCTCGGGTGAAGCGTTGCGTCTCCCCCATCGCAACGTGCCCGCGCCGGCCAGGGGCGCGGGCGCGAGCTTGCCACTCGGATCGCGATAGCTATCGACGGTTTGGCCGAGCAGAGTAACCTCACGCACGCCCCGAGCGACTAGCCGCTCGATCTCGTCCAAGATCTCGCCCGAGGCACGATAGCGCTCATGGCCACGGGTATACGGCACGATGCAGAACGTGCAGCGTTCGTCGCAACCTTTCATCGTGGTCACGAAGGCGGTCACCGCGCTCTTCGGATCGTCGCTGGCCGCTAGGAACGACGGACTGTCGTAGTCGAAGACCGTGCGCACTTGGGCCGGTGCCCCGGAGTCCACGCCGCGCAAGAGCGCGGGCAACTCTGGAATGTTGTCGGGCCCCAAGACGACGTCGATCTGCGGCATGGATCGGGTCAGCTTTTCGCCTTCTTGTTGGGCGACGCAGCCCGCGACGGCGATCACGAGCTCGGGTCGTTCACGCTTGAGCAGGCCGAGCCGCCCCACCTCACTGCGCAGCTTGTGCTCTGCCTTCTCGCGCACACTGCAGGTGTTGAGCACAACCACATCGGCGCCCTCTGGTGACTCCACCTCCGAATAGCCGGAGCGCCGCAACACATCTCCGATGCGGTCGGAGTCGTGGACGTTCATTTGACAGCCAAAAGTGACGACGGTGTACGTGGGCATGGGGGCCGGCCGAGGGCTAGGGCGGCACCCTAGCTAGGGCGTGGGGCGGGGTCTAGCGCCAGATCGCACGAGGGCCAGCTCAGCCGCCCTGATCGCCCCAAATCAACCCGCCCCAGACCTTGTCGGAGGGTGGACCCGTCATCTAGTCTCGCCCATGAAACACCATTGCGGCCCGGAGTCGCAGTGCAGGAGGCAACGCGTGCACGAGAGTTTGGTCGAGCTTTGGGAGTCCAGCGCCAGAAAATACAACGATCGCGACTTGTTCGGGACGAAGCGCGACGGGGTCTGGTCGTGGCTCACTTATGGCCAAGTGGACGAGCTCGTCCAAGCCATGCGCGGGGGACTCAAACAGCTCGGAGTGGCCGAAGGCGACCGAGTCGCGATGATCGCCGACAACTGCGTGCCCTGGGCGGTATCTGCGCACGCGACCTATGGCCTCGGGGCGATCTTCGTGCCGATGTACACCGCCCAAGTGTGTGATGAGTGGGTGTTCATCTTGGCCGACTGTGGCGCCAAGGTGGTGATCGTCGCCAACGAGAAGATCCATTCCGAGCTCGAAGCCCGACGCGCCGAGTTGCCCGAATTGCGACACCTGATCGGCTTGGCACGTCCGGCGGGCGCCGACGGCGCGTATGAATCCGTACTCGAACTCGGCCGCAAGCATCCGACTCCCAGCCTGAAGCCCGCAGCGGAAGCCACCGCAGGGTTCATTTACACCTCGGGCACCACTGGTAACCCGAAGGGCGTAAAACTCAGTCACAAGAACTTCTGCAGCAATTGCGACGCGATTCATCAGGTGTTCCCCTTGCACAAGGAGTGTTCGCTCGCATTTTTGCCCTGGGCACACGCGCTCGGTCAAACGGGCGAGCTGCACTTCTTCACGCAAGAGGGCTTCGCGATCGCGATCAACGACGACGTGGCGAAGCTCGTGACGAATTTGCCCGAGGTGCGTCCCACGCTGATGGTGGCGGTACCGCGCATCTTCAATCGCATCTACGACGGGGTAAACCGTCAGATGGCGGCCAAGCCGAAGCCGATACAGGCATTGTTCCGGCGCGGACTCGAGCTCGCGAAGCTCAGCGCGCAAGGCCAAGAGCTCGGCTTCGTGGACCGTTTGGTGCTGCGCTTGGCGGACAGCCTGATCTTCTCCAAAGTCCGCGAGCGCTTCGGGGGTCGTCTCAAGTTGGTGATCAGCGGCAGCGCCGCTTTGAATCGTGAGGTGGCTGAATTCATCGATGCCCTCGGCATCATGATCTACGAGGGCTACGGCTTGACCGAGACCTCGCCCGTCGTCAGCGTGAATTATCCTGGCGCACGCAAGATGGGCAGCATTGGTCGTCCCCTGCCCGGCATCCGCGTCGTGATCGACGAGAGCAAAGGCAGCACACCGCACGAAGGAGAAATCGTCGTCTACGGCCCCTGCGTGATGCAAGGCTATCACAATCGACCCGAGGAGACCGCGGCGGCACTCGACGCTGACGGTGGTCTACACAGCGGTGATCTGGGTTACGTGGACGCCGACGGTTACGTGTTCATCACTGGCCGCCTGAAGGAACTGTACAAGCTCGAGACGGGAAAATACGTGGCGCCCGCAGCGCTCGAAGAGCAGCTCAAGCTCTCGCCGTTCATCGCAAACGCGATGATCTATGGCGCCAACAAGCCGCACAACGTCGCGTTGATCGTGCTCGATCCCGCGGCCCTGGAACAGTGGCGCAAAAAGACGGGCACTAGCGACCCGGACGTGACCAACAACGCTGAGCTACGGCGCGTGGTGATGGAAGAGATCGACAAGTGCTCGGGCGAGTTCAAAAGCTACGAAAAGCCACGCAAGGTGCTGTTGACGACGGATGACTTTACGACCGACAACGGCATGCTGACGCCCAGCCTGAAGGTGAAGCGCGCGGCCGTCGTCAAGCGCTACGGGCAGGCACTCGAGGGCCTTTACCGCTGACCCAGCGCGAACCCGCGCTCACGCAACGATGCCGGCGAGCGCGCCGCAGGTTTCTTCTACGCCGCAGCCCTTTGCGTCGTAGCCGAAGCCCTGCATCACTGCGGTGTGCAGTTTGTTGGCGATCTCGGGCGACGGCAGTTGCAGATACTGTCCCACCTGGAAGCCCATATTGCGCCCGCCGATTAACAGATACTGCATGTCCCCAGGGGCGTGACTGTGGTTCGTGCCACTCTCGACGCCCCAGTACAACAGCGTGTTGTCGAGCATGCGACCGTCGCCCTCGGGAATAGCCGCAAGACTTTTCACGAGGTAGGCGATCTGCGAGGCCCAGAAACGCGAGAAGCGGATGAACGCGGCTCGGGTCGTCATCGTTTCATCCCCAACGGCGACGCTGTCGTCCGAAGCGCTCAGATGGGCCACCGCGAGGTGCCAATTGTCCTGTAGACCGAGTAGGCCTTCGTGGCCTCCGCCAGAGCGACCAAATTGTAAACCCGCGACACGAGTCACATCACAATTGAATGCGTTTACGATGATGTCGCATTGGAGCTTGGCCCACTTTTCGACTTTTTCCGTATCTCCGAGCTCGAATTCGATCCCGGCGGTTTCCAGCACCTGGCAGGCGCCCAGAGGTGCTGCCGGGACGTGCGACACTTCGCTCGATGCTTCGAGCCGCGCGTTCAAGTCACGCAGCGAATCGACGTGAACGTCGAGGCGTTCGCGCTCCTCTTGGCCGAGGAACCGTTGCAGATAACGGAGCTGATCCGTGTCGACTTGAACGATCCGCTGGTCGATGGCCTGCTTCGCTGAGGCAAGCGGATCGCTCGCTGCGGACGACGGCACGTCGCTGAACACGATACCTTCGAACACGTCCCGGTATGCTGCGGCAGGATCGAACTGGTTCTGGATGGGCTGATTGGCGCCTGAATAGGCAATGATGTGCCGCATCTGGAAGTTGTCTTGGCCCACTGACAGATTCAGACTCGCGCGCGGTGTATTGTCCCGCAGGTTCGTGTTCTGCAGCAACACTTGATCAATCGAGGCGTGCGTCGAATAGCGCGAGATTTCGTCGTAGAAGCGGCCTCCGGTGAACAGCTGCGCCATGCCGGCTTCATGATGATTGTCCTCCGTCCAGCTGTGATCCACTTGCTGTACGAAGAGCAGGTCCTTTTCCAAACCGGAGAAATCCAAGAGCGGCTCTCGCAGGCTGAACTCCGATCCTCCCCCTGTCGGCCACCACTCGGGGGGCTGCGAGTCTGGTGTGAACAGCAACACGAGTCGCTTCGGGTTCGTCTGCTCGGCCTGCAGCTCGCGTTGTCGCAAGAAAGGCGCAAGCAACAAGCCACCCAATGCAGATTTGAGCACCTCGCGGCGTGCCATCAGATTGCGTCGAAACATCTCAGCGCTTTCTTTTGAAGGTGGTCTCACTCGACAGCAGCGCGACGATGAAACCTGCAAATTCATCGGACTTGGAGAGCGCCCGGTGCGCGTCTGCAATCGACGGTAACCCATTGCCCGCCTCGGCCTGGCCGAAATAGAAACGGAAAGCTTGGACAGCAAGACAGTCGCGCACCAGTTCGCTCTGGCTCAGGGCCTGCGCAAGATCGCCGGGGTCGCCCAACTCGCGATTGACGTCAGTGTTGACCAGTTTGCCACTCGTATCGATAGCGACCTCCGCTCCTTGAGTCGTATCCAACGTGCGGTAGCGCCCGGCTCCGTCGAACTGCTCGAAGACGAAGCCGATTTGATCGGTCAATTGGTGGCAGCTCGCGCAGCTTGGATTCTCCTCGTGCTGCTCGTATAGCTCGCGCGTGGAGCTCGGCTTGCCTGAGTTCTGGGCGGCGCTGAGCGGAGGAATGTCACTGGGCGGCGGCATCAGACTCTCGCACAGTAGGCGGCGACGGATGAACGCTCCACGCTGCGTCGGGGACGTCAGATTCCTGTTGGCATGCGTCGCCAGGACAGTGCCCAGCGACAGCACGCCGATGCGCTCCCCTCCTTTGGCACCGGAGGTATCCGACGTATAGAACGATACCAAGTCCTGCGTTTGGTAAGAATCCGTCACGGATTTGGTCAACAACTGCTCGAGCGTAGAATCGAAGGCAGCAAACTTGCCGAGGAAGGACTCCGTCTCCTGCCAGATCGCGGGCTGGGCCGCGGTGAACTGCGGGTAGACGCTCTCGTCCTTTTCGAGGCTCGCAAACTCGTGAACCTCGAGCCATTGTTCGACGAAGCGCCGGAACTCCGCCGCGGCCGCATTCGAATCGAGCAAATCCTGGATGACCCGAGGCAATTCGTCGGGCTGCGTGAGCTTGCCCTCTTCTGCTGCCTCGAGCAAAGCAGCGGACGGAGGTTCACCTAGGACACTGAACGATAGCAGGCTAGCAACCTCGTGACCGGTCAGCACAAACTGGTCGTCGCTTTCGGCGGCGGTCGAACCAATCTCCGTGCGATACAAGAAGTGGGGTGAACTGAGCACGGCCTTGACCACGGAACGAAACCCAAGCTCGACGCTTCCGAGCCCCACGCCCAGATCGAAGATTTCCGCGTAGCTGCTGAGCTCGTCGTCCGTCACAGGGCGCCTGAATGCTCGGGGGAGCAGCGCACGGACGAAATCGTCGCGACAGTCCGTATCGAGTGAACACGCTCCGAGAGCGCTGAGTTGCTCACTGGAAACGTTGTCCGACACCTGCTGGGCCGCGTCCCAGTAGGCGCTCATGCGGTCGTCTCGCACGAGTCCCAGATTCGAGAAATTCGGGAAAACCCCGTTGTCGGGATCGGAGCCGAAACGCGAAACGTCGGGCGTCACGCCCAACAGCGATTGCACGCTCACAATGTACTGCTCGGTCGTGAGCAGCCAAGTGCGGGCGGGCAACTCTGGATCGAGAGGCTCCGGCTGTTCGAAGTTGCGCACCAATTCAGGCGACGCCGCAGGTTGGTCCGCGCTCGACGCGGCGGCCTCCGAGCTCGGTTCAGGATCCTGCGCCCGGGGACCCCCTTCAGTGGTCTCGGGCAGAGTGGCGCTGGCGTGCGGGGCCAGGACAGTCCCTTCGCCAGCGTCGAGTCGCGGTGAGTGAACGACCGGCGTCCGAGCGGTTGAAACCCCGCCGTCGGCGACGGTCTCTGGCGCTGCGAGTGCTTCATTACTCGCCTCCGGTGAGCGCTGATCGGCTCCGCGCGGCTTGGGCACCGCACGCTGCGCTGCGTTCGGCAGTCCATTGCAACCCCAGCACGCTGCGCTCACGGCCAAAGCGATGAACGCCGATGCAGGCTTGCTCGCATTCGTGCGAAGCTTTGCCCAAGACCTCCAACCCATACGCTGACGAACTGTCCGGGACCGATCACCCGGCATTGCAGATCTCAATACGCATCCGTGAGGCTCTTGTGAAACCGCTCTTGAATTGCCTTGTTCTCCAGGCGTCCCCAGAACGCCGAAATTCCAAGCCAAATGGCCAGACCGTTCAGATCTTGGAACATGCTCGGCACGTGCTTGGGTGCCCGCACCAAGCCCTCGTGTGAATGCGCAGCCAGCACCGCCAAGTCCTCCAGTGCCACTTTGCCGACGAACAGCCAGCGGATCAGATCGGCGCGCCCGACCGCAATCGCCGAGGTGAGGAAGTTGTAGTTGAGCACGATGCCCTTCGTGTAGACGATGTCCTTGGTGAACGGCACCCCACCTTCCGTCAGCCCGCCGCGAAACACGCGCTGCGTGCTCCAAAAGCAGGTCTCTTCGTCGTAGCCCTCGGTGCGAAACCACTCGAACACTTCCAGAAAGTTTGCGCCGTCCTCGGCTTTGTCGACGGCCAGCACGCGATCGTTGAGGCGTCTCGCGCGGCGCGGGTGACTGGTCAGCGTCAAAACCTCGAGCAAGGCAGCCAAGCCCTCTTGCGCGGCCGCCACGCGCGGCGGGCCGATGCCCAACCAGCGCGCCACGGGTTGCTTCTGCCCGTTGATACTGGTGGCGACGTGCACCCAGCCTTCGTGCACCTCCAATAGCCGCAGATCGCGTTCGCTGAACTTCGCGCCTTCGCGGATCTTGATGTAGCTGCTGCCGGCAGCCGCGTCGGCCGCGATGCCGTCGTCGAGCAGAACGCGAACGCTGTCTTCGCCGAAGTACTTGCCGAGTCGCTCGTTGAGGACCTCGACCGCGCGCTCGGCGCTGATGTCGCGGACCGGCTCGGGGCCGAGCACCGAGTCGTCTAGCTGCGTCAGGATATCGTACATGCCGAGTGCGGCCGTGCGCAGCTGGGTTCGACCATCGCCGAAGTAGTCTTTGGGCGAGCCGTAGAGCTTGCGGCTGTACTCGTAGAAGGCCGGTGTTCCACGCGCCTTGAGCATGGAGACCACGTCGAAATACTCACGGGCAGTATCTGCCAAGATCCCACCGATGCGATCGCTGCCCAACTCTTCCTTGACACTCTTTTCGATCGCAGCGAATTCTGCTTGCTTCTGATCGACATCGAAGCCCAGCGGGACGCGGTCGTAGTAGGTGGCGTCGATCTCGGGCATGCGCTTCCAACCAGAATCGCGGAAACGTTGGAACACGCCGTTGTCCCATTTGATGGCGTTGAGCACTCGAATCGGCCCCTGCGCGTCGACCAGACGCTGAGCCAAACGAGCGACGCGCTCCTTGTACGAGCGCCAAGGGCCTTCGGGCACCGGCTTCGGCAACGCAGAGAGCTTTGTCATGAGAGCATGATGCTACAGCCCCTCGCCCGGAGGCGCAAATCTGCGCCCTCGTTCACGCAGCGCAAGTTCGAGTTCTTCGCCCCTGTGATACACTCGCGCAACAATGTCGACCGTCGGCAAGCTCAGCAAACGGCTGCTCGATGTAAGTGTTGCGGCGTCCGCGCTCACCTTGACCACACCCTTGTGGCTGCTCGGCGGCGTGGGCACGTTTCTCACGCTTGGCCGTCCCGTCTTGTTTCGACAAGAGCGCGCAGGGCTGCACGGACGGGCCTTTTCGATCTTCAAGTTCCGCACGATGCGTAAACCTCGACCCGAGGATGATCCCATCGCGCACGATTTCGAGCGACTGACGCCCTTTGGTCGCTGGCTGCGCAGCACGAGCATCGACGAATTGCCTTCGTTGCTCAACGTGCTCAAGGGCGAGATGTCTTTGGTCGGTCCCAGGCCCCTGTTGCTGCGCTACCTCGAGCGTTACTCCGCCGAGCAAGCGCGGCGCCACGAGGTCCCCCCGGGGCTAACGGGTTGGGCCCAAGTGCGCGGGCGAAACCGCACGACCTGGGAGCAGCGGTTTACCGACGACGTGTGGTACGTCGACCATCACACGCTGGCTCTAGATGTGTGGATCTTGGTCCTGACCTTGTGGCGCGTGGTCCAGCGCAGCGGCGTCGACGCGGGCCCGCAAACGACGATGCCCGAGTTCATGGGCACGCGTGCCAACGATCAGTGACGCGCCGCTCTTCGAGCGCGCCACTGCCAGCGGCTTTCAAGGAGCCGTGGATTCCGACTTGGGTGCCGCTGGGGCTGGCGTGGGTGCCGGTTGAGACACCGGAGCCGAGGCTGCCGGCTTGGGTGCAGCAGGCTTCGGCGCCAGCTTGGCCGCGCTCGGCGCAGCGCTGGGTGGTGCGCCGTTGCTGGACGCTCCGCTGGCCACACTGCCACTCGGCGCGGGGGGCGGTTCTTTCACTTGAATGCGCTTGATCGTGACCTTGCGGATCTTCACGGGCGTGACGGCCTTGTCGCCGCGCACCGGCACCGAAGCCAACTTCTCGATCACGTCGTCAGGTGAACACTTGCCGAAGATCGTGTAGCCGCCGTCGAGGTGTTGGGCCTTGCCGTCCATGATGAAGAACTGCGAGCCGTTCGTGTTGGGCCCGCGATTGGCCATGCACAGCTGACCGCGCTGGTCGTGGTACGCGTCCTCCCAGATTTCATCCGGGATCACGAATCCGGGGCCACCGCTGCCATTGCCGTTCGGATCTCCGCCCTGAATCATGAAGCCTTTGATCACGCGATGGAACGTCGTCCCGTCGTAGAGTGGCTTCTTGACCCACTGCCCTTTGTCTTTCCAAGCGCGCGACCCCCGCGAAAGCCCGATGAAGTTGGCGACCGTGATCGGTGCCTTGTCATCGTAAAGTTCACACTCGAGCGTCCCGAGCTCGGTCTCGATTTCGGCGATCAACTTGTTGCCCTTGGCTAACCCCTTGGTGGCGTCCGCCAGCGTAAATTGTCCCTTTTGCGGGTCGCCCTCGGCAACTTCGACCGTGGCCACGGGTTTGGCGGTAACCTTGCGCGGCTTGGTCTCGACGGGTTTGGGCTTCGGCTTTGGCTTCTGCGCGGTGGCCGAGGGCTTGGGGGCCGCGGTTGCCGCAGGCTTCTTCTCGGGAGTCTTGTCGGCGCCCGGTTCAGCGGGCGACTCGCTACGGCAAGCGCCGAAGCAAATCATGAGAACGGGCAAGCCAAGCGCGGTGACGAAGCGTCGAATCGACATGGGCGGAGACTTTGCGAGCCGCCTCGATCAGTCAAGACTCAAGTGCCAATCCTAACCCTTTGGCCAGGCCGCACCCCGTGCTGCCGCGCCCACCCGGCATTGACCTCCAGCACGTGCTGCGCCGGGCAGCCACCGGGTCTCGGCTGCAAATTCAGCGTCGGCACTTGTTCCAGCACACTGACGATTCGATCGCGGCCGTCGATGAAAATCATGTCGAGCGGGAGACAAGTATTCTTCATCCAGAAGGTGCGAGGGCGCTCATCATCCCATGTGAACAGCATGCCCGCGTCCTCGGGCAGTTCGGTCCGAAACATCAACCCGCGCTCGCGGGCGGCATCGCTCAACGCGTGTTCGGCGACGATGCGCGGTTCACCCGCTGCCTCGCCGAAGACGATCTCGACCGTCCCGAGGTCGAGGTTGCCCTCAGCGTCGGGCGGGCAGCTCGCCGCTCGCGTCGCGGCTGGTGGTGCAACATCGGCGAAGGGCCGAACGCAGGGCGCCCGCACCACTTCCGAAGGGGTCGACGGGGCTGCCGAGGCCACCGGAGCACTGTGTCGATCGCACCCAGCAAGACAGCACCCGAGCGCCAAGACTCCGAAGATCCACGGCGCGACCCATTCGGCCTTGGATGCTACTGTGAACGGCGTCCGACACGTATGAGGGGCTAACACCATGCCCGTCGACCCTAAGTGGCACGGCCCTTGAACGCCAAGACAATTCGTGAGCGTCGAGCCGCGCGGGGTGGCGTTCACGAGTCCGTCCAGTATGCTCGCAGCGCGTGCGCGGCATCAGCGTTGCTCGAATCGATTCGTGGTGCCTATTGGCAGCGCTGTGCATGGCATGCGGCGGGAAAACGCGGGAAACGGGCCGCACGCCATCAGAGCGCGGCAACGCAGAGCTCGACGCCTCCGCGCCCGTCGCTTCGCAGCCCTGGAGCAACAGCGACAGCGATGCGGGCAACAGCGGCGTTGGCCAAGGTTCGAGCGGCAGCGAGAGCACCTTCGATGATCCTGGTTGTCCCGAAATCGCCGAACCCGAAGACGACTTCCAATGTGATCCTCTCAAGGGCAGCGACGAATGCGGCGACGGATTTGGTTGTTACCCGTACGTCGACTATCCAAGCGAGCCGTGCGAGGCCGAGCAATTCGGTTCGATCTGCGCGCTAGCTGGAACGGGTGAACAAGGAGATCCTTGCCTGGATCAGGACTGCTCTGCCGGTTTTCTGTGCGTCGCAAGTGGACAAGGAACGGTTTGCGCACAACTCTGTCGGGCGCCCGGACCCAACACCTGTCCCAATGGCTTGCTTTGCGGCAGCGTCGACGTGAAGGGCTTCGGGGTCTGCTTTTGACGACCGCCAGGGGTTTCGGGTTGCACTGGCCGTGTTTGGGGCTACTGCTGCTCGGGTGCGGGGGCCGCGACGAAGGGATTTGGGCGAACGAACAGCACGATCTCATGGTCGTCCTGAGCAGCCCTCGCGGTAAACTGGGCAGTCGCTGCAACGCGGATGCCGATTGCGCGAACATCGACGCGTGCTTGGTGCTCAGTTGCCAAGCCGAGCGCTGTGTCAGTCTCGGCCCCGTCGATTGCGACGACTCGGACGAGTGCACCAAAGACACTTGCGATCGACTGGGCTGTGTTCACGAACCCCGCACCCCCGACTTGGACGGCGATGGCCATCGGGCGCCTTTGCCAGGCATCGGCTTGGGACAAGCCGGCGCGTGCGGTGACGACTGCGACGACAGCCGAGCCGAGGCTCTGCCCGGTGGCCGCGAAATTTGCGACGGAGCCGACAACGACTGCAACGGCATCATCGACGACGATGCCGAGTACCAGGTCTCGGATACGCCCGCTTTGCAGCTAACACAGGGCAACAAATCGGGCCTTGGGGGACTGACACACACCGGCAAAGACTTCGTGCTGTCGATCTCCTACAACGACGAGCACGATCAGAACGGGCTCGTTGCCTTGAGCCCCGACGGCAACGTCAGCTATCGGGAAGCCCTCGCGCTCGTGAACAACGACACCTTCGCGGGCCCATTGTCGTGGAACGGAGCCGCCTTGGCGACGGCTTGGGAGGATCGCCGTGACGACGATTACGAGATCTACTTCAATCGTCTGGACGCTGATGGCCACAAGCTCGACCCAGATCTGCGGGTCAGCAATGCGCCAGATTTCTCCTTGAATCCAAGCCTGATCTACACGGGCAACGAATACGTCGTGCTCTGGAACGACCGGCGTGAGGGCCACGAGACGAACCACATTTTCGGGCAGCGCATCGGCCGTGACGGCAGCCTACTGTCGACGGACAACGTCGATCTGACGCCCGACCGGAGCTACGCCGAAGCCCCGTCGCTGGCGCTCGGCTCTAGTAGTCTCGGGTTTACTTACAACTATCAGGACACGAGCGATCAAGGGCTTGGTCGCTGGGTCGCTTTTCGCACGCTGTCGTTGGATCTGGCGAGCACAGGACCCGAGCAGGTCATCTCCGAGCAGGATGGAACCGGCTCGGCAATCACTCGAAATGGCTCTAACTTCGTGATCACGTGGGAGGTTTACGGCAGCGCGCCCGGCGATGCGATCTGGGGCACGGTGCTCGACGAACAAGGCAACACCCTGATCGAGCCGCGTCGCATCACCGAACCAGTCGCGTTCGCTCGCACCCACGACGTCATCCCGCTGGGCGATCGCTTGCTCTTGTTCTGGGCGCAGCTGACTTCCGATCGTTACCAGATCGCTTTTCGCACGCTCGACTCCAACCTGCAGCCGC
This sequence comes from Polyangiaceae bacterium, assembly GCA_036263015.1. Classification (GTDB taxonomy): domain Bacteria; phylum Myxococcota_A; class Polyangia; order Polyangiales; family Polyangiaceae; genus SZUA-265. Next base: position 4,018 of record DATAHU010000107.1, on the reverse strand, counting down.
TCGACGACGCGCAGATCCTCACGGACGGCAGCGAGGACGCCCTGGCTCCGATCGCCGCATTCGGAACGGGCGGGAGTCTCGGCTTCGGTTACATCCAATACGTCGAGGGCACACCGCAGGTGTTCTTCGACACGCTCAGCTGTGCCCCGTGAGGCGCGCGCCCCCCCACGGGTCTTGGCGCGCGCTTGTGCCCTCGGGCCCCTCAGGGCTGCTCGTTGCCGTTGAACAGACCCATCTTCGGCTCGAACACCATCTTACCGCGTTCGGGATCGTCGAGGATGATCGTGTATTCGTCGGGCACTTCGAACTTCAGCTCGGCGGGCACCGTGCCCTTCTTGCGCGCAGCGGTATCCGGACCCGTGGTCTTGATCACGATGTTCTTGCCGCTAGGCTCGCCGGGCTCGGTTAACACCTTGTTGTACTCGACTTTGGCGCCCTTCACGATGCCGATGCGGATGTACCACCACTTGCCATCGTTATCCTCGTCGAACATGAAGCCTTCGCGGTCCATTTTGTTGATCGCGGTGGACAGACAGTTGGCCTTCTTGGCGACGTCGCCGCCCGACTTCTTCTCGCAGCCTTCTTCGGCTTTCTTGCCGATGTCCGAAGCGCGATGATTGAGCAGGAATACCGTGCCCTCGTGCAACAGAACGTTCTTGGGACTAGCCGGATCGTACTTCGGCTCTTCGGGCTCGCTGGGCGAGGCTTCGGGTTTGGTTTCCGGCTTCGCGTCAGCGGTCGCGCTGCTGCTCGTGCTGGGCGCAGCGCTGTCCGAACTGGCGGGTGTCTCTGGCGGCGCTTGAGTAGTGCCACCACCACAGGCGGTGGCGAAGATCAGAGCCGAGCCAAGGGAGATTGGGAGAAAGCGCTGTACGTTCATGATTTTCTGCCTCTGGAACGCTGGCGTAGCTGCCCAAACACGCCTTGTAAAGCTGGTTCCGGCGGGGCACGATGGCGCGCCGTGGACTGAAACGTCCCACGTCGAAGTTTCAGCGCTACCCCGACGCCGATGGCTTGTGCTACCCCAGAGCGCCGCTAAACAGTTCTCAGCAATCATGACTTCTCGCTTTCAACCACGCGGCGCGTGGACGGCATTGGTAACCCCCTTCACCCCCCATGGTGACTTCGATGCTCGCGCCTACACGCGGCTTTTGGAATTTCAGCTCGCCGAGGGCATCGATGGTCTGGTGCCTTGCGGCACGACGGGTGAATCTCCGACGCTGAGCTGGGAAGAGCAAGGTGCGGCAGTTGCGCTCGCAGTTCGCTTGGCGGATGGACGCGCGGGTGTGCTGGCAGGCACCGGCAGCAATAGCACGCAGGAAGCGATCGACGGCACGCGTGACGCTTGGTCACGTGGCGCCAGTGCAGCGTTGCTGGTCGATTGTTACTACAACGGTCCGAGCTCGCTCGAACTACGGCGAGAGTACTACGAGCGAGTGCTCGAAGCCGTACCCGAGTTGCCGATCGTGCCGTACGTGATCCCGGGACGGACCGGCTGCATCCTCGGCAGCGAGGATTTGGCGATCCTGCACGCCAGCGATCCCGTCCGCGTGCCCGCAGTGAAGTCGGCGACGGGAGATCTCGCCCACATGCGGCGAGATCGCGAGTGCGCCGGGGATACGCTGCAAATTCTATCGGGCGATGACGAACTGACCTCTGGCATGATGCGAGATCCTGCGATCAAGGCTTCGGGCGTGATCAGCGTGATGGCCAACATTGCGCCGCGCGCAGTTGCCGATCTGTGCAGAGCAGAGGCGGCAGGCGAGATCGAAACCGCAAGCGCCTTGAATCGAGCGCTCACTCCGCTGTTCGCGCTGGTCACCTGCAAGACGCACAACCCCCGCACCTTGCCGGGGGGTCGGGAGGTTCAAGTTCAAGACCGTTTCCGTAATCCGGTACCGGTGAAGACCATGATGATGGGCCTCGGCATGGTGGATCGCGCGCTGCGTCCGCCGCTGGGTCCGATGACGGCGCCGGCCGTCGCAACCTGTCGGGCCGCGCTGCTACAAGTTCAGACCGAATCCCCTCACGTGCTCGCCCCGATCGCCGCCGCCTTCGACGTGAACATCGAGCGGCGCCTGCGAGACGACAACCTCTGGTCACAGCTGGTCGGTTGAATCCCCGCTCGGATCGTACGAGGTCTAGCTAGCGGCGCCTGCCAACTGGCCACACGCAGCGGCGACATCCCCGCCGCCGCTGTAGCGCAAGTGACTGGTTTCACCCAACGCACTGATTGCGTCGCGATACGCCGCTTGGCGTTCATCGCTCGTGCGCTCAAACGGAGCACCAGGCACCGGGTTGTACGGGATGATGGACAGTCGCGGCCGTTTGCCAGCTTTGGCACGGAAGTCTTGCATGAGGCGCGCGATGGCTTGCGCATCCTCGTCGCTATCGTTGATGCCCGCCAGCAGAGTGACGGCCCACATCGGCGCGTAGCCTGTGAGCCTACAGTGCTCGACCGACGCATCCAACACTTCGTCCAGCGGATGGGCGCGCTCGATCGGCATCAAGCTGCGGCGCACCTCACGCTTGGCGCTGTGGATCGAAAGACCCAAGCGCGCACGCGGTGCTTCGCGCGCCAAGCGCCGGATACCCACCGGTAAGCCCGACGTGCAAACCGTGATGTTGCGCGCATCGATGGCGAGCGCACAGGGTTCACGAAAGACCTCGATCGCCTCGAGCACGTGCTCCAGATTCGCCAGCGGCTCACCCATGCCCTGAAACACGACGCCATGCACGCGCGCCGCGGGGTTGTCGCGCCGAACGCTGTCCCTGAGATGACGCACTTGCTCGACGATCTCCCAAGTTTGCAGATTGCGTTTCAAACCGAGTGTTCCGGTGGCACAGAACCGACAACCCAGCGCGCAGCCCGCTTGCGAGCTGACGCACGCGCTGAAGCGTTTGTGGTTTTCGAGCGGGATCCGCACGGCTTCGATCACGTGCGCGTCGTGCGTGCGAAATGCGAGCTTCACGAACGGATCGATCGTGCTGCGTTGCTCCTCGATCAGCTCCAAGCGCGGCACATGCCCCCCCTGCCGCACCTGTTCGAGCGCAAGCCGCCGCACGTGCGGCAGCGGTTGCTCGAGGTCCTGCTCACGATGCACGGCGCTGACCACGCGACGCGCTTCCGCCAACGCGATCGGCGGGAAATCGCGGACGAGCTGCTCCGGTGTCAGGCTTTGAAGTGCTTGTTTTTCAGGCGACGGCGCGGCGGCCATGCCGCGACTCTGCACGTTCGTCCCTCGCTTGTCACGGGCTCATCCGATGCTCGTGCCGGATGAACAGTCCGCGCGCGAGCTCGGGCGGGCACTTTTGCGCTGCGGGCATCCCGAATTTGCTCTAGGCTGTGGCTCATGCCGGATTTTGCCTTCCTTTCCGGTGGCCGCATCCACGTCAAATTGGGCTCCGAAGAGCCCCGCGAAATCCAAAGTCCGTTCGCGGCCTCGGTCATCAGCCGGGCTAGCTCGATCGCGCGGCGCAACGAGTGGAAGACTCAAGGGCGCGGCGCCCGCTTCATGATGGGCATGGAAGGCCTGCCCGACGAGGTGACCCAATCCAAATTCGACGCCCCACCGATCCGCTGCACCGGGTTATCGCGCGGACGTCATCCCGCGGAGCTCGTCTACAGCCTGTCGACGGGTGTGGTCACTGGCCTGTTCGGCTTCTCGGGCGGTGAGGAAGAGCGCATCCTTCACGGCAACGAGTGGCGCGTCAGTGAGCCCATGTGTGAACCGGGTGCAGAACGCATCGCGTGTGTCGTCAGCGGCAAACATGGGCAATCGCACATCGCCATCTGGAGGCCTGGACGCGGCATCGAACAGGTCACCGAGGGAGACGCTCAACACACAGCGCCTTGCTGGAGTACCGACGGACGCGTGTTGTTCGAATCGCGCGTCTTCGGTTACGACAAACACGGCAAGGTCGTAGATCTTGCGCCCGCCACCATCGCCGAGCTCGATCTCCTGGGCGGCAGCGTTCGCACGCTGATCGAACACCCCGAGATCAACTGCACGAGCCC
>DATAHU010000106.1:0-10043 GCA_036263015.1 Polyangiaceae bacterium | reverse complement strand
GAGGTCACGGTGTTCTGACCCGAAACCGCGAGCTCTTGGTGATCGAAGCCCACGCCAACGCCCGGCACGAACCCGAATAGCTTGAACGTCTCGGCGTCGAGAAATAGTCTGCCCTTGGCGTCGATCTGTTGGGCGTGTTGGTCGACTTCCGTCAGCACGTTGGTCGAGTTCGTGTCGATCGTGGACGAGACGCGCGACAACGTGTGGAACTTCCAATCGACTGCGAGGCGCAGGGCGAGCACTTCTTGCCACGCTTGCCACTGCGCTCGCAAACGACCTTCAATCGCTCCAGCGACGACGTCGTTTTCGGGGGCCACGAAGCGCCCCGCGCTGGCGACCGATGGGTTGTAGCTCTCGACCTGGAAACCTCCGCCCGCCCACAAACCGAGCGCCCAGGTGGGGCTTTGGGTGCGCAGGCCAAGTAAACCTCCGCCGCGGATGAAGAGCGAGTCTTCGTCTGCAACCGATCCCGCTTGTTTGAAGATGGTCGAAGTGCTGAGCACCCGCACGTCGACGGTGCCGCGTATTTCGAGGTCCGTGCTGTCGCCGATCTGCAACGCCAACCAAGCGTCGCCATTTCCGCCTCCATCGAGACCGTCCGCGTCCACCGTGGAGTTCTCGAGGTAGAACTCGTTGAGCGATCCGTGCGCAAGGAACCCCCAATGCTTCGCGTTGTAGCCCAGCGTCGCGTCACCCGTGACGTTCAACGTGTTGCTGTTGAACACGGGCACGCCGGCGGTTCCACTCGCGATCCAGTCTTCGCTCCAAGGGCCCAAACCCAACACCAAACCGCGCACGATGCGCTCGGCTTCTTCTTGGCTCGAGGCTGCTGCGAACCTCAGCGCGGTGCTGGCCGTGTCGAGCACTTCTTGCGACAACTGGGCGCGGGCGACGAGCCAACCCTCGAGGGCCGTCACCAGATCGTCCAAGCGCGCCTCGCTGAGCGCTCGCACTGCGCTGAACGCCTCGGGCGGCAGTGTTGACGGTTGTCCTGTCGCCAGCGACAGTGCCGCTTGCAGGGCTTCGAGTTCGGCCGTGAGAAACGCCGCCAAACTGACGTTGCTCGGCGCAGAGCGTAGATCTTGCCAACGCTGTTGGGCTGCCGCGTTCGACGTTGCCAGTGCTTCAATGGCAGCGCGCTGCGCGTCGATCGCACTCGCAACGGGCGAACCCACGTCGACCAGCGTGCGCGCGATCAAGGCTTCGGTCTCAGCTTCGGTGCGTTGCACTGCCGCAGCTGCGTCTTGCGACAGGCGCCAATACAACAGCACGGCCACGCCGAGCGAATCCGTACCCGTGACCTGAGGCACTTCACAGCCGCCAGTGCCGGAGGCGTAGCCCAGTGCAACGGCGATCTGCGTCGCGAACTCGGCCGGCGCCAAGTGTGAACTCAGAGCATCGAGCGCCGCGAACGCAACCCGCGTCTCCAAAGGATTCTCTTGGCCAAGCTGGCGCGCGTAAGCCAGCGGCGCGTGCAAGAGGTCCAGCGCCAGCCGACTGCGCAGTTCGGCGATGGGGAAGCCGGGGCTACCACAGGTATTCGGCATCGCAGCTTGGGTCTCGAAACCAACGCACAGCTGACCGAACAGCTCCGAGAGCAACGATTGCGCAACCGGCCCCACGTTGAGCACGGGAGCGGGACCCAGTTGCTTGTCCAGGATGTTCACCAGTTGCGGCGCTGAAAGATCGGGCGGAGCACAACTCGGGACTGCCACTGGACTCGGTGCAGCGGGAGCTTCCGCCGCCGGGGTCGGTACCGCCTCCGTCGGCAGCGTTTCGGGGGAGGCGGGGGGCGCTGCGGATTGGCCTTCCGTCGTCACCGGGGTCGCTGGAGGCGGCGGGTTATCGAGTTGAGCCGCGGCGGGACGGCTGGTCGCGAGCACGGCGAGGGATACGAGTCCGATCCGAACGGTGAGGTTCATGGGGCGCGGGCGGCATCATAGACGCATCGCCGCCGGTGGGCTCCAAACTCGCGATCCTTCGTCCCTCAGCCCCCGCCCGATTGGAGTAGCCGATTCGGACCAGCCCTCGTCCCGGTCTCGCGCCGACACTCAACGGGCCCGTTGACAGGCGGGTTTCGGGCTGCCAATGTCCGCGCCCCCGGAGAGGTGTCCGAGTGGTCGATGGTGCCTGATTCGAAATCAGGTGTGGGGAAACCTACCGTGGGTTCGAATCCCACCCTCTCCGCAAAGTTCCTGCCCTCCCCGCGACGCGAGGCTTCACAAAAGCCTCGCAACGCGGGTTGAACTCCACTATTGGCAGGGGCCGCCAGCGGGGTTACCCGAATGGCACCGGAGAGATGACCGAGTGGTCGAAGGTGCATGATTGGAAATCATGTGTATTCGCAAGAGTACCGAGGGTTCGAATCCCTCTCTCTCCGCTCAATCGAGTTGAAACGCGTCCGGGGGACGCACTCAGGTCGCTAGCGTTCGCAGCGACTGAGCGATGGCCCTGAACAGGGCCTTGCGGGGCGAGGTCCTGCGCCACGCGAGCCCAATGGTCCGAAAGGGCACGGGCTCGTCGAAGGGGCGCACCGCAAGGCCCGCCAGCTTGCCCTCCGTCTTGAGCGACAGTGACGGCAAGAGGGTAACACCATTACCCGCTGAGACCATTTGCGCCAGCGTGCCCAAGCTCGTCGCTCGAAAGTCCATGGGCTCGCGCACACCCCGCGCCTTGCAGATTTCCCAAGCCTGATCTTTGAGGCAGTGTCCGTCTTCCAGCAGCAGAATGCGTTCGCCCCGCAGATCGCCTTCGGCAATGTGCAGCTTCTTGGCCAGAGGGTGTTTGCGCTCACAAGCGAACAGAAAGGGATCTGGGAAGACCGCTTCGGTCTCGAGATCACCCAGCTCGGCTTCGAGGGCCAAGAGCAACAGATCGAGTTTTCCGCTCTCGATCAGTTCGACGCAGCGCGCCGTCTGTTCTTCGCGCAGTAGGATCTCGAGTTTGGGGAATTCGCGCACGAGTTTCGGTAGGGCGCGCGGCATCACGTAGGGCGCCACGGTGGGGATCACGCCCAAGCGCAATACACCCGTGTGCGGCTCCGCGTGTGCCGTCGCGGCGCTCGCCAGATCGTCGAGTTCTGCCAACAAGCGGACCGCGCGGTCAGCGACCTCTTTGCCGACCGGCGTCAACAACACATGACGTCGATCGCGTTCGAACAATTTCACGCCGAGGATCTCTTCGAGCCTCAGGATTTGCGCGCTGAGTGCCGGCTGCGAGATGTGACACTGCTTGGCGGCTTCACGAAAGTTCAGGGCTTTGGCAACCGCGACCAAGTACTCGAGTTGGCGTACCGAAGGTCGATCCATTCCGAAGTGCTTCGAGCCCTAACTCAGAGCGAGTCCTCGAGCAGCGTCGACTGTTGCTCCGGGCTGAGTTGGGCCTCTATTTTCAGCGCCGCCAAACTGCTGCCGATCGCGACTGGACGCACGCCGCCCGTGCGAAACTTCAGGTATTGCACTGACGACAAGCGCTCCGCGTCGCGTTGACGCGCGTCCCAAAGTGCCGGCACACGCTCTCCGTTCTCTAGTAGCAGATACAGATGATCGGGTAGTGCGAGCCATTCGCGCAGATATTTGTCGCGTTGCTTGGCGTCATCGATCTCGATCAGCAGCGTGCAGCCGAGTTCGCCCGTCTCGCCCAGCAACTCGTTGTAGGTATCGAGTTCGTGCTGGATATCGGCTTCGCGCACGATTTGTTCGGCGCGCATCATTTCTTGCACCTGGTAGCGAATCGTCGCGGTGTTCTCGAACAAGAACGTCAAGTGTTCGCCCAAGTGGATGCGCCGCAGTTGCTTGGCTGCCATCACCAGCGAACGGATCTGATCGCGACGCTCGTTGTAGGTTTGGTAGTCCAACAACTCGCTGCGTTCGACTTTCTTCATAGCGGTTACTCGCCTCGCGCTTTGCTAGTCGCGGTCTCGGCCGCGACCGACTCTGAATGGGTGGCTTGCTTGGGACGCTTTTCGGAGCGGTACGAGCGCGCCAAGAGCGACATGGGATGCAGCGGCTTGTGCCCCGCGTGCTGCTCGAATTGAATCGCCGCCAGCGGGCAGTCCGTGACCCAGGTCTCGCTCTGGGCTTCGTGCATTCCATCGAAGGATTTCTTGCCGATGCGCTGCGATGCGTCGAAGCCCTCGACGGTCATCGCGTAGGTACCATCGTGCCCGCAGCACTCCATCACGGTCGAGATCTCGGCGCCCGCCTTGCGGATCAAATCGCGACCTTTGAAGCCCACGCCCTGCGCGCGCAGATGACAAGGCGCGTGGTACGCGACCTTCTCGGGCACTTCGCCGAATTGGGTGTTGAAGCGCTCCTCTTTGCGGATCGACCACAAGTACTCACTGGGATCCATCACGCTGGCCGCGACCTTGGCCGCGCGTTCACGGTCCTGTTGAGCAACGAGCTTCGGATACTCGTCGCGCAACATCATCGAACAGGTGGGGTTGATGGCGAGCACTTTGGCGCCCTTGTCGACATAGGGCTCCAAGACGTCGAGGTTCGTGCGAGCGCGTTCTTGCAGTTCACTCAGATTGCCGCGCTCCCAAGCAGGCATCCCGCAGCAGACCAACCCCGACGTGCAGTGCACATCCACTTGATTGCGCTTCAAGACTTCGATCGTGTCTTTGCCGATTTCGGGTTCGTTGTGTTCGACGTAACAGGTCTGGAACAAGACGGCTTCACCGCCGGGCTCGCGCCCGAGCAGACCCTCGTCGTGTGCCCAACTCTCGAAGCTTTGACTCGCAAAGTCGGGCAGTAACTTGTCGCGGTGGACACCCAGTACTTTTTCCATGAACCACCGGTGCACGGCTACGCGGTTCATCACGTTGGCCATGCCGAAGCTGGCGCGCGCGGTCTTGCCCGTGGCGTCGGGGTCACCGAGCACACGGTCGCGTAGCGATTGACCCTCTTGCTTAGCGCGCACGGCCGTGTAGCGGTGCACGAGCTTCGGGAAATCCAGTTGGAACTCGTGCTTGTCGCGCGGGGTGTACGGGCATTGCACCTCGCACAGCTTGCATTGAAAGCAAGAGTCCATCACTTCCCGCGTCTCGCTCGCGTCGACTTTGCGCACGTCACCGTCGTGACGGTTGTCGATGAAGTCGAACAACTTGGGAAAAGAGTCGCAGTATTTGAAACACATGCGACAGCCGTGACAAACCTCGAAGACGCGCGTCAGCTCCTTCTGGAGCGACGCCTCGTTCCAATACTTGGCCTCGAGAGGGTCGTAGCTCAGGCCATCAGTGGGTTGATACGAGATGTTGCCTTTTTCCGACATAGTTGCGCTCTAGGTAAACAGGGTACGGAGACCAAGGAAGGCGTGCCGTTTGCGCCCGACGAGAGCGGGAGCGACGCCCGAACGGAAGGTAGAGCGAGACAGGACGAGAGGCGGAGCGGCGCTGGCGACGCTCCGCCTTTCGGGTCACGTGGCGCTCGGTTCAGGCGATGTCGTCGAGCAGCGACTGGAAACGCCCGGCGTGCGATTTCTCGGCCTTGGCCAGCGTCTCGAACCAGTCGGCGATCTCGGGGAAACCCTCTTCGCGGGCGCTCTTGGCCATGCCCGGGTACATGTCCGTGTACTCGTGAGTCTCGCCTGCGACCGACGCTTTGAGGTTCTTGACGGTGTCACCAATGGGCAGGTCCGTCGCGGGATCACCGACCTGCTTCAAGTAGTCGAGATGGCCGTGGGCATGGCCCGTCTCGCCTTCGGCAGTCTCGCGGAAGTTACCGGCGATCTGCGGGTAGCCCTCAACGTCTGCGACCTTTGCGAAGTACAAGTAGCGACGGTTCGCCTGCGACTCGCCCGCGAAGGCGTCCTTCAGATTCTGATGGGTCTTGGTGCCTTTGAGTTTCGACATGAAATCACTCCTTATTGCTCCCGAGCTCGGGAAATTCATCGGACGTCCGGGCCCCCAAAGCCTCGTTCGTCGAGCCCTTCGTGTTGGGAACGAGGGGAGTATGAGGAGACGCTCTGATTATGTCTAACTCTAAAATCTGTCAGTCTTGATAGGAATTTCGAATCAAGCCCGCGCCTCGCGCAAGCTTTGCCGCGCCAGGTTTGTGCCAGCAACCTGGCACAGCTGTCGGGGCTAGCCATGGCTCGCGCGGGCTCATTCCCCTCGTTGGCGATCGCTTCGCTGCCGAGTCTAGGCGAGAAATTCTTCGAGGCACTCATCTTTCGGTCCAGGTTGCGTCGAGACATGACCGATCCAGCTACCTGACACTACTGATAGGCGATCACCTGAGACTGGCACCGTTCGTGCTACGAGGCCCCGCATGATTCGCCCCGACAGGCTTCGGTTTCGGGAACTTGGCTCGACGCTGGTCTTGTTGCTCGTTGGTTGCGCGGCAGAAGACGGTTCGGACAGTTCGAAGGACAGCGTCCTTACGTCGCCGACTGGAGCTGATTTTGGGCCATCGGGACCGGCAGGCGGTCTGACGCCCCCAGCTGCGAGTAACCCCGCGCCCGTGGCGTTGCCCGCCGAGATCGAAAGCCAGCTCGAGTTCGAACTGCCGCACGCAGGTGAACGTTATGTTTACGCGACCAATACTGACGACGATAGCGTCGCAGTGATCGACGCGAAGAGCTTGGGGATTCACAACGTCGAAGCCGGCGATCAGCCGAAATTCCTGCAGACACTGGCCGGCAAGGACGCCGCCATCGTGCTCAACACGGGTTCCGGTGATGCCACCATCATTCGCACCAGCGACGGCAAATCGACGACCAAGTCGGTAGACGTGCAAGCCGGGGTCAACGCGATCAGGGTTGCGCCCGATGGTAAACACGCGGTCGTGTATTTCGATTCGACCCATCAAGGTGCCGGCGTGAGCGGCAGCTACCAAGACATCAGCGTGCTTTTCCTCGAGCAGGGCAGTGAGCGCTCGGTCGGCATGACGGTAGGCTTCCGCCCGAGCTCGGTGAGCTTTGCGAGCGACGGGAGCAAGGCCTTCGTGGTCACCGAAGACGGTGTCTCCCTGCTCGACTTCGACGAGATCGACAAACAAGGTGGCCAGATTTCGAAGACCATCGCCTTGGGCGACGATGCCAATGTCTCGCTCGACGTTTCGATCACCCCAGACGGCAAGTATGCTCTGGCGCGACGTGAAGGCTCGACAGAGCTGCGCCTGGTCGACTTGAGCGACGGCAAAGTGCGCTTGCTCGACCTAGGAGCCGTGATCGGGGACGTGGCGACCGCCGACGCCGGAGTCGAGCAGACCGCGACGGACGACGGCGCGACGGACGATCAAACAGCGGGCAGCGACGAGACGAGCGGCGACGATCAGAGCGCGAGTGACGACTCAACGGATGACGTGACTGCCACCGTCGTCGGCGACGCAGGGTCGACGGACACGCAAACGGCAAGCCACGCCGATGCCAGCGTCGCCACCGGCAAAATCAGCGATTCAGGGATCGACGCAGGCGTTACCGAAGTCGATGCATCCGCTAACGGCGGCGTGCAGAGCGCGTTCTTCCCGCAGTTGCTCGCACCGCAGATGGGGACTGGCGGCGCGATGGATCCCGGCGGCGCAGCGTCCGAGCCCGCCGTGCCAGCGACCAATCCCGTGATGACGACGGTGCCGCAACCGACTGCCCCGGTGCCGAACCCAGTGCCGAACCCGGCGCCGACGATGACTCAGACTGCGGCGCCTGCCACAACTCCGGTGCCCGTTGCCGCGCCACCATCCGCCGTCCCGACCGATGTCGACTTGGCCCCTTCGGGTGCTTTCGCGGTGGCCGTCGTGCGCGACTTGCACGTCGTCGTCGAATTGGACATCCCCGGAGCGTTCACCGAGAGCACGCCTCCCAAGGTGGTCAGGCTGCCCAACGATGTGGTTGGCTCCGTCGAAATCGCGCCCAATTCACAGACGGCGTTGCTTTACACGACGGCGCTGGCGACCGAGGAGCGGATCTTCACGCTCGACATTGCGAGCGCCGAGACCCAAGCCTATCGGCTGCCCAAGGGAGTGGCGCAGGTGACCATCGCGGACGACAGCAAGACGGCGTTCATCGTCCACCAGAAGTTGGAAGGCGATCCGAACGAGCCCGGTCTCGACCCGGACATGGTGCTCGATCGTTCGTACGGTTACAGCGTCTTCGACTTCGAGTCAGGCTTCTCCAAGCTGCAGACCGCGAGCTCACCGGTGGGGCCCGCCGTGATCGTCCCCGATGGTTCCAACCTGTTCATCCTGTTCAATGATACGACCCTCGGCGTTCGTGAAGTGCATCAGGTGAATTTGAAGAGTTTCATCGTCGCACACATTGCGCTCGGTAGCCCACCCACGAGTCTGGGAGCGGTGCCGGGATCCAAGCGCGTGTTCGTCGGACAAGAACACCCCGACGGGCGCATTTCGTTCATCGACTGGGAGACCGGGCAGCTCGAGTCTGTCACCGGTTTCGAGCTCAATAGCCGCATTCGGGAGTAACGGGAGCAACAAGTGATACAACGAATACTCACAACAGAGCAAAGACGGCAGCGTGGGGCAGCGGGGCGCGGTCTCGTGATCGGCTTGGTTGCCGGTGCGCTTTGGTCGTGTGGCAGCGCCAAGGATCCCCAGGCGATGAACCTGTTTACACCCATGGCATTGGATGAACACGTGGTGTGGTTCGACTCCGAGGGTGAGCAGGCACTGTTTCTCGACGTCGGACGTTCCCAGCCCAAGCCAGACGTGACGCGAGTCGCTTTGAAAGCGAAACCCATGCTGGTCGTGCGCCGCAACGCCTCGAACGAGATCCTGAGCTTGGTGGTCGACGAAGACGCCGACACGACCGAGCTCGTGGCTGTCGATCCGAAGGGCGTCTCGCGGCGCTACGACCTCGGCACGCGTTTCGATGCGATCACGCAATCCGATGATGGCCGCTACGCGATCGTTCACTATCAGCCCGGCGGCGCCTCGGACGAATCGACGTTCCTGTTCAGCCCGAACGAGATCGTGATCGTCGACCTCGAGAAGAAGGGCGACGAGGCGCTGACCAAGCACACCTTGCGCAGTTTCGGTAGCGGGCCCACGGCGTTCTCGTTCGCTCCCGAAATGGAGCTCGCAGGGGAACGCCGGCGTTTGGCGGCCGTGATCTATCAATCCCAGCTCGCGCTCTTGGACTTGAATCACCCCGAGCGCCCCGAGTTCACGATCGAACTGAGTCGCAGTTCGAACATTCAGATTGCGCAGCTGCGCTTCAGCCCAGAAGAACAGAAGATCTACGCTTTGGCAGCGGGCTCGAACGACGTCTACGTGATTCGGCTCTTGCCGGCCTCGGGCGGACGAGTCAACGACTTCGAGCCGTCCGTAAACCAGCTGGGCGCAGACGCGACGCCGCGCGACATGGTGCCCTACGAGGCCGGGGGTGAGAAACGCTTGTTGGTCGTCAGTGGTAACAGCGCCCAAGTCGTCGAAGCGAGTTCCAGTCGTGTGACGCAGATCCCGCTCGACGTCTATGCGGACCACGTCTTGTTGTTCGAGGGCACTTCTCCCTTCGACACCGACGTCGAGCCGCGGGCGCTTTTGTACGCAGCCAACCAGAGTGGCGTCTCCTTTCTCGACTTGGTCGATGTCGAGGAGCGCACCACGCGCAACTTGGAAGTGGTCAACGTCCCGGGTGGCATCTCCGATTTGGTGCGTTTGAATGGTAACTTGGTGTTCGCGATCCAAGCCACCAGCGGCGTCAACGTCGTCAACTTGGAAGAGCGCACCGCTTCACCCATTCAAGCCCGGGTGTCGGTCGGGGCTGTCGTTCCCAGTCTCGAGACCAAACGCTTGTGGGTCGCTCCCGAAGGTGGCTCCGCGCTGGGTTACGTGGATCTGACGACGCTGCACCCTCAGCAAGTCAACCTCGACCGTTCGATCGACAAGTTGCTCGTCTTCAATCAGACCAAACCACCGCGCGTCGTGGTCACTCACGACGTGAGCGAAGGTGCCGTGACGATCCTCGGCGCAGAAGCGCCCACTGATACGAAGCAGTCAGTGACCCTCGATGGTTTCTTTTTCGCAGGAGCGTTGGACCGATGATCCGCGACTTGTTGTCAGGGCGTGTAAAAAGTTTACGCACGA
>DATAHU010000105.1:0-46493 GCA_036263015.1 Polyangiaceae bacterium | reverse complement strand
TCCCTTGGTCCCGGTGTGGTGTGCGGAGAGAGCGATCAGGTACAAGGCGCCCACGCTCAGGTCGATGCCCTGAGCGACCGCGATGGTGTTGAGCTCCGCGAGCTTTGCGGCACAGCCGGACTTGAGAGGGTGTGCGGGCGGTTCTTCCGTTGGCTCCGGCAACTCGGCGGGCAGGCAGAGCAGCTCGCGGACATTGCCGACTAGCTCAAGCGCCACCCGGAAAAACGCAGCTCGGCGAGCGATGCGATTTTCGCGGTTGGCGGTGTCCGCATCGGCTTGAGCCTGGCGCATGATCTGATCTGCCGTCGACTTGGCGGCGTTTAGACTCACCGCGATCTGTTGCTCTTGCTGGTCAAAAGGAATATTCAGGTCTTTTGAGCCCGGGTGCGTTGATCCGGGAACACCTGGGGTTAGCCTGGCGGCAGGCACACGAACGAGGCCGTGATCTTGGTAGAAGCTCTGTGCCTTGGACTTAGCCGGGTCGATCCCGGGAACCAGCCTGGCGCTCATTGTGCACCCCCGATCTCGAAAACCGACAATTGAAGCACTTTGGCTCGGACCTCGGAACTTAGCGCGGGAAGCTCATGATCGGCACCAAACGCACGATCTAAAGCCTGCTGGTCCTGAGCACTGAGTGCTGGCAACGCTGCTTTCGGGGGCTGAGCGGGTTGGGCTTGGGGGACCGAGACCACCGGCACCTGCTGACGGACTGTGACCGCCGGCTTACGACCGGCGAGGATTGCCAACGCCCTCGAGGCGCCAGCTCGGTGCTTGGGGTTTGGATCCGTCGCTATGACGTCCGCTAGAGCGGCTTTGATGTCAGAAAAACGCATTGTTCTGTTGCTCCCTTGTGGGGTGATAACCTGTGACACTGTGTCAGCAGGACTCCGCCAAGATTGGCGGGGGAATCTGTTACGCTGTGACCTTGGGCAGCGATGCGATTGAGCGCATAGAAGCGCTGTTTCCAAGTGAGTCGAGTGCTAGGCGGATACGCTCTGCGCTCAGCGGCTGGACGCGATCCCCTCGGAGGTAACGCGCCACCGTGCGCGGGTCGCAAAACGCGAGGACTGCCACCCTTCGAATCTCACCAGCTGTCAAGATCATCATGAATCCATGTTGCACCCACAACAGAATTATTCAAGTGTCACTAGATCAAAGTGGGCGACTACGCGCGCCGATCGAGCCTGGAAAGGCTGGATTAGTATAGGCCACGTGGCCAGGTCCCCGCTTCGTTCTCCAGTTCATCCTCTGAGTGCCCTGTGAACGCCGCCGTCCCAAACAAGCCAGCCTCGTCCCGTTCACGGCTCGCGCGCTGCTCATAAGGGTCGGCGTTGCGGCGGGCGGCCTCAGCCGCCTCCCGCTCGGCCCTGGCTGCCTTTTCTGCCGCTAGGATCTCACGCCTCCGCTCCGGGCTCGGGTCCTCTGGCGGTTCGGTCTTAGAGGGGAGCTGCCGCGGGTAAGATCGCTCGGCTGGCTTATCGTCGGCCTTGCGCTTCGGGTTCTTTGGTAGGTTTGCCATGGTGTGGGTTCCTGATTAATAGTTTGATGGCGTCCAGCACGCGAGTGCAACCGCATCGCAGCGGTCCGGGCTACGGCCAAGCAATTTGCGGATCTGGTCCTTGTCGACCTTGACGACCTCGGAGTTTGAGTTGATGCGCTCGAACTGCCACGCTCGGAGCTCAGCGCTCAGGTGATCGTCCTGGGGTAACGATCCACCAGCGCGAAGCCATAAGCGCAAGTTCCACAAGAGCTCAGCGGCCACGTTGTGAACCGCGACGTGGTGCCGCACGGGTTTGCCGCTAAACTCAAAGCCCCGAACGCGAGTCCCTTGGCCCTCAGAGGCTTCGACGAACGAGCGGTATACGGCGTTTCCCACGCCGCCCCCACGGTCGACGTTCAATTGGGCCAGTTCGTCGGGGTTAACCCGGTGCCTTTGCAACAGATCGCCAACCACGGCCACGTGTCCTTGTGCCGACAGACGGTCGTGAGTCACCAGCTCGAGGACAGCCGCGCCTCGCCGAACTGCGAACGCTGAGAGGTCCTTGCCGAACTTGCCCTCACCGGCGGGATCCACCCCGATGAACAACGGATCCGCCGGCTTGAACACCTGAGGGCGGGCCATCGCGGCCTCGACAAGGTCACGGCTGAAGCTCGAACCCTCGTCCGCGCTGACATGTTCACCTAATACGTGTATCTTGTAGTCGCTTGAGTCCTCGCCCAGTTCGTGAGCCCACGCGGCGATCATGTCTGGATTGGCAAGTCCCGGAATGCCCGGCGGAACGTCCAGACTGGAGAGCGTGAACTTGGTCCAGCGACTGTCGGTGTGCTTCGGGCTGAGCCAGAACTCGGCAAAGAAGCCCTGGCTCCGGGTGGGATTGGAGATGCACGCAATCGTCCCGCCGCCCAGCATATTCCCTTCAACTGCGCGGAAGTGTTCGTCCGGTTGAGCACTCGCCTCGTCAATAACGCTCAGTTGATCCGCGCCCGACAGTCCAGCGAAGGCTTCCGCGCTCGCTGCGTTGAGCGACTGGATTGAGCGGGTTGCCAGATCGTCCGAGCTCACACCGAACCGGGACCTTAGGTTAACAGTGCCATCTAGCGGGTAGGGGCCTTGTTTGCTCTGAGCGTGCAAGCGCTTGATCGCTTTCCACACCACACGTTCTGACTGGAGCTCGCTATTCGAAACCACGTAAACCGCCGCTCGAGGGCGAGTGGCGTAATGGTGCAAAGCGCCAGCCGCTATCGCTTCAGACTTGCCGGTCTTACGCCCACCGCGAACTGCAACGCGCGAGTTGCGCGCTGCGATCGCGCGCATGACCTCCGCCTGAGCTGGCGTCGGGTTCATCCCTAGGCACTCGATTGAAAAGCGAACAGGATCAACCCAAGCGGGGTTCGGCCAGGGCGATCGGCGCGCTTGACGGAGAGCCCGACCGCGAGAGGCGATCTCAAGCACTCGACCCCACACACTCCGAGCAGGGCTCGGCCTGCTCCTGGTGCTGGGTCACCCAGAGGTCAAACACGTCGCTTGCTGCATCACGAGCTTGAGGGAAAGGCTCAAGCGCCCCGAACACAGCGTCCCAAAGCTCCTGGTGCGTTTCGTCTGACAGAACCAGGTTAACGGTGTGCTCCACGACAACCGGGGGTGGTGCCGGAGGTGAGGGCGGGGGCGGTAGCTTGGCGAGGTTTGCTGCGTGGGTTCCAATCGCCCTCGACAGCGCTGCACGAGCTCGGGGGTCCTTGGTTGCTTGCGCGATCGCGCGCAGCTCGAGTAGTTCGGCGGTCAGTGCCGCGCGGACGCCCTCCAAACCGGGCGCGTAGGGCGCCTCTGGGGCCGGCGTAGCGGAGGCAGGCGGCTCGGACCCCTCCGGCGGGTGCCAAGCAATACCCAGCGCGGCCATGCGCTCCACGCGCTCTGAACCAGGCTGGGCCCGACCCTTCACCCACCCATCGATTGCGGCCCTACTGACCCCCAGCCCCCGCGCTAGGGCCGACCAGCTATGCTGCGCGGCGTACGCCCGCAATGCCTCCGCTCCGTAATGCACCATAGTTGCAACAGTAACATAGTTACATCCTGACTGCAACTCAGGCGGCTGCGCGGGATCGCGTGAGCAACGGGCCGGGGCTCGGTGTGCAGTCGCGACCTTGCGGGGCGTAAGCGAAACTCTGCGCAACCGCGGTAGAACGAGAAAAACACCGGAGGTCCGCCAGCACCCTAAACACTGTAAAAGCGGGGGCTCGAGCGCTTTTGCTACTGGCCGCCCAGGTCGGAGTTGGGGGCGCAGCGTTAGCCGCCTTCCGGTGTGGCGCCCTCGTCGCCGGGCTCTGGCCACTGCGGCGCTGGCTGGCGCCAAGGATCAGGTTCGGCTGGGTCGCGTTCCGGCCACGGCTTGAGCGGGTCGCCTGGCCACGGCTTGAGCGGGTCGACCGGGGAGGGCGGATCAGAGGAGGGGCGAGGGCTAGGCAGGGGCTTTGGGGGTTCGTTCATCATGCTGCCCAGCACGGCCAGTGCATGAGTGGGTTAAGCGCTGGGGTGTCCCGCCTACCCCTGTCCCGCTAGTAGCCCAGCCCGACCGACCTAGTTAGCCGCCATGCTAGAGGGTTACTCTGGCCTTGCTAGTTGCTGCTGCCCCCTTGCTGGTAACTGCCCCGCTAGTTGCTATGTCCTGTCCCGCGCCTCAGTTGTTACTAGTGTGGAGCAGCCTGATCTGCTCCACTATACGAAGTATAGGGTGGGCGCGGGCGTGCGGGCGTGCAGCGGAATCATTCAGTTATTCGGGGGCGTGTTCACTAGGGGCGCGACTATGGGCGAGGCGGGCGTGGGGCGGACCCCCCTGTCCCGAATAGGTGTCGTGACTAGTGAACGAGGGCACGCTAACCGATAGAAACGAGGGCACGCTAACCGATAGATACGGTTCTCTAGCTATTGCTCCCGACGGCTGTCCCGTCGCCGCACGCGTCTGAGCCTCGAAGCGGTTCCTAGCGCTGGCGGTTTCTAAGTCCCAACGCTCTGCCGACGATCCCGCTACTGGACGATACACGCGCCAACGCCCCATGCCACTGGGCATCGAGAGCCAGAGCCCCTCGCGTTCTAGTGCTTTGAGCACGCGTTCGAGCTGCCGGCTAACGTCTGCGTTACGGCCCTTGTGCAGCTTGCCCTTCAGCTTGTCGATACTCAGCCCGTCCTGCTCAGAGGGGCTGAGCAGATGCCATGTCGTTCCGAGCATGGCCAGATCGTCACGCAGCTTGACGTCCGCTTGGTCCTCACGCTCCCGCACGGTGAGCTTGCGGGCCTCAGTGGGTTGCTCGCTTGCCGGGGTGTCGGCAACGATGACTCGTAGGCCCCACTTCTGATCTGGATCTTCGCCCTCCGGCGCTGGAACGTCTTCGAATCGAATGCGGAAGGGCTTGAACCGTTCAGCGTGAGCCCGGACGCAGTTGAGCTCGAAAGTAAACTCGTCCTCAGGGTCTGGTCTGTGGATACCGATCGCGCCTTTGATCGAAGCGCCGAGCGACCCGGTGCCCGCGATATCGGACAGCTCAGGTGCGCCGCCGGCCGCTGCCTTCTTGGCGTGGATGCTAACGACCGTGGCGCAGGTCGGGACCTCGAGCCACTTGAGAGGTTCAGCAAATTCCTTGGCATTCGCATCCAAGCCAGAGATCGCGGAGTCGTAAGTTTCGATCACTAGCAGGCCGATCCCAAGCTGCTCAACGATCGTGCGTACTGACTGAGCGACGCCAGGTTTCGCAAGCGATCCTGGGTCAACAGCCAGCACCTCGATTCCCTCAGTGCCGAGACCCACCGCACGCGCCATTCGACGCAGCGTTCGCTTCATTGCGCCGGGTGCTTCGTAGGTCAGCAGAGCGACTCGCTGGCGCCTGGTGGGGCGACCAACCCACTCAACGCCGTTGGCCACAGCCAGAGCCATCGAAACCAGGGTAGGGGTCTTGCCGTTCGAAGCGAGGCCGGTTAGCGCGTTAACCTGACCCTTCAAGAACGGCAGCCCTTCGATCGGCGCTTCCGCGGGCGGGTCCTCCACGTTGAGATCGAGTTTGCGGGCTCCGATGGTTGCCCACGGATCGTCACGGTTGACCGTTGCCCCCAGTTTGCGATCCCGCTCCCACTCCTCGAGGTCTAGAGCGACAGCCCGCTCGAGTGGCTCGCGCGCGGCGGCCCAGGCCGAGGGCATAACGCGGTCCAGCTCAGCAACCAAAGCGGCCGGCGCGATCTTCTGGAACTCGGTATACCCTTGAGCGACACCCGAGCGCGCGCTCCACACCGCCGCTGAGACGCTTCCCTCCACGTCTCCGGCGTCTCTGCCATCCTCCTCGTGCCAGGCGCAGGCTTGGCGCACGACGGCCTCAACGTCACCCGAGGTAAGACCGCGCTGGAAGGCCCAGCCTCCCCACGCCACCCAGAACGAATGCTTTCCGAAGTCCGGGATGGCGAGGTTCACCTGTTCGGCGATCGCCTCGACCTTCTCATCGCTCAGGGCCTGCGCCTGGTCGCCGTGTGCGCGGGACAACGACGGGTTGCGCGTGCCCTTGACCCATCCCCGCTGGACGAGGTCCTGAGGAGCTTGGGCGACGCGGAAGCCCCAGTTCCGCCACGCGTAACGCCCACCGTTCGGGTGCTCGCTCGGAGCCAGCACGATGTAGCCTGAGCCGTTGCCTTTGAGGTCCACGCCCGGGTGCTGCGCGGTGTCGAGTTTGCTGCTCCACTGCATTCCCGAGGGCACCGCGTAGATTGCATGCAGACCTCCTGAGGGAGTGTGCTGGATCAACGTCTCAGGGTACCCCGCCGGCCATTGCCCGCCGTGCTTGGGGTCGACGTCAACTACCAGGTAACCCTCACGGAGGGGCGTGCCCCAGCCCGGGGCGAAGCCCATCTTGCCGGCGACCTCGACCCAGGCGCGGATCTGCCGCTCGTCTGTGGTTGCCTCGAGATGCCCGCGGGAGCCCGGCCAAGGTTCTTTGGCATCCTCAGGCAGAGACTTGGGATAGCCCAAGCCTCGCAGCGGGAAGATCGGAACACCGTGTGCCGCGTAGGTTAACGCCGCGTTGAGGGACTCGGTGGGGGTCAGTTTCGAAACGGGACCGCTTGCCGGTCCAGAACTGTGTGCTAAGACATTGATTGTCACGGTTATCTCCTGCCCGTCATGGGCGTTAAGGCCTCGGAGTAGCGACCGAGGCCTTTGCTTTTTCAGCCGATCAAGAAGTGGTAGCGAAATGGCAACGGACGGTTGACCTGTGGTTCGCGTGCCTCCTTGGACTGTGGGATCAGTCCCAGAGCAGCCCTGGCTTTTGCGATCTTCGCCTCGTACGCATCCAACGCCTGAGCGCTCATCTCCAGAAGCTCCGCCGGCTTGGCGCCAACAAGCTTTCGGACCGCCGCCTGTTCTTGCAGGTGCCGCGCGTGGCGGCGCGACTCGCCAAGCCGCTTGTCCTTGCGTGGGTTCATGCGGCCCCCACAACGCGAAGCGCCCCGGTGCGCAGAGCACGGCTCACAGGGTCATCTGGTGGGGTAGGGCGCCGATCTGGCTTGGGCTCGACGGCGCGAGCCGCCAGCCAGGCATCTAGATCAGTGCGCCGAACCCGGTACTCTCGACCTGTCTTCACAGCAGGCAGCGCACCGGCTTTGATCGCCGTGCGAAGGGTGCGGATTGGCGCGCCACACTCGGTGAGGGTCAGCAGATCTTCCGCTGTTCCCATCCGCGGGCCCGCCGCAAGCGCTTCCGCGACGGCGTCGCGTACGATTGCCCGCAGTTCTTCGGGCGATAGCACAATGACGGCGCTCACTGAGCCACCTCAATCTCGATCTTGACGCGCGGGCGAAGATCTTCGGCGCGCCGTGGGGGCAGGGGTAGGCCGAGTTTGGTTGCGGCTTGGTCTATCGCGTCCGCTTGGACGCGCAGAGTGCGCGCTTGGTCTTGGTCGCGATAGCGGCGGCGGACGGTACGTGCCGACACTCCTGCGACGAGGGCGATACGTTGGAACGCTGTTTCTTTGAGCTGACTTGGATCGGTAACTGGGGACACGGCGATGCGCCTTTCCGGTTGGAAAGCACTGCGCTCGGCCGGTCGATCTCCAGTTATTCAGCCGCCACTGCCGTGGCGCTTATTCCCTGCACGCCCCTTATCCGCCAATTCGGGGAGCATGCCAGCTCGAACCTGACGTTGACTATGTGCGTTGGGTTACCCCGCAAGGGGCGACTGAGCGATTTCCCTGAGAGCCTCGAGCGCATCCAAGCGATAGAGCTCGGCGCTGAACGCCGCGTTCTTGGCCGCCCGCCGTCGCTCAGCATGCGCTGGAACCTCAGTCACGCGGCCGCGTCGAATCGCTCGACAGGGCTCGCCCGCTTTGGCGCCACACTCACATGCGACTTTCAAGGAATCCGCCACAGCTGAAACCTGACGCACTGCAGACGTGGCGTCAAGAACCTGGTCGGCCCAGTGCCCGAATTGCTCTCGCCAGCTCGGCTACGGCTTCCCAAGCGCCGGCCTCGGTCGCTCTGGTTAACGCGTTAACAAGCGCCGCGAGTTTGCTGTCCCAATCTGTCCCGGGGGATCGAACTATCGCGCACTTAACGTCACTTTGGGACAGCGTTGGCGCATCGGCCAAAGTGACAATCGGGCCGTTTTGATGCTCGATCGTGCTTTCCGCAACGGCTTCGAATCCCGTCTCCCGCTCGAAGTCAGCGAACCGGAGCCAGCCAAACGGCGGCACGGGGGCACGCTGCGGGTCGTTTGCCTCGATGCGCTGAAGCGACGAACGGCCGTGATGGGCCTCGGCGTTCGTATGTAGCCCTGAGCTGCCACGAGCTTACGCGCGTGACCTGGGCGCGGCCGACGCCGCTGAAACGCCGGCAAGCGAACCGTCCGCGTGATGCGATGACTGATGACGGCTGGGCCGTATCCCCCAAACCAACCTCAGCCTGAGTTAACATAATCTATCTTATGCGAAGTTCGGATGGGTCCGAAACAGGGGATAGATCGAGCCCACGCCGGACTGCGCACGGCGTCCGGACTGACCGAGTGCGCCTATGCGGCGGCTTGGGCAGCCGTCATTGCTCGGGATGCCAGGCTGGCGACGCCACGCTGAGCGCCAGGAAGTCACCGGAGTCGGAAAGCACGTACGCGCGCTGGCCGTAAGCCGCGGGCGCCATCGAGAATCCGGTCTGCGTGTGGATGCCGTCGATCACGGCGCCTTGCAGCGGCGACAACAAGTACAGGCCGTGATCGCTGGTGCCGACGAGCGCGGCGCCTGCAATGAACGCTGGCGCGCTGACGCCGCCTTCGGGCAAATCGCGATGCCAGATCTCGCTGCCGGTCTTGGGATCCAAGCCCCAGATGCCGGTCGAACCAGTGCTGACGATCAGTACGTTGTGTTCCGGGTAAACGTTGCCGTCATTGGCGTCGGTATGCGCCGCTTGGTGCCAGATCGACAAATCGGTCACGCCGAGCACGGCGCTGTTGCTCCACAACTGGGCGCCAGTGCTGGCCAAGAGCGCCGTCACTCCGCCGGAGTAACTGCCGACCAGTACCGCTGGCGCTCCGTCGATCGTGCACGGTTCGGGCGTTGCGTCCGCGTCGAGATACTTCGGGATCTGACCCAGCGCTTGCTCGGCTTGCGCGCCCAAGTCGACGGGCTCCCAGAGCTCGTGACCCGTGCTCAGCTCGTAGGCCATCACGTTGCCGTCGCTGTACGCGACGAACACCGAATTGCCGAGCACCAGCACGCCCGAGTGCCCGGAGATCTCCATGCCCAAGGCCGGCGTGCGGTGCTGGCTCCAAAGTCGTTCGCCGCTCTGGGCGTTGACCACGACCACCGTGTCGTTGGCATTGACGAACACCAGACGACCAGCCACGAGCACCGGTTTGCGCGCAACCTCGGCGTTGCTCGCGAAGCGCCACAACATGCGCCCGCTGCTAGCTTCGAGCTTGTAGAGCGCGCCGTCGTTGGACCCGAAGTACACGACGTTTTCGCCCGGATCGTACAAAGGCTCGCTCTGCACGGCGGCCAAGGTCTCGAAGCGCCAGAGCACCGCGCCGTCTTGCGCGCGCACGGCGTACAAGCCGCGGTCGCTGGAACCCACGAAGATGCGCATCCCGACCGGATCGATCGTCGGGCGCCCGCGTTCGTACGGCTCACCCGTGCGGCGCGACTCGGCCACCAACGATTCGCGATACAACAACTGCAACGCGTAGCCCGGTCGGTGCAACCAAGTTGGACCCTCGGCAAACGCCGACTCGCGCAACGAACTGCAGCCGCAGAGCAATCCGAGCGCGGTCAGCCCGACGCCAATCGTCGGCAAGCCCACGCAGGTCCTCACTTCGAACCTGCCGGGGCCGCTGGCGCGTCACCCGACTTGCCCAACTGCTCCTGCAATTGCTTCTGCAGAGCCTCGAGCTGTTCCTGTGAGATCTGTGAACCCGGGCCAGCCATCAACGACGGCTCGTCGGGGCCGGAAGTTTCGGGACTCTGCAGCCCCAACTCGTCTGCCAAGGTCTGGATCCCGTGTTGAACGTAACCAGGATCTGCGCCGAACATCGCCGCCGCGGGATCGGCCTTCGCCTTGCTCTGCAGCTTCTTCAAGGTCTCCTTGGCGGCATCGAGTTGCCCCAGGTCGCGCTGCAGACGCGCTTGGTGATACTGCGCGAGATCCTTGTAGCCCGACACGTCGGTGTTGCCCAACTCTTGATAGGACTTGAGTGCGCCTTGCTTGTCGCCCTTGGCCTCGAGCGCCAACGCGACGCCCTCGATGGCTTGACAGCGAAATTCCGGATCAGTCTCTGCGAACTTGGAGCGCTTCAAATCCTCGAACGCAGCCTTGGCCTCGTCGGCTTTGCCGCCGTCGAGCAAGATCGAGGCACGCGCCAACTGCGCATAAGCGTTCGTGCCGCTGCCTTCACGCAGCTTGACGGCGCTGGCGAAGCGATCTTCGGCGGTCTTCAAGCGCGACGACGTGTCGGCGAAGATCGGAGTGGGGTCGATCACCTTTTGCGCGTTGGGTTTGCCCTGCTCTGCCGGATCGCCGATCTTGCCTTGGCTGGCATCGATCGCTCGGGACAACGCGTCCGACGCTTCTTGCTCCACCTTGGCCGTGCGCCAACTGTACAAGCCGAAGCCGGCCCACCCCACGACGCCGACCGCGACCAATCCCTGCAGGATCGACGAATTGCGGCGCAACCACTTGGTGGCCTTGTCGGACGAACGCGCGATGGCTTCATCCAACATCTCTTGCGCATCGAGCCCGACTGCTTCGGCCTCTTTGCGCTCCTTCAAGCGAACCTTACGCGCTTGCGACGCCGCGGCGCGGCGGGCGCGCCGATTCTGAGGTTCCTCGTCGGAGCCAGCTTCGTTGCTCCCGGCGCTGACGAGCCCTTGCTCGGCTTCGTCTAGCTCGCGATCTCTCGGTTCGGAGCTCGGTCCGCTGGATTGCTGGGGATCTGGAGTGCGTTCTTCCTGTGCCACGGCGGGCTCTATATCACTGGTGCCCCGCCGAAATTCCAGCATGTCGCGCGAGTCGCAAACAAAAACGAAAAATCGATGCAACCTTGCGGCCCTGTCGACCCAGGACCCGCCCGATCCCACGCGTCGTGATTGCAGCAGCAGAGCGAAATCAGGGCGAAATCGGCGTTGTTTGAGCCTCGGAAGGGCGTGCGCTCGGAGCTGCGGGGGCGCTTGCCGGCGTGTCCTCGGACGCACTCGGATCCGGGGTGCGGCGTTCGGGCGCGTGTTGCACCGTGGGATTCTTCGGTGCGGGAGTGAGGCCCGGTTCGTCCTGCAGCGGCACTGCGGCCAACGACTCGATCTGCAGGCCGCGCTCGGCCACCACCACCAAGTAACTGGCGTGACCTGGTTCCAGGCCCAGCTCGGCGGGCGCGAGCACGTGCAGCTCGAGCGCGGGCCCAGCCGGTTCGGCCCCAGCCCCTGCAGGTGCGTTCAATGCGTTTTGATCGGCCGCGGCAACCGCTTGGTTGTCTGCCAAGTTGGGGGCGTTGCCAGCTCCGAACACGATCGCAACTCGGTCTTCTGGATGGATTTCGGGCAGCTTGCGCGATCGCTTCAACTTGCCTTCAGCGTCGTAGCTGAACACTCCCTTAGGCACACCGATCCAAACCGTGCGGGGTTCCGAGGTCGTGTTTTTGGCGCGCACGATCAGGCGCACGCCGCGCCCGTTTCCCGTTTTGGGCACGATCACGCGTACCAACTCACCGAGCTCGGCATTTTCGCGCACGCGCTTCAGATCCTTGGAATCGGGGCCTCCCACGTGCTCCAGGATCCCGGCGCGGGTCGCCAAATCGAGGCCGCCCTCCAACGGATCGGGCACCCCGAGCCAGCGGCGCAGTGGCAGCACCAACTCGGTCTCGGCACCGAGATCCAAGAGAGCGCGCGCGAGCGCCACACGCGCCGTTTGATAGGGCTCGTCTGCCAGCGCGTTGGCCAGCGCACCGCGCGCGTCATCGTCGCCGATCTTGGCGAGGCTGGCGGCGATGAATGGTCGCAGGCGAACGTCGGACAAGCTATTGGTCAAGGCCCAAACCGCGTCTTGTGAACGCAGCCGCGCGAACGCGCCGAGCAAGTCGCGTGACTCTTCGTAGGAGCGCTCTTTGCTCTGCCACCAAGCGATGAGCTCGCTTTGACCGCGCTTGTCACCGATCTCGGCGAAGGCCAACGCCGCGCGCCGTCGCCAAAACACTTCGGGATCTTTGAGCAGCTCTTCCGCCAGCGATGCCCCTTGCCCGAGACGCGTCAGCCCGAGCGCCGCAAAGCGCTGCACGCGCGGGGATTCGTCGCGGTGCAATGCCAAGCGCAGTGCCGCCGCCGTTTCGGGTCGGCGCAAAGTGAACAAAAGCTCCGCAGCCTTTTCACGCACTGGGCGGTCTGCATCGTCGAGCAGCTCGGCGATTTCCAGCGCTGCATCGCCGTCGCCGGCGAGCCCGCGTTGGATCGCGGCGGGCCAGCCGCGGCCCTCGGCGCGCAAGCCCTGCTGCTCGAATTGGCCGTGCGAAGCATTGAGCCCGTGAAGCCGCGAGCGCAAACGCTCGACCTCGGCGGGGCGTTTGGCCGCAATGTCGACGCGCTCCGCGGGATCCTCGCGAATGTCGAACAGCCGACACGCGCCGATCTTGCGCTCGCAGATCAAGCGTTCACTGCCGCTAGCTAGCAGCGATTGATCATCGGTTTCGGCGTACGCAAAGCCAGGACCCGGGGCTTGTCCACTTGCGGCGGCCAGGAGTAAAGCGCCTAGATCTCGGCCCCGTACTCGTGGTCTGATTGGGATGTCGAGCGCGTGCAAGACCGTTGGCATCAAATCGATGCTCTGGACGGGTTCACGCACGACGCCGCGCTCGAGCAAGCCTGGCGCCGAGATCAGCAGGGGCACCCTCACCTGCTCCTCGTACACGCTGCTGCCGTGATAACGCCCGCCGTGCTCCCCAAATTCCTCGCCGTGGTCGGCCGTGACGATCACGATGCCGTCGGGGCTCTGCGTCCGAAAGCGCTCCACGATTTGCCCGACCGTCGAGTCCGCCGCGGCGATCTCGCTGTCGTAACGATCGACGTCGCGATCGCCGAAGTGAAACTCCGGGTGCTCCAGGTAGGGCTCGTGCGGACCGAACAAGTGGACCCACACGAAGTGCTTGTGGCCCGAGTTCTGCTCGCCCGCCAAGTACTCCTGTACTTGGTCGACCCGCCCCTGCCCCTCCAAGAACTCCTTCTTCTGGTATTCGAAGCCGAGGTTCGAGTCCTCGAAGCGCGCAAAGCGCTGTTGGTCGATGAAGAAGATCGCCGGCGGATAGAACGCAGCCGTGCGATAGCCATAGCTGCGAAGCAGCTCGGCCAACGTCTCCGAATCGAGCCCTGCGCCTTGCATCAACAGCGGCCGCATGTACTTGCCAGTCATCAGCGAAGTGACCGAGTACGACGTGTGCGGGGTAGAGGCGTACGCCCATTCGAAGCGCACGCCCTGCGCGGCGAGCCGGTCGATCGCGGCCGAAGTTGCTCGCTGATAGCCGTAACAACCGAGGTGGTCGGCGCGCAGCGCGTCCAAAGTGATCAAGAGCAGATCCCGCCCGACGAACGCTGGGCCCGCCCCTGCAGCGCCCGCTGCGTCGTTCGAGCCGAAGCCGGCCGCTGCCTCGGCCGTGGACTCGTCGTCGAGTGCCGGCGGCGGGCTCAACCAACTCGCGGCCCGAACGATCTGTCCCAGTACCGGCGCGCGTTCGAGCAGCACCAAGCGGAAGTTGTCGAAGCGCGCCAAGCGCTGCAACGTCGGCGGCACCAGGGCAGCACAAACCAGCCAACCGCAGGCCACCAGTACGAGCTGGCCCCAACTCGGCCCGCGCCGCTTGGAGGCTCCGGGTGAACCCGCCCGAGGCGCCGCGCCGATGTTCATCAGCAACAGCAATGCGCCGAGCGCCAGAAAGCCCAGCCCCAGATGGAATGCCGGGTACAAGCGCACCAGCAACCAACGGTTCAGCGCCTCGAGCAGCACGACCACGAACGCGAGCAGCACGCGCGCTGTCTTGGGGCGAGCCACGACCAACTGCACCAAGCGCCCAGTGCATTGGTAAGCAAGCCAAGCGCTGGCCCCGACCCCAACGCCGATCGTGCCCGCGCGCCGCCACCACAACTCGAAATGACGGCCCGTCGTCAAACCATAGCCGACGAGCGCGGCGAACAGCGCAAAGTGAACGGCGAGCCAGAGCCGCGCCTGGCGTCGTTCTCGCACGATGACGGCTACCGCGAGACTCGAGCACGACAGCGCAAGGCCCAAGCCCACGAGCGCGAACGGCGCGAGCCAGAGCGTCCCCCATTCGAGCTCCCAACTGCCCGCGATCAAGCCAAAACTCGTGCTGGCCACGAACGCGAGTTCGAGCCCGAACGCCAGCACAGCGGCTCGGGTTACCTGCAGCGCCGATTGCGTCCAAGCGGGCGCTCCGCTCCCCAGCACGCGCAGCAGCGCGAATCGTTTGGCCCGAGTCGTTGAGCTCAGGGGGGCCACTCGCCGTGAAGAACCGCCCAAAACCAGAACCAGAGACCTTACTTGAACTCGACGTCCACGATCTCGTAATTGCGCACGCCGCCCGGCAGTTGCACTTTGACTTCGTCCCCTGATTCTTTGCCGATCAAGGCGCGCGCCAGGGGTGCCGAGATCGAAATCAAGCCCAAATCGATGTTCGATTCGTCGGCGCCAACGATCTGATAGGTGGCTTGCTCGTCGGTGTCGCTATTGAGCAAGGTCACGGTCGCGCCGAAGCGCACCTTGGAACCGCTCAACTTCGCGGGATCGATGACCTCGGAGCGCGAGAGCTTGTCCTCGATGTCTTTGATCTGCGCCTCGACCATCCCCTGACGCTCTTTGGCAGCGTGATACTCAGCGTTTTCGCGCAGATCGCCATGCTCCCGCGCCACCTCGATCTCGCGAGAGATCTTGGGGCGCTCCTCCTTGAGCCGTTGCAGCTGCTCCTTGAGCTTTTGCGCTCCGGTTGGGGTCATGGGCACACGTTCGGTCATGCAGCTGCTTATCACGCGCCGGAGCCAACAGGTCAACCGCCAAGCTGCGCCAATGCCGCGCGTTTCCCAGGGACCCGAGCTGGCACACCCCTTGACGCCGAGCGCATCGACCCGCTAGGTCAGGCGCGTGAATACGCGCGTTTTTGCCGCTGTCGGACTGTGCATCGCTGGGCTCTGGGGCAGTGCGTGCGCGCGCGACGTCAAGCCGGCAGAGACCGCCGCTGAATATCAGAGCCGTGCACAGCAAGCCTACGCCGAAGCGCTCACCGAGTTCTTGGATCAGAACTGGGAGTACGCGGCGCAGTTGATGGAGGACGTGCGCCGCAATTACGCCACGACGCCTTATGCGCGCATGGCTGAGCTGCGCTTGGCTGACATCGCGTTCCACGAAGAGAAGTTTCCCGAAGCGATCACCGCGTACAAGGCTTACGTTCACGATCATCCCAACGATCCCGAAGTGCCGTATGCCCGCTATCGCGCTTTGCGTTCGCACTTTCTGACCTCGAGCAACAACGTCTTCCAACCGCCGCTCGAGGAGCGCGACTTGGCTGCGGTGCGCGATGCCTATGCTGCCTTGCGCGCCTTCCTCGCCGATTACCCGGACTATCAAGAGCAGCAGGACTTGCAGTTCATGCTCGAGTCGGTGAGTGGCATGTTGATGCGTCACGAGCTGTACGTGGCGCGCTTTTACGTCGGTCGCGACGAGTTCGATGCCGCCATCATGCGCGTGCAGTACGCCCTCCGGACGTATCAAGACAGCGGGCTGGAACCCGAAGCCATCGTGTTACTCGGCGAGGTCTACTTGAAGAGCAAGCAACCAGAGCCGGCGCGGGCCCTGTTCAAGCACGTCGTCGAAACTTACCCAGCGAGCGCCTTCGTCGAGGTCGCGACGCGCTTTCTCGCACAACTGCCCGCCGCCAAGCCAGGCGCTGCTGGGCCTGATGCGCAACTGGTAAACGCACTGCTGCAAACGCCGCCCGAGCTCGGGCACGCCGACGCCGAAGCTCCAGCCCAAGCGGCCACCCAGGCCCAAAAGGATCGAGCAGCGCTCTGAACGTCGCGCTACAGGCACCGGGATCACACGATGACGACCACGCCTCCCCCTGCGCCCCGAGGTGAACGGCTGGCCACGGTGGCGGCAACGGTGCTCGTGGTCGACGATGAGCCGAACATCCGCCGCACTTTGGCGCTGGTGTTGACGGGGGCGGGTTATGGAGTCGTGGAAGCGGGCACCGCCGGCCGTGCCCTCGAGATCCTCGAGAACGCCGACAAACCCGTCGACATCGTGATCCTCGACATCAAACTGCCGGACGAGAGCGGATTGGTGGCATTGCAGAAGCTTCGTCGCGATCACCCGGCGGACGAATTGCCCGTGATCGTGATCAGCGGTCACGCCACCGTCGACGACGCGGTGCAAGCGATCCGGCTGGGCGCGACGGACTTCTTCGAGAAGCCGCTCAACCGCGAGCGTGTGCTGGTCAGCGTCCACAACTGCATTCGCTCTGCGCGTCTCGGGCGAACGGTCGAGCAGATGCGGGCGGAGGCTGAACATCGCTATCAGATGCTCGGCACGAGCGATGCGATGAAGCGCTTGTACAACGAGATCGACAAGGTCGCCCCGACACGCGCCACCGTCTTGATCACCGGCCCGAGCGGGACCGGCAAAGAGCTCGTGAGCCGCGCCATTCACCGCTTGAGCCCGCGCGCCGACGCGCCCTTCATCCGCGTCAACTGCGCCGCGATCCCGAGAGAACTGATCGAGAGCGAATTGTTCGGACACGAGCGCGGTTCGTTCACCGGCGCCCAAACGCGCAAACGCGGCTTCTTCGAGCAGGCGCACGGCGGCACGCTGTTCTTGGACGAGATTGGCGACATGGACCTCTCGGCGCAAGCCAAGGTGCTGCGAGCCCTGCAGAACGGCGAAGTGATCCGCGTTGGTTCGGAAACCGCGTTGCTCGTCGACGTGCGCGTGCTGGCTGCCACCAACAAGGACTTGGCGAGGGAAGTCCAAGAGGGGCGCTTCCGAGAAGATCTGTACTTTCGCTTGGAGGTATTTCCGATCTCGGTGCCGCCACTGAGCCAGCGCCGCACCGACATCGAGCTGTTGGCGCGTTCGTTCGTCGAGGCCTTCTGTCTCGAAAACGGCTTCAGCAAGAAGAAGATCGAACAACAAGTGTTCACGGTGCTGGCCTCGCGCGCCTGGCCGGGCAACGTGCGCGAACTCAAGAACGTGGTCGAGCGCGCCGCGATTCTCTCGAGCGACGTGATCACGGTGGCGGACTTGCCCGAAGATCCCCACATCAGCCCCTTCGACGAAGAGGTCGAGCCGAGCCCCGACGCACCGAGCGTGCCGCCCGCGGGCGAACGCAAGACCCTGCGTCAAGTGCGCGACGACGCCGAGCGCGCGTACATCGTTCAGACTTTGAACGAGACGGACTGGAACGTCTCCAAGGCGGCCGTTGCGCTGGGCGTGGAGCGCACCAACTTGCACAAGAAAGTCCGCGCCTACAAGATTCGTAGAGATGAGCGCAGTTGACCCCACGGGTACACGCTTGGAGACGTCGTGGTGGCCTGAAGGGCAACTGACCGGCGAAGGCCCGATCAGCCCGGTCAAAGCCAAAGGCCTGGCCCCGCCATTGCTCGCGCTACATGGTTTTGGCGCGACGCCCAACGAGGTCTTGATGCTGATGGGCATCGCCGAGGAGTTCGGCCTCGCGCGTTCGGCCCCGCTCTTGCCGGGCCACGGCACACACGCCCGCGATCTGGCGCGAACCGTCTACGCCGATTGGTACAAGGCGGCGGAACGCGAGTTTCTCGAACTGGCGCAGCAAGGGCCGGTGATCGTTGCAGGTCAATCGATGGGCGGGGTGTTGGCCTTGGACTTGGCGAGTCGGCACCCGGCGAAGGCCAAGGCCGTGGCCGTGCTCGCGACAGCCACACGCTTGACGTCACCCTACCCGAACTACGGTGTCGCGTTGGCGCCTTACGTCGGGCTCGGCGGCTTCTTCATGCCGAAGTTCGGCGGCCCCAACATCCGAGATCCCGAAGCCAAGAGCAGCCACGTGACTTACAACACCCAGCCGATCGCGGCCGCCGCTGAGGTTCGACGCGCCGGATTGCGCGTGCTCGGACAACTGTCGCGGATCGGCTGTCCTGCGTTCATCGCCCACGGCAAACACGACGGCGTCTGCCCGGTCGCCAATGCTTGGGAGATCGCCGAGCGCCTGGGCACGTGTGACAAGGAGCTCGTGATCTTGGAGGATTCAGCTCACATCGTCACCAAAGATCACGATCGAAAGCTGCTCGAACAGAAGCTTCGGGGGTTCGTTGGGCGCGTCGTTGCACTCGCGCGTCCCGCGGTCAGTCAACGGCCCGTCGAGCCGTAGCCCCCTTCGGCCCGCTCGGACCTCGGCAACTCGGCGACCGGGCGAAGCAGCGCCTGCACGACGGGGGCGAACACCAGCTGGGCGATGCGCTCCAAGGGTTCGATGCTGAACGGCTCCTGCCCATGGTTGATGAGCACAATCCCGAGCTCGCCCCGAAAGTCGGAGTCGATCGTTCCAGGGGTGTTCACGATCGTCACCCCATGGCGCAGGGCCAAGCCCGAGCGCGGTCTCACCTGCGCTTCGAACCCCTCCGGGATCGCGAGTCGAAGTCCGGTTGGGATCAATTGGCGTTGGCCAGGGGCCAAAGTCACGCGCGCCTCGAGTGCGGCGTGCAGATCCATGCCTGCGGCGCCGCGGGTCTGATACGCCGGTAAAGGCACAGCAACGGGTCCCGTGAGCATTATCGGTACTTCGAGCATCGGCTGAACCTAGGGGGTGTGGCCGCGAGTGAGCAAGACCCACGCGGACCAGATCCGCTTGCGCCCGCGGGCGTACCTGGCGCCCTGAACCATGGGCCGCACCCACTAGTGGCAGCAGGCACACGGCTGTAAAACTCTCCAGCGCGTGCCCCATTCGTCGGCCCGAGGGCGTTCCCTGGCGAACCCGAGCCGGCTCTAGCGCATGTTTTTCGGCCTCGGGGTGCGGAAGCGCTGGCGAGCCTGCCCCACTCGCGGTTACAACGGACAGGCGTCAGCTTGCGTAGCGCCGGTGGGGAGCAGAGTGGATCCAGACGGAGTGAACACCTTCAAACAGACCCTAGGGCGCTTGTACGGTTTGATCGGCAAGGGCAGACAGCTCGGGCTCGATCGAATGCAAGCTGCTTGCGACAAGCTTGGAAACCCAGAGCGAGCATTCGAAGCGATTCACGTCGCGGGCACGAATGGTAAGGGCAGCGTAACGGCGTTCACCGCAGCCATGCTGCGTGAGGCCGGACGTGGACCCGTGGGGCAATACACTTCGCCGCATCTCAATCGCTTCGCAGAGCGCATTCAGATCGATGGTGCGCCGATCGACGACGAGTTGTTGGTCAAGGTGCTCGACCAAGCGCTCGACGCGGGTCCCGATCTGACGTTCTTCGAAGTCGCGACGTTGGCCGCGTTTCTCGCGTTTCGCGAGCGCGGCGTGAAGATCGCGGCAGTCGAAGTGGGGCTCGGGGGACGTTTCGATGCGACCAACGTCTTGCCGCCGCCGCTGGTGGCCGCAATCACGCGCGTGGCTTTCGATCACATGACCGAGCTCGGTCCCGACATCGCGAGCATTGCCCGCGAGAAGGCCGGGATCATCAAGACGGGCTCCGCCGTCGTAATGGGCAAGTTACATCCCGACGCACGCCGCGTCGTGGAAGAGCGCGCCGACGAAGTGGGCGCGAGCTTGCTCACGTTGGGCTCGGCCGAGCCCTACCCCGGTGCTCAGCTCGCGTACCCGCGCATGGCGATGTACGGCACCAATCTCGCGGTGGCCACCACCATTGCGCGTCATTTGGGGGTGAGCTCGGAGCACATCGCCCTAGGCGTCGAGAGCACCGTTTGGCCTGGCCGGAACGAGCTCTTGCATCGTCACGGCCAAGAGCTGACCTTGCTCGATTGTTGCCACAACCCAGACGGGGCCGTGCTCCTGTCGCACATCATCGACGCGACCGCCGCCGAGACCGTGGGCGGCCGCAAAGGCGTAGCCTTGGTGTTCGGGGCCGTCGAAGGCAAGAACTGGAAAGCGATGTTGGCGCGGCTCGAGCATTGCGCCCTGCATCGGATCTACTGCCGGCCTGAAGTCGAGCGAGCCTTACCCTTGCAGCCCATGGTCGATGCCTATCGTGGCGAGACCGCGGCCTCCGTCTCCGAAGCTCTGCAAAAAGCCCGAGCCTTGGTCGGCCCAGCTGGCCTCGTCGTCGTCACCGGTTCGGTGTTCCTGGTCGGTCCCGCGCGTGCCCTGCTTCTGGGCCTGCCCACGGATCCGCCAGTCAATGCTTGAACGACGGGTGTAACCGCGTGCCCTCCTTCGACGTCGTTTCCAAGCTGGAATGGTCAGAAGTTAACAATGCGCTGAACCAGGCCGAACGCGAGTTGACGCAACGCTTCGACTTCAAAGGCACCGGCGCGCAAATCGAAAAAACCGACGCGGGCTTCGTGATCAGCGCCAACGCCGACGACCGTCTGAAGGCCGCCTACGACGTGCTGCAAGAGAAGCTCGTGCGGCGCAAAGTCAGCTTGAAGCACTTCAAGGCACAAGATCCCGGACCCGGTCCCAAAGCGAGTCGCAAGATGTTGGTCGAGGTCAAAGAAGGCATCGACAAAGATCAGGCGCGCCTGATCGTCAAACACGTCAAGGACAGCAAGATCAAAGTCCAGGCGGCGATCCAAGAGGACACCGTGCGCATCTCGGGCAAGAAGCGTGACGACTTACAGGTGATGATTGCCGATCTGAAGGCGCAAGACTTCGGGCTCGAGCTGCAGTTCGTGAATTTCCGAGAGTGACACGACCCTGACGATGACCGCGAACGCTTCGAAAAAACGCAAACCCAAACTCGACGACGCGAAGACCCCGGTCAAAGTCGTCGAGCGCAAGCTCTTCGGCACTGACGGCATTCGCGGCAAGGCCAACGTCTTCCCGATGACGCCCGAGTTGGCGTTGAGCCTCGGCAAAGCCATCACGCTCGTCGCGCGCAAGCGGAACCAGGGCGCCAAGTTGCGCTCGGAACCGCGCATCGTGATCGGCAAAGACACACGCGTCAGCGGCTACATGTTGGAGACGGCGTTGGCCTCCGGCATCTGCTCGATGGGCGGCACGGTGCTCTTGACCGGTCCCATACCCACCCCCGCCGTCGCGAATCTGACCCACAGCATGCGCGCCGATGCTGGCGTCGTGATCAGCGCCAGCCACAATCCGTACGAGGACAATGGCATCAAACTGTTCGGTCCTGATGGATACAAGTTACCGGATGATGCCGAACTTCAGATCGAGGCGTTGCTCGAGGGCGGCGAGCTCGACAAGGCCGTGCGCACGGGCGCTCAAATCGGTCGCGCGGAGCGCATCGAAGAGGCCTGGGGGCGCTACGTCGTCTACGCAAAGAACACCTTTCCACGCGATCTCGCGCTGCACGGCGTGCGACTCGTCGTCGATGCTGCCAACGGCGCGGCGTACAAAGTCGCGCCGCACGTGTTCGAAGAACTCGGCGCGAGCGTCCACGCGATCGGCTGTAGTCCGAATGGACGCAACATCAATTTGCGCTGCGGGGCGTTGCATCCCGAACAGCTCGCACGCGAAGTGCTCAAACAGGAAGCCACGCTCGGCATCGCGCTCGACGGTGACGCCGACCGCTTGATCGTGGTCGACGAACGCGGCGAAGTGGTGGATGGCGATCAGCTGATGGCCATCTGCGCGATCCCGATGCTCGAGGCCAAGCGTCTTCCGCACGCAACCGTGGTGGCGACGGTGATGAGCAATCTAGGGCTAGAGCGCGCGCTCGCTCCGCACGGGGGCAAGCTGGTTCGAACCCAAGTCGGTGATCGCTACGTGGTCGACGAGATGCGCCGCAAAGGTTACCTGTTCGGCGGTGAACAATCGGGGCACCTGGTTTTCTCCGAGCACAGCACGACCGGGGACGGCATCGTCGCCGCGCTTCAGATTTTGGCCACCATGATGCGTGCAGAGCGACCTCTGAGCGAGCTCAAACGCTGCATGACGCCAGTTCCGCAAGTGCTCAAGAACGTCAAACTCGCGCGGCGCATGGCGCTCGAGGAGATGCCTGCCCTGACGAAGTTGTCCCAAGCCACCAGCAAGGCGCTCGGCAAAGAAGGTCGCTTGCTCGTGCGTTGGAGCGGCACCGAGAGCAAGCTCCGGATCATGCTCGAGGGACCCAACTTGACCAAGTTGACGACCTTGGCCGAAGAGCTCGCGAATGCCGCAATCTTCGATGCTGGAGGCGCATGAGTCCCCTCAGAGGTCAAAATGCGTGAAGTCGAGCGCTTGACGTCGAGCGAGCTCGCGGGCCAGCTGTTGGTGGCAGGTTTTACGGGCACCGAGTTGCCCGCTTCGATCGAGCGTGCGCTGCGTGCACGCGCCCTGGGCGGGGTGATTTTGTTCACCCGAAACCTACCGAGTGTCGCGGCCGCTTGGGGTCTGTGCCAAGGCGTCGTTGGCGCATCCGACGAAGATTTTCCGCCGTTCATCGCGATCGATCAGGAGGGCGGCCGCGTCGCGCGCTTGAAGGCGCCCGTGTTGCAACTGCCGCCCATGCGCATGCTCGGGCAACTCGACGATCTCACGCTCAGCAAGAAGCTAGCGACGCGCTTGGCGGAGGAGCTCAGCGCGCTGGGATTCAATCTGAATTTCGCGCCGGTCGCCGACGTAGACTCGAACCCCAACAACCCGGTGATCGGGGATCGTTCGTTCGGCAACTCACCAACCCTGGTAACCCGTCACTGTAAAGCCTTTCTGGAGGGCTTCGCGGAAGCCGGCGTGATGGGCTGCCTGAAGCACTTCCCGGGGCACGGCGACACCGACAAGGACAGTCACTTCGAGTTGCCGCAAGTGACGCGCTCGATCGTCAAGTTGCGACAGACGGAGATGTTCCCGTTCGAGCATTTGGCACGCCATGCGCCCGCGATGATGACGGCGCATGTCGTCTACTCGGCGATCGATCGTTTACCCGCAACGCTCAGTGCACGATTGTGTCAAGGGCTCTTGCGCAAGGAGTTCGGCTTCGAAGGCGTTCTGTTCGGTGACGATCTCGAGATGGCGGCGCTGCGTGAGCGATGGACACCCGAGCAAAGCGCGATTCTGTCGATCGAGGCCGGCTGTGACGTGTTGCTCGTGTGCTCCGACGAAGGCATTCGTCAGCGTATCCACGGCGCGCTCGTCGAAAAGATCGAGGCGGACAGGCCGTTTCGCGAACGCAGTCGAGAGGCCGTGATTCGCGCGCTGATTCAGCGTCGCAGGTTCCCACCCCGGCCGTTTACGACGTTGGCTGAAGTCAACGAGCTGTTCGCCGCGCAGACGGGCTCTGAGGCGGGCCGTTGGGTGAACGACCAGCAAAGTCCGAAGAAGGACGAACTGAAAGCTCGCTGAGCAGCGCGCCCGCTCGACCCTTTCACGCTAGTGCCGAATCACTTGCGCCGCGGCTTCTTGTCCGCCGCGGGCTTTTGCTTCGGTACGAACATCTTTTGAGGACCTTCGAAGGGCAGATCCATCTGGTGCGCTTTGGCTTGAGGCTCGCCCTCTGCCAGTATCTGCTGTTCCCTGAGCAGGTCGCGTTCGATCACTTCGAGATTGTCGAAGGCAAACGCCAGGGCGTCGAAGATCTTGCCCGGGCCGAGTCGCGGGTAGCGCTTGACCAGCACCTCCACCGAGGCGCCGCGTTGATAGAACGCCCACAGACGCCGCACGGGCACCCGTGAACCGGCGACGTACGGGCTGCCACCGAGCACATCGCGATCGACCCGCACGTGCGGGTGTGGGATCAAGATGATCGGCAGCGCATCGAGGGCAGGCACGGAGGCAGCATAGCCGCCTCCCCTGCCTGGGCGCAAATCTTCCTAGAACCGTGTCTCGGGTAGCGCCGTGCGAATCAGCCAGCGATGGCCGAAAGCACGCGATCGGTGACGGCTTGCGCTGTGAAGCCGAACTTCTCTGCGAGAATCTCTGCCGGCGCAGACGCACCGAAATGGTCGAGGCCGATTGCGATGCCATCGAGCCCGACCAAACCGCGCCACAACGCGGTCGCGCCCGCTTCAATCGAAACGCGACGCGCAGTGCCGAGTACTCGCTGCTGCACTTCGCGCGGTTGACGGAGAAAGCGCTCGAGGCACAACGCCGAAACCACACGCACGCGCTGACCTTTCTTCTCGAGCATCACCTTGGCATCGACGGCCAGTGATAGCTCACTGCCGCTAGCGATCAGCACCAGCGTCGGATCCGTTGCGTCACTGACGATGTAGGCACCCTGACGCAAATCCTCGTTCTTGAAGCTCGCGCCGCGTTGGATCGCCGGCAAATTCTGACGCGTGAGCAAGAGGGCGCTGGGGCCATCCTTGCGTTCGAGCGCGAGGGCCCACGCCGCCGCGCATTCGAGGCTGTCGGCGGGACGGAACACGTCGAGACCCGGGATCAAACGCAGACTGCTCGTCTGCTCGATCGGTTGGTGCGTCGGGCCATCTTCGCCGACGTGGAACGAATCGTGAGTGAAGACGTAAATCGATTGGATCTTCATCATCGACGCCAAACGGATTGGCGGGCGCATGTAGTCGCTGAAGATCAGGAACGTCGAAGTGACGGGCGTGAATCCTGCGAGCGCTAGGCCGTTGGCGATCGACCCCATGCCATGTTCACGCACGCCGAAACGCAAGTTGCGGCCGCCGAACGAACCCTTGGACACGAACGTGGTGCCCGCCAGATCCGTTTTCGTCGAGGCCGCGAGATCGGCGGCGCCACTGATCAAGTTGGAGACCAGCTCCGAAGCAAACTGCAGCATCTTGCCACCGCTGCTGCGCGTGGCGTCCGTCTTGGTGTCAGCCTTGGCCGTCAACGCCGTGAGCAGATCCTTGGGCGCAACTTTGAACACTGCATCGTACGCCGCACGCTGCTCGGCGCTCAGCTTCGCCATGCGCTCTTGCCAAGCGTCGTACTCGGGACGAACACGAGCTACGTGCTCTTTGAACGGCGTGTACGCCTCGGCGGGCGTGTAGAAGTCGGGCTCGGCGGGCCAGCCCGCAGCTTGCTTCGCTCCACGGATCTCGTCCTTGCCGAGCGGCGAGCCGTGCGCCTTGGGCGAGTCTTGCTTCGTCGGGCAACCGATACCGATGTGCGTGCGTGCGACGATCAACGATGGACGACTCTCGTCGCGCCGGGCCGCTTCGATCGCTGCGCGCACCTCAGCTGGCGCGTGCCCATCGACGTGCGCAACGCCCCAACCATAAGCTTCGAAGCGCTTGCCCACGTCTTCGCTGAACGAGAGCTCGGCCTTGCCATCGATGGTGATGTTGTTCGCGTCGTAAATGACGATCAGATTGCCGAGGCCCCATTGGCCCGCCAAGCTGCAAGACTCCGATGCAACGCCCTCCATCAAGTCCCCATCGGACGCGAGCACGTAGACCTTGTAATCAATCAGCGTGCAGTCGGGCTTGTTGACGCGAGCCCCGGCGAGTTTCGCGCCGAGCGCCAGACCCACCGCGTTGCTGATGCCCTGCCCGAGCGGGCCCGTCGTCGTCTCGACCCCTGCCGTGTGTCCGTACTCCGGATGCCCAGGCGTCAGGCTTTCCCACTGACGAAATTGCGTGAGCTGCTCTTTGGGAACATCGAAGCCCGCGAGGTGCGCGACCGAATACAACAGCATCGAGGCGTGACCGCAGGAGAGCACGAAGCGATCGCGATTGGGCCACGCGGGATCCTGCGGCTGATAGCGCATCACGTTCGAGAACAGCTCGGTCGTGATTCCGGCGAGCGCCATGGGCGTCCCGGGATGACCGGACGCGGCTTTTTCGACGGCATCGGCGGCGAGGAATTGGATCGTATGGACGGCTGTATCGAACGCACTCATGGCAGTGCCAGATAGCTTGCCCTACCCCCGCGTGTGAACTCAAATCGGATCTCGGAGCCGGAGTTTGGCGCCAATTTCGACGCCATTTCTGGCACATCCGCGAAACGACGGGCGCCCCGCGCCTTCTGGGGTCATTGCCCGATGGATCGCTCGTGCTCGGCGAGCGATTCGCTGAAACGATGGTGCCCGTCGCGACCTGCAACGAAGAAGTAGTAACGCGTTTTGGGGGCCGTCAGGATCGCCGAAAGAACCTCAGCGCTCGGATTGCTGATCGGCCCGGGCGGCAAGCCCGCTTGACGATAGGTGTTGTAGCGATTCTGTCCGTCGCGCAACAGCTCGGGAGTGATCCTGCCGCTGTAGCTGGCACAGCTGGCAGGCGCGTCGGGCAGCTTGCAACCGTAACCTGCCGTCGGATCGCTCTGCAGCATGCGCCGGGGACGAAACTCGGGATCGTTCAAGCGGTTGAAGAAGACGCTCGCGATCAGCGGGATCTCGTTCATGTCGCGCGCTTCCTTCAAGATCATCGAGCCCATGATCACCAGTTCGTGCGCGCTGAGCCCCGTGGCAGCCAGGGCTGCGTTTTCGAATACCGGCTTGAAGCGGCCATCGGCCTCGGTCACCAAGCGCTGCACGACGCTTTTGGGGTCCGTGTCCCACGAGAACTCGTAAGTTGATGGGTAAAGATAACCCTCGAGCGAAATCGGCGTAGGGGCATTGCCCGTTTGGGGTCCGGCACCCGGTAGCCCCAAAGCCTCCGCCGAGCCCGCGGCGTGCACGATGCGCAGAAATTCCTTGCCCGCGCAGATGCCCGCACCCTCGAGCCGTTCGGCAATCTGGAAGCTATCCCAGCCCTCGGGCAGCGGGATCTTCGCGCGCGGGCGATTCTGCTTGCGCGTGAGCAACGCCAACAACCGCTCTGGTGAGCTGCCCCGTGGCAGCCAATGCGGCCCCGGCTCGATGCCGACGTCGGAGCCCCGCAGCACACCGTAGAGCGTGAACAGGTTCGCGCTGTCGACGAGCCCTTTTTCGACGAGCGAGTCGGCGACGGCTTCGAGGTTTTGCCCAGCGACGACCTCGATCGCGACGAAGCCCGAGTCCTCACGGCCTTGCTTGGTCCACGACCAACTTCCGTAGAGCGCGACACCGACGGCCGTCAGCAGTACCGCGACGCCGATCGCCGCCGCCAACTGCCAGAGGGGGACCCTTCGCAAGCGCCGCGGCCGCTTTTCACGGGGCGGCGCGGAGCTCGTACGCCCTGCCCGCTTTCGGTTGCGGCTTCGCCCCGCACGCCCGGACTTGGGTCGAGAATCCGGCGCCTCACTCATGACACTGTTCACTCATGACGACGATCCGAGCCGGGCGTGGCGCGCCGGTCGAGCCACGACTGTAAGAGCAAGGCGGCCGCGGCGCTGTCGACGCGCTGGCGCGCTTGGCGCGAATCGGCTCCGGCCGCCCGTAAGCGGCCCTGCGCTTCGCGCGTCGAAAGCCACTCGTCGATCATCACGACGCGGCGTCCGGTTCTTTCTTTCAGCTTGGCGGCGAAGCGCCGCGCGCGTCGCGCAGCGGGTCCTTCGCTGCCGTCGAGCAGGCGCGGCAGACCGACCAAGAACAACTCGACGTTCTCCTGCTGCGACAAGTCGATCAGCGCCTGGAATACGTGTCCCAAGTGAGTGCCGTCGAGGAAGGGCCGCGGGTGAGCGAGCAGGCCGAGCTCATCGCTCACCGCGAGCCCCACGCGGACCTTGCCGAAGTCGACGGCTGCCACACGCATGCGCTCGCGGTTAGAGCAGATCCGAGGCCCGTGGCAGGCACAAAAGCGTCGTGAACCCTGGAACGGGTCGCCCTGCCGAACTCGCACTGGCCAATTGACCAGCTTTGAGCTCGGGCCGGGACGCATCGCTTGACCTTTGCTCCTACCCTGCGCGATAGCCCGGCCCCTGAGTTCAGCATGCAGTTTCGAGCAGTCAAAGGGATGAACGACATCCTGCCCGAGGAGATCGGGCTGTGGCACGAGCTCGAACGCGCATTCGCGACGACGGCGCGCCTGTACGGCTTCGAGGAGGTGCGCACGCCCTTGCTCGAGCCGACGTCGCTGTTCGTGCGCTCGATCGGTGACACCACCGACGTCGTGCAAAAGGAGATGTACTCCTTCGAGCACCACAGCGAGCAGCTCACCTTGAGGCCCGAGGGAACGGCCAGTGCCGTGCGCGCCTACGTGCAACACAACGTAAACGCGAGCGAACCGGTCACCCGCTGGTACTACATGGGACCGATGTACCGCGCCGAACGCCCCCAGCGCGGCCGGTACCGTCAGTTCTTCCAGGCGGGATGCGAAGTCTTTGGCGATCCGGGTCCAGCCTGTGACGCCGAGTTGCTGGCGATGCTGGTCGGCTTGTACCAGAGCCTGGGCATCGGAGACTTGCGAGTGCTGGTCAACTCGATCGGCGGCCCCGAAAGCCGCGCACGCTATCGCGAACTGTTGCTCGAGTTTCTGCGCCCGAAAGCCGCGGAGCTTTCGACCGAATCGCAATCGCGGCTCGAGAAGAACCCACTACGCGTTCTGGATTCGAAGAGTCCCCTCGACAAGCAGGCGATCGTGGGAGCGCCCTCGACGATTGATGCGTTGAACGACGCCGATCGCGCGCACTTCGAGGAGTTGTGCGCGCAGCTCACGGCTCTCGAGATCCCGTTTGCCGTCGAGCCGTCGCTGGTGCGCGGGCTCGATTACTACAGCCGCACCTTGTTCGAGATTCAATCGGACGCGGGCGATCTCGGCGCGCAAAACACCTTGGTCGGCGGGGGTCGCTACGATGGGCTGGTCAAGACTTTGGGCGGCCCCGACGTGCCCAGTATCGGCTTCGCCATGGGCGTCGAGCGGGTGCTGCTGGCGCTCAAAGGGCGCGAGCTCGGCAAGCCGCCGCTCGTGTTCATCGCGCCGATTGGCAACGAAGCCGTGCGCGCCGGGCTGGTGCTCGGCAATCGACTGCGCGCGCTCGGCATCCGCACCGAGGTCGATGGTCGCGAGGGCTCACTCAAGAGCAAATTGCGCCGCGCCAATTCGATGGGTGCGACCTTGGCGTTGGTCATGGGTGAACAAGAGATCGCTCAGGGTACGATTCAGCTCAAAGATCTCGCAGCTCACACTCAACTCGACGTGGCCCAGAGCGAGATCGTGCAGCGTGTCCGAGAGCGGATGCAGGCAGCCGTCCCCGTGGAGGCAAACTCGTGAGGCCAAGCCGCTTCTGGCTGATCGTGAAATCGGCTGCGCTAGTCGTGTTCGTTCTCGGGTTGGCGAGCGAGGCGCGCGCCCAGGGTTTCGGCGGCGGTATGCCGGGCGGTTTCGGCGGCATGCCGATGGGCCCCGGCGCTCCCACGCGCAGCGCGCCCAAGAAGAAAGAACAGCCACCCGGCACGCCGGAGCTGCACGCGGCCTCGGGCGGCAGCGAAACGACGTTACCCCAAGGCAGTGAACCAACACTGCCAGAAGAGCCGCTCAAGCTCACCGACCCTCTGAAGGCTCGGCTCGGCTCGGACTTCGGCTTGGACGAGCCGACGCTCGGACGAGATCCGGGAGCCATCGATCGCGACTTCTACGGGCTGTACTACCAGGAGCACAGCGACCGTTACCGTCTGCGCTTGGCCTTCCCGGTCTGGATGGAGCGCACGCAGCCGAGTCTGACGGATTCCTCGAAGGATGACCGCGCCTCGGTGTTCGGTGGCGTCTACTACAATCGCCGCAGCGCGGAGCACGCCGACGACATCCTGTTCCCAGTGTTCTGGAATCTGCGCGACACGGACAGCCGCACCACGATCCTAGGGCCGTTCGTCAATCGCGAAGCCAAGGACACCTCCGACAACTGGCTCGCCCCGCTCTACTTCTTCGGCACGCGCCCGAACGGTTCGTATCAGATCATCCCGCCGCTGCTCACGTACCTCAATCAGGACAACAAGGGCGGCTTCGATCTGATTGGACCTGCTTTCTGCAGCTTCAGCAATCAGCACACGGCCGACGAAGAGCCCAAGGGCAAAGGCGGCGGCTGCTTTGGCAACCCGGTCGAACGCGATCTCGGGATCGCCCCCTTCTACTTCGGGGGCCACGATCCCAAGGGCAGCTATCGGCTGATCCCGCCGCTATTGCACTACCACTCGGACAACCCCGACGAGCAGCACAGCTTGAACATCTGGGGTCCGTTCTATCGCGAGAGCACCGAGGAACGGGAGTTGTTCCACGTGCTGCCGTTCTATTGGAGCATCTGGGGCGCAGACGAGCACCACACGACCCTGTTCCCGTTCTTCCATTACGGCTGGCGGCGCAACGCCTCGTTGTTCGTGAACCCCCTTTGGCTCGATGCCACGACCGAGGAAGGCAACCACACCTTCGCAACCTGGGGCTACGCGAGCTATCGCGGG
The DNA here is from genome assembly GCA_036263015.1 of Polyangiaceae bacterium. Classification (GTDB taxonomy): domain Bacteria; phylum Myxococcota_A; class Polyangia; order Polyangiales; family Polyangiaceae; genus SZUA-265. The sequence continues at coordinate 16,148 of DATAHU010000105.1, read as the reverse complement.
CGCACCGAGCTCGACATGTTCACGCCGCTGTTGTGGCTGTATCGCGACCCCGACGCGGGCGTAAACCAACAGCTACTATTCCCGTTCTTCTATCACCGGACCGGACCGCGGGAAAATAGCATCGCGCTGTTCCCTTTCTACGGCAGTTTCCACCGCTACGGCGTCTCGGATCAAACCTGGATCACCCCGCTGTTCGAGTACGAGCACAGCCTCACCGGCTGGAAAACGAACTTGATGCCGATCGCGTTCTTTGGTCGCGACCGCCACGATTCGCACTCGGTGATCGCGCCGATCTTCTGGGACTTCTCGACGCCCTCGTCGCGCACGACGATCGTAGCGCCCATCTACTGGCGCTTTGCCAGGCCGAACGCCGTCACCCAGATTGTCGGTAACTTCGTTTACACCGAGAAGAAGGTCGCCCACGGGCTCGATTGGAAGTTCCACATTCTGCCGGGCATCTCGTACGGGGAAACCCCCGATGGGCACTCCTGGGATCTATTGTTTGGACTCGTAGGCTACGTGCGCCGGGGTGAATACACCGCGCTCAAGCTGTTCTGGTCGCCGATCACGCTCTCTGGCCACGCGCCTGAGTGAGCTCGACCCGCGCCGTTCGACTCGGGCGCTGACGAAAGACCCCGCGGGGGTGACTGGCGCGGCGCTCGGGCGTGACCTACGCTTGATGGGTGAAGCGTTTCAGCGCTGCCGTCTATGGCGCCACGGGCTACATCGGTTCGGAACTGCTTGGCCGCCTGTTGCTCCACCCCGAAGTGGAGCTCGTGCGGGTGCACGCGGCTGAACACATCGGCGATCCGCTGGGCGCGGCGCAGCCACACTTGGAACAGCTGAGCTCGCTCCAATACGAAGCCGTGCCCGAAGACGAGAACGCCGTCAGCCCCGTGGACGTCGTGTTCTTGGCCTTGCCACACGAAGTGAGCTGGGACGTCACGCGGCGCTTGGCGGCGACCAACACCCGCATCATCGATTGCTCGGGTGCTTTCCGCGTGCAGTCGAGCAACGATTACAAGCGCTTCTACGGTAAACCCCACCCGTTGCCGCACTTGCTCGGCGAGTTCGTCTACGGCCTACCCGAACTCAATCGCGACGCGATTCGCACGAGCCGTTACGTCGCGTCGCCCGGATGCTTTGCGACGGCAATCGAGCTCGGCTTGTTGCCCCTGGCGCGTGCAGGCAAGTTGTCCGGCAGAGTTCACACCGTGGGCATCACGGGTTCGAGCGGCAGCGGGCGCGCCGCCCTGCCGACGACGCATCATCCAGTGCGAGCGGGTAATTTGCGCACGTACAAGCCGTTCATGCATCAGCACGTGCCCGAGATCGTGCGCACGCTGACGAGTGCCGGCGCGCGCGATTTGGCGCTCGAGTTCGTTCCGGTTTCGGCTCCGCTCGTGCGCGGCATCTTCGCCACCAGCATGGTCGAACTCGATGAGAGCGTGACGCAGGAACAATTGAACGAGTGGGTCGCTAGCGCTTACAAGGGTGAGTCGTTCGTGCGCAGCCCACAGGGGCGTTTGCCCGAAGTCGTGGCCGTCGCGGGCTCGAACTACGCCGAGGTCGGGCTGGCGCTCGGCTCGTCTCACGCCGGCAAGACTACGGTCGCAGCGTTCAGCGCGCTCGACAATCTCGTCAAGGGCGGCGCCGGCCAGGCTCTGCAGAACATGAACCTGATGCTGGGTCTAGATGAACGCACTGGCCTGGCGGGACCCGGGCGCTACCCTTGAGCGAAGACTCACGACACTAGGGCGTATCAGCCGCGCACGGCGGCCTCGATCTTTGCGACGTCGATCTTGCGCATCGTCATCATCGCCTCGAATGCCCGTTTGCCGACGTCGCCGCCCTTGGCCAACGCCTCGGTCAAGACGCGCGGAGTGATCTGCCACGATAGACCCCACTTGTCCTTGCACCAGCCGCACTCGCTCTCACTGCCGCCGTTGCCCACGATCGCATTCCAATAGCGATCCGTTTCGGCCTGATCATCGGTCGCGATCTGAAACGAGAAGGCCTCGCTCTGTTTGAAGTAACTTCCACCGTTGAGCCCCATGCACGCGACACCGCAAACGGTGAACTGCACCGTCAGGACATCGCCTCGTTTGCCCCCCGGAAAGTCTGCAGGCGCTCGATGGACCGCGCCAACTTCACTATCGGGAAAGGTCTTGGCGTAAAACCGAGCCGCCTCTTCCGCATCGTGATCGTACCAAAGGCAGATGGTGTTCTTCTTCATCGCGACTCTCCTCAGCTAAATGAATTGATTATTGTTGGCCTGCTCGGAGCTCTGCCGTGATCTCTGGCGCGCCGTAAATGGCTTCGAGCGCGTACGCGATGCCGCGCACGTCGACCGCGACTGCGCGGTTCTTGGTCATGTCGAAGCCATAAGCGCCACCCAGCGAGTGAATGTTGCCGTCGAAGATCAAGCCCACGACGTCTCCCGTGCGATCGATCACGGGTGACCCCGAGTTACCTCCGATGATGTCGTTGTCCGTCACGAAATTCAACGGTTTGTCCAGGTCGAGCTGAGGGCGAGCAACGTTCCAGCTCTTGGGCAGTGCAAAAGGATCCCGTCCCGTGGCGCGCGCGAACGCGCCGCCGAAAGTGGTGAACGCCGAGACGGGCGAGCCCTGCTCGGTCCAGCCCCGGACCTGTCCAAAGGACAAGCGCGGCGAGCCTGTCGCGTCAGGGTACAGGCTACGTCCGAAGACTTCGAAGCGCGCCTGAGCCACGAGCTCGGCATTTTTCACCAGCACCGATTCGACCTCGTTTTCGTACTCGGCCCGAACGCGGCGCGCCTCGGCATCGATGCGCTTGACGAATCGGATTAACGAATCGGTGGAGGCGCTGACGGCCTGCGTCCCGCCTTGCCACAAACGTTTGCGCTCGAGCGGATCGCCGAGCCGTGAACCCTGGACCCAATCGCGCGCGACTTCACTCGGCGATTTTGCGCCCAGCACTTGGCGCACGAAGGCGTGGTCGGCTCCCAGCACCTCACGCAGTCGAGTCAGGCCGAAGGTGAGCTTGGCGATCTCGAAGGGCTTGTCGATAGGACTCGGGCCAAGCAGGTGGTGCAGGACACGCTCGAGGCGTGAGTTGCGGAACTCCGGCAACCGCTGCTCATTCGGTCTTTCCCGTTCATCCGCGCCGCGCACGATCGTGCGCGCCCAGCGAAACAAGTCGCTCGTAGCCCACCAGGGCGACCCCCCACGCGACCCTTCAATCGATAGCAGCGCGCGGCGCGTCTGCGCAAAGCGCTGCAGGGTTTCGGCGATCGCGTTCCAAGCAGCGCCGTACTTGCGCACGAGTTCTGGCCGCTTGCTCACCTGAGCGCGCAAGTTGTCTTCGCGCTGCACCAACGTCGAGAAGAACGCGGGATCGTTCAACGCGGCGCGCTCGCCCGAGATCGCTTTGAAGGCATTTTCGACGAAGAAGATCTCGCTGGTCGCGACCCGGCGTTGTTCCTTGCCTTGCGCAGCGTATTGGTCGAGAAAACCGCGATACTGTGCCAAGTCCAAAAGCAACTCGACCAACACCACGTCGCGCTCGAACACCAGCTGCGAGACCGTGAACAGACGCTGTGTCGAGCCTGGGTTACCGGCTACGACGGTCAGATCACCGGGCGCCACGCCTTGCTTCGACCAACGCAGGTATTCGGTGGTCGCAACGGGTTTACCTTGCGCGTAAGCGCGCAGGAACGCGACGTCGAGGTCGTACCTCGGAAAATTGAAGTTGTCCGGATCGCCACCGAAAAACGCGATCTTCATTTCCGGGGCAAATACCAGCCGCACTTCGTCGAAGCGGCGGTACTTGTAAATCTGATACACGCCCCCCTGGTAGAGCGAGACCACGTCGCAGCGCAGCGCCTCGGAATCGGCGCATTCCTTCTCGAGCCCGGCGGTGATCGCGCGGCGTGCCTTCTGAAATTCTTCACCGCCGAGATCGCGCGTCGCTGCAGTGACGCGCTCGGTGACGTCCGCGATCGATACCAGCTGGTTCAGTTCGAGGCCTGGACAGATCAGCTCCTTGGCGGCAGTCTTCGCGTGAAAGCCGTGGGCGACGTAGTCGTGCTCGGCGCTCGATAGATCCTCGATGCAACTGTGCGCGCAGTGGTGATTGGTTAGAACCAACCCGTTTGCCGAAACGAAACTCGCCGAGCAACCGTTGCTCAAACGCACTGCACTCGAGCGCACGTGGTCGAGCCAAGCCGGACTCGGGGTGAAGTCGTGCCGGGCTGCCAGATCGGCGGGCAGCGCATCGTAAGTCCACATGCCCTCGTCGGCCCGAGCCGATGACAGCGTGGCGCTGGCGCCTAGCGCGGCGAGTGCGAAGGCCGCGAGGCGCGAAGGTGGTCTGCCCATGACGTGTCCTCAGTGGGTGCTTTGGTCTTGCAGCAGCCAGGGTCGATCGGCGTTCGGCACGCGGTGGTGTGCAAGCCACCCGACCACGGCCTCCGCCCAAATTTTGCGTGCTGGCAGCGAGGGGTGAATCTTGTCCTTGGCCCGCTCGAGATCTGGCACCAACGCGTTCGAGTCCAAGTAACGACAGGGCGCTACGTGGTCTTTGATCACCTCGAGCAAGTGCGGATTGGCGCCCTTCCACAGTGGGATCCCAATCCACACGCAGGGCACTTCACCAAAGCGGCGCACCAAGCGACCGATCGCGTCGATGCGATCCTCGGGCCGTGGGATCTCGAGCTCATTGGCGCCCAAGGTGACCAGGATCAAATCCGGATGGTAGCGCTCCAAGTAACCCCCCAGCTCCTTGTGCGAAGCCCAAGTGGGGATATAGGTCGCCTTCTGTTGCTTGAGCACGCCTTTGACGCCGCGTGCCGCAAACTCGCGGTTCAAGTCTGGCCCGAGCGCCCCGGCAAACGAGTCACCGATGTGCAGAACCGTCGTGCCTTCTGGCAAGGGAGGTTCGGTGCCGGCTCGCGCAGGCGTCTCGGCATGTGCGTTGGCTGCGCCGGGGGCTCCAGCTGGTCGAGCTTCGGAATTCGAAGCGCTTTCGCCGTTTGCGGGACTCGGCTTCGTCTTCTCGCTCACGCCCGAGGTGTGAACCCCGTGCGCTGACGATGCCTCGGCCCCCGTAGGAGCGCCAATCGCGCTGCTCGCCGCGGCCGCCCAAGTCGAGCCTAAGACCAGCCAAGCTGTCATCGATCGACTGGAGTTCAGCCACGTCCGGCGCCGCCACGATCCTTTGTCGAACATTGGTGCCTCATAGCAGTAGGTTTCGGTCACGGGCAACAGACCCAAGCGCGTGATTCAGGGGCAGCAAACCGAGTTCCAGTTGGCGCCAACATCCCGATTTTTGCAGCCCTTGTCCCGTGCGAACAGGTTGCGGTCTTCATGCGTGGCCCCGTCCAAGCGATACGCCTTGGGGCGGCTCGGTTGAAAGCGCATGCAGTCGGCATCGAACTCGGAACTGCGCGACAGCTTGGGGATTTGGTGTTCGGCGCTGGGTTCGGCGGCGGCTTCCTCGGCGCGCAAGGCCTGCAAAATCGCATCAGAAACCCCGCAGCCAAAGCCCGCGATCGGCGCCGTGCCGTTCGGACACTTCGGCTCCCCTTCGCGTGCACAGCGCACGCCGTTCCAAGTCTTGTGTTTGGGGCACTCGGCATCGTCGACCCCGTGCAGGCAGGCCAGGGCGGCGCCGTTTTCCGTTTGCGGCGCGACGCCATAAGCACAGCTGGCTCCGGGCGCGAGCGTCACGCAGCGAAATCCCAAGTGTGAACCCATCGCCGTCGGTACGTCGCGGTTGCGCAGGCTCGGGACCAACCACTTCTCGAAGCGGCGACTCCAACTGCCGCCGCGATAAACCTTGTGGGGCGACATTTGTGGCGGCCACGGGTAATCGCCGTGATCGCTCGCCGTCCACTCCCAGACGTTGCCCGTGACGTCGTAAAGGCCGAAGGCGCCGGCCGCGAAGCTCTTGACGGGGCAAGTAAACGCTCGCTTCCAGCATGTGCGCCCGTCGGGCGAATCGTTGCCCCACGAGTAGTTGCGATATTCGGCGCCGCCACGCGCGAAGTACTCCCACTCGACTTCGCTCGGCAGGCGCGCGCCTTGAGCCTTGCAGTAACTCGCCGCCTGCTGCCAATCGAGGCAATTCATGGGGTGATCTGCGCGATCGGGTCTGCCAAAATTGCAAGTGATGCGCGGGCGCGCTTTGGCTTTACACTGCCCTTGCTCTACGCAGCGCGTGTAGGCTTCGACGGTGACCTCGGTCGTATCGACGCACAGGTCCGGCACGCGGGTCAAAAAGCGGGGATGCTCATCGGGTAGGCCTCGCGTCCCCGGCGTGCCAACCCAAAATTCTCCGCCGGGCACGCGCTGCATCGAGTCGGGACACGCGCCCGCCGCATTCGACGGCGCGCTGGCCGCCGCACTCGACGTCGCAGTTGCCGGGGGCGCAAGCGCGCTCGATCCGTTTACGTTCGGCGCGGGCTCCGACTCTGGATTTGCCCCCGCTGTCGAAGCGACGCTCGAGGCGATCTTCGCGCTGCCAGTGACGCCGAGGGATGCCTCCCTCTCCGACTCGGACGAAGTCGGAGAGGTGCAAGCCCAAACCGCAAACGGCAAAGCCAGAAACCACGTTACCCGTGTCCGCTGGGCATGGCCCGCGCCTGCTGTCGTTCGTCTCCGCTTCGCCTGTTTATCTTCAACCATCACTGATTTGCTGCCCCAGGTACGACTGCCGAGCCGAGTCCGCAGCGTTCTGCAAAGCGGCGGACGCCGTCGCGGCGCGCTTTGGGAATGTCAGCCAAGGCCAAGTAGTCGTTCAAAGCGCTCTCGGCTGCGCTTCGCTGGCCCAGGGCGCAGGCCATGAACACCCGCGTGCGCAACGCTTCGGCGCGAAAGACCGGTACCCCAATGCCCTTGCTCAAAGCTCGATCCAGCTCTATGGCACCGGCTTCCCAATCGCCGCGCGTCGACAAGTTCTTGCCGAGCAGATAATCCGCCAAGCCATCCTTAGTGCTCGCTTGCGACCAACGACCGAGATCCCCTGCCGCAACCGGAAAGCTCGTCCCGGTCTCCGGTTCCCCGAGCAGCAGTGCTTTGACGGCTTCGCGCGCCAGCTCGGCGTTCTCGATGTTGGGCAGCACGGCTTGCTTCAACGTCAGCGTGCGCAACAGATCTTGGTCGACGACGTGTGAGGCGGCCGTGGCGTACAGATGCAACGCGCGCGACAAGTCGTTCTGTTGCCACGCCAAGTCTCCCAATTGCTCTTCGAGCCAAGCCCGCTCGGTGCTGCTCGGCGCGGGATCTGCAGCGAGCATCGCTTCGAAGCGATGCTGTGCCTCGGACAGTTGCTTCTCACGCAGCTCGCAAGTGCCGAGCCCAGCATCTGCCCAGAACTCGTCGGGCGCCATGCTCTGCACTTTTTCGAACAATTGTCGCGCTCGATTGGGGTCGAAATTTCGGAGACTCTGATTGGCCTCATCCAGAGTCTCGTCCACTTGGTGCGGACACTTTCTAGCGAACACCCCCGGCCGATCGAAGCGCGCCTTCGCCACGTCTTTGGCTAGCGCGCTGACCGTCACTTGGTCCAAGCTGGCGCGGAACTCGAGCTCGAGCTCTTCCAAGCTCTTGCCGGTCGCATCCGCTAGCGTCTGACCGCCGTACCAACCGCGCACTGCCGCAGGGCCGTAAACCTCGCGCAGGAAGCTCAGGAAGGCGCCCGCGACGGTGTAGGCCTTGCCAGAGTTCTCGGCCAAAAATCCGAGCTTGAAGACCGAACTCAACGCTGGAAGCAGATCCGCATCGCGCATCGCACGAGCCCACTGGGCGAGCGTCAGGTCATCGTCTTCGCGGGGTGAAGCTGCGACCGCTACGCCTTCGATGCGCCCCGGGTCGGGGATCCAGCCGCCCAACGGACCTGCGATCTTGAACGGTCCGATTCCGAAGCGCCCCGCGACGACGTGCGCGAGCTCGTGGCCGATCACCGGGTGTGGATAGCCGCGGGCTTGGATGTAGATCTCTTCACGCCAAGGCTTGGCGATGTAAACGTCGCGCGCGCCCATGTACCAGGCCTTCTGCTCCGAGGAGTCGAACAGGTAGACCAAGGTGCGATCGGGCGCTTTGACGTCGAAGAAGCGCTCGTGTTGTTCGACGTAGGCGTCGCACTCGCGGGCTAGAGCGTGCGCGTCGCGCGGGCGAATGCCGCTCGCGTAGACCACTCGGCAACGTCGAGAGTCGGCGCTGCGCCCGAGCGCCTCTTGCACGCTCCGGTCCGTTTGATAGTGACCGAGCTTGGGGCCGTTGGCAGTGATCCCCACTCCCAGCACTAGACCAAACGCACCGAGCGCCCAAGTGCGGGCGCGCTCGCGTCCATACCAAGTGAGTCGGCCGCGCTCGTCGCGTGTACACGTCGCGGCGAGCGCGTAGAGCACCAAGGCCCAACCAAAACTGCCGACTCGATAACTCATGAGCCGACCGACCCCATCGAGCACCGTGTCGTAAGGCGTCCCCGAGAAGTAGCCGAAGAAGTGGTCGAAGGCGAAGATGATCGGGCTCGTATAATAGCGAAGTAGACTTACCAGGATACCGCCCAGCGGTCCGGCAAGGCCGAGACAGATTGCGAGCGCGCGTCGTCCCTTCCCTACGTCGAGCGTGTTCGCCGGAGCGACGAACGCCCCCGCGCAAGCCCCCCAGACGCACGCGAGCCACACTCCCGGCAACGGCCCAGCCAGGAATAGGCCTGCTTCACTCAGCGGATCACAAGCCCCGGCGCGCCCCAGGTGTAAGCCTGCGACGAGCACCGCGATCGCGATCAGCACGAAGCCCGAGAGCTGCCCTTGATGAAACGCCGCTTTGGGCTCGCTCCGTCGCTCGAGCGCCGTCCAGGCGTTGAACGGCGCGGCGAGCAGCGGAACGAGCACCCCCACCGCCAAGCCAAACTCGTAAGTGGGCCCTGCAAACAGCGGCAAGAAGCCGATGGCTGAGAGGGACAATGCCGCGAGGGCCCACAAGATCTTCTGGCTTCGTGCGGCCAGCGATAGAACGCGCATCGTTGGAGCGGCTAATCCCTTCCGCGGCCGTCAGGGATTGGCCGAGAGCTCCGGCTCGCCTCGCGAGGGCACCGAAACCTCGAGCACTTGCCCGAGCACCTCATCGACGTGGGCGATCGGGCGCACGTCGAGCTCATCGAGGATCTCCTTGGGGACCTCGGACAGATCCGCCAAATTCTGCTTGGGCAAGAGCACCTTCTTGATGCCCGCGCGGTGCGCCGCCAAGATCTTCGCCTTCACCTCGCCGATCGGCAAGATCCGTCCGCGCAGCGTCAGTTCACCAGTAACGGCCACATCCGAGCGCGCCGGGATCTGCAGCAACAACGAAGCCACGGCCACGAACATGGTGACGCTGGTGCCGGCAGCATCCCGCGCGCTGCGCCCGCGCGGCACGTGCAGGTGCAAATCGATGGTCTTGAGCCATTCCGGATCGAGCTCCAAGCGCTGGGCGCGCGAACGCACGTACGAGACCGCGGTGGCGGCCGATTCCTTCATGATTGGCTGCAGGTTACCGGTTACCGAGATGTCGCCCTTGCCTGGCATGCGCGTGGCTTCGACGACGAACAGATCGCCGCCCGCACCGGTTGCACACAGGCCCGTCGCGACGCCGGGCTGGTACACCCGGTCGATGATCTCGAGCTCGTAACGGCGCGTACCGAGCACCTTCTCCACGTGGGCGGGGGTCGCGACTTGGCTCAGCTCCGAGGCGCCCTCGGCCAGTCTGACGGCGGCTTCGCGACACACCGACCCGATCTCGCGCTCCAGGCCACGCACGCCTGGCTCGCGCGTGTAGAAGTCGATCATCGCTTCGATGCCCTGGCGCGGAAAGCTGAGTTGCTCCTCGGTCAGGCCGTGTTCGCGCAGTTGCTTCGGAACCAAGAACTGTTCGGCGATCTTGAGCTTGTCGTTGCGCGTGTAGCCGGGCACATCGATCAGCTCCATCCTGTCGGCGAGCGCCGCGGGGATGCTGCCCTTGTCGTTGGCGGTGGCCAAGAACACGACTTGCGACAGATCGAACGGTAGCCCCAAGTAGTGATCGACGAAGCTATCGTTCTGCGCCGGATCCAAGACTTCGAGCAAAGCCGACGCGGGATCACCGCGCACGTCCGCTCCCATCTTGTCGATCTCGTCCAACACCAGCACGGGATTACGCGTGCCGACCTTCTTCAAGGCTTGCAGGATCCGCCCCGGCAATGCGCCGACGTAGGTCCGGCGATGGCCACGGATCTCGGCTTCGTCGCGCACGCCACCGAGGGCGATGCGCCCATAGCGCCGGCCCATGGCGCGCGCGATCGAACGGCCCAACGAGGTCTTTCCGACGCCGGGTGGTCCCACGAACAACAGAATCGGGCCGCGCTTGTCACGGCGCAGTTGTCTAATCGCGGCATACTCCACGATCCGGCGCTTCACGTTGCCCAAGCCGTGGTGATCTTCGTCCAGGCAGCGAGCCACACCCTGCACGTCGTTTTGATCCGGCGTGGTGCGGTTCCACGGCAGATCGGCGATCCACTCGACGTAGTTGCGCGCCACGTTGTATTCGGCGGACTGGGGGGGCATGGCGCGCAGCCGCGACAGTTGCTTGCGCGCCGCTTCCAGGGCTTCGCGGGGTAACTCGGCGCGGATCACGCGTGCACGCAGTTCGTCGACTTCGTCCTCCTCTGCGGCCTCCCCCAACTCTTCCAGGATCGTGCGCATCTGCTCACGCAGTACGTATTCGCGCTGCGAGCTGCTCATCTGGTCGCGGATCTCTTCGGCGATCGCGTCTTTGGCTTTGAGCAGTTGCAGCTGCTTGTTTACGATCTCTTGCACCCGCCCCAAGCGTTCGCCGATGTCGACCGCCTCCAAGATCTGCTGGCGCTCGGCGATGCTGGCTTGCTCTTCCGAGAAATTCGACGCGATCAGATCGGCCAAAGCGCCCGGTTCGTTGACGTTGTCGAGAATGCTGGCCGTTTCCTTCGGCAAATCGGGGGTCAACTCCAGCACTTCGCGCGTCGACTCGCGCAGCCGTTGGGCCACCTCGTGCAGCTCTTTGGGTGCTTTGCGGACCTCGACGATGCGCTCGATGTCCGCCTGCATGTTGGGCTCGAGCGTCGCGGGCTGGACGATGCGAAAGCGCCCGATGCCGTTGAGCACGACGCTGTAGTTCGATTGGCCGAGCCGGATCACTTTCACGACGCGGGCGAGGGTTCCGACCTCGTACACGTCTGCGAACGTCGGTTCGACGGTGTCCGCATTCTTCTGCGAAACGACACCGACCAAGGCGCGTTCGATGTTCGCGAGCTGCTCGACCAGCCGCACGCTGCGGGGTCGCCCGACGTTGATCGGGACGACGCTCATCGGGAACAACACCGCATTGCGCAGCGGCAGGATCGCCATTCGCTCGGGTTCGCGTCGGGCTTTGGGTTCCATCCGGCGACCGTAGTACGGATCGCGGCCCCGTGCAGCGGAACTGCCTGCAGTTTGTTGCACTTTGTGCTCGTTGCCCGAGACGTTGTCGGCCCCAGCTGCGTTGTCGTCCCGGCTGGGCGCAGGATGTGGTAGACGAGCCGCCGTGAGGACTCGCAAGTTGCTCGCGCTTCAATCCCTTGCCTCGACGCTGTCACTGGCGATCGCCATCGCGGTCGCGCCGTCACTCATCGGCTGTGCGACCGGCAGAGCTGCGCAAGACCCCCAAACCGCGCTGCGTCGTTACGCTCAGTCCGTGCGCGAGGGCGACGCCAGAGCGGCCTACGAGTGGCTCAGTGACGACGCGAAAAAGCGCATGCCATTCAATGTCTTCGAGCGGACCTTAAAGGATCGCCCGGAGGACTTGATCGGGATGGCCGGCGCCCTCGATCGGCCGAGCGAAACGCGCGAGATCCGAGCCACGGTCACGACCGCCGAAGGAGACGAGCTCGGTCTGGTTTACGAAGACGGCGCCTGGCACGCGGACTTGTCCGCGATCGACTTGTATAGCCAAGCCGATCCGGTCACCTCGCTCAAATCCTTCGTTCGCGCCTTCGACGCAAAACGCTACGATGTGCTCGTGCGGTTCGCTCCGTTGAACCACCGTGAAGGGTTGTCGCCGGAGATCCTGAAGGCGGCGTGGGAAGGTGAACAGCGACCCGAGATGCTCGAATTGGTCCAAGCGCTGCACGCTCAGCTGCCGACGGCGCAAGCCGAGATCGTGGGGGATCGGGCCACGGTGGCGTACGGTCAAAGCAGCGCGGTCATGCTCTTGCTCGAGGACGGCGCCTGGAAGATCGAAGAGTTCTGAACGCGCGACGGCGGCCCTGCTACCTAGCGCAACCTCGTGACACGCACTCGGGTGTTGGGGATGGATTTACGGAAGGAATTATTGATTGTGAGAACGGGCCGCGTCGAACGCAACACCAGTGAGACCCAGATCGAAGTCGAAGTGAATCTCGACGGATCGGGTAAGGCGTCCATCGAAACGCCAATTCCCTTCTTGTCGCACATGCTGGAACAGTTGCCCCGCCACGGCATGTTCGATCTGACCGTGCGCGCCAAGGGGGACGTCGACATCGACGGTCACCACACGACGGAGGACACGGCGATCGTGCTCGGTAAGGCGCTTCTACAAGCGCTGGGGGATCGCAAAGGCATTCGCCGTTACGGGTCGGCAACGTTGCCGATGGACGAGGCGCTCGTGACCGTGGCGCTCGATCTGTCGGGTCGATCGTATTTCGTGTGGCGCGTGCCCATGCCGAAGGCAAAGATAGGAACCTGGGACAGCGAGCTGGCCGAGGTGTTCTTCGAAGGCTTGGCTCGTTCGCTCGGCTGCAACCTGCACGTGCACCTGCACACGGGAGAGAACCTGCACCACATCGTCGAGATCAGCTTCAAGGCTTTGGCCCGCGCTCTGCGCGAGGCGAGCGAGCTCGATCCGCGCTCCAACGCGATCCCATCGACGAAGGGATCGCTGGACTGACGTGCTGAAGTCCCCGCTGAGCTCCGCGTCGCAGGCGACTCCACGTCCGAGCCAGATCCCGACGTCGGAGTCCGACGCGCCGCCCTCTGCGGGGCAATTCGATCAAGAGTTTCTCTACCACCTCTATCGCGGCAGCGAGTTACTGAAGGACAACTCGGTCGACGAGGCCAAGGCCGAGCTCGAACGCGCGCTCAAGCTGCAACCCAAAGACGTCGAAGGCCAGGGCCTGCTCGGGGTCGTGTATTTTCGGTTGGGGCTCTACCCCCGCGCGATCGAGATCTACGAGCAGCTGCAGCGCGTTGCGCCGCTCGAGGTCGCGCCGCGCATCAATTTGGCGCTCTGCTACCTCAAGACGGCTCAAGCGGATCAGGCTCGCTTGCAGCTCGAAGAAGCGCTGCGCTTGGCGCCCGATCACCAACGCGCCTGGGGCTATCTGGGGCTCGTATTCCAACGCTTCGGCGACTTCGAGAAGGCGCGTGTCGCGTTCGAGCGCGCGGGGCGCCCGAAGCTCGCAGAGCGCATGGCGGAGCTCGCGCGCCAAGATACCGAACCGCTGTCTTCGTTCGGCGTCCCCGAGCTCAATCCCGAATCGGGCGGCCCCTCGTTGATCGAGCCGTCGACGCCCTCCTTTCGGCCCTCTTTGATGCCCGCCAGCATGGCGCCGGAGCCCGCCTCGGTGCGACCCGCTTCGCCGCCCAAGGCCTTGGAGCCCGGAGCCCCGAGCGCGGCCTTGCCGTCGCTGCCGATCCCCGCACTGCCATTGCCGGCGATCAGGGCGCCGCTGTCGTCGGTGCCAATCCAACTCGCACCGGCCTCGGCCTCGGGTTACCCGACCGCGATTCACCAAGTCCCCGCACCGATCCAGAGTTGGGCGCAAAACGCCGAGCTCGTGTTTCCCGAGCGCCCGCACTTGGTCGTTCACCCGAGCGGACAAGTGCTGGTGCGCGTGCGCGGCTCCTTGGTCGTGCGCACGACGTGGCTCGGTGCATTGCTGCCCGACCGCGGCAGTTTTCAGACCCACGGCTTGCGCCGCGGCAAGACCAAGAGCGCGCAGGCGCCCGAACTGCTCTCGCTCGAGGGCCATGGACGCGCAGTGCTGCAGCCCGAAGCGGGACAATTGGCGTCACTGTTCGAGATGGATCCCGAGACGCCCTTCACCGTCCTCGAACGCCGCGTCGTCGCTTTCGAGCCCGAGCTGCATTACGACGTGCAGCCCCTGGATCCGCTCCAGGAACAGCAGCTGCAATGCTTGCGCCTGAAGGGCTCGGGCTGCCTGGTCGTGCGCTCCTCGGGGCCCTTGCATGCGGTGCTGATTCAGCCTGAACGCCCAGCGCTGGTGCGCGCAGAGCTCGCCGTGGGTTGGTTCGGCACGATTTCGAGCCGCGTCGTGCCGCCGATTGAAGCGCCCGCGGGCGCCGCTGGCATGGCTAGCTTTTCGGGACGGGGCACGCTACTCGTCGATTCCCGCGCGGCTGGCGCTCAGATGCCTGGCTCCGCGGAAAACGCCGGAGCCGCCCCCTGACCGAGTCCACTCCTCCAACCTCGCGAAGGTCACGCAAACGGGCACGACAGAAGCGCCGTTCGACGCTGCGCAAGGACGCGCTGAATCTCCCCAACTTGCTGACCATGGCGCGGGTCGCGATCATCCCCCTGGTCTTGTGGCTGATCGGCCGCGGCGCGCCGCGCGACGGCGTGATCGCCGCGTTGGTTTATTCCGGCGCAGCCCTCACCGACTTGCTCGATGGCTACTTGGCGCGACGGATGAACATCGTGAGCGTGCTCGGGAAATTCCTGGACCCTCTGGCAGACAAGTTGCTCGTGATGGCTTCCTTGGTCTGGATGGTGCCGATGGGGCGGATCGCGGAGTGGGCCGTCGTGCTGCTCTTGGCTCGTGAGATCTCCATCACCGCGCTGCGTTCGATCGCGAGCAGCGAGGGCCTCGTGATCGCGGCGGCCCGCGGCGGCAAATCGAAGACGGCCTTCCAGATGATCGGCATTTTGTGCCTGATCCTGGGGTATCCCTATCACTTGTGGGTGGGGCCCGTGGACTTGGGCGTAGTGGATCTCGTCGTGGTTGGGCGAGCCCTGGTCTACATCTCGTTGGTGTTTTCGATTGTCAGCGCCGTGCAGTACTTGGGTGTCTTCAACCAAGCGCTCGAGGCCCGCGAAAAGGCGGGATAGTCGGCGACCTTTACACTGGGTGAGAGAGGCTGCTACACGCGCCTTACCCAATGTTTCGTCCGCTATTTCAATCCGCTCGTCGCTCGACTCTGGCAATGGCTGCGCTCTTGACGATGGGCTCGTCCGTGTCGTGCTCGCTGCAAGCCGAAGGGGAGCGCTGCGACACTTCGAACAAGAACGGCGATTGCGCCAGTGGCCTGATCTGTGTCCCGCTATCGCAGCTGCATCGCGGTACCGAGGGTGCCGTGTGTTGCCCGCAAGATAACGCTACCGCCGACGTCTGCCTGAAGCTCGATCTCGCGGACTCGACGCCGAACTCCACACCCGCCGAGCCCTCGGCTCCAGCGTCGACGCCAAGTGCGTCTACGCCCGCCAGTTCGAGCGCAACTCCCACCGGGTCCGGGACGACGGATGCTGGCAGCGGCACCAGCATGAGCTCCCCGCTCGACGCGGGCTCGGATGCATCGGTGCCGGATGCGTCGCCCACGAACTGACGAACCATGAACGGAGCCGATCTGCACCAACTCGCGACGAGCGCCCTGGGGTTGGCGCTCACGCTGTCGCTGCCGATCGTCGGAGTCGCGGCTCTCGTGAGCTTGGTGATGGCGCTGTTTCAAGCCGCCACTCAAATTCAAGACACGACGATCGCGCATTTGCCGCGCTTCGTCGCGGTCGTCGTGGCCTTGGCGCTGCTCGCCCCCTGGATGGGGCGGCAGTTGGTGGCCTTTGCAAGCGTGGCGTTCGGTGCACTCTGAGAAGCCGCCCGGAGCGCAGGTGCTCAGTCCGAGCCGCTTGCAGGCGCGTTCAGCCGAAAGCTCGACGGGAGCCGTGCGCGTTGCTGGCCGCGCGCTGTCGTGCGCAGGGCTCGAGCTGGTGGTGGCAGACGCGACGGCTCAGCTGGTCGTGCACTTTGCACCGCCACTGACGAACGCCCCCCGTCCAGGAAACTGGGTGCTCGTCGAAGGCGAATGGGACGGCAGTGCGCTGACCTCAGCGCGACTGCTCTCGAGCTCGCCGGGGCAGCTC
>DATAHU010000104.1:0-3223 GCA_036263015.1 Polyangiaceae bacterium | reverse complement strand
GCGTTGCGGCGATAGCGCGACGCAGCTCGACGCGGATCATGAGTCATTGGAACACACCATGGAAGCACTCGAACAGGTGCTCTCCGCGGGACGTTGGGATCAGCTCTATGCGCAGTTCGCGGCGTTCTTGGGAGCTTACTTCGCTCACATCGCCGAAGAGGAGCGGCTGCAAGTGACCGTCTTGTGGCCCAACACTTCGGACGCGGAATTGTCCGAAGTGTTCGCGCGCTTTCGGCGGGGCCGCTCAGTCCAGGACGCCACTCGCGATCTGGAACTGATGCTGCCCGCCTTGTCGTTGGGCGAACTCACACGAATCTACGATGGCCTTCGTCGAACGGCGTCAGCCGACTCATGGCAAGCGTCGTTTGCGCTAGCGAAGCGAATCTTGCCGCCCTCGGACATGAACCAACTCGAAGCGCGCTTGTCAGTGCCAGCGGCGTGAGCTCTCGAGCAAGCACGTTCTCGCCCCGAAATCTGCATCGTCCTCGAGCTCGAGCGTTATGGGCGTACGAAGAAGTACCGGACGGGCCGTTGCGATGTCTTACTCAGTCCCTTCGTAGTTCCAACTTGGCATTCACGGACTGCCGCTTGTCGCGACGACAACACTCGGGACACTCGCAAGTGGGACTAGCAACGAGCTATTTCGAGTCATTGTGTGAGGATGCGCCGCGCAGTAAGGCAGCTTGCATCCGCGCAAACGTACGTTGCGGGTGAGGACGTGAACTATGAGTCGGTTGAATTTCGGGATCCGTATCGCAAGCGTTTCGCTCACCCTGGGCTTCTTCCCAACAACCCTTTGCCCGACCTTGGCGTCGGCACAGGCAGCGTTGGCCGATCAAATGCTGTCACCCATGGGTGGTGCTGGTGGGAGTCAGTTCCAGACGCGATGTCCCCCGGGTCAACTCTTGAACGGTTTCGAGCTGCGCACTGCCAATGACGTGGATGGGATCCGCCCAATCTGCGTGACTGTCGAAAACTCCGGTAAAGTACAGGGCAGGACGTTCGATCTCGCGCTCAACGGCGGCCCTGGCGCAGGTGTGACTTGGCTGGGCTGCCCCGATGTCGCTCCCGTGGTCAACGGGCTTTGGGTTGGGTCCGAGGGTGAGGAAACCAGGATAATCAACAACGTGCACGTGTACTGCGGGCAAGCCGCAGTGAACCAGCCGGTGACCACTTACCCGACGGCGGTCTTCGATGGCCCAAGCGGGTACCTGAACCTAGTTGACTTCCAACAGTGTCCTTCTGGACAAGTACCCGTCGGCATCAACGGTCGTTCGGGCACTTGGCTCGACGCAGTTGGATTCATTTGCGGGCCGGTGATTCTCGCGCCAGACGCGGTCGCGTCGATTGGACGCGTCAAGGTCGATCCGAACGACAAGACCGACGTCTGTGAGTTGGCCCGTAGCGCGCGCGCTCGCAACTCCGTTGCCGCGCCGAATCTGGAAGCTCAATGTGAAGCCAAGAAGGCCAACGCGGCGGCCGATGCGCAATCCCGTAATGCCAGCGTAACCGTTGGCGCCGGGAATACTACGGCGCAGGTGGGGCAGGACAACCCCTGGCTCAACCCTCCTGCCGAGCCCTCCGTCTGTGACTTGGCGAAAAGCGCGCGCGCCCGCGGCTCCGTCGCCGCAGCAAATCTCGAGGCCCAGTGCGCGGCGAGTAAGGCATCTGTATCACCCGCACCGGCTCCAGTCGCTGGGGCCGCACCCGCTCCCCCAGCTGGGGCCGCGCCTGCGCCAGTGTCGAAGGCTGCCGTGGTGATCAGTCAGGTTTACAGCGGCGGAGGCAGCGCGGACGGCACATACGCGAACGACTTCATCGAGTTGTTCAATCGCAGCAACTCCACAGTCAACCTCAAAGGTTGGTCGGTTCAATACGCAGCTGGAAAAAGTAAGAGTTGGAAGGTGATGAAGCTCGAGGGCAAGCTCAAACCGGGCCACTATCTCTTGCTTCAGCAATCAGCCGGCGCAGCCGATGCGGCGGCGGGTCAACCCATGCCAACCCCAGACATGACAGGGAAACTGGCGTTGGCGGTCGGTGCCGGCAAGGTCGGGTTGATGAAGTCGAACAAGGCGAACGACGACTTCTGCCCCACGGCATCGAAGCTGGTCGACTTCGTCGGCTACGGCACCGCCAACTGCGCGGAGAACGGTGTCCCCACGCCGCAACTCGCGAACACCATGGCGGCAGTGCGTGCGGGCGGCGGGTGTATCGACAGCGACAAGAACGCGGCCGACATGCAAATCGTTGCGCCCACGCCGCGCAACAAGGACACGGCCGCGGTCCAATGTGCCCCCTGACTTACTACTTCCGCGAAGCGATACGAAAGCACAGTCTATAAGTTAGCGACACTAGCGCCGCAGCCAAAGCATGAGTTGCTCGTGCCCCTTGGAGCCCTTGGCGTCTTGGCGGTTCAATCCCCAAGCGCCCCCGTCGCGCACCGGCGTTCAATGCGGCCAAACGTTGGGACCGTCGCCAATGACCGCACCCTTGGCAACTGAGCGCACGCGTGGCCGATGCTCGAGAATGAACCGCCAAGACGTGAAGACCGCCAAGGTGTCGCGCACGGAACCAAGAACGGACCTAGACGGAATCGCCTACCGAGTCATCGGGGCTGCGCTTGAAGTGCACCGAATCCTGGGCCCGGGTTTTCTGGAGTCTATCTACGAAGAAGCCCTTTGCATCGAGCTAACACGCCTTGGCATGGAGTTTACGCGCCAAGTCCCGATCAGCGTACGCTATCGGGATCAAAAGGTAGGTGAAGCGCGTTTGGATCTGCTCGTCGGCAACCTGCTCGTCGTGGAATTGAAAGCAGTGGAGTGCCTGGCACCGATCCACGTTGCCCAGATCATGTCGTATTTGAAGGCGACAGGCCTTCGGCTGGGCCTCCTCATCACCTTCAACGTACCCGTACTGAGAAAGGGGATCCGGCGCGTGATCTGTTCGCCCTGAAGTACCAGAGCCCCTTGGAGCCCTTGGCGTCTTGGCGGTTCAATCCCCAAGCGCCCCCGTCGCCCACTGACGTTCAGTGCGGCCAAACGTTGGGACCGTCAGCGCTACCGCCGCAGGTGTTCACCAGCGGCGTGAGACATTCGTCCCCCGTGACGTTGGGATCGAGGGCAAGGGTCTGCGGCTCGGTGTCGTCCGTGCAGCGGCAGATGATCTCTGTGCCGCCGGAAGGATTCCAATAACAGGCGCCCTCTTCGTTCGAGCACTCGGGCTC
>DATAHU010000103.1:0-24215 GCA_036263015.1 Polyangiaceae bacterium | reverse complement strand
GATCGACTTGGCGGCGCTCGCTTCGGCGGCAGAAGCCGGTGCGCAAGCAGGCATGTCCGTTGACCTGGGCCCCGCACCGCTGGCGTCCTTGGGCGGACCGTTCGGCGCAGCGCCGCTCAGCGGCGGCACGACTTCGCCGCTTGGCATCGATGGTCAGCCGCAACAGCAAAGCGGCGGTCGAGGCGGCATGTACATCGGCGGCGGCATCGCCATCGCCGCCATCGTCGCGGGCCTGGTGTATCTGTTGAAGGAAGAGCCTGCGCAAACGGCCATGCCGGCGCCACCGACGACCGTGATCGTCACGGCCCCCGCCGTTGCCGCTGCCCCACCCGTCGAAAGCGCCAAGCCTGCCGACGCGGTCGCGGTTGCCGACGAAAAGAAGGACGACAAGGGCGCAGCCCCCAAGCCCCGCAGCGGCGGTGGTGGTGGTGGCGGCAAGAAACCGTCGGGCGGGACAACCCCCTCCAAAGGCACTGATACGCCCGTCAAATCCGGCGGCGGGGACGAGGGCGCCATCAAGGCAGACAAGCCGAAGCCCAAGAGCAAGTGCAACTGCGCACCGAGCGATTTGCTCTGTGCCATGAAATGCTCAACGCACTGAGAGGCTGATGCCTTGGGCCGATACCGTCGCCTGGCGGTGTCGGCTCGGCTGCGGCGTACATTTGCGGCGTACATTGAGTACGCCTCGCTCGCCTCCTCGCCAGCGCTTGGTCTCGGACGCTTGCCATCCATCCACTGTCGTCACCCCGATTTCCGGAGTGCCGAACCGGGTTGAAGCGCGCACCAGCACGGGACGAACACCAGGCAATCGGGCCTCACTCGCAGCGCTCCGGCTTCGTGATGTGGCTGCCGAAGGGAGGCCGCAGCCATGCCGGCAAGCACTGGCTGCGTGTAGTTAACTGTTCGCCAGGCGGGCCTGTCGAGTTCAGGCCCGGTTCGACCTAAACTATCTGCGCCTGTTGCATCAAGTGCCCCAGGCGCTTTGCGAAGCCAGCCGGATCTTCCACGCTGCTGCCTTCGGCAATCAGCGCTTGATCGTAGAGCAGGTGCGCCCACTCTTCGACGGCGGTCGAGCCGGGGTTGGCGTCGTTTGCCCGTTTCAAATTAACGATCACGGGATGGGACGGGTTCAACTCCAAGATGCGCTTCGTCTTGGGCATCTTGGGGTTGTGCGCCCGCAGGATCTCCTCCAGATGCGGTGCAACGCCCCCTTCGGGCGTGACCAGGCAGACTGCCGAGTCCGTCAAACGAGAAGACACGCGCACTTCGCTCACTTGCTTTTCGAGGATCGACTTGAAGCGCGCGACGAGCGGCTCCGCCTCTTTGCTCGACGCTTCGCGCTCTTGTTTTTGCGTGTCGTCGAGGTTCTCGTCGAGCTCCAAGTCGGCGTCAGTGACGTTGACCAAGGATTTGCCGTCGAACTCGCCCAGCCCCGCGACCGCAAACGAATCGACGGGATCGGTCATGAACAGGACTTCGAACTGTTGCTTCTTCAGCCGTTCGAGGTGCGGGCTGCCTTCGAGCAAAGCGCGCGACGCGCCGGTCGCGTAGTAAATCGCCTTTTGCCCTTCTTTCATTCGACTCACGTATTGGGGCAGCGAGACCCAGCTCGCGGCCGCGTCGTCGCCCTGGGAGGAGGCGCTCGCAGTAGCGGTCGATTCGTAACGCACCAGCTTGGCGATGCGCTCCTTATCGGCAGCATCTTCGGCGTAGTGCAAGCCTTCCTTGAGCACCGCGCCGAACGATGCCCAGAACAGCTTGAAGTCGTCGGGGCGGTCGCGCTCGAGCTCCTCGATCATCGACAAGCAGTGGTTCTTGATCTGCTTTTTGATCACGCGCACGAGCCGATTGTCTTGCAACAGCTCGCGTGAAACGTTGAGCGGCAAGTCTTCCGAGTCGACCACGCCTTTGATGAAGCGCAGGTACGGCGGGATCAAGTCCTCGCAGTTGTCGAGGATGAACACGCGTTTGACGTACAAGCGCACGCCGTGTTTCGCCGTGCGGTCGAACAAATCGAAGGGCGCCCGGCGCGGCAAGAACAACAGCCCGGCGAACATCTGAGTGCCCTCGACCTTGAAGTGGTGGCGCGCCAGCGGCGCCTCCCAGTCGTGGCTCAAGTGCTTGTAGAATTCCTCGTAAACGGCCGGCTCGATGTCTTTGGGGTTGCGTTGCCAAAGCGCGTTTGCGCGGTTGACGGCCTCGAAGACGGGCTCCTTCTTGGGATCCTCCGTCTCGACCGTCGGCATCTCGATCCGATGCCCGATGTAATCGGAGTAACGGCGCACGAGCTCGCGCAGCCGAAAGCCCTTCAGGAACTCTGCATGCTCGTCGGTGACGTGCAAGATCACGTCGGTGCCCTGCTCTGCGCGGGTCGCAGCTTCGATCGTGTACGATTCGCCCGCGTCCGAGATCCAGCGAAACGCCTGGTCGGTACCCGCCGCCCGCGAGATGACCTCGACCTTCTGGGCCACCAAGAACCCAGAGTAGAAGCCGACGCCGAACTGCCCGATCAGCTGGATGTCCTGGCTCTTGTCCTTGGCTTGTTCGAGCTTCTCCAAGAACTCGCGCGTCCCGGAGTGCGCGATGGTGCCAAGGTTCTTCTCGAGCGCTGCCTCGTCCATGCCGATGCCGTTGTCCGAAATCGTCAGCGTCTTCTTCTCGGGATCGGCGACGATGCGGATCCGAAAATCCGTGCCCTCTGGGAGCAACTCCGGATGGCTCAGGCTGTCGAAGCGCAACTTGTCCAGTGCGTCGGAGGCGTTGGACACCAGCTCCCGGAGAAAGATCTCCTTGTTGCTGTACAGAGAATTGACGACCAGTCGAAGCACTCGGCTGACGTCAGCTTGAAAAGGGCGTTGCTTGGGCTCACTCATGGCTTTGCGCCGCAGAGTCGGCACGATTGGGCCCACGTCAAGGGCGGGCGCCCAAAAGCTGCGCGTGCCGCGGTCGCAATTTCGCTCGCGAAGCCCCGCGGGGGCTATTAGCCTAGCGCGCGATGACCGAAGCTTCGTATTGGAAGCAGTGCAACATCTGTAAGACGCCGATCGGCTTCGAGAAGAAGTACTTTCTCTGTTCGGTGTCGACCTGCCAACGCAAACGCACCGGACTGGTGTTCTGCTCCATGCCTTGCTTCGATGCCCACTTGCCCATGATGCGACATCGCGACGCCTGGGCCGAGCCCAACACCGCCCCCACCCGCGAACAAGCCGAGCAAGAGGCGCTGCTCGAGCGCCAAGCCGCGGAAGCGCCCGAGGAACGCAGTGACGCGAGAGCCGAAGACGTCAAGGGCCAGCGCCGAGTCGCGACACTCGCTTCCGAGCCGGGACCCGAAGACTCGGACGACGTGCTCGTGGTGGTCTCGAAGCTGAAGAAGTTCATCCGCGCCCGTTCTGGCATGAACACGTCGGACACCGTGGTCGGGGTGCTCTCGGATCATCTCCGAGAGTTGTCGGTACAGGCGTTGCGCAATGCGGCAGCCGATGGTCGCCGCACGGTCATGGACCGAGACTTCGCGGCCGTGCTCGGTCGCAAGTGACGGCCGAGCGCCCCTTGCGACCTACGTGAAACCGACCCAAGTAAGCGGCCCCTCCAATTGACGCTCTATGCCGCGAGCTGGAACAGGGGCTCGATCCACGTCGGACTGCCGGCGTGCTTGAGGTTGAGCAGGTTCTTGGCGACGACCAAGCCGTTCAGTGTCAGTCGCAGACGCCGGGGATTCACGAGCTCCAGCTGCCCGAGCAAGTGCAGCGCTTTCAAGCCCTTGTACAGGTTGACGTCGGCGCGCTCGCACAGACCAATTAACTCAATAGTTTCATTGTTCTGACTCATCAGGTGTAAGGTAACGAGGAGATGGCCTGCGGCGTGGAAACTATTCATGCGATCAGTACTACTCAAAACACTGAAAACACGTCCAGTTTGTGGATCGAAATATTCTGTCGCCTTGCTGCCGCCGACCGACCAAACCCATGATGAGGCAGCCATGAGCGCCAAACACGCAGCCGCACTCGAAGCAGCCATCGACCTACTGGCGGGCAGCTATCGCGGGGGCCTCGAGATCAACAATCTCAAGAGCGCGGATCTGCCGAACCGAAAAGCGGTGATCGACGCGTACTCCCAGCTGGTCTCGTCGCTGTTCATCGGCTTCTACAGCAAGCGCGCATTGAACCCCGACAACTTGAGGCACACGCTGAGCGAGGCCATTTACCCCGCTTTCGAAACGCTCGTGCGCCAGATCGAGCGCGCGACCACTTACGAAGAGGCCATGGGGCGGCGTGAACCCGCGGGGTCGGACTGGAGCGCCCAGGTGATGCTCAAGCTGATGAGCTTCCTGCCCCAATTGCGCGAGAGTTTGAACAGCGACGTCCTGGCGGCCTACGACGGCGATCCCGCCGTGCGGAGCGTCGAGGAGGTCGTGTTCAGTTTGCCCGGCTTGCGTGCCATCACGGCTTATCGCATCGCGCACTTCCTCCACGCGGAGCGCGTGCCGATAATCCCGCGCATCATCTCCGAGTACGCGCACAGCCAAACCGGCATCGACATCCACGCTGGGGCCTCGATTGGGGATCACTTCTTCATCGATCACGGCACCGGCGTCGTGATCGGCGAGACGACCGTGATCGGAGACCACGTGAAGATCTATCAGGGCGTCACGCTCGGTGCGCTCAGCATCCCGCGCAATCAGCGGCAACCGGGACTCATACCGAGCAAACGCCACCCGACGATCGAAGACAACGTCACGATCTATTCGGGCGCCAAGATCTTGGGCGGCGAGACGGTGATCGGTCGTGATTCCGTGATCGGCGCGAACGTTTGGCTGATGCACTCGGTGCCCGCAGGTTCGCGCGTGATGCGCCCCGCGGATTAAACGCGCCTGGCTTGTCGCGCAGCGCGCGTCAGAACGTGGCCCGCTGGCGCGTTTTGGCGATGAACGTCGGTTCGGTCGCTGGCTGACCCTGCATGCGCAGATACAAGGCGTCGATACTGAAACTCAGCGTACCGACGAACAGCGCGTTGGGGGTGTACAGCGGGTTGTGATTTTCGCTGCCCAGATCTGCGTTGTTGAGATAGCCGAGCAAGACTGCGACTTCCGGCGTCGGAATGTAACTGACCAACGCCCCTACTCCGGCCATCGGCTCTGCCGTGCGAGCCCCTGGATAGGGATCGACCACGTAAGGCCCTGACGGCAGGGAAATCGTTTGGCTCCCGACACCGTAGAGGCGAGCGCTCTGGTAGTAGGCCATGAACAGCAGATCGAGCGGTTGCCCGAAGAGTTCCTGCGAGAATCCCACGCCGGCCTGAGCGCGGAGCGTGTTGGCCGCGTAACGATCACCACCCAGCAGATCACTCTGCACGGCGTTGCCGCTCAAATCTTGGCGCGGCCACTTCAAGTCGTCGTCGACCGGCGTTTTGGCTTCGCTGAAGAGGTGATCCCAGCGGAAAGACCCAATCAGCAGTACCTTTTGCAAAAGCGGCGCCGACGAGCCGAACAACGGCAAGGTCTGAGTCACGCCCACTCTGGGCGAGGCGGTCAAGTACGTGCCCGAAGCGCGGCTCGACTTCGACGTCGGCAATAGCAGCGTCATGTTGCCGGTCAGCAACGTCGCGCTGCCGCGCTGCTCGTTCTTGGCCAGCGTGCGCGCCGCGACCAAACTCACAGGCAAATCCGTAAACCACGGTTCGCGGCGCGTGGTGGTCGTGTTGCTGTTGGTGAGTTCGACGTCGAAGCCGGGCAGCGCCGTGGCCCGCAGCATCCAATCGTCGTCCTTGTACAGGTAGTAGTTCAAGAGCAACGCGTAGCTCTGAACGTAAACTTGGTGCGCTTGACTCAAGTAATCGGAACCCGCGTCGAGTTTGCTCGTGGTCACCGAGTTGGACCAATTGAACGCAGTGCCGCGCCAAGGCAACAGCGGCCCGTCCGCTGCCTTGGACTTGCCTTGGTCGAGTGCCGGATCCCGAAACGGCTGTGCCCAAGTCCAGCCAGGACTCGTGACGCCGGTCGCAGCACCGCCGTTGGGCGACCCTGCCGGCGCGTTTGGCTCGACAGGCGCCGGCGGATTAACGGGGGGCTCAGCAGCCAGTGGTGTTGCGGTAGGGGCTGGGCTCTGGGCGTCGGGCACGGCTCCCGGTGAAGACACTGCCGGCGCCGGGACAACACTCGATTCTGTTGGAGCTGGAGCCGCGCCGGACGCAGCCGGGGCCGCAGCCTCAGCAGCCGGCGCCGAGACGGCAGCGCTCGAGAGCGGCGGAGACCGACCCTCTGTTGCGACGGGCGTCGAATTTGCCGGCGCCGTCACGGCTTGCGGCCAAGCCGAAGCAGAGGCGGCGAGCACGGCGAGTGCGATCAAGAACGACGGCTGCAAGCGCATCGCAGGTGAATCTAACACGAGGTCATCCGTCCAGAGCGCAAGCATTTCGCGGTCGTTCGCGGCACCTGCAAAATTGAAGAACTTGCTTTTCCCCCACGTCCAACCACCATTACGGCGCGACGAAGATCAATTGGAGAAGCCATGAACGAAACGTCACACGGGAGTTCCTCGAGACTGCGATCTAGCTCAACCCTGACGGCAGGCGCGGTGGTTGCGTTATGTGCCGCAGCGTGCGGCGTGAGCACGTTTTGCTCAGCCGATGCCGCAGCGCAAACCGCCCCCGAGGGGACGGCCGCACCGGCACCACCCGAGTCAGCACCCGCTGCCCATGCGGATGAACCCAGCGATCCGCCACCGATGGCGGAGCCGCCCCCTGCAGAGGCGGATGAAGCTCCCCCTGCCGAAGCCAACGATCACATGTTGCTGGTTCCGCAGCACGAGCGCGAGACCGGACCCCGGACATTTCATCGCCACGACGGTTTCTACCTGCGCACCAACTTCGGCCTCGGCACTCTGTGGGGCGGGTTTACAACCACCGGGACTGCCGATCGGCACCTCGATGCTGGAGGATCGGGCATTGGCGTCGACTTGTTGGTCGGCGGCTCGCCTTCACCCGGGTTCTCGATCGGCGGTGGTCTCGTCGGTAACTGGTTGTTCGGCGCCAAGTTCGACGAGGACGGCGCGAACTCGACCAGCCACGACATGAGCTCGGGCCTGGTCGGCGTCTTCGTCGACGGCTTCCCGCGCCCGACCGGTGGCTGGCACTTGGGGGGTTTGCTCGGGCTCGGCGGACACACGCTGAATCAAGGCGGGGTCGCCAGCAAGACGGGCGGCTTCGGTGGCGCGATTTGGTCGGGCTACGACCAATGGGTCGGGGACAACTTCAGCGTCGGCGGGATGCTGCGCTTCACGGCCATGCGCTCGACCGGAACCAAGAGCGGTGACGACATTGCAGCCTCAACGGCGACCTTGAGCCTGATGTTCACCGCTCTGTACCAGTGACGACGAGGGCCCGTCTGCAGCGCGAAGCTTTGACGCTTTTTCCCTGGCGAGATCCGGGGCCCGAGCACTAGATCGCTGGGCATGGCGCTCGTCATCGTCGACTACAACGCTGGGAACCTTCGCAGCGTGCAACGCGCTTGCGCGGCAGCCGAGGTAGACGCCCGTGTCGAAAGTGATCCGGAGGCGCTCCTGCGAGCTTCGCGCATCATCTTTCCGGGCGTCGGCAACGCGCAGTCCGCGATGGAGACCTTGAAGGCCAGCGGCCTCGATCAAGCCCTGACCGCAGCAGTTCACAAGGGGATCCCCGTGCTCGGCATCTGCGTCGGCGCTCAATTGATCTTGGACTCTTCGGAAGAGAGCACGATCCCGTGCCTGGGTTGGATCGCCGGCAAAACCCGTCGCTTTCGCTTGGCGGATCCGAGCCTCAAAGTGCCGCACATCGGCTGGAACGAAGTCAAAGCGCAAAAAGCCCATCCCTTGCTCGGCGGTTTGCAGGCGGGTGACGAGTTCTATTTCGTGCACTCGTACTACCCCGACCCAGCGGACAAGGCGCACGTCTACGCGGCGGCGGACTACGGCGGCGAGTTCTGCTGTGCACTCGGTAAGGACAATCTCTTTGCGACGCAGTTTCACCCCGAAAAAAGCGGTCGTTTCGGTCTCGAGTTACTCTCGCGCTTCTCGCGCTGGGAGGGTACGTGCTGAGTAAACGCGTCGTTGCATGCCTCGACGTGCGAGACGGCAAGCTCGCCAAGAGCGTCAAGTTCGTCGACACCAAAGACATCGGTGATCCGATCGAAAAGGCCGCGCAGTACTACGCGCAAGGGCTCGACGAGCTCGTTTTCTACGACATCACCGCTTCGAGTGAACGGCGCTCGATCATGCTCGACGTCGTGGAAGCGGTGGCGGCACGGATCTTCATTCCCTTCTCCGTCGGCGGCGGGATCGCCTCGGTCGAAGATGCGACTCGCCTGCGCTGGGCGGGAGCCGAGAAGATCAACGTCAACAGCCAAGCGGTCAAGAACCCCACGCTGATCACTCAAATCGCGCGCGCCATCGGCGCGCAGAGCACGGTGCTCAGCATGGACGTGCTGCGCGTTGCCGCAACGGCGCAGATCCCTTCGGGCTTCGAGATCGTGATCCAAGGCGGTCGCACGCCCACCGGGCTCGACGCGCTCGCCTGGGCCAAACGCGGTGAAGAGCTCGGCGCCGGTGAGCTCGTCGTCAATTCGATCGACGCCGACGGCACACGCGAGGGTTACGACATCCCTCTGACGCGCGCGATTGCGGAGAGCGTCAGCATTCCCGTGGTGGCCTCCGGCGGCGCCGGCAAGCCAGAGCACCTGTACGACGTCCTCACCGAGGGCAAAGCCGATGCGGCTCTGGTCGCCTCGATGGTCCACTACGGCCACACGACGGTCGGAGAGCTCAAGCAACACCTTCACGATCGCGGCGTCAAAGTCCGCATGCGCTACTGAGAGTAGGCCCGAGCAGTTTTAACTGCTCGCCTAAGACTTTGAAGTCCTTCCCGAGCAGTTGAAACTGCTCGCCCCCGCCAAAAAGGCGCGCCCCGCGTCGACGCTTTGAATCAGCGCGATCGCGGGGTTTTCTCATTCCGCTCTTGGCGTCCCCAACGGGGACCTTCCGGGCCGTGATCCCCACGCTCACAGGTTGAACCGAGTGCGGGGTATTGTCACGCCATTGGCACAACCCAACGCCTTGGTGGGACACCGGTTCTAGCCGAAGGTTTCAAGCCGAAGGCGGACTTGTTGTGCTCTAGCACCCATGCGCTGCGACTTCGTCTTGGTGTGCCAGCACGCGTAGCCTCCCTCATGTCGCGGTGCGACACTGGCGCGATGTCCCAAGATAAAAAGTGGCGCCGCTCCTCCCGAAAGCCTCTCTCCCGAAGGAAGCTCGGAAAGGACTACGAGGATGCGGTCGCGGCCATCCTCACGGCGTTCGATCCCGGCGCGACTGTGACATCTGGCACATGGTTCGAAGGACCTGACGGTAGACGCGATCGCGACGTCTGGTTTGAGGGGATGGTAGACGGGCAGCCACGAAGAGCGTTGATCGAATGCAAGGACTACAATATTGCAACCACCGGCCGTGTGGGGATCGAGCTGGTCGATGCATTAGACTCCAAGCGGAGGGATCTGCGCGCCGACTTTGCGGTCTTGTGTAGCAACGCTGGGTTTACGGACCCGGCATTGCGAAAAGCGCGACGCGTGGGAATCAACCTCATCTCCGCTCTCAACAAGGGCGACGAACGAATAAGGTTCGGTGTCGTGGTCGAGATGTATACGCGTGCAATACGGCTCCAAAAGGGCACTTTTGGACTAGGCGGTGTGGAGAGGACGCTCGACCTGTTTAGCCTAAATTATGAAGGAAAACCGATGGCACCGTGGGTCCTCTCCCGCATGCTCAAAGCCTTGATCCTCAACCCCGTCGTAGCTGGCGAGTTGCAACTGTCATACGAATTCAGGTCCCCCCTTATGTTCACCCACGGCGAGGAGCGACTCGTGGCGAACGCGCTGTCGATCTACTTCGAATTCACGGGCGAGTGGCGCGCACACCCCGTTGCGATCGAATCCGAAGCAGCCGTATACGACTGGGTTCGCGGACGTCTTCTTCGGGCGCCCGTCTCGGGAGAAGTGGTGATCAAGGGACTGGACGCCGCAGGAGGGACGCCAATCGAAGAACCTTCCTTTCAGGATGACGCTAGGCAGCTGTTTCTGCGAGGCGAGCTGGAATTGCGGAACTTCGTATTTGGCCCCCGCTTCGCAGAACCGGCAGAGATTCCGGAGCTAGATGCCAAAATCCTAAACAATGACGACTATGCGCCCACCCTACCAAAGCGGTTCAGCAAGTCGTCACTTCCTCTCTCAAGTGCGAGCCCGACGTCTGCGCTCCACTTGCCGCTTCGGGCCGCCCCTAAGACTTGACGAAGAGCGCCGACGCCGCGCCCGCGGCTGCCCGACCCCTGAACAAGTATTTGTCACGCACTTGCATCGCCCGATTGTTGTTGGTTTGCGAGTCTGCGAGATCTGTGAAAACCGCGGCTCAGGAGTGCTTGGCTTGGCAGTGGCCGGGCGCGCTGCGCGGTTGCGGCCTAGCTCCTTGGTTTTTTTGGTATCCATCCGGCCAATCGCGTTCTTACGCAACCGCGGTTCAGCGCGGTCCGAGCGTCAAGCGCCAGTTCGAACCGGACACACTCAGGTGGCAAGCTCAACCACCAAGTTCCGTGCAGGCCCCCTGGCACACCCAGACGAATCGCTCCCGCGAAACTCATAAGCAAATGAAACTGAACAGGAATCCTGGTGACGTTGTTCCCGTTCGTCATTTTCGGGCCTGGCGCTCAGTTCGCGATCCTTCTTACGCAAGTCACCCCGTGCTGTTCGGCTGTTCGCCCACGTCCCAAGCTCGGCCGCTAGGCCTGGCCTTCGACGCCAGTTCAGCTGAAGCTGCTGGGTCGCGTCGGAGCCGTGCGCCTTTTCCAATCCTCTTCGAGCCGAACCATCACTAGTTGGAGGTACCTTTGGCTCAAACCTGCCGGGCGGGGCTCGTCCTTTAGCGATTGCGCCGCATCCCGAAGCTCACTGAAAGCGGGAAGCTCGTCGCGACAGCCTGTGGTAACAGTGGCCAGCGCGCGCCAGCAATGGTCGAGCATCCTGATGCAGTTGTAATCACCATCGGGCTCGGCAGCGACGCCCTCTCTCCATAAGTCCACTACAGTCTGTTGCGCGTCATGCCGCACGCGATGCGTCAACGCGCGGTACGTGCTCAGGTGACTGTTGGTGCGGTCATGACTGCAAGTTGCGAACGCTTGCAGTTGCAAAGCCCTCAACCTGCTCCACCACAGAGGCGAATGGGTGTGTCCCCCGAGCATCGACTCCGCGCGTTCCAGGCAACCCCAGGCATCGTCGCACCATGCGGTGCTGAGGCGACGCAGAGCTTCATTGAACTGCTTCCAATTTTCAACTTGTTCACTTCCGAGTTTGGAGTGCAACCACCGCCAAAGCGCCCCCCTCCGCCTGGGGCCCAGATATCGCACTTCCCCATCATTCTTGATCGAACCACGTAGCACCGCGTTGAGGGAGTCAGTGATCAGCTTGGGGGCGACGGCGTCCGAAATGTCGTCCGTATCGATCGGGCGGGAGAGCGCCTCGAACAACTCACCATTGTGAGCTGAAGCATCAAAGTCACCTTCTTGGTATGAAGCCATGACATCGGCTAGCTCCTTTGCGAGGTTCGCTTCGAGCAAGTATGCCTCAGCGCGCCGCAGCTCGAGGATCCCCAAATCAACGATCGGGTTCGAACCGACCTCGCTTAGAAGCGCGTGCGCCTGGGCGAAGCGCCGATGGGCCTCATGAAAGCGTCCCAAGCGCGCCAAAGCGAGCCCATACATAGCCATTGCTTTCGAGGCCTGGGCTGCTCCGAAGCTATCGGGCCCAGCGGGTAACCAATGCCAAGCGTCTTCGCTGGCTTGCGCCAACATGCAGACGCGCACCCACTGCCGCCGGATGCTCATGGGCACGAACAACGTTCGTAGCTCTCGGGAACCGGGGCCTTCCACGTTCAAGCTTACAGGGGGCTCTGCACACTCTTCGCGCTTTGCCCTGCTCAAGACCAAGAACGTCCACTCGACCAAGGTCTGTAGCAGCTCCGCTGCTTCCCTTGGCCCAACACTGAACCCAGTGCTTTCGGGTTCGCCGCCTCGCCGTGATAGTCCCAATTCGATCTTGGTGATCATCTCGCGCTCAGGCTGCTCGTCGCCATTCGTCACGTATGTCTCAGTTTCCTCTAGGATGCGGCGGACTACGGTCGAAGGCGCGAAACTTTCCCACCACTTGGGATCGATCGAGTCCAAATCCGGTTCGACAACGCGGAACTCGTGATCGCCGTCTTCTTGTGGTCCGGAAGACGTGCCGTGCAGGCTGTTGTGGTTTTGCAGCCACGGCCCTGTCCCAGTCATCCAGCGCTCGAGTTGCTCGAGTTCCGCGGCCAACAGGACGACTAGCGCCTCGTGGGGTGACTCGAGCAAGGGGCGGCTGCTCGTGTCTGCGGGGCAGTCGCCGACGATGCGGCGGTTCGCTTGACGAAGCGCTCCAAGGACGCTCGATGCTTCGTCGAACCAACGACTGGGTTGACGACCCAGCCAGAAGCGGATCGAGCGACCTCCGAACCGTAAGGTGCGCGTCAACTGATTGAGCCCCAAATACCACCAGTGCAATCGATACCTGCGCAGCGGGTCATCATTGCTCTCGCCCTGCAACCACGGCGTGTTTGCGCGCTGGGCGTGAACCGCGCACTGAAAGAAGTGGAACGCTGCTTCCAATACGGGAATGGCGTTGTTCGATACATAGAAGGCGCGGGCATACCAATGACCGATCCAAAAGTGCGTGCGAGCCCGCAAGTCCTCGCAGGGCAGCAGGCGTAGTGTTCGTTTGCTCTGCTGGTCGGCCTCGAACACTTTCTGCGAGGTAAGCTCGGCCATGCAACGCATCGCTGTGTGGATGTCGCGGTAGGTCCACGCGAATCCCCCGGGCTTGCGTGAGAAGAGCAATGGGGATCGATTGAATGCGTCTAGCTTTTCATCGAGTCGCTGCTGTCGCACCAAGTCGTTGTCGACTCCCTCGGCGTTGAACCGAACCGGACAGCGCAGCAGTCCTTCAATCAGGAACGCGGTATAGTGTCGGCTCTGACGAAACAGCGAAGCGCCGTAGATCAAGTTGTAGCGCCCGCGAAGCGCAGCGACCTCGATCTTGTCGCGGTCTGCGTCTGTCGCACTCGTAGTCTCACGACCATACGGAGTGGTGCTCGTATGATTCAGGTGAAACACCTTGAGAAGCAGGTCGTTGACGATGGATCGATACTCCGAAGGCTGGGGTCGCGCAGCGGGCTGCTCTCGGGGCAGGACAATCGGGTAGCAGAGTGGTCGACACTCCAGGTCGGCGAATGCGCCGGCTAGCGTGCCCCAGTTGTTGGGCTCGACTGCGTCGCCGGAGCGGGGCTTGGAACGTGAAGAGTTGGACCGCGAAACCCGGGCTCCTTCCAACTCTCCAAAATCATGACACAACCACTCGTCGGACTTGTGAGGTTCCAAAACCGCGTCGATCGCGTCGATCGAAATACGCCTGTCGCCAAGACCTGACCAACCTTGGAGCGCACTTCGGAGCGCGTCCATGTGCACGCGGTCTTGTGAACGACGTCGCGACGTGTACGGCGCGTACAGGATATTGAAACCGGCCTTCGCCAACGCCGCCAGGAAGATGGTGAATTCGCCAAACCGACTGTGATCGCCGTACTCATCAGCGCCCCAATGTGATTTGTTCTCGTGCCAGCCCGTGCAGTGGCCCGGCCCGTTGCGGCCGTAGATCGACACCAGGCATCGATGCGCCTCGAGCCCCAAATGGACGCAGAGTCGGTCGAGGTGCCGACCCCATTCGATTAGCCGCGACGCCCCACACTCCTTCGCCTGCCTTCTGTCCTGAGGAGAGTCGTCGAGTCTGTATGCTCCGACGCGAGGCGGGGCACTTGGGCAAAGTTGCGCATGGCGCAGTTGGAAGATGCCGCGCCGCAGCGCGATCGTTTGGAATAGTTCGTGAGCGACGCTTGCGGTGTCTCCAAAGTCTTCGAGTTCGAGCCACACGCTCTGCAGTCCGTGCCGGCGCGTGAGTTCACGCGAGGCGTCCGCGAGTATTCGAGATACACCAGCAGATCCGTCGATCACAGCGAGCCTCGCACGATCGCCCTTGGAGGCAGCCGCGTTGGCGTCGGACCCGCCGAGCCACGAAAAGTGATCGATGATCTGGCTCGCACCGGCGGCAAGTGGCTGCCTGCCAGGTCGCTCGTCAGACCGAAATGCCTTCTCTGGGGGCGCGTTGTGCTTGACGTGATAGCTCCCCGGATAAGTTGAGCCACCGGGCGGTAAGCTCAGGCACAAGCGCTGATGCAACTCGTAGAGCAACAGATCGAATCGCTCCGAAACCGTCACGATCACACGTTTCTCATAGCCGCGTTCCGAGAAGCGCTCGGAGAGGCGGTCGAAGTCTCGCTCACTATGGCAAACCCAGAACACCTTCGCCGCGCGATCGTTGTCCAACACGAACTTCATCATCTGGACGCATCGGGCGTCAGAGCCGGAATAACCCGCGACGAGCAAGTCGCCAGGGACGAAACTCTTCGACGCAGCATGACCTTCCGTACCGTCCTTGGGAGGGCCGCCGCGGACGTAATGGAAGAAGCGCCGTCGATCCTCGAGCGACGGGAGCGTGTCGAGTGAAAAATCCGCCCGCGTCTCGGTCAGCGTGCCGTGCAGCTTGACGAGGGTATCGCGAGCATGAACGGTCTCTGCGTCAGGCAGCTGTCCGTGGATACTGACGGAAATGACGTCGAGGCGTCGATTTCTCTGGGCAAACGCGTCCTCTATGAGCGTGTCGAAGTTCGTCGTGAGGAGCACTCGCATGCGTGCCGGTTCGCGCAGGTGCGCAAGCATCGAGTGCACGAGGTTTGGTCGCCGATTGCGGGTGATATGTACATTGAAGGCATCGACTACGGAGGGGTTAGGTTCGACCAAGGTCAGCCCCCTGTCCGGCAGCAGTCGTAGCTCTGACAGGAAGCGCAAGGTTGCGCGCCAGTCGTACAGCGACCGAATCGCCCGCTCGGCGATCGTGTCTTCGGCGGTCGGCGACACTCCTGGGCGCAGAAGGCCACCTGTGAGTGTTCCCGAACCCCCGAGGAGTCGATGCAGCTGTTTCAATCCGCTGCCGTCCGTCAGGCTTCCGTCTCGTGTTTGTGGATCTCGGAGAAAGGGAGGAATGAACGGCGCATGCAGCAGATTGCCGAGGGAGTCCGGAGTCGTTGGGGTTCCTGCGCGCTGATTGACCCCATGTATGCGGAAGGTGTCAGCGTTGGCGTCCACGTCCAAGCCACACGCATTCGCGAGCCGTTTGAACTCGCCTAGAGCCCAAGCTCGCGCCACTTGCAGCTCGCCGCTGTTTGGGAGAGGCGGCCAGCCGTCACGGTACAGGTCCCAGCGTCCCTCCAGTGCAGCGTTTCTGCCCGTGGCGTCGGTCGTCATGCAGACACAGCGCCAAACGGTCCAGCCCAAATAGTCGCTGAACTGCTCGCCCATCAGGATGCCAGAGTCCGCCGAGCAGCCACTCCCGAGAAATGGGACGAGCCCAAACCCCGCCCGGATCCTTCTTACCAGGCAGTCGATGAATGCGTACTCTGGCAACGGAGCGCGTTCTCCGAAGGACGTCATTGGCGAGCGTTCCTCTGATGCCCAGAATTCCTAGAGCAGGTAGACATATCCGCGGTTCCCCCGGAGGTGAGTGTTTCGGTCCATGCTCAACTCCAGTCGTTTCCGCGCGGTGTCGCGCTCATGACCGGGCAGCGATGGTGAGAATCCAAAGCAATCATTTACACTCTACGCGCCAGCGCCCAGCAGTCGAAGGGGCGATGGACCAAGGATTTTTTCCCAACCTGCCTGTGCGTGCGTGTTGTCGGGTCCAATTCTGCTCCCCAAGACCCCGCGGGGTTGGTGTAGTTGCGAAAGAGCACAACTAGCAGGGCGAGAAAAACTCCAAGAGCAAGGCTATTCATCCATGCGCATCTGGTTCGCATGAGCTTCCGAAGCTAAGCGTCCACGGCCGGGCGTGCATCCCAGGTCGACCCGCAAGCGGTTCGCCACGAGACCTATGAGGCTCACTGCCTCTGCCTTTACACGGTCCTCGAGTGCGTTGGAACGAGGTGCACGCGCCCGGATCGCCCGCGCGTCGGTCGGCGATGAAGCATGTCGTTACCGTGTGCGTTGCGCCCTAGCTTTCAAGATCTATGTCGTCGCCGTTGCACGCTAGCGCGGCTGTCCTCTACGAGCGGAAAAACGCCAGAATCCCGAACCCAAATCCGAGCCTAGCACCTTACGGGCGTCACGCCGCTGCAACAAACATCGATGGCGTTCTCAGAGCTTAGTCATTTGTTTTGGGACCCCACATTTGCGCGCCTATCCGGACATTCTGGGCCTAGCATCCGATGTGGATTGGTCGTCATGGTTCATGGCGCCGCGCCTTGGGAAGGAAAGCCGCTTGGATTCGTCGAGCACGTTCTGGAGAGGGAACCGCGGGAGCCGCCTGGCTCGCGCGGGTTTGCACATGCGCCACCTCCGCACCCGATTGCCTTGTGCGTCGCCAGATCGCCGCTGTCGGGGCGGTATCACATGCCGACTCGATTGGGCGTCCACCATTGGCCGGATCTTCGTCGCTGCAGTTGTCCTCTGCTGGTCGTCCGCCGCGAACGCGTACCCGTACAAGCTGTACGCGAAGTATGAGATCCCGACATCCGGTACATCCAAGGTTGTGACCGTCGATCTCGACCTCGTTGGTTCGACCCTCGTTCCGACGGATCCGATCGGCGGAAAGTTCAAGGGCATCTACCTGCTGCCCAAGTCGGACCCCATCGCCCAGGTCGAGCTCAACCGGCTTGATCGAATCGTCGTTGACCTGACCACCGAATGCCCCGAGGCCTCCTGCCAACATGTGACGACTGTCACGGTTCTTCCTGATGCCATCCACGCACTGAGCCCGTCGGAGCAACTCATCTTCGCTCCCCAGCCCATCGGGGTGGATCTGCCGTTGACGTCGCTTACGATGGAGGTGCGACCGAAGTTCACGGCGACGTATCTGTGCGATATGGAGCGCCAGCTTCGACAAGACGCTGGCAAGAGGATCAAGCTGAACTTTCCTGCGTCTCCCACTGAGCAGAAGCAAGCTGCGCTCAAAGCCAAACCGAAACCCGAGACGACGGATAAGGGGAGGGCTGCGGAGACGCTCGACATCGACCCCACCTCGGCAAGCATCATCACGGCGAGGGACGGAAAGAAGAGCGCGTACGCGTACGCGACGCTACTTGAAACGGGACTTGCGACGGCGTCGGGTGCACCGATCCTTTATTCCTTCTGCCGGAACGTTCACGACGAGGTCGATTGGGACGTCGTCGCGCAGCTTTCACATGCAGGAGCCGGTTCCCTCCCCGACAGAGAGGCGGCCCACGCGGAGCACAAGGCACGGCTTGTGGCGCTGCTCACCCCTCGCATCGAGAGGGACACGAAGGCGGCGGTCGAACCCGGGCGGCATGCGGACGAGCCGCGCGATAATGTCTACGCCCTGCTCAGGCATCGGATCACTTTTCTCACGTCCATGTCGCACTTCGGCCTCTTCGAGGTCACGGCGTCAGAGGTTCAGCCGCTCGTGGGAATCACCGACAAGTCGTCCCGGATCAAGCTTGCGTTGCTGCCGGGCTCGGGTTTCTGTTCGTCGATCACTGGATGCAACACCGTCATCGGCAAAGTCCTGGTCGCAACCATTGGTTACACTGACAAGAAGGGCAATCCGGTTAAGAAGGAGAGCGCTCTCGAGCCCGACGGAAACGAGTGGGAAGTCGCCCCAAATCTCTCGGAGAATATCGGCGACGAGATCACGATCACTGTGTCTTACGTCGCAGGCGACGATCGACTGGATCTCCTCACCCGAAAGACGAAGGTCGAGAACTTAGGCCTCATCACCACCTTCCCGGTCGTAAGTGAGGTCATCTCGGCGGTCACAAAGAACGCTTCCAACCCCGCGGACCTTTCGGTGCAGTCCAGCATTCCGATTTCCTGGGGCATCAACCTAAGCCACGCCGAAGCGGCGCACGTCGCTGTGACTTTCCCGTGGATGTTTGGCTTCAACACGCGCTCCGGGCCGCACCTGGCGGACGTCATCAAAGTATTTCCGCACGTGACGCTCATCTTTCCGTTGAAGAGCGAGACGGAGATCAGGACGACGCGGGTAGCGTTCGGCGGCGGTGTTGCGCTCGCAAACGCGTTCACATTCTCGGCTGCGGCCACCGTCCAGGACACACCTCAGGCATTTTTCTTGATTGGCATTTCGGCACCAGACCTCGCGAAGGCATTCGCGAGGTGATGCTTTGAGCGATCTCCTTCGTTGAGTTCCATCACCTGCTCCATCTTACGCGCACAGGGGTTTGATCCATGTTTTCGCCCGACTCCACACAGTATTACTTGCGCCCTCAACAAGCCAACGTACCGCCGCCGCCGGCGCGACGCCTCCGCGGATACGCCTTCGATCCTAGCCTCTCGTTGCGGCTAGAGACCGCTGCGATCAACCACTTGGTGTTCGAGGCACCTTGGGAGCAGGATCTGAAGCCCGGTCCGATCGGCGAGTATCTCGAGGTGGTCGACTACGATCCGGCAAGCGGCTGTTGGTACGAGCCCGTTGATCTGAACGACGTCCAGGTCGTCGCGCAAGACGGCCTCGCACCCTCCGAGGGTAACCCGCAGTTCCACCAGCAAATGGTCTATGCGGTTGCGATGAACACCATCGCGAATTTCGAGCAGGCACTCGGCCGGCAGGTGTTCTGGTCGGCGACGTACGACCCTCACCTGCCGAAGGGCAAGCGCGACACGTTCGTGCAACGGCTGCGGATCTATCCGCACGCTCTGCGCGCTGCAAACGCCTACTACAGCCCGAACAAACGCGCGCTCCTCTTCGGGTACTTCCAGGGGCCTTCGGGGATGGTGTTCTCCTGCCTCTCGCATGACATCGTCGCCCACGAGACGACGCATGCGCTGCTCGATGGCATGAATCGTCGGTACATCGAAGATAATCATGAGGACTCGCTAGCGTTTCACGAGGCGTTCGCAGATCTGGTGGCGCTCTTCGAACACTTCACGTTCCCCGAAGTCCTGAAGCACCAAATCAGCCAGACGCATGGGGACCTTCACAGCGAGTCACTTCTCGGTGAGCTCGCGCAGGAATTCGGTGAAGCGACCGGTCGTTATGGGGCCCTTCGAAACGCGATCGGCGAGTATGACGACGCCGACCAATGGCACCCGATCAAGCCGGATCCGACCCGATTGAGTCGCGAGTTCGAGCCTCACGCGCGTGGGGCGATCTTGGTCGCGGCCGTCTTCGGAGCCTTCCTCGCCGCCAACAGCGCAAGGGTGCGCGACCTCGTGCGGCTCGCCACGGCAGGAACGGGAGTGCTTCCGGCAGGTAACCTGCCACCCGACCTAGTGAATCGTCTTGCAACCGAGACGAGTACCACCGCGCGTCACTTCCTCAACATGTGTATCCAGGCGCTTGACTGGTGCCCACCCGTCGACATGACCTTCGGCGACTATCTGCGCGCGCTTATTACCGCAGACTTCGACATGCAAATCGAGGACCCGAACGGCTACCGCACCGCGCTCATCGAATCGTTTCGTCGGTGGGGCATCGTCCCAAAGGGACTGCGGACGCTGTCGGAGGAACAGCTCCGATGGCCGTTCGTGCACAAAGTCGATCACGACGGATGGAACGCACTCACGGAGGTCGTAGAACGGATTCGGCCGAGGATCAGTGAGTCGCTGTACATTCGGGACCGACGTGTGCTCTTCGCCCTGCTCCGCGACGCGAGATTGGAAACACACGAACACCTGGAGGCAGCCATGTCAGATGTTTCCGACGCTTCGCAACGGCCGCATTTCAATCGCGTGACGGGGCTGAACATCGCACCAACCTCGGGCCTTCCTGGAATGATCGTGAACGAGAACGGCATCGCCAGGTTCGAGGTTCACGCCTTGCGCCCGGCGCTGCGAGTGACCTCCAGCAGAACAATTAAGAAACAGCTTGTCATGATCCTGACCCAAACTCGGAACTTGCCGATCGACCCCGAGCATCCCGAATTGGGCGACTTCGAGTTCCGCGGCGGCGCCACGCTCATCTTCGACCTCGAGGGAGAGCGCCCGAGTCTCCGCTATTCCATCGTGCGACCTATCGACAGCGGGGAGCGCCTCGAGGAAATACGCGCATACTGGAAGCGGCGCGACGACCAGGGGGCCTCGCTTCGTACCACGTACTTCGGGGCTGGACTCGCCGCCAATCTGAAGGACGAGCCGCTTTGCCTCCTCCATGGTGAAGGGTAGCCATGACCACGGCACGTATTCGCATGTATCGGCACGGGCTCGGCGACTGCTTCTTGGTCCGCTTCCCCAAAGACGACGGAGGCAGCTTCAACATCTTGATCGACTGCGGGGTCATTACGGTCGCCCCGAATCCGCAAGCCACGATGGCGACAGTCGTCGCCGACATCGCCAAAGAATGTGGTGGCCACCTGGATCTAGTGATCATGACCCACGAGCACTGGGATCACGCGTCCGGTTTTTCAGTCGACCAGGCACAAGCCGCCTTTGACAATCTCACGATTGCAGAAGTCTGGTACGCATGGACGGAGGATCCGGAGAACGTGCTGGGGCGAAAGCTTCGTCGAGAGCGCGCAGCAAAGCTCGCAGCACTTCAGGCCGCTGCCGTTGCACTCGACCAAAGCGCCGAGCCCCTTGCCGTCGCGCGGAAGGAGCGCGTCCTCTCAGTGCTTCAATTCTTTGGCGTAGGCGACATGACCGATCTGCACAACCTCGGCGCCGCGGCGAAGAAGGTGGGGAAAACGCAAGCGGCGTTCGAGTACCTGGGAAAACGACGGGGTGTGAAGACCCGGTATTGTTATCCGGAGAAGGCGCCGATGGGGCTCCGCGGTGTCTCCGGTGTTCGCGCGTATATCCTTGGCCCTCCACAGGACGAAGGCCGCTTGAAGCGAAGCAGTCCGACCAAGAGGGGCAAGGAGGTCTACGAGCTCGCTTCCGACGTTCAAGCCGCAGACAACCTTGCGGCAGCGTTTGCTCGATTCGGCGCGGGTGCCGGCATGGCAGATGGCGGCGCCGATTGTCCTTTTGATGCGGGGTTGGGCTTCTACCTGAAGCATGGCGCCGCGCCGCCGGAGAAGCTCCAGGAGCTCATCCAGACAACCTGGGACGATCCGTCCGCGGTCTCGCGTCGCATCGATCTCGATTGGACCAGCGCAGCCGAAACCCTCGCGCTAAACCTGGACAGCCACACCAACAACACATGCCTCGTCGTCGCGTTCGAGGTCGAAGAGAGCCGGAAGGTGTTGCTTTTCGCGGCCGACGCGCAGGTGGGTAACTGGCTCTCGTGGCAAGACACAAGCTGGAAAGTGAAAGACGGCGGCTCGACCCGCAACGTCACGGGGCCGGATCTGCTCGAGAACGCGGTGTTTTACA
This sequence comes from Polyangiaceae bacterium, assembly GCA_036263015.1. GTDB lineage: Bacteria > Myxococcota_A > Polyangia > Polyangiales > Polyangiaceae > SZUA-265. The sequence continues at coordinate 2,732 of DATAHU010000103.1, read as the reverse complement.
AAGTGGGGCACCACGGCAGCCACAACGCGACACTCCGCGCCCTTGGCCTCGAGCAAATGACGAATGAAGACCTTGTCGCGTTCGTCCCTGTTTTCAAGGAGCAAGCCGAAAAGAATCGCTGGATGAACATGCCGTTCCCACCCCTCGTGAAGCGCTTGCGTGAGAAAACAGGTGGCCGCGTTGTCTTCTCCGATCCCCGCATGCACCCGCCCACCCCAACCCAGCTCGGGAGCCTCTCGGCATCTCAGCGCAAAGAATTCAACACCAGTCTCGTCGTCGACAGGCTGTTCTACGAGTACTCGCTCGAGCTGTAAGGGCGAATCGCCGTACGCACGCCTAGAGGGAGAAGAAAATGCATGAGCCGGAATCCGAAAATTGGGCTGACTACTGGCAGCAGCAACCTTTGCTTGGCTACGTCGAGACCAACGACGACGTAGCCACCGAGACCGACAAGAACCGACGGGTGGTGGTGCTCGACGTCATTCCAGAGACGAAGGCGCTGCAGTTCCTCAACGCTGGTTACAGGTTCGCCGCGCTCGAAGAGCAGCCATCGCTCCTGCCCACGGCTCAGATCGCGTTCGAGATTGATCACGACGAACTCGGCGAGGGAACGTGGCATCGGATCGAGCTCGGTCCGAGCGGGACCTTCGTCGCGGAACTCTACCGAGATCTCGACGTTCTGCCGCCGGCAATCACAAACCTCATGCTGAAGGGACCGGTTGCGGATGACGTCGCCGTGGATCTCAAGAAGCTGTTCACACTCGACCGCTTGCCCGACGCGAGTGACCAGGAGCTGGCGGATGCTCTCGGTGAGCCTCAAGCCGCGGTATTTTGCGTCTACGACGTTGGCCAGGGCAACGCGAACGCTCTATGCGCAGCGGACGGCCGCCCGCTCGTCTACTTCGATTTCGGAGGCGGCTGCCTCTGGAACGCCAGGACCTACCCACCAAAGCGTTCTCCGCCCGTCTCGCTCCAATTTTGCCCGCGCCCCTCGATCATCCTCTCGCATTGGGACTTCGACCACTGGTTCTCAGGCACGAAACAAGCCCTGGGCCCGAGCACGAAATGGATCGCGCCAAACCAATCGTTCGGCGCGCGGACGGCCAAGTTTGCGGCGTCCCTCACGGCGACGGGGTCGCTTCTCAAATGGGCGGGAACATCTTTCTCGACCGGCGACCTTACGCTCGTCCGCTGCAACGGTAAGTCCAAGAACGATTCCGGCATCGCAATCTTTGTCACGCTGGACGGTGAGCTCATCGTGTCGCCAGCCGACGCTGAGTTCAACTGCGTGCCCATCCCAGCGCACTGCCATCGCCCGCATCTTGGGCTTGTCGCAACGCACCATGGCTCAAGCCACATCGGGAACCCGATCCCGCGTCCGCTCGTGGAGTCAACGCTCGCGTACTCGTTCGGCGTGGGCAACAAGTACGGCCACGCGAAGGCGAAAGCGCGCACTAACTATGCACACGAGGGGTGGACGTACGCGCTCGAGACGGACGGCGGCCACATCGCTATACCGGTGCTACCGACTGTGCTCCCCTGCGGCGGCCGTTGCACACTTCAAGCGAGTCAGTCGTGACGGACCACTTGCCCTCACTCGGTCCCGACAAGTGAGGCATCGGCTCCTCGCCGCGGCGATTCAGCGGCTCGGTTCGGCGACTGCAGTTCGGGAGGTCGTCGCGGCGCTGCACGACGACTATAGGTCTGCGTGCGTGGCCGCTGGCGTCGACATCATCAGTGACGGCTCACCGGGGGCGGAGATTTGACTTGTAGCCGCTAGGTCACACAAACTCGATCGGGGCTCGCATCGACTTCCCGACTTCTCCTTGCTCAGGTGGTAGTTGAGTGTGCTCTCATTGACGGCGTACTTGGCGGCCAGCGCTGGCGTGTTTGCCCTCCGCGCCGATACTCCGCCGCACACTTCTTTCCAGAACTTCTGTAACCGTAGCGCCAAGTACACGGGTTGAGCGCGGCGGCCTTGTCGTCGAAGGTACCGCCCAACATGCGGCATCTCCGGCGTGACGAGCAGTTCTGGAAGGAAGTATGCGCAGAATACCGGCGCGGGGGGCAGACTCGCCCTGCGTTGGCTGCCAAGTACGACGTCAACGAGAGCACGCTCAACTACCACTTGAGCAAGGCGAAGTCGGCACGAGCTCCGATGTTTCTACCTGTGCAGGTCGCGTCGGGCCCAGCGCAGACGGCAGGAGTTGAGGTCGTGCTACGCAACGGCGCGGTTGTACGGGTTGAGGTAGGCGCCGACGTCGAGTATGTGGCGCGCCTCGTTCGTGCACTGCAGGGCTGATGCTGACGCTGCCCCCCAGCGTGCGACTTTGGATCGCGACCGAACCCGTCGACATGCGACGAGGCCACGACGGTCTCGCTGGCATCGTCAGAATGCAGTGGAAGCAAGACCTCTTCGGCGGGCACCTGTTCATCTTCGTCGGTAAGCAGCGCAACCGCTGCAAGATCTTGTTCTGGGACCGCGGCGGCTTCGTGCTGTACTACAAGCGTCTCGAGCGCGGTCGGTTCCGGATCCCAGCGACGTCGGCGGACGGCTCGCACGCAGCGATCGATGCGACCGCACTAGCCATGTTGCTCGATGGCATCGATGTCAAAGCGGTGCGCCGCGCCGACCATTGGCGGCCGCCTGATCAAAACGACGAATAGTCGGTCGAAAAGGGATCGACAGATCGAGCCAGGTTTGATCAAACCTAGTCGATGGGTGACGACGA
>DATAHU010000102.1:0-4954 GCA_036263015.1 Polyangiaceae bacterium | reverse complement strand
ATCTCTCGGCGCTCACTGAGGCGCAAGCCGAGCGCGTGCTCCGCACCCGCAATCCGGACCTGTGCGTGAGTTACCTGCGCGACGAGTCGGGGAACATCGTGTTTCGTAAGCCGCAGCTGCGCGACATCAAACCAGTAACAGTTGCGATGGGAGCCCTGCTGTCGCTGGCAGCGTGTTCGCGGCACGAGCCAGACGCGACGGTGAGCAACGTCGAGATCGGGCGGGCTCCGCTGGCCGAAGCTACGAAAGTGCAACCACCCCGTGATAGCGCCGTTGTGACCCCTGCTGTGCAACCTGGAGCGCCACCCGTCGTTCGTGCCGATGACCCCAACGCAGACGGCGTGTCCGCGGTGAACGGTGCTTCGGGACCCAACGCCGGACAGCACGCGGCGGCCAGCGAACGAAACAAGAGCTGGCCCGGTGCGCAGTCACCTGCCGCGCCGGACAAAGCCACCGACGGCGACAGTTGTGACGCGCCCCCGCCAAAGCACACGCCTAAAGCACACCCCCCGGTGCGTCCGCCCGTGAGGCTGGGCGGCAAGCCCGCGATTCACGACAAATCACTACTCGACGAGTAGGGCGCTCGCTGCGAGCCACCGATCCAATTCGGATCTCGTTGGCTCGGCCTCGCCCGCGGGGCCACCGGCAAAGTCCAGGGCGAATCATCCGACGGGCAGCGCGTAATGCATCACTGACGTCGCGTTCGTCGGATGATAAGCTGCGCCGTAAATCTCGAGGTCGGGGCCGCCAGTGTGCCTGTAGGCATTCTCAGACTGCGCAAGCCACGTCGAATAGGCGTAGCTCACCGTGTGATCAATCTGTTGGGCGGGCCCCTTGTGCTCAAGCATCGCATAGCGTGCGGCGGGGACGACCAACGCGACCATGCCGGCCGGAGGCTGCGCGTCTCCTGTTACCTCGGTTGCGGCGTGGTACTCCAGTTGATCGCTATCGTGCTGCTCTTGACGAACGACGCCGTAGCAGACGCCCGGCACTCGCCCTGCGATCTCTGGCATGCGCTCGAGGAACGCCTGCCACAATGGCGGTAGACGAGCGCCGATGTTGTTTTTCTCCGAGTCCACTCCGAAGAACTGCGTTCGCAGGCCCACGAGAGTCATTTGCCGTTGGAAGTGCACTGCTGGCTCCAACGAAACGTTGTGGTGGAGGTGTGTCAGGTACTCCGCGTCGAATTGGGGTTTCCTCACGAACAGGTTGCGCTTGCCCAGCTTGCGATAGTGCTGTGCCGTCATGCCGAACGCCTTCTTGAAGGCTCGCGCAAATGCTTCCTGCGATTCAAAGCCAGAGCGCAGCGCGATGTCGAGAACGCGCAAGTCGGTCGACGACAACAACTCGAGTGACTTCGCGAAGCGACGCGAGCGGATGTACGTCTTCAGTGTTTCGCCGGTGAGCGACTTGAAGATGCGTTGAAAATGCCATTGGCTAAGCCCTGCTTCTTTTGCGACGCGATCGAGCTCGAGATCGTCATGAAGCCGCGCCTCGATGTATTCGACACCGTGTTGAATCCGTTCGAGATAGTAGCTCAAGCTTCAGTTCTCGGGTGTTTCGAAGAAACCGGTCATGCTCGTCAGCCGCCCATCGTCATCGTATTCGCCATAACTGACGCCATCGCCGATCGTGGTGCCGTCGGCATTGCGCATCGTCCAACGTGCCATGCTTTTGCCGTGGTGGGCGATGAATTGCTCCGTGACGAAGTGACCGCCAGGGACTTGCTGGTGAAAGGCTGCCATGTACTGCACGAGCTCGTCCCAGCCCTCGGCGCGCGTCAACGGGTCAGTGTAGACGCAGCGGCCCGCGAGGCAGCGGCCGAATAGCTCCCGCTTGTTCTCGCTGGAGCTGACTTTCCAAAGCTTCGACGTAGGTTTCCCAAGTTGCTCTGTAGCTCGTGCTCATCGGATCCTCCTTGTTGTCGCGAGCAGGGTACGGGCATTGGAGCACGGCGATCTGACCGTTTGTGCGATTCGCCGCGAGCCGTGCAACTTTGGGCCCGGCACAGGGCCGCCTTCGCGCTATGCATCCCTGCATGAACAATCTGCCAAACCGATCGTACCTGGAGCCCACACAAGAAGCCGGGCGAGCTTTTTTCGGTCGCGGTATCTCGGGACCCGTAGTGATGCTGAACCTGCTGCGGTTCCGGCAGATTGCAGACTATTCGTCGACGCCCGAGCTCGCGCCCGCCACGGCGATTTCAGGCGAAGCGGCGTATCGCTTGTACATGGAACACACTCTGCCGCATCTGCAGAAGGCCGGAGGCGAAGTGCTCTTCTACGGAAAGGGCGGGCAATTCCTGATTGGACCTACTGATGAGCGCTGGGACGCTGCGATGCTCGTGCGTCAGTCGAGCGTTGCTTCGTTCATGGCATTCGCCACCAATCGAGAATACATGTCTGGCATGGGCCATCGCGTTGCGGCGCTCGAAGACTCTCGGCTTCTGCCTTTGACCGAGGGCGTGGACTGAGCGCTTGAACTGGGCCCGCTCTCAGGGCGCACACTGGGCGGCGACCGGGCTGCGGCACTCGCGGCGCACTGTGCTTCTAGGTTGGGTGCGGCAACCGAAGCACTCGCCCGGGCATCCTTGGCCGTGTCGCTGACTGACTGCTGAGAAGGGGGGCCGCCCACGGGTTAATTTTACCGAGCGAAGCTAGCTGTATAGCCAAAGCCCGCGGCTGACCAGGAAGTAAACCTGCCTGGCTCACTTCAGATTTGGCTTGGTTCCGCGACGACCGCCCCACACCGACAAGACGTAGACCAAATCGTCGGAGTGCTGCCTGTAATAGACCTGGTACTTCGTCTTTCGCATCTCGACACGTCGTACCAGTTGCCCCCTTGAAACGAGCTCCGTCGGACTCCCAAAAGCAGGCACCGCCTTGATGTTCTCGAAGGCTTCGACCAACTCCTCGGCGAAGAGCTCAGGGTTCTTGTCTCTGCGCGCTAGCCACTGGCGCTTGCCTCGCTCAATTTCGTTCAACGCGCGCTGCGCAAACTTCAGCTTCACGCGATCGCCTTGAGCCGTGCCCACACCTCGGCTTCGTCAACGACGCGCCCCGCATCAATGTCTTGCTCTGCTTCTTCAATCGCGGCAACAAGTTCGGCGCGCTCAGTCGCGTCCATCGGGTTGTCGACGATCGCCAGCTGCACCACCTGGCCCTCAGGCAACGTCGTTGGCTCGTCGAGGACGAGACGTCCGTTCTGCACCCGTGCAATGAGAGTCATTGCTTTTGTTGTAGCAGCCCGACGTCGAATTGGGGAGGGCGCGTCGCCCCGCAACGCGCGGGCGCCGGGGTTTGACGTACTCGAGGCTAGTGACGGAGTGCAGGGCCCGTGGGCGGCTCGCACGCCAAAATCCTCGTCCAACCCGCAGTGTTGCGCCTTTGGGCGTCGCAACGGCGCGCTGAGCGGCGGCAGCGCTTTCCGCTGCCGCGCCAAGCAAGGGCCGCGGCTTTCGTACGCGGTTATCGTCCGTCGACTTCAGTTTGTTCGCCGTTCCCGAAGAGGGCCCGACGCAAACCCCACGCTCACGCCGGCTTCTTCGTCGGTACGAGCTGATCGACAGGGCGGCCCGCCCAGCAAGCAGCGGGGACTCGCGCTTCGTCTCGGATGGGCAACACCTGCTCCAGCGCTTCGCCCTGTTGCACTTTGGGCACTACGGTTAGCAGCGCACGTGCCCCAATCGTGCACTGAGGTAATACGCTGACACTCATGAATGCGCGCATCGCCGCCCGTTTCGCTTTCTGGACACTGAAAGCGTTGGCGTGCGGGGCTGGACTCGCCTCAATGGGGTGCGAGACGGAGAAGTGCATTCTCAATACATCCAGTCCATGTCTCGCCAACAGCGCTGAGTCTTGCGGAAGGCTTTCCGGGTGCTCTTGGCAGAACGCATGTGACTGGGTCAGTTGAATCCGAGTGCATAGCGACGGGAGCCTGTCTATGGAGCCGGGGATCTCCGCTAAACTGATGGCCTGGTTGCGTCTGCAAGCAATCGCTGTTTTTGGTGGTTCCTGAATCGAATTCCACGGGCTCGCCCTATCCGCCCTGAGACGTCCTAGCGGCGACCAGTTCGTCGAGCGCGATCCACAACAGGGCACTCATTGCGGCGTGGCGGACGAGTTCGTCGTTCGGATAGAACCGGTCGTCACGGAAATTCACCAGAGACCACAACTGTGGCGTAGTCCCTGGGTCGCGCCACAGACCGGCTAGAAAAGCCGCGAACTGACGTTGGGCGGGTTCACCCTCAGCGAGCACTGCTTGCAGCTCGGCCAAGGCGTCTGGAGCACCGCCGAGCACGCTGACGAGCAAATGCACGTCCGGGTCGGTCGCCGCGGCGAGACGGGCCTTCGTCGCCGCTTGGAGATTCGGGCGAACCATCAGACGTAGCCCGATGCGTCGCCTGAGCTCTGGATAGGCATCGAACCAGTTCAGCAGTGGCGCCTCCGCCTCCACCCCGGGTATGCGCGCGACAGCATCGATCAGCGCATCGGTTTCATCCCCGGGCTTTGCCGCGAAGAGTTGCATCTGCTGCACTAGGACGGGAAAGTCCGCTGGGGTTGCGACACGAGCAAGGCGTTCGAGCAAAGCTCGAGCAGCGGGCTTTGGCTTCGCTAACTCAGCGAGCACGAGCTCGCGCGAGAAGCCGAGATCCGTGGCCAACGCACGGCTGGCATCGCGTGATAGCTCGCGATTGCTTTCTCGAGCTATCGCAAGCAGAGCCTCGCGGGTGCGCGGAGTCAGTGGTTTGGTGCGTCCAATGCTGCCGAGGATCCGAAGCGCATCCAACCTGACTGGCAACCTTTGCCGAAAGTCGCTAGCGAGCTTGACGAAGGTCTCCGGGTTCAGCTCCGTCGTGAGCTCGTTTGGCAGCCAATGCAGCAGGCTCATCGCCTCTTCACACACCCCGGTGGGGCAAGAGGTCAGCGCCTGGGTGAGGTCGCTCATGCGTTCT
>DATAHU010000101.1:0-8671 GCA_036263015.1 Polyangiaceae bacterium | reverse complement strand
CGGAGGGCTGACGGCAACAGGCGCTGACCTCCCCAGGGCGGCCCGACGAGCTCAAACCGGTCAACTCTCCAGCACCACGTTGACCAAAAGACCATCGGCAAGGTCTTTGACCGGTAGCAAATTGCCTTCGATCGTTCGATTGCCCAGCTCGAGGCGCTTTACGCCGCGGCAGAGGTTGTTCGGGTTCGTGACTTTGATCGTGATTCGCTTGCCTCGGAACTCGCGTTCGATTTCGAAGCCGGGCCAGTGCGACGGGATGCACGGGTCGATGCGTAGACCGTCGAGCTCGGGGCGCACTCCGAGAATGTATTGCACGGCGCTGTGGTAGCTCCACGAGGTCGTGCCGGTGAGCCATGAAACGCGCGACTTGCCGGCGTGGGGATTGCACGTGGCGTAGGTCGTTTGCGTGTGCACGTAGGGCTCGGTGTCGCGAATCTCGGCTCGCGTGTTGTACGCCGCCGGCATGTACGCGCGGTAGTACTCGTAAGCTTGATCGCCGTTGCCGAGCAGGCACTCCGCCATCACGGCCCAACTCTGCGGATGATTGAAGATGCCTCCGTTCTCCTTGATGCCGGCGTTGAAAACCACGCCGTCCATCACCTTGCGCGGCGTGTTCTTGAAGGGCGGTGCCGAGAGCGTTAACCCATAGGGCGTTGCGAGCTGCTCCTTCATGGCTTTCATCGCCGACTTGGCTTGCGCTGGCGTGGCGGCGCCGCTGAGCACCGCCCACGTCTGGGTGTTGATGTAGATCTTGCCCTCTTCGGCTTGCTTGCTGCCGAAGATCGTGCCGTCGGCGCCGGTCGCCCAAATGAACCACTCGCCGTCCCAGGTCGTCTTTTGGATGGCCTGATCGAGCTTGTCGCGTTCACTCAGCGCCCACTGCACTTCGCTCGGCTTGCCGAGCTTTTGCGCAATCTCGGCGTAGACGCCGAGCCCAAAGCGCACCTGGAACGAGACCATCACGCTCTCGCCCGTGTAGCCGAGCTTGCAGCAGTCGTTCCAGTCCGCCGCCAGACCACACGGCAATCCGTTGCGGCCGGTGCGCTCCAGATTGAACTCGAGCGCGCGCCGCAAGTGGCCAAGCACGGTCGCTTCGCCGTGATCGGCGTAGGGTAACACCTTGTCGTAGAAGCTCAGGTCGCCCACTTCGGCCACGAAGTTCGGCACCGCGTTGAAGAACCACAGCGAATCGTCACTGCGGTAGACTTCCTTGGCCGGCGTCGGCTCCGAACCGGGCTTGTGCGTGAACGGCTTGATCACCGGGATCGCCCCGCCACTGTTTACCTGACCCGTCAACATCAGCTCGAGTCGCTCGCGCATCTTGTCTTGCAACAGCGGCGTCACACCCAAGAAGTCTTGCACGGTGTCGCGGAAGCCGAGACCATCGCGTTCGCCGTTGTAGAGTAGCGAAGCCGAGCGAGACCAAGCGTAGCAAACGAGCGCGTTGTAGGCGTTCCAAACGTTGATCATGCTGTCGAACTCGCTGTCCGGCGTCTTCACGCGGATCGAGCCGAGCAGCGAATGCCACGATTGCTTCAGCTTCTGTAGCTCTTGGTCGATGCGCTTGGGATCGCTGAATTCGCGGACGGCGGCGTTGCCGTGCGACTCGGGCGTGCCCAAGCCGAGCATCACGTTCAGATCGCGCGTCTCGCCGGGTTGCAGCTCGAGATCGATCTGTTGCACCCCCACCATGTTTTCGCCAGCGGTCTCGAAGTTCGTGAGTTTTCCGCCATCGTGAACCAGCGCCTTCGGAGTTGCATAGTTGCCGTAATTACCAACGAAGTTCTCACGCAAAGACTCGAAGCCCACCACGGGTCCGCCGTTGAACTTCATCCAATAACGGCCAGTCTCGGTGCTCAAGTTCTTGGGATCGAACGGTTCGTTCGGGTGCGACATGATGCTGAACATGCCGTCTTTCATTTCGACTTTGCCGATGAACAGCGAGTACTGCAGGTTCGTGAGATCTTGGAACAGGTTGACCTGGTTGGTGAACTCACAGAACGAGTAGATCGAGATCTTGCGCACGCGTGAGCTGGTGTTCTTGACCTTGAGCCGCCAGTATTCGAAGAGCTGCCCGAGCGGCACGAAGTAGGTCGTCTCGGTCTCGATGCCGTCGTAGGCCGACGTGATGATCGTGTAGGCCGTGCCATGACGACAGGTCGATTGATAACGATCGAGGGGTTTACCTACGGGTTGCCATGCCGCACTCCAGTAATCACCGTTCTGTTGATCGCGCAGATAGAAATAGCGACCCGGCTGATCGAGCGGCACGGAGTTGCTGCGGAAACGCAGGAAGCGATGATTCAGTGCGCTTCGGTAAAAACTGTAGCCACCCGCGTGATTGGTGATGATGGCACCGTACTCGGTCGAGCCGAGATAGTTGCTCCACGGACGGGGGGTGTCCGGGCGGGTGATCACGTATTCGTAAGCGTCGTCGTCGAAGTGTCCAAACTGCATGGCGTTCCTATCGACCGCGGCAAAAACGAGCGATCGATGCGCTGTGCCCCGTAGCGCAGCAGACGCCGGAAGTACAGTTAGCGACGCTCCCGGCAAGCCGCCGGGGCAGCTGGAAATTGGGCCGGCGCAAGGCAACTGGCCTCCCGTTCGAATGGCCGCAAGCCTGCACCGGTCCGGCGCGCCCATCGGAAGGAGTGGTGTGCGAAGCGCACACCAGCGTCGCCCTGGGCACCCCGAGCGCATCGACGCCCACGCGCCGAGTTTCCGCCGCGCGTTCCCGTGTCATACACGCAACAAGTGAACGTTCCGACGTCGCGCTCGTGCGGGTGAACGCCAGCTGTCTCCCATCGCGACAAGATACGAACAGCGTAACGAACACACTGACAAAGCACTAGCGCGCGAGTGGTAACTCTGGAGCACAACAAACCCGTTGAGCAAACTGGGCGCCGATCGTCTGTGCCGCGCCGGGTGGCATGCGCTTGGCCGAAACTCGAGCGCGCCCCGCGCCCTCGAAGCGGCTCTGGCGAACTTGCTTCCGCGCTGCGCGAACAATTGTCACTTCCGACGACAAAAGTGGCGCGCTGCGACTTGCGTCGGTACTGCAAGTTGCTTCCCATGCTGGTGACGGGTTAAGGCCAGAGTCGCAGCGCGCGGTTCGTGTGGGCACGCGATACGTTTGGGCGATCCAGATCCGAACTCTCGGGACTGTAGACGGTCATGCGACACTTGCCCATTCGGACCCTTGGCACCTTCCTGAGCTCGCTCACCGCTCTAGCGCTCGCGTCGGGTTGCGGCTCGAAGCAATCCACTGACGACAACTCGACGACCCCCGGCGTGTCGGCGGCGCCCAGTAACTCCGATACGGCGGGCGCAGGGCTCAACATGCCCCCGACCAGTGCGACGCCCACGCCGACTCCGCTCTCGACGCCGGCCGCGCCCGGGCCTGTCAGCCCGATCGGCGGCAGCGGCGGCGGTGGCGGTGGCGGTGGCGCTTCGATGCCGCCCGTGACAATGCCAACCCAGCCAGCATTGCCCTCGCCCACCACGATGATGAGCACGCCGTCGACCGCGAGCTCGTCACCGGCAACCACGCCCATCAGTAGCGAGCCGATGAGCTCCGCTACCGCGTCGAGCAGTGAAGAGCCTGCCACTGGCGGCGCTGGACCAACGGGTGACGACGGCATGGGCGGAACGATGGGGAGCACACCGGTCGCCTCCGACGATTTCTCCGCGATCTACAATCCCGACTTCAAAGAGTTCGTGGGTGAAGACTGTGACGTCACTGAGCCCATGGACGTGAACAACTCGAAGCTGCCCAACCCGTTCGAGATGCTCGACGGTTCGAGCATGGCAAAGAAGTCTCAATGGGCTTGTCGGCGCGCAGAGATCAAGCGTGCGGTCGAAAAATACATCGAAGGCACCAAGCCTAGTAAACCCGAGACGGTAACTGGTTCGGTGAGTTCGAGCCAGATCAAGGTTCACGTGGAGAATGGCGGCAAGAGCCTCGATTTCAGCGTGTCTTTGAGCTTACCGGGCGGCACCGACGGTCCCGTGCCGGCCATCATCGGGCTGGATGGCGGCAGCCTCGATGGCGCGATCTTGAAAGACGAGGGCGTCGCCACGATCAACCTCAACAACTCCACCTACGAAGGCATCTCGAGCCAGGCTAGCCGTAGCGGGAGCTTCCAAACGATGTACGGCAGCGACTTGGGCACCAGCGCGCTGCTCGCTTGGGGCTGGGCCGTCAGCCGCATCATCGATGTGTTGGTCGACGAAAAGGCCGCAGGCCGCAACGACATCGTCGATCCCACGGGCATCGGGATCACCGGCTGTTCACGTCTCGGCAAAGGCGCGTTCGTGATCGGGGCGTTCGATGAACGCATCGCGCTTGGCATTCCGCAGGAGTCCGGCACGGGCGGCGTCGCGTCGCTGCGCATCGTGAACACGAATCCCACGGGCCCGAACAACAACGAGCCCGCGCAATCGATCGACTCCGCCTGGAGCGAAGATCAGGGCTGGTTCGGCAGCGTCTTCTCGAAATACAAAGGCAGCGCGAACACGATTCCTGCCGACACGCACTTCATGGTGGCGATGTACGCGCCGCGCGGGTTGCTGGTGCTGGATAACTCCCGCATCGGTCACTTGGGTGCGGTGGCTCAAGAGGGCGCCTCGATGGCGGGCCTCGAGGTCTTCAAGGCGCTCGGCGTCGAAAAGCGCATGGCGTACCACGGTGGCAGGCCGGACGATCCCCACAACCACTGCCAGTTCTATCCCGAGCAAGAGGATGCGTTGCGGCGCGCGATTCGCGCCCACCTGACCCGCAAGGACGCGCCCGATGGGCGCATGGAGCCCCAGCCGGTCGCCACCGCAGACATGACGAAGTGGGTCGACTGGGAAACTCCAACGCTCAGCGACGACTGAGCAGATCCGGGCCGCTCTGCCAACTCGAGCGAGGCGCGCGCCGTAACCCAATCGGAACGGCGCGCGTTGCTGCTGCCAAGCGACTGGCGATTGCGATCCGGAGCCTGGCCCGCTAAGGTCCCGCCGCCATGAGCACTAGCGCCAGCGCCGACGTTTCGAACAAGACCGTGACACTTGCAGGGGTTACCTATCGCATCCAAGCCCTCGCCGATGATCAGTACACGGTACTCAAAGATGGCGTGCCCGTCGGACGCATCATCTACACCTTCGGCGCGGCCAACGGCGTGCCCGAGGGGGACACGGTCAGCGAGGACGATCTGTACGCAATCGGCGAAGCGTGGTTCCAGGCTCTCGAGGGCTGAGAAGAACTCGATGCGGGCGGTGCAGTTTTGACGACGAACGAACCGCAGAGCCCGCAACAAGCGCTTGGCCATCAACGGGTCGGGTCGGGCCCCAATCGGGTCGTGATTTTGAACGACTGGTTGTGCGACACGTCGACCTGGGACACGGCGCGCGAATTTCTCGACACCGGGAGCTTCAGCTTCGCCTTCACCGATTTGCGCGGCTACGGGCGATCGCGAGGCCGCGCTGGCGAGTTCACGCTCGTTGAAGCCGCGGCCGACGTGCTCGCGCTCGCAGACGCGTTGGGCTGGCAGCAGTTCGCGCTCGTAGGGCACTCGATGAGCGCGTTGATCGCGCTTCACCTCGCACAGCACGCGGCGCAGCGGGTCCAGCGGCTCGTGCTGTTGACGCCACCACCGCCGAGCGGGTTTGGCAAAGACGAGGCGATGATCGCCGCTTCCCAACGCTTGGCGCTCGCCGATGATGCCACGCGCCTGGCCGTCTTCGAAAAACGTTTCGGGTCGCGGCTCTCCCCCGGCTGGACGAAATTCAAAGCGCGGCGCTGGCGCGACACGGCAGATCCCGAAGCTGCAGCCGCCTACGTCGCACTGTTCACTCGTGACGGCTTGCCGAGTCCTGGTGCAATCGTCGAGATCCCGGTATTGGCCATAACCGGTGAGCAGGACATCCCGCCGATGCGCGCTGCTGCCGTGACCCTGGCGCTGCAATCCTTCTGCACGCAGTTGGAGGTGGTGCCGTTGATGGACTCCGGGCACTACCCCATGCAAGAGCTGCCCGCACTGACGGTTGCCCTGGTCGAACGCTTTCTTTCGGAAGCGCCCACCTCGTCGAGTGACACCGCCGTCACAACCTGACTGCATCGATCCGGGTCGCTCCACATCAGGCCCCATCGCTAGTTCAGAGCAACCGAGCTGCACACTCGACTGCGACTGCACACTCGACTGCGCCAGGGCTGGCATTTTCGGCGACGCTCTCACCCATCCGATCAACGCATGCCAAGCGCCAGGCGGTGCTTTCGCGCGGCGTGCGCCCTCGAGGGCAGCGGATGTTACGCTTGCTCCGGCATGTCTCTGGTCCTTCGCTTGTATTTGCTGGCTGCGCTCTCGGGTTTGATGGTTCTGCTCAGTCCTGCCGCACACGCGCTACCAGGCGGCATCGCCACCGGCAGCTGTGATGCGTGTCATGCGGGAACGGGGGAGCCAACGCTGTCGATGGACTTCGAGCCCTCCGTCGTTCAACCGGGAGATCTAGTCACCCTCACCTTGCACATCCAATCCCCGGGCATGAAGACGGCGGGGGTTTACATTCAAAACCTGGACTATCCCTTTCTCTCGGACGTGAGTGGACAACCCACGCACTCTACTGGCGATGGCGTGACCCACACTTCGCCCATCAAAGCCAGCGCTGATGAAGCGACGATACAAGTCGCTTGGACTGCGCCGACGGAGCCGAGCGGCACCGTGTTCTACGTTGCTGCCTTGGCTGCCAACGGGGACCTCAGCTCACGCGGAGACTCGTTCGCTGTCGGTAAATTCGACTTGGTGTGGGGCTGCGACGGAATCACTCTCTACTGGGATGCCGACGAAGACGCCTATGGCAGCGAAGAGTTGGGAACCTCGCCGGGCTGCGCCGCGCGCAAGAATTGGGCTGCAGAGAAGGGCGACTGCAACGGAGGGGACGCATCGATCAATCCCGGCGCGACCGAAGTTTGCAACGAAAAGGACGACGACTGTGACGGCGATGTCGACGAAGGCACCGAGCCGCGCACGCTCTACCCCGACTCGGACTCGGACGGCTTCGGCAAGCCCGGTGCTGAATCGATGCTGTATTGCGGCTCGGTCACGGGCTACGCCGACAACTCGGACGATTGCGACGACTCGAGCGCTGAAGTTCATCCGGGAGCGAGTGAGTCGTGCAACGGCACAGACGACAACTGCGACGGCAAGATTGACGAGGTGACTGCCTGCGGCGGCTCGGAGCCGGCCGCAGCGCCCAGTTCATCCAGCACGCCCAGTTTACCCAGCTCAGCCAACGCACCCAGCCCAGCCAATGCACCCAGCACGACGGTGCCGGTAATGCAGCCGAGCGAGCCGGTCTCCACGACGCCGCCGGCGCTCGGCACGGCGTTGACGCCGCCCACCTCTAGCACCGCTGCCCCCATGGACGTCTCTGCAGCTGCACCAAGCGCAAGCGGCTCGAATCCTCCCGCGACCGCGAGCTTGCCGGCCGCGACCTCCGATTCGGCGCCGAGCCCCTCGACTGCAACCGCTCCCCTCACGGTCGACAGTTCACCTATCGACGACACGACGGCGGGCTGCGGCATCGCCCACCCACGTGTTCAACCCAACGGCGCGCTGTCGCTCGCTGCGCTGTATCTGCTGTACCGCAGGCGACGCAGACCCACGAGGCGCTGAAGCTTCACGCACACAACCCGCGCGAGCAAGGCTGAAGGGGGGCGAACGGCGTTGGGTACCCGCCCCCCGTTCGCTACGTCACGTCACTGCAGCCCTCTGTCAATCACGCAAGTAGTGGCAGCTGTAGCCATCGGGATGTAGCTGCAGATAGTCCTGATGGTAGTCCTCGGCGGGGGTGAACGGCGTTGCCGGCACGATCTCGGTGACCACGGGATCACCCCATTTCTTGCTTTGGTCGACGCGCGCCTTGACCGCTTCAGCGACCCGTTGCTGCTCTGGTGAAGTGTAGAAAATCGCCGAGCGATACTGACTGCCGATGTCGTTGCCTTGCCGATTCTTGGTCGTTGGATCGTGCATCCGGAAGAACCAGCCGAGCAATTGCTCGTAGCTGAGCTTCTTCGGATCGAACACGATACGCACCGATTCGGCGTGCCCCGTCGCGCCTGTGTGGACGTCCTCGTACGTCGGGTTCTTCGAACTTCCGCCGGTGTACCCGACCTCGGTCTCGACCACGCCGGGGATCTTTCGCAAGATCTCTTCCATGCCCCAAAAGCACCCGCCAGCGAGATAGGCCGTCTCGAAGGTCGTCGCGCAGCCCGCAGCTTCACCCGCTGCCGGCACCGCGCAAGCGTTGTCACTCGCGACCACGGTTGGCGCTGCAGGTGAACTGAACAACGGGCGGTACGCGGCATAACCGTTGGCCTCCAACTGATCCACGGGGATGAAGCGCAGGGCTGCAGAGTTGATGCAGTAGCGCAGATTCGTGGGCGCAGGTCCGTCGTCGAAGACATGTCCCAGGTGTGAGTTGGCAACCTTGGAAAGGACTTCCGTGCGCGTCACGCCCAAGCTCGAATCGGAGTGTTCCACGAGGCTCTTCGGATCGAGCGGTTTGCTGAAGCTCGGCCAGCCCGTCCCCGAATCGAACTTGTCGCGCGAACTGAACAGCGGCTCACCGCTCACGACGTCGACGTACAAGCCGTCCTCGTGGTTGTTCCAGTAAGCGTTGGCGAAGGGGG
>DATAHU010000100.1:0-4196 GCA_036263015.1 Polyangiaceae bacterium | reverse complement strand
GCCGTGGACGCGCCTGCCAAGCCCACGGCTTTGGGAGTAAAGTGCCGAGCGTCCAATGCAATCGAGCAGCACTCAAGCATCGCCCAACGAGGACTTGCGTCTGGAAACGCAGCGTGGCCTGGTCGTGCGCGTGACCCTGTCGAGCCGTTCCGAAATCGTGACGCGGTTTTATGAAGGCTACGATCGGGCCTTCGTGCTGCCCAACGAAAAGGAGGAATTGAGCGGCTTCATCGAGTGCTTGGCGCTCAATGAAGGTGACGCACATCAAGCGCTCGTAAAACGTTTCGGCCCATTTCGCGAGTTGGTGCTGATCGCGGAAACCTCTGCCGGTGATCTGATAGGAGGGGCCAACTTCATCACGTTTCCGCTGGCCAATGGCAGATTGTGTTCGAACCTCAACTACATCTATGTGCAGCCACAGCAACGCCGACGTGGCTACTTCAGCTCGCTGGTGGCAGCCGTCGATGAGGTGGCACGTTACGTCTTTGCCGGGCAGAGCGACGCGCGTCCGCTCGTGTTCATCGAACAGAACGACCCGGTATGCATGAGCCGCGAAGACTACGCGCGCGACAGCGAGCGCACGGGGCTCGATCAAATAGAGCGAATTGCGATTTGGGCGAAATTGGGAGCGCGCGTCGTCGACTTCGCCTACGTGCAGCCGGCACTCTCTGAGAATCAAGAAGCCGATAGGGGGTTGGTCTATTCGGTGCTCGGCGCGGGCGGCTCATCCCTCTCGGCTTGCCTATTGCGGGATCACTTGGAGCGCTTCTTTGCCATCTCCGTACTCAAGGGCCGCGGACTCGACACGTCGAGCGAGGCCCAAGCGCAAATCGTCGAGTTGTCGCAACGCTGCGCCGCACAACAGCAGATCGCTTTGTTGGATCCCGCTCGGGCCTTGGCGCGCTTGCGCCAGCGGGAGGTGCACGGAGTAAACAGTGGACGCCTCACATTGCGCGCGTTGATCGAGCAGTCGCGCGAGGACGGGTGGGCGGGATGAACAACGATCGCACTCAACCCGGTCATCTGCACCTCACTTTATCCCTCTTGGTCGAACATCGGGCGCTCGAAGCCGCCTTCGGTGAACAATGGAGCATCGAACGTCGGCGCGCGATCCTGGACGACTATCAAGACACACGGGCGCTTGCCGACGCGATCGAGCCGCTGTTCTCCGACGTCGCAGATCGCAAACGGCACTTGTTCATCGACGACTTTTTGGTGGACACGCCCAACCGTGAACGCACGAAAGGCGCGGGCACTGCGCCAGCTAATTCTACAAGCGGTAACCTCAACGACGAAGTCGTGATTGTCTTCCCGCGGCGTATCCGTTGGAAGACCGAGGGAGACGACTTCAGCCTCGAATTCGGTCACGAGCTGCGTCTAGCAGCCAATTGTCGAATGTTCTGGTTCGTGCATTCGAACGGTTCGTTGTCGTACCACGTCTCGATCGATCTCGAGTATCGACATCACCATCAGCACTACTTCGCGCTATCGGCATTACAAAAGCTGATCTACCCGACGGAGGATACGCGAGAGCTTGCTCGGGGAAAGTTACCAGAAGACAGTCCGCCGAACGCAGCGCACTACGATGCGGTGCGCGTCGAGAGTCACGAGAACGGATACCGCTTTTGGGACTACATCGAGCGGAAATTCGAAGCTCACCTCGCTGATCTGCTCGAGACGCTAAAGCTGACGGAGCGTGCCCGGGGCCAAGGCTTGTACGCTTCTCAGTTTTGGCAGAAGCTCCTGCTCGAGCGCAGGTTGGCCGAGTACGTCGAGGCGGGCGGTGACCCACGGCGCGCGGATGAGCTGCCCGAGCGCAGACTCGTCGTCCTGTTGCGCGATCCGTACTTCTTCCAACTGCTGCAGGCCGAAGCGCGCGCCAAGTTGACGGGCTTCGAAGGCTGCTTCGGTGGGCGCACTCGCGATGATCGGTCTTACGAGATCTCCACGACGGACTTGGAGCTGATCGGAGCTCACGCACTCGACTACTACTTTCTGTCCGGGTATTTTCAGAACATCATCGATTTTCTTCGCCAGGACACCTCCGAGGTAAAGGATGGGACGGATCCCATTTACCCAGTGATTGGCCAAGGTGACCAGACGTCGCACTTCGTGATCTATGCCAGCTCGACATCCATCTTCGAGGTGGTTTCGAGTTCGCGCAGTCTCGAGGCCGCGCACGACTACATCGGCACGTGCCCCTACTTGTTTTTGGTGCACATCATGTCGTTTCACAATGAGGTGCTGGTGAGGGCGTTCGAGCGCGACGTGGGCAAGCTGGTGCGCGCCATGGAGCGCCGTGGGCTGACCCCAGAGCGCTTCAAGTCGATCCGAGCCGTTCAGGCGCGCGAAGTGCTCGACGAGTTTCAGCGCTACAAGCTAACTCTCTTCCACGAAACCAAGAAGCACACTTACTTCAATATCTTCCGCTACGACACCGAACGCGCCTTCTACGATGAGGTCGAGAAGGTGCGAGGCACGAAGCCGCGTAGCGCCTACTGGGAAGAGATTCTCGACCGCCTCGCACAAACCGTCGCGGACGTCCGCGACGCGGCACGCAACGACGATGGCGAGCGTTTGAATCGTCTGGTTTCTGCGGTGGCGTTGCTGGGAGCGTTCCAATTCGTCTTCGCCGTGGCGTCCATCAAGAAGGAATGCACACAAGAGCACCCGTGTAGCGGCATCCTCGAGCTTCTGCCCAACGCAGACGTGATCAACAGCGATGGTCTGATTCTCTTGTTGCTCGGCACACTTGGCGCAATCGTTTGGTTCGGTTGGCGGCGCCGAACGTGAGTCGAGGCAGACGTGCTTGCAAGGTTTCGCACGTGTAAGTGAACGTCGTGGCTATTGAACTCGTTGGCGCAAATGCTAGGCAGTGTGCGGAGGTTCCGTTGCGTCACGCCCTGCACGATTCATTCGCGCTTCGCTCGTTCTTTTTGGCACCGCTGGCTCCTCGAGCGATGCTGCTTGGCGCTGTGTCACTGCTCGTCGGATGTTCCGACAGCGATGCGGAAACTAGTCGAACCCAGAGTGATGAGCCGGCGGGGTTCGACAAGGACTCCGGACTCGCAGCGATTCTCGACTACTTCGACGCTTCGCTCGGAGCTCTGCAGCCCACTGCTTCGGGGCTGGATCTGGATGCGGGCGGACCCACACAGGGCGTGATCGAACCGAGCAGTCCAACCATCGAGTCGCCCACCGGCGAAGCTCTGGGTACAGACGACACCGGCGGTGACGTTACCAACGGGACGACCCTGTTCGCGGACGCCAGCACCGCTGCGAGCTCTGCGGCATCGGGCGACGATTCAACATCGGCGCTCGACGCGTCGCTCACACAGCCAGGGATGCCCGTTGAAGCGTCCCTCCCCGAAAGTGACGCCGCGGTGTCCCCGCTCGCGTTGCTCGACCGCCTGGCGTTCTGGTTCGATCCGACCTCACTGGTTCCCACCGGTGAACGCGTCGCGGAATGGACGGATCTGTCCGGACACGACCACGACGCACTGCAGTCGGAGCCGAGCGAGGCCCCTGCATATGGTGCCTCGGGCATCGGTGGCTTGCCGAGCGTCTCGTTCGATGGTTCGCCGCAATTCTTCCGCATCGCGGATGATGCGGGATTACGCTGGGGCACCGATGACTTCGTGATTCTGGCCGTCGTTCGCGCCAACGAAGAAACAGGGCTCAACGCCATGATCTACCAGAAGACGGGCGATGTTCCTTTCGACGGCCCGTCCTTGTTTCTGAATTCCAGCAAGCCCACGACCTCAACCCGGGCAGTGGCTCAGGTATCGGGAGAGGTCTACGTCCTGAGTGGGGGCGAGCCCGAGACCTTCGTCGATGACACGGCGCACGTGCTTGCCACCCGCCGCGTCGGCAAGCGCTTGGAAATCCGAGTGGACGGTAGCGTGTCTGCCTATCTCGAATCGGCGGCGGTCGCGGACACGAACGTCGACGCCCCAGGACAAGATGGCATCGTGGGTGCAAACGGTTACAATCCCACCCCTGAGTTTCAGCAGGTGCGCGGGGAATTGTCCGAGCTGATCGCGGTTCATGGGGCTTGCTCGGATGCCGAGGTCACGGGGCTCGAGTCCTACTTGGCGGCGCGTTACGCCCTGTAAGGACGAGGTCGTCGATTCACAAAGCGATACGCGTATCGCGGTTGGGTAACTTTCCGTGCAAGCGCCGCCGGTAAACGGGCA
>DATAHU010000099.1:0-16480 GCA_036263015.1 Polyangiaceae bacterium | reverse complement strand
CGAGCGAGCGCGTGAAGCCGCGCACCACGTATTTCGCGCCCCAGGCCTGTTCCCCGTGTTTCAACGCTTCGGATCGCAAAGTCCCCATGGGGCCATGATCACTGGTTGGCGCGAGCGACGCAAGCCTTACGGACGCCTGGTCTTCGTAGGCTGACTTTCACGCCGACATGCAAGCCCGAACCCGCACGGGCAAGGCGAACGTCTCTAGCCAGAGCAATGGTTAACTTTTTACAACCACTGCATGACAAGCTGATTCAGTGAAAGGCAAAGCGTGTAGTCGCGGCGATCGCACAATGGCCCTAGCGTTGGAGGCACTCACCGAATCGGCCGAATACCAGTGTTGTCCGATCGCACAAAGCGGACAGTCCGATCGAACACCTAGAACAATCCGGCGACCTGCCGAATAGGATCGATCGCTGAGGCCGCGTTGACGCCTCCGGGTGCACATGCGATGTTGCCCTCGGATGGGTGGTTCAAGTATGAAATACAAACTCTATTGGTTGGTGCTGTTTGTTAACGTGTTGATAGGCTGTGGTGCGCCGAGTGAAGATGACTTCACGGAGCCGGGGGCAGTCGAGGAACTGGGTGAGGCGCTGAGCCTTCCGCTGACCGGCGTGTGGAACAAAGACACGGGATTGGCGGATTCGTCGTTCGTCACGATCGAGTTCATGGGCACGCTGGTGGACCGTACGGTCTTTCCCTCAGCCCCCGTGGGGGCCAAGCACTTCTTTGCTCGCGTTGAGAGCCAGAATGGGCAGCCCAGAGAGGATATCTCGGGGTACTACGTGGAGAACAGCTCAACGGTCACGTTGGGTAACCTCGGCAGCGTGACGAGCAACGCCGCACGCTACATTTGTGCGGGGCCCTGCGGAACGGGCGCCAGCTATTCCGTCGCCCAAAGTGGCACCGCTGACGGCGCGACGTTGCTTCTAGTGCGACCCGGCTACACCACGAACTTGCGCAAGAGTAGCTCGTTTACCGTCGGCGCAGGCGCTTCGGCAGCGATTGTCATGCCCGATAACCCGACCCGGATAGAAGAGCAAGCGGCCTACGAACTGCAGCGGCACATTGCGCTGGTCCAGAACATCCCGGTCGAGCTGTATGCGGAAAGCAAAGTGCCAGCGGGGCTTGGAGCGACCAGTATCCCATTCTACGTTGGGAACACCGCCTTCGCGCGCAATGTGGGTTTGCGTGCAGCCGATCTACCAGACGAAGGCTATCTGATCCAAACCGTCGGCAACGCGGTGGTGATGCTCGGTAAAGAGTCGGGAGCAGCGGTGGGGCCCAGCAGCGTGACTTGGCTTCCCAATGCGGACGCGTTGAGCCTGATGCCCACGTCGAAAGAGCTGCGTTACGAAGTGCCAAAGAACGAGAACTTGTTTACCGCCAGCGGCGTGGGTGCTGGCGGTACCATAGAGCTTTGGATGAAGGACACGTCGACCTGCGCCACCAACCCACCGTGCGGAGCGTCCGACATCTTGTCGCTGACGCGGGTTACTGGGGGGCCCGCTGGCGTCGATATGGTCGCATACAATCTGCAAGGCAACTCGACGTCGTTTGGCTTCACGCTGTTCGATGGGATTGATGGGTCAGTGCGGGTACCCGACGTTGCTGGAGCTTACATTCCAAGAGACGGAGCCATTCACCACATCACAGCATCGTTCGCACCCTGTGGTTCACAGGTGTGCATCTCGGGCTGGGTCGATGATCGCGTCGTCTGGACCGATGTTGCGATTGCAGGCACGCGGGCGGCGAGCCTCAATCTTGGCAAACCCTATGCTCAAACCTTGCGCTTGAATTCGCCAGGAGCGCCTGGCATCAGCGCTTCGCTGTACGGCTTGCGGGTCGCGGCCAAGCCGACGACTCGAGCCGAGCACCAGGCGCGCAACGTGGCCTCACTCCAAACCACGAACGCGACGGATCGACTGGTGCTCGACTTCAAGGAGCGCGCAGGCTTCCCGAAGAACAAGCCAGTGCTGCGACGGGTCGGTCCGCGGCCATTGGGGGAAACGGAACTGTGGGGGCAGCGTGGTACGCTGCATGCCGCCTACGAAGTACTCGACCGCTTCTTCAAGGTGCGTTGGTACATGCCGGGCAGCTTGGGGCTCGCCTATACCACGAAGCCAAACGTCACCATCGGCGCCCAGAAGACGCTGGTAACCCATAACCTCCGCTACCGGCACACCGGGATCCCCCGTTGGCTGACCCCGTTCTTTCACGTCAATCTCGATTCGATGGGTGAATCGTTCACGCTCGAGGATCGAGTGCAGTGGGCTGCACGGATGCGGCTGGGGGGTGAAGACACCGCGTACAATCACGCGCTCTACAACTTCCGTGACAACAACATCGCGGCTCACCCGAACTGGTTCTCGACGGTCGCGCCCAATCACCCGTGTTTGGGCCGCGCGGACCTTAGCGCGCAGATCACTGACTTTGCCCGCCAGTACGCCGCGAGTGTGAGCGATGAGGCCTATCTCGCGAGCGCTGCCGGAGCCCAGATGCCGACCGTCAAGAACGGTGCCTTCTCACTCAGCCCGCTTGATGCAAACGTGTTGCCGCGCGGCAGCGATGGGGTCTTCGACCCCAACGATTGCAACTATCAAAGTGCGCTCGGGCGCGGGCTAGTAAACCCGAACTATCCACCGGAGCAATTCTTCTCGGGTGAGGCCAGTGAATACGTGTTCGATTTCTACAATCGCGTCGCGACCCAGATGTCTAGCGTTATCCCGCCGCCTGGACGCTCCCCGTTCGTCACGGGGTTAGCCTACGCAGACTACTCCTTCCCGCCCAACCAACCCATTCACCCCAAGTTGACGCCGATGGTCACGTTCGACATCATGGACTGGGGCACCACCAACCCGTCCGCCGTAGGGCGGCAGCAGCTCAACGCTTGGAAGACCAAGATGGGCAGCCGCGCCTACCTCGGGTGGACGTATTTGATCGACGCGACGTACGGCATGTTTGCGCCACCCTCGTTCGGTTACCGCGGGATTGCGAACGCAGCCACTGAGGCCATGGGCCTGGGACTCGGCGGTCTAACCTTCGAGCACTCCCACTCGTGGGACACCGGGACGCCGCTCGACATGTACAACAATCCTGCGCTGCGCGAAATCATCGAAGACTTCCGCGCGTTCGTGACGCCTTCGGGTTACCACCGCCTGTGGGACGAATGGCCCACGTCGATGAGCGTGATGTTCGAGGCAGGCCCCGGGCATTCATCCGTATTCAACTGCAAGCTGGCGTCCAGGGGAGAGGATCCGCGGGAGAGCTACGAGCCGCTGTACTCACCGTACTGCGCCAAGTACAACAACAACGCGCCGGGAGTCCCTGACCCGTTCGCGCGCATGGACCCACTCTTGCGTGCGGCCACGATGTCCCGCGGCATGCCGGATGGCTTGCTCGACACGTACCTGATGCTGCGCACGATGGGGCAGAGCTCGCAAACGACGAGCGATGCGATCAACGAGCACTTCGACCTAGCGTACGGCACGGCGGG
This sequence comes from Polyangiaceae bacterium, assembly GCA_036263015.1. Classification (GTDB taxonomy): domain Bacteria; phylum Myxococcota_A; class Polyangia; order Polyangiales; family Polyangiaceae; genus SZUA-265. The sequence goes on along the minus strand of DATAHU010000099.1, from coordinate 12,984 downwards.
TGCACCACTGCGCGCACTGCACGAAGCGATGGCGGCAATTCCCCGTGCTTACGAGATCACGTCGTGCACGCGGCCCTTGAGCGACTACCAGATCAATGAGTGCAAATGGGCACTGCGTGTCCCGCGCAGCATGATGTTCCAACTGCGTGACAACATCGACCAAGCCCGAGCGCGGCTCACTGACGGGACGTTGACCGAAGTGCAGGCCAAGCGCGTCCGCGCGTTTACCCGAAACACGTGGTGTACCATGGCTCGGGCCTACTACGCCTATTACGCAGAGGGCGCCGGCGACCGGGCCAGCGATCCCATGCGCCTACGCGATGTCTGCCAGGAAGATCCGACTCTCAACACCTTCATGAGTCTCGGGACGCGCTTCGTGATCGAATAAGGAAAGGCAACAGCCCGCGCGCCGCATGACTCTGGCAAGCACTTGCAGTTCGTCATGCGGCGCGTTCTCGTTGTCGCAATCTCGAAGAGACCGTTCAGGAACCCGGGTAGATGCAGCGCGGCTCGAGCCCGAAGACGCGAAGGCTGTTGTCGATGCCCTCTGAAATCTGCCATCCCGAGATGAACCCACCACGACCGCATGTCACGGAGGCGGAGCTGCCGCGAGTGCCACCGTGTTGCGCGAGAGTCGTCAGCGCGGGCTGCGCTCCAGTACCCGACCACGCCGCTACGTCCGCACAGACACCCTGGATCGCAACGATGTGTTCGGCCGAACGCAGGTTCAATCCGACGAGGGCCGCGCCCTGTGGACACGAGTCGTTTGAAAAATCGTCCCCACCGTAACCGCCACGAGCAGGCAGTGACGCGTCAATACCGAGTAGTTTGAGGTGATCGCCCTCGGTCGCGACTTGGCGGCATTCTCCCCCAAGCCGATCGAGTTCAGCTCCCGATGCGCCAAACAGGTGGTTCATGACCGAAGAACGCGGACAGCGTTCCAAGTAAACAGCATCCGTGGCGGTGCCATACTGCCCGAGCGTGGTCATGTATTGGATCTTCGTTGAGCTGATGTCCTCGCATTCAAGAACGAGGTTATCGACCGCTGAACCGCTGCGCGTTCTAATGCCCTTGATTGCTTGACCGGCAGGGCACCATCTTTCGAACGAGGGGCCATCCGGTGCACCATGGCTGGAGGGGCTCGAGCCGCTCGTGTTAACCTTACGCGCAATATCGGCCACAGAAATACACCAGCCGCGAATCCTGCGGAGGCGGTCGTTTGCTCCGCCTGAAATGCCCGCCAACAGCGTGCCACTTGGACAAGCATCGCTGAAGCTAGTGCCACCATTGCCGCCACGCTGGGTGAGCGCCGTATCGTAACCCGTCCCAGATGCGCCTCGGCATTTGAGGCCCAACTTGTCGAGTTGGACTGAGCCGGCACGCCCCACCAAGCCGCTCGCGAACGTGCCTCGTCCACACTGATCGTAGTTGGGTCCGCCCCCCTCACCGCCGACTGGGCCGAGGACCGTGGACGCGGTGTTGCGCCCGACGTAGATCGCATCGCTGCGCGGAACCCGTCCGAAGCCCACGTCGGTTTCGTAGCTGTGCGAGCTCATGTACGCGCTGCAGTACTCCAGCGTCTTGGGGACAGATGAAAAGAATTCTTCGCCACCAAGGTGGCGGTAGCCCTTGTTGTGAGCCAGCTCGTGCAACAAGGTCGCTGCCAATTGTTCGCGCGTATAGTGCGCCAAGTGCCAGATGTCGAACGCGACCTGCTCGCTTTGAATTCCGACCGGTGCATGGGCAACTTCACCGGTCAAGTTCTCGCAAGTCGCCAGGGTGGTCAGAGCCTCGCGCATCCGTTGCATGATGACCTCCGCGGAATCACCATTGGTCTGCATGATGTCGTGGTACGCCAAGCAGCGCAGCATCTCGTCAGTGGCGAGGTTAGCGAAGGCAATGGACGCAGTGCCGTTGATGGTGTCTTTCTGCGCCTGCGTGCACGCCCCTGCTTGACCTGCAGCTCGGAACGTCATCGTACCGGTGAAGGACTGTCCAAGGGTGTCCACGTCTTCGTCGACCGCACCCCCAAGATCCGCTCCACACGCCGTAACACTCAGCGCCCCCACGACCCAGGCGCTCACAGCCCGTGCCAGGCCAAGGCTGGGGTTGCCCGATCGCGTCGTCGTTGTCGATTCGTTCATGATTTTTCGTCCTCCCATTTCGTTCATAGAGTGGTCTCCTCCCAGAGACGCTCGCTGCTCGTTTGACTCCAAGCTTACGCCGCGGATTCACTTTTCCGCGGCGCAACGCGAACGCGTGCTCATACCAAAAGCCGGGCAAACGCTCTGCCAAAAACCGTCGGCGCTCGTACGCGGCGAGCGAGCCCAGGAGGTGCCAATGGGACAGCAGTGCGCTGATAGAAAGCCCGAGCGCGGAGGTCAGCCAACTTGCCCCAAGAACCACGATCACCAGCCACGTGGAGCCAAGCGTTACCGCTCGCATGACTGCAGGGCTGGAGCCGAGAGGGGGCAATCCAAAGAGATTCAGGCCGTGTGATAGACGTGTTTAGTTAACGCTCGGCCCCGAAATGCGGCCCGCCGTGTAAAGCTGTTCCGCGCCGGCCGGGCAGCGTGGCGTATCTTGCAGCGGACGGGGTAGCGCGGCGTGTCCGATAGCCTGTGGCGCTCTTTTTGTGACGGAAACGACACCCGTCGAGCACAGCTCGGGTGGTGTGCCGAGAATACCGATGCCTCAGATTTCGCGGGGAGTGGCCATGATCCGTGCTCACAGGCGCGCCGTCCGCCGTCGCAGCCGATTTCGCCTCTCGCCCGTATTCGCAGCCCTTTGGCCTGTTTGCGGGGTGCTGGTTGCGTGCGACGGCTCGAGCTCCGCGAACACGACGGACCCTGGCGTCGAAACGCCGCCGAGCACGGCGACCGAAACCGGCCCAGCGAGCGTCATGGGGAACCCGAATGGCAACGAGCCAGCCTCGCCGCGTTTACCTAGCGCGCCTAATGGCCACGGACCTAGCACTGCATCTAGTCTCCCCGTCGCTGACCCGGCATCGACTCCGCCAGCGGGCGGTCAGAGCTCACCCAGCATGTCAGTGACTGCGCCGAACGACTCGCCTGGCATTGGACTGCCTGCGCAAAGCGGCGGCGCGCCGAACGACGGCGCAGCGGGAGCCGCCCCGGTGGGCCCGGGGTTAGCGGACGGAGGAGCGGGCATGGCCGTCGAGGGCCAAGGCGGTGACGGCGCTGAGGGAACACCGACGCCGCCCGCTACCTGCGCGACCACCTACACCAATCCGCTCATCTGGGAGGACTTGCCCGATTTGGAAGTCATTCGGGTGGACGACACGTACTACTACACGGCCTCGACGTTCCATCACTCTCCGGGCGCCCCGCTGCTGAGTTCTACGGACTTGGTTCACTGGAAGTACGTTGGCCACTCGGTGCCAGCGCTAGACTTCACGGCTGCCTATCGACTCGAAGACGGACGCGCGTACGTCGACGGCATCTGGGCGTCTTCGCTTCGTTACCGACAGAGCAATCACACTTTCTACTGGATCGGGTGCTTGCACAACGGTGGCGGCGGATACGTCTTCACCGCGGAGTCTGCAGCCGGACCCTGGACGAAGCACAGCAGCCAAGGTTGCTACTACGACGTCGGGTTGCTGATCGACGACGACGACTCGATGTACGTGGCCTACGGCAACAATACTCTCAACGTCGCCAAGCTGACCGCGGACGGGTTTGGGGAACAGGAATCGCACGAGGTGTTCACTACACCCGACGATGTGGGCGGACCTCTGGAAGGGTCACGCTTCTACAAGATTGACGGCAATTACTACATCTTCACGACTCAGTACGCCAACGGTGAGTACGTCTTGCGCTCGACCGATGGCCCCTTTGGACCGTACGAGCTGCGACCGTTCGCGGTTCGGGTCCCGTTCGGCGGAAGTGGCGCTGGCGCGAGCCCGCATCAGGGGGGCATCGTCGAGACGCAGAATGGCGACTGGTACTACCTTGGGTTCAACGACTCGTACCCGGCAGGTCGTTTGCCCGTGATGGCTCCAATGACGTGGAGCGATGGCTGGCCCAGCTTAACCTTGAGCGACGGCAAGTGGGGCGCAGAGTATCCCTTCCCGAACTTGCCGTGTGGGGCAGCGAATGCTGAAGCCATGCCTCGGGTAGACACCTTCTCGGGTGCCACACTGGGTCCCGAGTGGGAATGGAACCACGCACCGGACGACAGCAAGTGGGCGATCGGCGACGGCCTCACGTTGCAGGCAGCGACGGTGACGGGCGACTTGTATGCGGCGCGCAATACTCTCACTCGGCGTATGGTCGGTCCGACCTCGACCGCGACCATCGAGCTCGACTACTCGGGAATGCAAGACGGCGACGTGGCGGGCTTGGCAGCGTTCCGTGACTCCACGGCCTGGATCGGAGTCGAGCGGGACGCCGAGGCTTACCGGGTCGTAGCGGTCGATGGACTAACTCTGGACTCGAGTTGGGCGACCAGTAGTGCGGGCTCCGAGAGCGCAGCCGAAGACATCAGCGGCGGAATGATCTGGCTGCGCGTGGAGGCGAACATCCGAACCGACGCGGGCGGCGGGAAGGCGAAATTCTCCTACAGTGCTGATGGCACCGAGTTTACGCCCCTCGGAGAGACCTTCGACATGAAGGTCGACTGGACGTATTTCCTTGGATACCGTTTCGCCATCTTCGACTTCGCTACCGAAGCGTTGGGCGGCTCAGTGAACGTGCGACGTTTCGAATTGGCGACGCCCTAAAGACCCGTGCAGAAGTAATCGCTTCTGCCTGCAATCTTCGATCAATTAGGGTCGCGCGTGCGTCGAGTGGTCCCAATTTGCACGCAGCGGGCATCTGTGTAGCTAGCTCGGGCGTGGCGTTGCTGGTCTGGAGCGAACGCGAGCCTTCCCTCCAGTGAAACACAGGGTGAAATACATATGACGCGCCAGCTTCGCTCGGACGAAGGGGATTTCAGCGCACGTTGGCAACGCCGCACTAGCGTTGGCAAGCATGCGCTCTGGTACGCCGCGGGGGGCATCGCGACCCAGTTGCTTCCAGGATGCGTTTCGGCTGGGGAGATGCAGCACGAGGAATCGCCGGCACCGAGTATTTCGGCGTCGTCCAGTGCGGGAATCGATCCTGGAGTGCCATCTGCTGCGGGACTCATCGAGCTGCCCGCACAGGCGCCCAGCCTACCGACTCCCCAGAGCTCGGCCGGGCCGCCCTCTTCCGGCACGACGACACCAGCCGAAACGCCAGCCAGCACCAGCGCCCCAGCGTCACCAACTAGCGCGTGCACTACACGATCCCCGGGGGACTCGCCGCTGCGCCGCCTGACGCGCTTCGAGTACTCCAACACCGTCTCCTCACTATTGGGGGTCGATGCTCATGCGGGCGATCAGCTGCCTGCGGAGCTCGTCGGCAACGGTTTCGGAAATGACGCCAACGCGCAGCCCACTTCGGCGTTCCTCATCGAACAGTACGCAAGACTCGCGAGCGCAATGGCGAGCGCGGCGCTGTCGTCGGGCGAAGCTCTTTCGCGATACTCGTCGTGCACGTTGCCAATCGCAGAGGCAGACGAAGCCTCCTGCGCAAGCGAGTTCATCGAACGCTTCGCCACTTCGGCGTATCGTCGACCGCTCGATGACGCCGAAGTGGACGAGTTGCTCGAGCTCCAAGCTGCCGCTCGAGGGGAAATGGAATTCGAAGCGAGCCTGGGGCTAGTGATGGAGGCACTCCTGCAGTCTCCAGACTTTCTGTATCGCGTCGAGCACGGCGCCATGGATGATGCCGGCGCTTTGCGTCCAACCGACTTCGAGATGGCATCTCGCTTGAGCTACCTGTTCACCGCAGGGCCACCCGATTCCGAATTGCAGCAGTCGGCGAACGACGGACTCTTGCGCACGAATGACCAGGTGCGGCAGCAAGCCGAGCGCCTGGTGAAGACCCCGGAGGCGCGCAGCGTCGTCGCATACTTCTTCGACAACTACTTGCCCATCAACGGTTTGACCGATCTCAGTCGTGACCGAGAGCTCTTCCCCTCCTTCTCGCCCGAGATTGGCGCGCTGATGCACGAAGAAACACAGCGTTTCCTCGAGCACGTGGTGTTCGATGGCGACGGCACTTGGGACGCCGCCCTCACGGCACCGTTCACTTTCGTCAATGCCAAGCTCGCGGCTTTCTACGGACTTGCCGGCGTGGAAGGCGACGAGTTCCAACGCGTCGAATTGGATCCGGGTAAGCGCTTGGGATTGTTGACTCAAGGCGCGCTGCTCACGGGTACCACCGTTTCCAACGTGACCAATCCCGTGCGCCGCGGCGGGTACTTGCTGAGCCATCTGTTGTGTGTCGACGTGCCGCGGCCTCCGCCCGAACTGCTAGCGCGGGTCAAACCGCCCGAGCCGTACAGCGGCAAGACCGGGCGCGAGCGTTACACCGCGCACAGCGCCGAAGAAGCCTGCGCGGGTTGCCACGCCATTCTGGATCCGCCTGGCTTTGCACTAGAGAACTTCGATGCGGTGGGATTGTGGCGCGATCAAGAAGGCGGCGAGACCATCGATGCCAGCGGTGAGCTGGCCTACTTCCCCGAGGCGTTCGACGGCCCCGTCGAGCTCGTTGAGCAGATAGCGGCGAGCGAGGCGACTTACATGTGCTTCGCCAAGAACTGGCAGACGTTTGCCTACGGCCGCGAGCTGGCCGACGCGGATCTGTGTAACCAAGAGCAGCTGACCCAGTCGTTTACCCAATCCAAGCACAACGTCGCGCAACTGCTGGTCGATCTGACCCAGACCGACGGCTTTCTGTACCTTGGAACCGAAGCCGATAGCGAGGAACAGCCATGAAGCCCTTTCGTCTGAGTCGTCGCACGCTGCTTCGTGGCGCGGGCAGCATTGCACTGGGATTGCCTTGGTTGGAAGCGATGCTGCCAGACGCGCGGGCAGAGTCCACGACCTTGGCCAAACGCTTCATCGCGGTCTACCAGCCAGGCGGCACCGTACTCGACAAATGGCGGCCATCGGGCACCGAAACCGACTTCACCCTCAGCCCGATCCTGACTCCCTTCCAAGCGCTGAAGGACAAGTTGACGATCATCGATGGCGTCGACATGGTAAGCGCAGTGGGTGAACAGCATCAGTCGGGTATCGTGGCCTTGTTGACGGGCACGCCCCAAACGGGAAACCAGCAATTCTCGGGTGGCCCCTCGCTAGACCAGGTGATCGCGGCTCGAGCCTCGGCGGACAAGACGTACAAGAGCCTCGAGTTCGCCGTGCGTTGGGCCACTGGCAAATCTCACGGACGTTTGCATCCGATCAACTCGTTGACGTTCGCGGATGACACGAACTTCAGTCCGATTCCGCCTCGCATCGATCCTGTCGATGTTTGGGACACACTGTTCGGCTCCCTCTCGTCCGATGGCTCGTCTACGCCCAGCTTGCTCGCAAGCAAGCGGTCGATGCTCGATTTTTTGGATCGGCGCTATCAGGCCGTCGCTGCGAGTCTCGGCACGCGTGATCGTCAGAAGCTCGAGGAGCACTTGGAACAGATTCGTACCCTCGAGCGCGCGCTCAGCGTCGAGCCCAGCACCGACGCCAGCTGCACCGCGCCTGCCGTGGTCGATACCGCAGACTACGACCCGCGGAGCGGCATCAACTCGGCAGATGACGGCTCGCTGAAGGACACGTCGTCGGACGCCGCCATACCCAAAGTCGGCCAGTACTTCATGGACATGCTCGTGATGGCCTTGGCCTGCGACCTGACGGGCGTGGCGACGCTGCAATGGTCCGACACGGAAGCAAAGCACACGTTTCCGTGGCTCAATCTCTCGGAGCATCACCACTTCTATCAGCACGACGGCGGCTTTCGCCCTGCCGAGTGCGAGCAGATCGCTACCTGGTACTCGGAGCAACACGCGTACCTGTTGCAGCGCATGTCCGAGACGGACATGGGAGGGCACTCTCTTTTGGACGAAAGCGTCGTCTTCTTTGGCTCCGAGCTCCAAGACCCACCATCACACCAGAAGAACAACGCTCCCTTCCTCCTCGGCGGAAACGGTGGTGGACTTCGGTCGGGCAGATACCTCACGTACTCGGGTGAATCCCACAATGATCTGTTGTTGTCGCTGCTCCGACTGTTCGGGGACGAGCGGGAGTCATTCGGGGATGCCAACTACTGCAACGGCGTACTCGCGGGAGTCGTATGACCATGGTGTTCAGCTGTCGGTTCGAGCGTAGACTTCTGGCGCCGCTACTGCTGCTCGTCGCGTGCGATGGGGAATCACCGTTCGAGTCGTCAACCTCGACCGCCAGCGTGGCGCCCTCGACCGGGAGCACGGCTCCGACGACCGAAACCATGGCGCAGCCGCGCACGCAGCCAAGCGTCCCAGGGTCGGGCCCAATGTCTGAGCCATCGCTGAGCACGCCGGCACCGATGCAGGCAGCAACGCTGCCCAACGCTGCGAGCAGCGCCAACACTTCGAGTCCTAGTGGAGAAACGAGTGGCGTCACCGGGACCACGAGCCCCACTACACAGCAAACTGTGACCCCGACGGGCGGAGCGCCGCACATCGACCCCATCGCGCCTGGAGGCGGGCCTGGCGGCGACACGGCCGGCGCGGGCACTGACGACACGACGAGTGACGGAAAGGGTGACTCCGGCGTCGACATGTCGACGGTCACCCAACCCGTCGGGGCCGAGTTGTTGTCGACGTTGGACGGCTACCTCTATCGCGGCGAATGCGACGGCGGATCTGCTTCCTTCGAGTGTCCGCTCCGCGGCTGTTCCAATGGTGTGTTGCAAGTGAGCGAAATGTTCACTCTCGGCGGCAATGAGGATGCCGTTTACGACGTTTCGATCCATGTCTACGGTGTCGTCGAGTTGCGCCACGACTACCAGGGCGGTGCGCGTCGCCAAGGCGGTGCCAGCAACCAAGAGAGCAAGCAGGACTTCTGGTACGAAGGCGGTTCGTACACCCCAGGCGCTGGCTACAACGTATATGGGCTGCGCGTCACGCCGGCCGTGGAAGGAGTCGCGGCGGCCGATGGGGACGGCAACAACTACTTCCTCAACGCGCGCGACGGTTCGAACGAGGGGCACGAAGTCTGGGTCTTGGACTACGAAGCCAAGCTGCGTGCCCTTGGCGGTGGTAGCATCGAGTTTACTGCCTACGACCCGAACTGCCTGCAGATCATGAACAACCAAGAGACGGCCCGCCCGATGGCTGGCACGGGGACGGACGGAGCTTTGGTGGTCGACCTCTCGGCAGCCAGTCCAAGTCCGAGCGACTTCGAGCAACCGCTCTCGACGGCTGGCCGCCAAGGGCAGTGGGTTTACATCGACGTGCTCGACGTCGTCGAGGTTCAGCTCTGAGGTTGAGCGCGCGGCCCTTCTTTTTTGGACCGCTCTCAGGCGAGCAGTTCGGAGATCACTTCACCGGAACCAATGAAGTCTTCGGCTTGGACTCCAGCCACCGACATGAGGCTGTTGAGCAAGGTATCGTTGTTGCGAGACGTGCCGGACAGTATCGTGCCCGTGCGCAACCTGCCTCCTGCGCTGCCCACAAGAATGGCTGGCAGGTCCACGAATGTGTGGCTTGGACCATCGCCGTGCTGATTCGTCCAATACAGCACCGAACGATCGAGCAAACCGAGTTCCGAAAAATGATCCAGACCGCGTTTGAAGGAATCGAGGCGCACTCGATCGATCTCGCGGTGAGCCTTCGCCGCCTCCATGTCGTTTCCGACGGAGCCATCACTCTGGTTGCGATGACTCACGAAGTGCATGCCCCACTTCCGACTATTCGAGGGCACGTCGTAGATGCTCGCGTCGGTGCCGTCCCCCCACTGCAGCGTTGCTACGCGGTTGAGGTTACAGGCAAAAGCAAATGCTGCGAGCCGCATCTGCAGCACCCCAACCGTCTCGATGATCCCCGAGGTCCGATACGTCTCGGACACAGCGCTGTAGTCACTCTCCTCGAGAGCCAGCGATGAACACCCGAGAGTCTCACTGGGAGCCGTTGCCATGTCCGTGGCATCGAGCTCGATGTCGCGCAAGGTGTCCAGGTGCAACTGCAGGCGCTTCTTGTCGAGCTCGCTCAGTCGTGGATGCGCCATCAGGATGCCGAGCTCTTCACGCACTGAGTCGATTACGCTCTGGCGTCGCTGCGTGACGTAGTCGACCATCGCGCCCGCGTCCGGTGCCGCGCTGCTTTGCCCGGTGTCGCGCAGCAGATCCTTGTAAACCTGGTAGGGATTGTTCTCTGCAGATCTGACCTCGCCTGCCGCGCGAAACGACAGTCGCTCGTTGATGTAGCCGCTCTTCACTCCCGCATACAGATTGAGCGAGTCGACACCGAGACCCACGCTTCCAGCGACGATGTTGTCGATCGACGGGCCCGCGCCCATCGCGGTGCTACCGGTGTTCATACACTCGAGGCCCGTCAGCGACATGGCAAAGGCCTCCGCGTGGCTACAGCCTCGGTTTACGGTGGGGTAATGGACCTGGCGAACCAGGGTCATACGGTCTGCATAGTCCGCGAGCACGCTCATGGCTTGGTCACTATCCGCGGCCAACCCGTCTTTCGTCAGCGTCTCCGCGCTCGGATAAAAATACTCTGGAACGACGCCGCACGTCGTGCACAGGTACAAGCTGAAGACCGGATCGTCGTCCTGGGCCCATGCCGAGCGTCCCGGCAGCCCCTCGAGGAACGGCAAGCCGATGCCGAGGCCGCCCGCTGCGGTAAGGAAGGCGCGGCGTTGCATTCGGGAACGGGGAAAGAATTGCGGCTTCATCCTTCGGCTCCAATCCGAGTGCGAAACGACGGGCTCGACACCCAGTCCAAGATCAACTGCTTGATCGAGTCGCCCGAAAGACTGTCTTCGGCGAACGCCTTCAGCGTCGTCGTGTCTTCATCCGCGTTGGACAACGTGCGCGCGAGCAAGAACTCCCCGAGGTGTTTGACATAGCATTCGTGGGTTTGAGCCGCGCTGGCGAGGATTCCCATCAGCTCGCTCGCGTCGGCGAACGTCTGCGTACCCTCGGTGAACGGGTAGCTGCCCTCGGTGTTCACCGGTTGGCCGTTGTCCGTCTCGCGCACTTGGCCCATGCCGTCGAAGTTTTCGAACGCGAAGCCTAGCGGGTTGATGTAGGCCGCGTGGCAACCCGCGCACTCACCGTTCTCGGTGAGGTTCGCGATGTACTGGCGATTGGTATCGCCCTCCATGCGCGCAGGGAGTTGCAGCCCCGCGAAGGGCGCCATCAACTTCCCGCACAAGATGCGATCCTGCAACTCTGCCCCGCGATGGATCGCGTCTGGCGTCAGGTTTACGCTGTGCAAGATCAAGAATGGCAGCTGCGTGAAATAGCCGGGGCGGCTCGCACCGAGGTCGACTTCTGCCCAGCCGTCCGTCACGCCTTCGATGCCGTAGAGCTTGGCTAGCAGGGGATCGACGTACGCTCGGGTCGAGCTGAAGATGTCTTTGACGCCCAGGCCGGAGGTGAACAGATTGTCGAAGAACAGTTCGGCAGTAGTTTGCAGCGATGGGTTCAGCATCGAATCGTATTCAACGTCGGCGGCCTTCTCGATGTTCGCCAGGCGAGGCAAATGCAACAGTTGAGCCTGGTAATGGCGCATCTGCTCGACGGCCTGTGTCGTATCCAGCGCCTCGCTGGCAACGGCCCGCACGCCGTCCTCGGTGTCGAACTCGCCTTGCTCGGCGCGGTCGAGCCAATCGACGTCGGGCGCGGTGTTCCAGAGGGCGAACGCCAACTTGGACGCGACTTCGAAGCCGTTCAGCGCGGCCGCGTCGTCACCGAGCTCCGTGCGGTACAAGAACTGCGGCGCTTGTAGCATCGCTTCGATCACGAGCGCGGCTCCGCTCGAGAAGTTGGTCTCGGAGGACAACACTACGCCTTGGTCGAACAGGTCCATGTAGCGGGTTTCCTCGTCGCTCGTCAGCGAACGCCGGAACGCTCGACGCCCGAACGAACGCACGAACGTCGTAGAGTCCGTGCTTGGCTCTATGCGCGCGAGTTGCTCGGCATCCTGCGTGACTTGCGTCGCGAGCGCTTCAGCAGCAGCGGCGTAGTCGGCCTCTAGATTGCTACCGACTTCCAAGTTGGCTTCATCGTTGTCGAAGGTCGATACCAATGGATCTGGCGTGAAGCTGTCGGCGAAACCGGTAGGCGCGTCCAAGCGCAACAGCTGCCGGACACTGTTCTCCCATTGGGAGTGCGTGAGGCGCACGACGCGATAGTTAGCGGGCGCTGAGTCCAGGGCGATGGGCAGCGCGGGTGCAGAGTTGGCCTGGTCCGTCGTGTCAGTGCCAGCGGTGCTGGCGCCAGTGGGCGGAGTCGACGAGGGACTCGCGGTTCCCACCGATAGGGCGACGTCGGGAGGAGTCTTTGCTCCGTCGGTTTCGACGGGCACTGACTCGCCCTGGGGCTCGTTGCTTTCGTCGTCTCGTGGAGGATTCGCGCCCGATACCCCGAGGTCTTGCGTGCCCGAACTGCAACCGACCGCGCTCAGCTGCGCCAATGCCGCGCACAGCGCTGCGGAGAGTCGCAATGACGGCCCTGGTAAAGCACCGATCTTCCCGTACCCGTTCATGGGCCTCCGTTGGTTCACACACGTACCCGCGCGCAGATGCCCGGACCTCGTGTTTGTGGCTCACGAATCGGCAAGCATCGTCGTGCACGCGCGTAAAAAGCCTCGTTCGAAGGGGCGCCGTTCGAACATGCGGCGAATTTTCAACCAATGCAGGTAGTCAGCGCCCAGCGCTGACCAGATCGACCTGATGCTTGTCCGCAGGCGTTACCTGGGAACTGCAAGTTGTTGCCCAGCTCCCCGACCTTCCCAAGACAGCCGTCAATGGCAGCGTTTGGGGTCGGAGCTGGCAGCCGTGCAGGCCGCGAATTTCAGCACGTAATCGCCCTTCTTCGTGAACGTGCCATCGGCTGCGAAGTACCAGAGTTCGACCGCGTACGATTGGGAGATCGTGACGTCCGC